>CALTCK010000007.1 GCA_943842625.1 uncultured Flavobacteriaceae bacterium
TAAGTTTTAGTTTATCAGCACGTTGTAAAAACATCGAATAAATAAAGGTTTTTTTTGGTTATTTATGATAAAAAGAACAAATAAGTTTTTATATTTGCACCCGCTTTAACCTAGAGGAATTGGTTTTAAATGGGTTAAAAAAGCTCTTAAAATTTTATTTTCAAATTATTTTCAAAAATGGTTGTGGTAATAAAAAACAGTTGTATATTTGCAGCCGCTTAGGTAAAAGCAGGCGATAATTAAGAGTAAAATTGGGTATAAAAATCCAATAAATAAATGTTCATTGAGATATTGAAATTGACAGCGTAGGTAGCTACATTTATGTAGTTATTTATATTGAAAAACTAAACTAAGTAAAATACCTGAGATTTTTTTGAGAACTTGATAGTTGTACTTAAATATTATTTAAGATTATACGATGAAGAGTTTGATCCTGGCTCAGGATGAACGCTAGCGGCAGGCCTAACACATGCAAGTCGAGGGGTAACAGAGAGAAGCTTGCTTTTCTGCTGACGACCGGCGCACGGGTGCGTAACGCGTATACAATCTGCCTTATACAGAGGGATAGCCTTTAGAAATGAAGATTAATACCTTATAGTCTATTTTTATAGCATTATATAAATAGTAAAGCTTCGGTGGTATAAGATGAGTATGCGTCCTATTAGTTAGTTGGTAAGGTAACGGCTTACCAAGACAACGATAGGTAGGGGCCCTGAGAGGGGGATCCCCCACACTGGTACTGAGACACGGACCAGACTCCTACGGGAGGCAGCAGTGAGGAATATTGGACAATGGAGGCAACTCTGATCCAGCCATGCCGCGTGCAGGAAGACGGCCCTATGGGTTGTAAACTGCTTTTATATAGGAAGAAACCTTTTCACGTGTGAGAAGCTGACGGTACTATAAGAATAAGGACCGGCTAACTCCGTGCCAGCAGCCGCGGTAATACGGAGGGTCCGAGCGTTATCCGGAATCATTGGGTTTAAAGGGTCCGTAGGCGGGAATCTAAGTCAGTGGTGAAATCTTGCAGCTCAACTGTAAAATTGCCATTGATACTGGATTTCTTGAATTAGTGTGAAGTGGTTAGAATGTGTAGTGTAGCGGTGAAATGCATAGATATTACACAGAATACCAATTGCGAAGGCAGATCACTAACACTATATTGACGCTGAGGGACGAAAGCGTGGGGAGCGAACAGGATTAGATACCCTGGTAGTCCACGCCGTAAACGATGGATACTAGCTGTTCGATCTTCGGATTGAGTGGCTAAGCGAAAGTGATAAGTATCCCACCTGGGGAGTACGTTCGCAAGAATGAAACTCAAAGGAATTGACGGGGGCCCGCACAAGCGGTGGAGCATGTGGTTTAATTCGATGATACGCGAGGAACCTTACCAGGGCTTAAATGTAGTCTGACAGCTTTAGAGATAGAGTTTTCTTCGGACAGATTACAAGGTGCTGCATGGTTGTCGTCAGCTCGTGCCGTGAGGTGTCAGGTTAAGTCCTATAACGAGCGCAACCCCTGTTGTTAGTTGCCAGCGAGTAATGTCGGGAACTCTAACAAGACTGCCGGTGCAAACCGTGAGGAAGGTGGGGATGACGTCAAATCATCACGGCCCTTACGTCCTGGGCCACACACGTGCTACAATGGCCGGTACAGAGAGCAGCCACTACGCGAGTAGGAGCGAATCTTCAAAACCGGTCTCAGTTCGGATCGGAGTCTGCAACTCGACTCCGTGAAGCTGGAATCGCTAGTAATCGCATATCAGCCATGATGCGGTGAATACGTTCCCGGGCCTTGTACACACCGCCCGTCAAGCCATGGAAGCTGGGGGTACCTGAAGTCGGTGACCGTAAGGAGCTGCCTAGGGTAAAACTGGTAACTAGGGCTAAGTCGTAACAAGGTAGCCGTACCGGAAGGTGCGGCTGGAACACCTCCTTTCTAGAGAATTTGTTACTTAGGTAACAGATAGAAAGTACGATGAGAGAGTAAACTCTTAAAAATCGATTTATTTTGCTTGGTTTAGCTGTCAATTTTAAAAATATATAAGTCTGAAGTATCAGATTGTTTAGAGTATTATTCATTTAAACACTATACTGCATACTGCAGACTGAAAACAAACAGTCTCATAGCTCAGCTGGTTAGAGCGCTACACTGATAATGTAGAGGTCGGCAGTTCGAGTCTGCCTGAGACTACTTTTTTTTATGGATAAATATTTTATTTATAGAGAAACGTTCATAACATATTGAAAGGAAATTCTAGAAGTTAGAGGATTCAACATTCACAATTCTGAATACAAAGATTCTGAATTTCACAAATGGGGGATTAGCTCAGCTGGCTAGAGCGCCTGCCTTGCACGCAGGAGGTCATCGGTTCGACTCCGATATTCTCCACTATCAGCCAAATGGTTGAGAACGTTCATTGACATATTGAAAAAAGAAATACGAGAAAAGTAATAATAAATGTTATTAGTTAGCAATAACTAGTAACACATTTTGAATAACTCATTAAAAGAGCAAAAAAGTACAATAAGCAAAGTAAGGGCGTATGGGGAATGCCTAGGCTCTCAGAGACGATGAAGGACGTGATAAGCTGCGATAAGTTGCGGGGAATGGCACATACATTTTGATCCGCAAATTTCCGAATGGGGCAACCCAGCTAGTTGAAGACTAGTTACTCCGCAAGGAGGGTAAACCCGGAGAACTGAAACATCTAAGTACCCGGAGGAAGAGAAAACAATAGTGATTTCGATAGTAGCGGCGAGCGAACTCGAATTAGCCCAAACCAGTGTTGTTACGGCAATACTGGGGTTGTAGGACCACGACATTTGATGCACAATGAATTAGAACCCTTTGGAAAGAGGGGCCATAGACGGTGATAGCCCGGTATAAGTAAAGAGTGTTATTGATAGTGGTATCCTGAGTAGTGCGGGGCACGTGAAACCCTGTATGAATCTGGCGGGACCATCCGCCAAGGCTAAATACTCCTGAGAGACCGATAGTGAACTAGTACCGTGAGGGAAAGGTGAAAAGAACCCTGAATAAGGGAGTGAAATAGATCCTGAAACCATACGCTTACAAGCGGTCGGAGCCATTCGTGGTGACGGCGTGCCTTTTGCATAATGAGCCTACGAGTTACTGTTACTAGCAAGGTTAAATTTTTAAGAAATGGAGCCGTAGCGAAAGCGAGTCTGAATAGGGCGCCATAGTTAGTAGTAGTAGACGCGAAACCGTGTGATCTACCCATGGGCAGGGTGAAGCTTTGTTAACCCAAAGTGGAGGCCCGAACCGATATACGTTGAAAAGTGTTCGGATGACCTGTGGGTAGGGGTGAAAGGCCAATCAAACTCGGAAATAGCTCGTACTCCCCGAAATGCATTTAGGTGCAGCGTATACATAGTTTTATAGAGGTAGAGCTACTGATTGGATGCGGGGGCTTCACCGCCTACCAATTCCTGACAAACTCCGAATGCTATAAAATGTTTGTATGCAGTGAGGGCATGGGTGCTAAGGTCCATGTCCGAGAGGGAAAGAACCCAGACCATCAGCTAAGGTCCCAAAATGTATGTTAAGTTGAATAAACGAGGTTGGATTGCCCAGACAGCTAGGATGTTGGCTTGGAAGCAGCCATTCATTTAAAGAGTGCGTAACAGCTCACTAGTCGAGCGATCCGGCATGGATAATAATCGGGCATAAACATACTACCGAAGCTATGGACTAATTTATTAGTGGTAGGGGAGCATTGTAGTGGCGTTGAAGGTGAACTGCGAGGTTTGCTGGAGTAGCTACAAAAGAAAATGTAGGCATAAGTAACGATAATGCGGGCGAGAAACCCGCACACCGAAAGACTAAGGTTTCCTCAGCTATGCTAATCAGCTGAGGGTTAGTCGGGACCTAAGGCGAACCCGAAAGGGGTAGTCGATGGACAACAGGTTAATATTCCTGTACCTGCTCACGTTAAAAGTGACGGAGGCGAATAGTTAGTGCGCACAGACGGAATTGTGCGTTGAAGAGAGTGGTAACACCTCGATAGTACACTAAGGCTACGGCTGCGGTGATAATCTAGCGAATCGACTTCCAAGAAAAGCGAGTGAAGCAGCCCGTACCCTAAACCGACACAGGTAGTTGGGATGAGAATTCTAAGGTGCTCGAGAGATTCATGGCTAAGGAACTAGGCAAAATCGACCCGTAACTTCGGGAGAAGGGTCGCCCATCTTTTAGATGGGCCGCAGTGAAAAGATCCAGGCGACTGTTTATCAAAAACACAGGGCTATGCTAAATCGAAAGATGATGTATATGGCCTGACACCTGCCCGGTGCCGGAAGGTTAAGAGGAGATGTTAGCTTCGGCGAAGCATTGAATTGAAGCCCCGGTAAACGGCGGCCGTAACTATAACGGTCCTAAGGTAGCGAAATTCCTTGTCGGGTAAGTTCCGACCTGCACGAATGGTGCAACGATCTGGATACTGTCTCAGCCATGAGCTCGGTGAAATTGTAGTAACGGTGAAGATGCCGTTTACCCGCTGTGGGACGAAAAGACCCCGTGAACCTTTACTATAGCTTAGTATTGACTTTGGATAAGTAATGTGTAGGATAGGTGGGAGACATCGATCCAGCGTCGCCAGGCGTTGGTGAGTCATTGTTGAAATACCACCCTTTACTTGTCTGAAGCCTAATCCCTAACGGGAGACAGTGCTTGGTGGGTAGTTTGACTGGGGTGGTCGCCTCCAAAAGAGTAACGGAGGCTTCTAAAGGTTCCCTCAATACGGTTGGCAATCGTGTGTAGAGTGCAATGGCATAAGGGAGCTTGACTGAGAGACCTACAAGTCGATCAGGTACGAAAGTAGAGCATAGTGATCCGGTGGTTCCGCATGGAAGGGCCATCGCTCAAAGGATAAAAGGTACTCCGGGGATAACAGGCTGATCTCCCCCAAGAGCTCACATCGACGGGGGGGTTTGGCACCTCGATGTCGGCTCGTCACATCCTGGGGCTGGAGAAGGTCCCAAGGGTTGGGCTGTTCGCCCATTAAAGTGGCACGCGAGCTGGGTTCAGAACGTCGTGAGACAGTTCGGTCTCTATCTACAGTGGGCGTTAGAAATTTGAGTGGATCTGTTCCTAGTACGAGAGGACCGGAATGGACTGACCTCTGGTGTACCAGTTGTTCCGCCAGGAGCATTGCTGGGTAGCTACGTCGGGAAGGGATAAGCGCTGAAAGCATATAAGCGCGAAACCCACCACAAGATGAGATTTCTTTAAAGGGTCGTGGGAGACTACCACGTTGATAGGTCATAGGTGTAAGAGCAGTAATGTTTGTAGCCGAGTGATACTAATAACCCGTATAGCTTATGTACAAATCGTTTCTCCCCATGCAAATGGGGAGGACAACTCTTTTTATAAGCTTATTTAAAAATATTACTATTCTAATAATTCTTTTTTCTTTATGTTAAGATATTTTCCTATCCTAGATAGGGTGACAAAGACAGATCAGTTCTGGAATGTCATAAAACTAAGGTGGTTATAGCGACGGGGCTCACCTCTTACCTTTCCGAACAGAGAAGTTAAGCCCGTTTGCGCCGATGGTACTACTACTGTGGAAGAGTAGGTCGCCGCCTTCTTTAAAACCTTCATCTTTTGATGAGGGTTTTTTTTTGCCTATAAAGCAAAAAAAATAATGTAAAGAGGTGCTTCGTAATCGAAAAATTAATCAAATAAGGCCGATGATAAAGTCCTAAAACCTCTGTATAGAAAATAAAAGGCTAAAAAACCAAAAATTAATCCAGTAATAAAAATTGCGTATAAAAAAATAGTTTCTTTATTTATAAAAGTTAATGTCTCCTGCCTTTGGTAGTAGTGGATGCCATTAAAAGATAATGTCAATACATAAGGACATAAAAATAGTAGCGGAAGACTAAAAGCTAAATATTTAATTCCTTTTTTTAATAAATTTGGATCTGTATGTTTTTGACTCATTTTAATTTTGAATTAATTGCTTTTCTAACACTCTTATGTTTTAATAATAATTTATTAGCTTGAACTTCAGATATGTTAAGTTCTGACATAATTATTTTGGTACCTCTATTAACTAATTTATTATTACTAAGTTTCATGTCAACCATTTTATTCCCCTTAACTTTACCTAGTTGTATCATTGTAGCAGTTGAAATCATGTTTAAAATAAGCTTTTGAGCAGTTCCTGCTTTCATTCTTGAACTTCCGGTAACGAATTCTGGACCTACTTTAATTACAATAGGATACTTTGCAGTGTTAGCCAACGGACTTCCAATATTACATGTTATACAACCCGTTTCTATTTTGTTTTTGTTGCATTTTTCTAATGCTCCTATTACATAAGGTGTAGTTCCGGAGGCTGCTATTCCTATAACAAAATCTTTAGAAGAAACCTTATGATTTTTTAAGTCTATCCAGCCTTGTGTTTTTGAATCTTCAGCATTTTCAACTGCCTTTCTAATAGCTTTGTCTCCTCCTGCGATAATTCCAATAACTAATTTGTGTGGTACACCAAAAGTGGGGGGGCATTCACTTGCATCTAAGATACCAAGTCGTCCACTTGTCCCAGCACCTATATAAAATAGACGCCCACCTTTTTTCAAGTTAAGCACTACTTTTTGAATTAGTTTTTCAATTTCTGGAATTACTTTTTCAATAGCTAATGGAATGGATTTGTCTTCAGAATTAATATTTGTTACTATTTCTGTAATTGACATTTTTTCTAGATGGTTGTATTTAGAACTTTCTTCTGTTGTTTTTGTAAAACTCATATGCAAATTTACAATAGTTTTAAATAGCATAAAAAAAGCTATCAGAATTCTGATAGCTTGAATTTATAGATTTTCAGATAAAATTACTGACCAAGTATAGAATTAAATGTAGCACTAGCTCTCATTTGTTTTGATACTAACTCATCATTTGGAAGGTAATAACCATTTATATCAATTGATTTTCCCTGTACATTATTTAATTCAAAAACTATCTTAGATTCATTTTCTTTTAATTTATTGTAAATAGGCAGAAATTCTTTTCTAAAATTTTCATCTTCATCTTGTTCTGATAAGGCTTCAGCCCAATAAAAAGCTAAATAAAAATGACTCCCTCTATTATCAAGTTCATTTACTTTTCTAGATGGTCCTTTACTGTTAGCTAATAGTTTTTCTGTTGCCAGATCTAAAGTTTTTGATAAAAGAACCGCCTGAGGATTATTAAATGTAGTACCTAAGTGCTCTAAAGATACTGCTAGTGCCAAAAATTCACCTAAAGAATCCCAACGTAAATGACCTTCTGAAACAAACTGCTGTACATGTTTTGGTGCAGAACCTCCCGCGCCAGTTTCAAATAAACCGCCACCATTCATTAAAGGTACAATTGATAGCATTTTTGCACTGGTTCCTAATTCTAAAATTGGGAATAAGTCTGTTAAGTAATCACGTAATACATTTCCTGTTACAGAAATAGTATCTTTCCCTTCTTTAATTCTTTCTAAGGAAAATTGTGTAGCTTCTTCTGGTGAAAGAATTCTTATATCTAAACCATTAGTGTTATGATTAGGTAAATAAGTTTTAACCTTTTTAATTAATTCTGCATCATGAGCTCTATTTTTATCTAACCAAAAAACAGCAGGAGTTTTAGAATCTCTAGCTCTGGTAACTGCAAGTTTAATCCAATCCTGAATTGGAGCATCTTTAGCTTGACACATTCTCCAAATGTCCCCTTTTTCTACTGTATGTTCTAGTATAGTATTATTTGCAGAATCAATTACTTGCACGATTCCATCATTCTGTATTTCGAATGTTTTGTCATGAGACCCGTATTCTTCGGCTTTTTGTGCCATTAAACCAACATTTGGAACTGTACCCATTTTAGTTGGATCGAAAGCGCCATTCTTTTTACAAAAATCAATGGTAGCGCTATAAATTTTAGCATAACTACTATCTGGAATAACCGCTTTTGTATCTTTTAGATTTCCGCTTGGATCCCACATTTTACCTGATGATCTAATCATAGCTGGCATAGATGCATCTATTATTACATCACTTGGTACATGAAGATTCGTTATTCCATTATCTGAGTTTACCATTGCTAAATCTGGACCATTTTCAAAAGTTGTGGCAATATCAGATAATACCTCTTCTTTTTTATTGGTTGGTAATTTTGATAGATTACTTATTAAATCACCAAATCCATTATTTACATTAACACCAATTCTATTAAAAGTTTCTTGATGCTTGTTAAATAAATCCTTAAAAAATACTTGGACAGCATGACCAAATATGATAGGATCACTAACTTTCATCATAGTGGCTTTCATATGTAAAGAAAATAAAACCTCTTTTTCTTTTGCATCTTTTATTTGAGATTCTAAGAAGTTTAATAATTCTTTTTTACTTAAAACTGAAGCGTCTATTATTTCATTTTCTAATAAAGCTATTGAATCTTTTAAAATGTGTTTATTTCCGTAATCATCACTAAATACAATGGATACTGAATCAGCTTTTTGAACCGTTAATGACTTTTCGTTATGCATAAAATCACCTTTATCCATGGTAGCCACGTGAGTTTTGGAGTCACTACTCCACTTACCCATTGAGTGAGGATTATTTTTTGCATAATTTTTAACTGCTTTTGGAGCTCTGCGGTCACTATTTCCTTCTCTTAATACTGGGTTGACAGCTGAACCTTTAATTTTATTATATTTTAACTGTATGTATTTTTCTTCTTGTGTACTTGGTTTCTTCGGAAAATCCGGTATGTTATAGCCTTTTGACTGTAGCTCTTTAATTGCAGCCATTAATTGTGGAACAGAAGCGCTAATATTTGGTAGTTTAATAATATTGGCTTCTGGCTTTTTCACTAATTCTCCTAATTCGGCTAAGTCATCAGCTACTATTTGTTCTTCATTTAAACATTCAGGAAATAAAGATAAAATTCTTCCAGCTAATGAAATATCTCTAGTTTCCAGTAGGATATTTGAAGAAGAAGTAAAAGTTTTAACAATAGGTAAAAAAGATTGAGTAGCAAGGGCAGGTGCTTCGTCTGTTTTTGTATAAATTATAGTCGCTGATTTTGACATAAAGAGTTGAAATTTTATTCTAAAATTAAAACGAAATGGATTCGTTTTTTCGAATTGCAAATTTACAAATTTGCGGTGGCTTTTAAAAGCTGAAAGTGTTATAAAATTAATGTTTAATATAAACAAGAAAAGCCATATCATCGTATTTCTACATTGATATGGCTTCTTGTGAAACATACCTTTGCCGACTAATCATTACAATTTAAAGCAAGTTTATTAAACCCTTGCAGTCGTGATTTGTTTCAAACGAGTCTCCCAATAAAATTTTACTGTGGCTAGGCTACAGAAAATTTGTATGGATGAACTCCTTTTTTTAATCTTCACACGTATTCTAACTAAAGATTTTTGTGCTAAAAGCTACCAAATTTCTTGTGTCCATATACCGGTTGTCTGAGCTACTTAATTGAATTTAGTAAAACCATTTTCAAATAAATTGATCCTTAAACTAGTTAAGGACTTTTTACAGGCCTTTATATTTCGTTTCTTGGTCTGGAACTCTTGAAATTTATCAAAAGACGAGACCCATTTTAACCTAAAAGGTTAAAAGCGAAGTTTGCTTCTCGAAAGTTACAACTCACCTCTATTTCAAGATTTGTTCAACTTTCGGGCTGATTTTTTTAGATTGCTCTAAATAAATCAACTTTTTGCCTAAATTTATATCTCCAATACATTTTTCAATGGTCTCGTAAATATAAATTTGATTAAAAAAAATTTTAAAGAACGTTACTTTAATTTAAAACGATTGTTACTGTTACCTCGTTTTGATAATCAAATATAAAATACAAATTGAGATATACAAATTTTTCAACTCATTAGATATTAACGATATATAAACTTAGTTTATTAACTATTGTTAATAAAAAAAGCAACTCAGGAGAGTTGCTTTGATAAAATATAGTAATTCTGTTTTCTACATTCTTTTCTCTTTAATTCTTGCTTTTTTACCAGTGAGACCTCTAAAATAGTAGATACGCTTTCTTCTCACACTACCTTTTTTATTGATTTCAATTTTCTGTAAAGCAGGTAGGTTAATTGGGAAAATTCTTTCTACTCCAATTGTACCTGACATTTTCCTTATTGTAAAAGTTTGAGAGGTACCAGTTCCTTTAACCTGGATTACAACTCCCTTAAAAAACTGAGTTCTTGTTTTTTCACCCTCACGAATTTCGTAATATACTGTGATGGTATCACCAGCACCAAATTGTGGGAATTCTTTTTTTGTTACAAACTCGTCTTGAACAAATTTTACTAACTCTTCCATTTTATTTGTTTGTTAATATGATTTTTAAAACAACATCCACGATTTTCGCCAGAGGTTAGATTAAAGGTGTCTATTATTTTATAGACGGCTGCAAAAATAAAATATTTTTATTGGCTTTACAAGACTTTTTTTGCTTTATGTAATTTAAAAATGATACGCAAATATCTATTTCATTTTTTTGGAAAGAGTTTACTTGTTTTTTTTGATCTTGGAATTGATATTTCTAGCACTTTTTCTTTAAATGGATGCTTAAATGTAAGTTTTGATGCTTGTAAATACAATCCATTACCCTTACTTATTAAACCTTTTATTCCGTATTTTTTGTCACCAAAAATAGGGTTACCAATTTTTGACATGTGTATTCTTAGTTGATGTGTTCTTCCTGTATGTGGAATCAATTCTACAAGATTTAAATTTTTATACCTAATTGAATTCAATCTTTTTATTACTTTAAATGTTGTTTTTGATTTTTTATTATCAATTTTTATGCTGATGACACCTTGATCTTTTTGTTCACCAATTGTAATTGCTTCGTATTTTTTGATGATTTCTTTATTTTTAAACATTTTATTTAGTAGTATAACTGATCGTGATGTTTTACCAATAAGAAGTAGGCCACTTGTTGGGTAATCAAGTCGGTGAATTGGTAATGGGTATACCAATCCATCTTGTTTTTTACTTTTTTCTAAAGCAAGCGACAAAGCATTCTCAATTGTATATTTTTTATTTCCACTTACTAGAATACCAGCTGGTTTTTTGATAACAGCCAAATAATCATCTTCGTAAACAATCTCAAGTATTATGTTTACTATTTCTCTTTTTTTGGCTAAAGGCGATTGAAATAAATCAATTCTTTCATTTCCGAACACATAATCAGCTGTATATGCTTTTTTTCCATTAATGGTTACTAACCCTCTTTTAATAGCTTTCTTGATGCCTTTTTTGGAGTAAATAGTAGTAAAGTGTCCAGGAAGATAATCTGATATACGTTCTCTGTTATTTAAAATAGGTACTACAATCGATTCAATAATTTCTAAATCAGTTGAATTCATGTTAGTCAAGCAAATCTGGTCTTCTTAATTCTGTTCTTTTTAAGGCGTCTTCTTCACGCCATTCTTCAATTTTTTTTGAATGACCACTTAAAAGTACCTCGGGAACTTTCCAGCCTTTATATTCTGAAGGTCGAGTATAAACAGATGGCGCTAATAAACCATCTTGGTGAGAATCGGTAAGTGCACTTGTTTCATTTCCAAGGACACCTGGAATTAGTCGTATTACAGAGTCACAAATAATCGCAGAAGCTAGTTCTCCTCCACTTAAAACATAATCCCCAATAGATATCTCCAATGTAATAAATTGATCTCGAACTCTTTGGTCTACTCCTTTATAGTGACCGCATAATATGATGATGTTTTTCATCAAAGAAATTTTGTTAGCTATTCCTTGATTAAAAGTATTTCCATCTGGAGTCATATAAATGATTTCGTCATAATCTCTTTGTGATTTTAATTTTGAAATGCATTTATCTATAGGTTCTATCATCATTACCATACCAGCACCACCACCGAATTGGTAATCATCAATTTGATTGTAAGAGTTTGTTGAATAATCACGAATATTATGAAAGTAAATAGAAACTAATTTTTTCTCAATTGCCCGTTTAAGTATGGACGCTTCAAAAGGACTTTTTAATAATTCTGGTACCGCAGTTATGATATCTATTCTCATTTATTGAGATTTTATATTGTTACAAAAATACATTTAATTGATTAATTCTGTTTTTCAAGTTTTATACAAGTAGTATTTTTAGTTAATTATCGTTCATTTAAGGAAGTTGTGTAATATTTAACAGCTATTTTAATTTATTTAAAAAAAAAGCTCGATAATATCGAGCTTACATAATTTGGATACTTATGTTAGTAATAAGTAAATCTCCTGACCTTAGAAATGTATTTTGCCAATCGGATCACTTGATGACTATATCCATATTCGTTATCATACCATACGTACAAAACAGCACTTTTTCCGTTTTTAGCAACAATTGTAGCATTACTATCATAGATGGAGGGTGCAGATGTTCCAACGATATCACTGGACACTAACTCATTATTAAGTGAATATTGTATTTGTTCAACCAAATCACCTTCCATAGCATATTTTTTAATAATAGCGTTCAGTTCTTCTTTATTGGTTTTTTTTTCAAGTTCTAAGTTTAATATTGCTAAAGACCCATTAGGAACAGGAACTCGAATTGCACTGGAGGTAAGTTTTCCTTCGAATGAGGGTAAAGCTTTGCTAACAGCCTTACCAGCTCCAGTTTCAGTGATTACCATATTTAGAGCAGCAGCACGACCTCTTCTATATTTATTGTGCATATTATCGACTAAATTTTGGTCGTTAGTGTAGGCATGAATTGTTTCTAAATGCCCATGTATAACCCCAAAAGTATTTTCTATAGCCTTCAAAACAGGAGTAATAGCGTTTGTAGTGCATGATGCAGCTGAAAAAATATCGACTTCATTTGGATCGTAATCTAGATGATTAGCACCATGTACAATATTTGGAATACCTTTTCCAGGAGCTGTCAATAAAACTTTTGAAACTCCAATTCCTTTTAGATGACGAGATAAAGCTACATGATCTCTAAAAGCCCCAGTATTATCAATTACCAAAGCATCATTAATTCCGTATTTTGTATAATTGATATCTTCTGGCGCATTGGCTGATATAATGTGTACGGTAGTACCATTTATGATTAAAGCTTTATTTTTTTCATCTACAGCTACAGTGCCGTTAAAATCACCATGAACTGAATCCATTTTGAGTAAAGAAGCTCTTTTTTCTAAAACAGTTTTATTTATTTCACCTCTTGTCACAATCGCGCGAAGTCTCATTTGAGAACCTTTACCTGCTTTATTCATTAGTTCACGAGCTAATAAACGTCCAATACGTCCGAAACCATACAGAACAACATCTTTGGGAGTAATATTTTCTACATTATTGGCATCGGATAATTTTTCTTTAACAAATGATAAAGCATTGTCATGCTTTTTTTCTTCTAATAAGTATTCATAGGTAAGTTTACCTATATCCAATTTGGAAGGAGGTAAATTAAGAGAATTAATAGCTTTAGTGATTTCAAGAGAATCAAAGATTGAAATAGGTTTTCCTACAAAATCGTTTGCATATTTGTGTAAATTCAGAATGTCACTAACACTACGATCAATTAATTGGTTTCTAAATAATACTATTTCAATAGATTTATCGTACCATAAATCACTAATAGTTTTAATAAATTCAACAGTTACTTTACGGCGATCAGTTTGAAAAGACAGTTCTTTTTCATAAACGTCAACAAAACTCATATTTTTTTATTTTAAGATTAAAAATTTTTGCAAAAATACTTCTTTTAATGAGTTAAAGAAAGGATAATAGTGAAAATTAAACTTACCAATAATCAAATATTTGAAGTAAACTTAAACAGTTATTTTTATCTAAATATAAATGAATTTATCTCACCTACTTTGTCTACAAAAGTTATTTTAATTGGATTGCTTTCATTTACATTGTTTAAAATATATTTTGCATCCTCTATCGATGTGATTTTTTTGTCATTAATTTTAATAATGATTGAATCTTCTAGGCCATATCCTTTTAAATTTTTATTTAAAACTTGCCTAATTTTTACTCCATGATTCACCCCAAATATTTTTAATTCTTCGGCATCAGCTTCTTTAATTTCCAGCCCGATATAATTTAATTTATATATTTCTAATTTAGTTAAAGTAACTGAAATTATCTTCTCAACACCATCTCTTACAACAGTAACTAAAATTATATCATTTGGTTGTTTGGAACCCAAATAACCGACCAAGTCTGAAAATTTCCCAATTTTTTGACCATCAATACTTTTAATAATGTCCCTTTTTTTTATTCCGCTAATATCGGCTCCACTCCCTTTTTCAATCAAGTTTACATACACCCCCTCTGTTTCATCAATATTCAATTCATCAGCTATAGTTGTATTTAAACTTCCGCCAGAAATCCCTAAAATTACTTTTTGCACATACCCATATTCTAAAATATCTTCTATTATCTTTCTTGCATTATTAGCGGGAACTGCAAATGAATAACCGACATAGGAACCTGTCTCTGAACTTATTGCGGTATTAATACCCATTAAATCTCCTGTTGAATTTACCAATGCACCGCCACTATTTCCTCTATTCACTGCAGCATCAGTTTGTATAAAAGATTGGATATTACCATCATATTCATTTAGATCACGTCCCTTAGCACTTACAATGCCTGCAGTAACAGTGGATGTTAGATTAAACGGATTCCCAACCGCTAAGACCCATTCGCCAATTTTTAAATTGTCAGAATTTCCAAAGGGAACGTAAGTTAATTCTTCTTCAGATTCTATTTTTATTAAGGCTATATCAGTACTGGGATCCGTACCTATTATTTCTGCGATGTAAGTTTTGTTGTTGTTTAATGTCACTTCGAGTTCAGATGAATTATCAATGACATGATTGTTTGTTACGATGTATCCATCCGCAGAAATGATTACTCCGCTTCCTGAACCAATCATTTCCCTTGTATTATTACCTCTAAAAAAATAATAGTTTGAGTTTATATTTGTTTGTTTTGTGGTATTTTTTACGTGAACTACCGCATTAACAGTTTTTTCTGCGGCTTCAGTAAAGTCTATATTTGTATTTAACACATTATTATTTACATTGTAGGTAGGAATTATTTTTGAAGCTTCATTTTGATGTATTATTTTAACTTCGTCTTTTTTTTGAATATATTTACTTCCCAAGAGTGTAATAAAACTTGAAATTATTGCGATAAATGTAAACTTGATAAATTGTTTCATTAGTTATATTTTTTCTAATCATTAAATTTAACAGAAACCTTATAAATATATTTTCTTTATAATAGATTTTAACTCCCATTTAACAAAGCAATAAGATTTCTATAACGCAAAACCTTTTAATATATTTGTGGAATATGACAATACCTTTTTATAAATACCAGGGGACAGGTAACGATTTTGTTTTAATTGACAATAGGAAACTGATTTTTCAAAAAGATAATCATTATTTGATTGAAAAAATGTGCAGTCGAAAATTTGGGATTGGCGCAGATGGACTTATTTTATTAGAAGATAGCGATACTGTAGACTTTAAAATGGTATATTTTAATTCAGATGGTAATTTAGGTTCTATGTGTGGCAATGGCGGGAGATGTATTGTACATTTTGCAAATTTTTTAAACATTATAAACAATAAAACCAATTTTGAGGCAATTGATGGTCATCATAAAGCATCTATAGTTGATGAAATGATATCTTTAAAAATGAATGATGTCAGTAAAATTGATTTAAGAACTGACTATATTTGTTTAGATACAGGATCTCCTCATCATGTAGAAATGGTTAACGAATTGGAAAATTTTAAAGTAACGGAAAAGGGTTCTTTTTTAAGAAACCATCTTTATGGAATAGAAGGTTCTAATATTAACTTTGTTGAACAAATTAATGATAATTGTTTTAAAGTTCGAACGTATGAAAGGGGAGTAGAAGCTGAAACTTTATCATGTGGAACCGGAGCCACTGCTGTTGCAATCGCTATGTTTGAATTAAAAAAAACGTCTTTTAATCATATTCAACTAAAAACCAAAGGCGGTAATTTATTTGTAGAATTTGAAAAAAATAATTTAATTTATCAGAATATTTATTTAAAAGGTCCTGCTGAATTAATATATAAAGGAGACTGGGAATGTTAACGTTAAAAGGACCAAAAATACATCTAAGAGCACTGGAACCAGAAGATTTAGATTTTCTATATCAATTAGAGAATACTGAATTATTTTGGGAGGTTAGTAACACTACTAGTCCCTACTCAAAATTCACTTTAAGAAATTATATTAAAAATTCTCATAAAGATATTTATGAGACTAAACAACTAAGACTAATTGTCGCTACTAATAAAAAGAGTCAACCAATAGGTTGTATAGATTTGTTTGATTATGAGCCTAAACACAAAAGAGTGGGAGTTGGTATTGTCATTTCCAAGCTTGACGAAAGAAATAAAGGATATGCTCTGACTGCTGTAAAAATGATCATTAAATATGCTTTCAATCATCTAAATCTACATCAATTGTATGCTAATATTTCAGAGGATAATTCGGCAAGTATTAAATTATTTGAAAATTCAAATTTTAAATTAACGGGTATTAAAAAAGATTGGATATATTCAAATAAAGGATATAAAAATGAATCAATTTATCAATTAATTAATGAGTAACTTAAAAAAAACTGTTTTTGCAATACTATTGTGTGGCCTGGTCGTAATGGCTGCATTTTCTTACTTTGTTTACTCAACTATTTTTGTTCCAAATACCTTTTTTCAAAATAACGCAGCTCATATTTATATATCACGATCTGCTAGTTTCAACGATGTTGTAGTGGAAATTTCCCCTTTATTAATTGATGTTGAGACTTTTACGACTGTTGCCAATAAAAAGGGATATTCTTCGAATGTGAAATCTGGTCATTATGTTATAAGAAAGGGAATGAATAATAATGAAATTATAAATTCAATACGTACGGGAAATATTCCAGTTAAAGTAAAATTCAACAATCAAGAACGTATAGAAGATCTAGCTGGTACTCTAGCTAAGCAATTAGATGCAGATAGTTTATCTTTTTTAAATGCGATGCTTAATGAAAATTTTTTAAAAGAAAATAATTTTACAAAAGAAACTGCTTTGTGTAATTTTATCCCGAATACTTATCAACTTTATTGGGATATTAGGCCTGAGGACTTTAACAAAAAAATGCTTGAAGAATCCAATAGGTTTTGGAATAAAAGTCGTTTAGAAAAAGTAAAAAAAATAAAATTGTCCAAAAAGCAAATTATCAGTCTCGCTGCTATAGTCCAAAAAGAAACTGTCAAAATTGACGAACGTCCAAGAGTTGCCGGTGTGTATATAAATCGTATTAATAAAGGAATGCTATTACAAGCCGATCCAACTGTTATTTATTCAAAAAAACTTTCAGAAAATAATTTCAATCAACAAATAAAGCGAGTATTATATAAAGATTTAGTTATTGATTCTCCATACAATACATACAAATACCCAGGAATTCCTCCTGGACCTATTACCATGCCTGATATCTCAAGTATTGATGCTGTATTAAATTTTGAAAATCACAATTTTTATTTTTTTGTAGCAGACGTATCTAATTTTGGTTATCACAAGTTTGCTAAAAATTTATCGCAGCATGTTCGTAATAAAAATGAATATACCCAGTGGATTTCTAAACAAAAAATCTTCAGATAAGACTTAATTCCTTGTATTACAGTATATTAAATATTTTTGTACATTTGCAATCCAAAAAAAAACCGAATAAATTGGAACAGCAAATAAATAAAATGAACAATCTATTTATAATAATTTTCCTGTTTGTATTTTTGATAATCTTACTAACTGGATTTTCTTTAAGCAAAAAAATAGATCAAGCCAAGTATAAGACTGATATCACTAGTATTTGTTATCAGGTTCCAAATTTAGATGAAGTAGATTTGTTATATCCAAAAAAACCCTTAAACTACATTTATCTCGGAAATTCTTATATAGGATTTAAAGAAGCGTTAGGTTTTAAAGAGTCTAGAGGGGATTATGCAATAGTTAATATTTACGGTTATTTAGGGAAATATCAATTTGGAAAAAATACACTAAAATTAATTGGTATTAATGACTCTGATGAATTTCTAAATAATTCTTATCTCCAAGAACAGGCCTTTACTGCAAATACTGCAAGAAATAAATGGATCCTGCGAAGGGATATTAAAAAATTTCAGGGGATACATGTCGGAGGTGTTAAAATCACAGAATCTGGAATTTTAGCCGCTGCCCATTTAGCTGGAGCGGGGAATGTAAAAAAATATTTGCGAAGTGGTGGATCCGTCAATTTTAGTGATGCGTTTGGAACTTCAATTGAATATTACTTAAAAAAGTTTTCTGGTTATGACACTTCGTTTGTAATAGCCAACAGAAAGGCGAAAGCTTAATCCCAATTATTTTTGTAAAATAAATAATGTTGGCCTTTTGTGTAAGTCAATTTTCTCTCTTTTCCAGTGATCTACAGTAAATGTTTTAATGTATTCTGTTGGCAACGTTATATCTGCTGCCACACAAAGCATAGTTTGTGAATGTAAATTTTTGATTAAGCTTTCGAACATTTGATTGTTTCGATAGGGAGTTTCTATGAATAATTGCGATTGCTGGAAATCTGAAGATAACTTCTCTAACCGCTTAATTTCTGTTTTTCTTTCTTTTTTATCAATGGGCAAATAACCATTAAAAGAAAAACTTTGTCCGTTTAATCCGCTAGCCATCATTGCAAGTAAAATAGAAGATGGTCCGACTAAGGGAATCACTTTTACTCCTTTTAGATGTGCTTGTTCAACTACTGAAGCCCCAGGATCTGCAATACCAGGACATCCGGCATCCGAAATGACTCCAATATGTTGACCAGCTATACAGGGGTTCAACATCTCGGGGATCTCTGAGTCTAGGGAGTACTTATTTATGATTTTAAAAGTTAATAAGGATTGACTTTTTTTTGGGCAAATATTTTTGATAAATCGTCTTGCATTTTTTTCGTTCTCTACGATATAGATATCAATATTCTCAATTGTCTTTTGTACGACTAGAGGAAGTACTTCATTAGGATTTGTAGTCCCTAGGGTACAGGGAATTAAATAAATTTTTCCTTTTAAATTCACAATCTAATTAATAATTAATTTTTTGAAAATAGACTGCCCATTTTCAGAAAGTATTTTAACAATATAAACACCACTTTTCATTGAATCTAATGAAATATATTTTTCTGATATTAATAGGTTATTTTCAGAGAAAACAATAGCCCCTTTTAGATCAATAATATCAATTTTTGAAATTAAATGTCCATCCAGTAAAATGCGTACATTATTAGATGTAGGGTTTGGTGTTAATGATACTTGTGATTCAGAAAAGCTTTGTGTGTCAAAAATCTCTCCACCTTTTACTTTGTATATGGACCCGGAAATATCAGCGATATAAAGTTCACCATTTACATCTTCTCCAAATGAAACCCATGTGCCTCCATAATTACCATAATTAATTAAATTATTATCGTTATCAACTGTACCAATTAAACCATTTAGATCTGCAAAAAAATATAAATCCTGAATATCACTGTAAACGTTTCCATGATAGACATAACCACCAGTAATCGAATAACCAACAGCGTGAGTATATTCTGCTACTGGAAATGTTAATTCTGAGGGGTCTGGACAACCACTGGTATTATAAGTTTGAGATCCTTCGTAGCAACGCCACCCATAATTGAGACCAGCAGCATCTGGAGCTACCTTGTTTATTTCTTCTATATCTCCTTGTCCAACGTCAGCTATCCATAATTCATCTGATTCACTATCAAAAGAAAAACGCCACGGATTTCGGACTCCGTAGGCCCAAATCTCATCTAAAGCATTAGAATCTTCAACAAAAGGATTGTCAGATGGAATATCGTAATTATTTGTACCATTAGTATTATCAATATCAATTCGAAGTATTTTTCCAAGAAGTGTCTGCAAATTTTGTGATCTATTTCCGGGATCCCCACCACTTCCACCATCACCTAAACCAACGTACAGAAATCCATCGGCACCAAATTGAATACAACCGCCATTATGGTTGCTGTATGGCTGTTCGGCACCAATTATCAACACTGCAGTATTTGGATCAGCTATGTTTGAATCAGTAGCATCCACAGTATATCTGGCTACTTGAGTATCACCAGTAGTATTGGTATAATAAACAAAAAAATAACCATTGTTAGAATAATCAGGATGAAAAGCTAATCCTAACAATCCACGTTCTCCACCTGAAGAAATCAAACTGGTTATGTTTAAAAATGGTTCTGAGTTTATGGTTGCATCGGGATTTAATATTTTAATAATTCCTGCTTGTTCAACAATAAATAGACGATCGTCTCCGGCATTTTGTATATCTACTGGACTGTTGAAACCATTTTTAAATAGTTCTAAATTTACTTCTTGAGCATTTGTGTAAAATGTTACTGTAAGTAAAAGGGTATATAATAAATTTTTCATTTTTTTTTTTTTTTTTTTGAATTAACTAAAATAATAAAAAGATTTAAAAATTTAAAAAACGATAAGCAATAATGTTACAAGCTCTGTCTAGTATTTGAAAAACATTTTCAAATCCTTGATCTTCATCGTAATAGGGGTCTGGAACTTCCAGGTTTGAGTTCGGAATTAATTCATTTAAAATTAATTGAACTTTATTTCGATCCGCTGGAGTTTTTGCTAATGAAAGTACATTTTTTTTATTGGATTGATCCATCACATAAATATGATCAAAATTTATATAGTCTTCATAAGTAAACTGTCTTGCCTTTTGGTTGCTAATATCAATATGATGCGTTTTACTGACATAGCTACTTCGTATATCTAGCTTGTTTCCAATATGCCATGATCTGGTTCCCGCAGAATCTATAAAAAAATTATGTCTATTAAGTTTCGATTTTAGGAGGCTTTCTGCAATAGGTGATCGACAAATATTTCCTAAACAGACCATAAGTATTTTAACTTTCATCGCAGAAAATATTAAAAATAAACAGTTTTATTTTTTCAATTACAAGGTCAACTTTTTATTGAGATCTTCTACATATTTTCTGAATTGCTTATCAGTACTAGACAAATTATCAACTGTTTTGCATGCATGTAAAACGGTAGCATGATCTCGTTTTCCGATTTGAGATCCAATCGAAGCTAATGATGCTTTGGTAAGTTTTTTTGCGAAAAACATAGCTAATTGTCTTGCTTGAACTATGTGTCTTTTTCGTGTTTTGGATTGTAAAGTATCTACATCCATTTGAAAATACTCACTTACAATTTTTTGAATGTAATCAATTGATACTTCACGACTGGTATTCTTTACGTAATTATCAACTATTCTTTTTGCAAGATCTATGGTAATTTCCTTTCTGTTGAATGAAGAATGTGCTATTAAGGAAATTATTGCTCCCTCTAACTCTCTTATGTTGGTTTTTATATTATTAGCTAGAAACTCAACTATATCTTCAGGCATTTGTACGCCATCTCTATAAAGTTTATTTTTGATAATAGCGATTCTAGTTTCATAATCTGGATGATTTAATTCGGCAGATAAGCCCCACTTAAACCTTGAGAGTAAACGTTGTTCAATATCAATCATATCAACAGGTGCTTTGTCACTTGTTAATATTACTTGTTTTCCATTTTGATGTAAATGATTAAAAATATGAAAGAAAACGTCTTGCGTACCAGCTTTTCCTGAAAGTAGTTGAATATCATCAACTATTAAAATATCTATTATTTGATAAAAATGAATAAAATCATTCCTATTGTTTTTCTTGACAGATTCAATATATTGTTGTGTGAACTTTTCAGCTGAAATGTATAGAACTGTTTTTTCAGGATATTTATCTTTTATTTCAACGCCAATTGCATGAGCCAAGTGAGTTTTTCCTAATCCCACTCCACCAAAAATTAAAAGTGGGTTGAAAGAGGTTCCGCCAGGTTTGTTAGCTACGGCCATTCCGGCAGATCTAGCAAGTCTGTTTGAATCACCTTCAAGGAAATTTTCAAAACTATAATTTGGATTGAGTTGCGATTCAATCTTTACATTACGAATCCCTGGAATGATAAAAGGATTCTTTAACATGGGATTTTTATTTTTTATGGCTACGTCAACTTCTTGGGATTTTAGGTGGTTTCGGTTTGAGCTTGGAATTTTTTCGGTAAAAGGTTGTTTATTACCGTAAGTATTTTCCATCTTTATGATGTATACTAACTTTGCAGTTTCTCCGAGTTCTTTTGTTAGAGCCACTTTTAAAATTTTTACATAGTGTTCTTCTAACCATTCATAAAAAAATTTACTTGGAACCTGAACACTTAACGCGTCATCAGCAAGTTTTACAGCTTTGATTGGTTCAAACCAAGTTTTAAAAGCTTGAGCGGTAATGTTATCTTTTATAAAAGTGAGACACTTGTCCCAAACCAAGTCGGCAGATTTGCTCATAATTATATCCAAGGTATTCGTTATTTAAAAAATCTTTTTTTGAAAAGAAAATTAGTATCCCCCGAACAATTTCTTTACAGTGCAAATATGTGAACAAAAAAGTTAAAAAAAAAACACTTTAGCTATTGAATTTTCACTTTTTTTTTCTGATATTAAGGACCGTATTAATTTAGAAGAAAACTTTCTTATAATTTCCTATTTTTTTTTGAAAAATTCTGTAACAAAATTACGTGTTCGTTATTCTGAAACCGACCAAATGGGTATTGTTTATTATGGAAATTACGCTCAATACCTAGAGCAAGGCAGAACCGATTGGTTACGTTCAATAGGGTTAACCTATAAGTTTATGGAAGAACACCAAGTTATGTTACCTGTGATCAACCTCAATATCGACTACAAAAAACCCGCAAAGTATGATGACCTACTAACAATCAAAACTACTTTATTGGAAATACCTTCTGTAAAAATTAAATTTTATTATGAAATTCATAATCAGTATAATGAACTTTTGGTTACCGCCACGACCTTTTTAGTATTTTTAGACAGTATTACAAGAAAATTAATAAAAGCACCTGGTTATCTATTAGAGAAACTTCCGTAAAGAATTAGTTGTCCTTTTTTTAATCAATACTTTATGTGTTTTGTCAAAAAGCTTAAAAACTTTATCAGCTTCTTTTTTTCTAACCGATATGACATACAAGCAGTTCAAATCTAATTTTTGATTAATAATTGAAATTTGCTCTTCTTTTACAATTCGCATAACTTTATTCATTTCTGAATAATTAAACTGTAAAATAAACTCTTCATTTATTGTTTTTTGAATGATCTCTGAATTTTCTAAAGCAAGTTTTGCGGCTGTTTTATAGGCTTTTATTAACCCACCAATCCCCAATTTTGTACCTCCAAAATACCGGACTACAACCACTAAAACATTAGTGACTTCAAAAGCTTGCAATTGTCCATATATAGGTGTTCCTGCACTATTGGTAGGTTCTCCATCATCATTAGCTCTATATTTTTCATATTTCATTCCTAATTGCCATGCGTAACACCAATGGCGTGCACTGTGATGATCTTTTTTTAGTGAATCTAAGTGGTTTTTGATATCATTTTCATTAGTGATAGAAAAAGTATAACTGTAAAACTTACTTCCTTTTTCTTTCAACAATATTCCTTTGGAATTTTTTAAAATTGTCTTGTATGTATCTATATCATTCAAACTAAACTGAGATGAGAATGATACTCAATATAGCAAGAAATATCCCAATCCAGTTCTCCCTGACAAGTTTTTCTTCAAATAAAAGTATACCAGTAAAAGTAGAAAGGGTCACTATAGCTACGTTATTAATTGCAAAAATACCAGAGCTTTCAAGAATATCGCTTCGCAGGGTTTTGACTAAAAAATAGATAGAGAAATAATTAGGAATTCCTAAACATATTCCAGCTATGATATTTTTAAAATCAAATTTAAAAGTTCTTTTTATAACCTGAAAACCAATAAATATTAAACCAACAAGAGCAGCAGCTAAAAAAATAATAGCCGAGAATAATGGTACATCATTGTGTGCAACATACGTATCCTCTAAATATTTTATACTAGTATCAATGACACCACTGCCGATAAAAACTAAGATGGGTAAAATAATTAATTTCCTTTTTATGCGAATGCCTTTATTGGATTTGTTTGCTGCTAGGTAGACAGCTATTAAGGCTAGTATAATACCTGTCAACTTAATACCATTTAAACTTTCTTTATAATAAAAAAGCCCAAATAATACAGGTACAACAACACTCATTTTTGTAGCAACTGAAACAACTGAAAGTCCACTTCGCTGGGTAGTTATTGCCATTAAATTAAAAACGATTATAAAAAGAGTCCCAAGTATTAAAGTGAAATAAAACCAATCTAAACTTGGTATTTGAGCTATTTTAACTGATCCATCGTATGAGATTATTCCGGTAATAAAAGCAACAAAATAATTAACTACAATGGCTTGAAAAATATTAATATTAAATCTCTCAAATAATTTGAAATTGATAAAAATTATCGTGGATGCCAATATGCTAAGTAATAAGTAAATCAAGTAATTGTTATATTAAGAGAGTTAATTTAAGTGATTTAATAGGTGTTTATTTATTTTAAATAATTCTACAATATCTTCTTTTTTGGCTGAAATATTCCATACTTGTATTCCTAATTTTTTTGCAGCTATTATATTTTCTAAAGTATCGTCAATAAATAAACACTCGGAAGGAACAATATTATGGGTTGTAAGAACAAATTCATAAATGTTTTTATCAGGCTTTCGTAAATTAATTTCCTGAGAAAGGTAAAAAGCATCAAAACAATTTTTAAAACGATTATATCTTTTCAAAGTCATGTTTTCGATTACTTTTTTAATATGTAAATTATTCGTGTTACTTAATAAAATTAGCTGATACTGTTTAGAATTTGCTAGACGTTCCAAAAACTTAAGCCTGTATTCAGGAAAAGTTAAAATAATAGAATTCCAAGCGTCAGCAAGTTGTTTTTTTGAACTACAAGGAACTACTTTATGATACCACTCTAAAAATTGTGTAGTAGCTATCTTACCTGTTTCATATTGTTTATTGATTTCTATCATTTCATTTGAAAAAGAATGAATTCCGAGTTTTTTCATTTCTATATTTGGAGCTTCTTTATCCAAATTTATAAATACATCGCCAAAATCAAATAAGAGGGTTTTAATCATTTAATAAAATTTTTAAAAAGTCTTGTTTAATTTTAGTTTCTGATATCTTTTGACCTTTTATTGTGGGAGCTTTTGTTCCCTCATAAAAAAGTACCGTACCCCTAAAAATTCTAGCTTCATCCCAAAGATTATGATTAATAAATGTCTGAAGTGTTTTTGTACCCCCTTCAACTATTAATGATTGGACTTTATGATCACAGAGTAAATCACAAATCTGATGAGTAATGTTTTTAGAAAAGTCAATAATTTTATAAGTTAAATTTAATTTATTTTCTTTCTTTATTTCAGTAACAACAATTGTTTTAATGTTAGAATCAAAAATAGTTGCGTCATCTGGAATTTTTAGCTTTTTGTCTATGACTACTCTAATAGGAGAACTCCCAATCCAATCTCGGGTGGTTAAAATCGGATTGTCTTTTATTACAGTGTTGGTACCTACTAAAATTGCTTGCTCTTGTGACCTCCATAAATGAACTAACTGCCTAGAATTTTTATTGGTAATCCAAACAGGTTTTTTTTTGGTTTTAAATTTAGGCGAAATAAAACCATCTAGTGTTTCTGCCCATTTTAATATGATATAAGGACGTTTTTTGCCAAAAAAAGTAAAAAAGCGTTTGTTTAGGTCATTACATTCTTTTTCTAAAACACCTTGAATTACGTTACAACGATTTTCTTTTAGTAACTCGACACCTTTACCTGATACCTTTGGATTTGGATCTTTACTCCCAATTACTATATTTTTAATTCCTTTTTCGATTATTAAATTGGCACAAGGAGGTGTTTTTCCAAAGTGACTACAGGGTTCTAAATTTACATAGATAGTAGCTTTCGTTAATAATTCTTGATTTTTCACACTATTAATTGCATTTACCTCCGCATGTGACTTACCGGATTGCTTATGCCAACCTTCTCCTATAATTTTATCCTTGTATACAACAACACTACCCACTAGAGGATTAGGATAAGTGGTCCCCAATCCATTTTTAGCTAGTTGGATACATCGCATCATGTATTTTTCGTGTATATTCACAATGTAAAAATACACCGATTAATTTATATGAACACAGCAATTATTCGTCCTATTTTAAAAAAAGACAATCCTCATATAGCTAGGGTAATACGGAAGGTTTTAATTGATCTTGGAGTTCCAAAAATTGGCACTGCGTATGCAGATGTTACACTAGGTTCATTATATGAGGCATATCAGAAACCAAAAGCTATTTATTTTGTAATTGATTTAAACGGAAAAATAATCGGAGGTGGAGGAATCTCAAAACTGGACAATTGTGAAGAAAATATATGCGAATTACAAAAAATGTATTTTTTAGAAAAAGCCAGAGGGCTAGGTTTAGGAACGCATTTGATTAATTTTTGCATTGAAAAAGCAAAAGATTTTATGTTTGAAAAATGTTATTTAGAAACTATGACCTATATGAAAGTTGCTCAAAAATTATATTTAAAAAATGGATTTGAGTATTTAGATACCCCAATGGGGAATACTGGTCATTACTCCTGTCCAATTTACATGTTAAAAAACATACAACGTTGACTATAGGGAAATTTAGAAATCATTTCATAAATTTATTAGAAGATTTATATCCAATTGAAGAATTAAAATCATTCTTTTATTTGTTAGCTGAAAAATATCTCAACTTATCAAGAATAAATATTGCACTTCAGCTAAATAATGAACTCACTCATGAAGATCAATCTAGTTTTTATCAAGCTGTAGATCGTTTAAGTAATCATGAACCCATACAATACATACTTGGAGAAACTGAATTTTTTGGAGTACCTCTTATAGTTAACAAACAGGTCTTAATTCCCAGACCTGAAACAGAAGAACTAGTTTCTTGGATAATTGAAGATGTTGATAAAAAAAAAGCTACTATTCTTGATATTGGTACTGGGAGTGGCTGTATTGCAATATCTCTAGCTAAAAAACTAAATAACGCTGTTGTCTCAGCAATAGATATTTCAAATAGAGCTATTGAAGTTGCAAAAAAAAATACATTGATAAATAATATAAATATAGAATTTAGTAGAGTTGACCTACTTAATTTTGAAGATAACTCAACACTTCAACATAAATGGAAATCAAAATTTGATATTATTGTTTCTAATCCACCTTATGTTAGAATGAAAGAAAAAAAGTTAATGCAATTAAATGTAATTGATCATGAACCTGATATTGCTTTGTTTGTTAACGATGATGATCCATTATTGTTTTATAGAAAAATATCTGAATTAAGCAAACGGTATTTAAAACACAATGGAACTCTTTATTTAGAAATAAATGAATATCTTGGTGTTGAGATGGAAAAAATGTTAAATGAAGCAGGTTTTAAACATGTTGAATTAAAGAAAGATATGTTTGGAAAAAATCGAATGTTAAAATGTTGGCAATATGAGAAAACTAGATAGTATTTGTGTTTTTTGTGGAAGCAAAGAGGGAAACGATCAAACGATTATTGATGCGGCTACTGAATTAGGCCATTCATTGGCTGAACATGATATTACCTTAATTTATGGAGCTGCAAAAATAGGTATTATGGGCTTAGTAGCTAAAGCAGCATTGTCAAAAAAAGGAAACGTTATTGGAATAATACCTGAATTTCTAAAACTTAAAGAGGTAGTGCACTTGGGCTTAAGCGAACTTATTACTACGGACAATATGCATGATCGTAAAATGCAAATGCAAATTAAAAGTGATGGTTTTATTACCCTACCAGGCGGAATGGGAACTTTTGAGGAGCTATTTGAGATTTTAACGTGGTTGCAGTTGGGGCTTCATTCTAAGCCAATAGGTTTACTCAATGTAAATCATTACTATGATGATTTAATATCAATGATGGAGAAAATGGTTAAAAAAGGTTTTTTAGCAATTGATAACTTACAACTATTAATTATTGACGATCAAATCGATTGTCTTTTGGAAAAAATGAAAAACTTTAAAGATCCACAAAAACCTTAGTGGCTAAACAAAAAAAGAACTTAATTTATTAGCTAAAACAATTCTTAATTGTAAAGTAGATTTTTGTTCTATAAAACGGTCTTAATAAGATCAGCTTTTTTGTTTATAAACAGTTTTTCTATTATTGATTGTTTTGATTTTGAATTTTATATTTGTTAAATGAATGCAAAAGATCAGATAAATCTGTTAAGGGACGAATTAAGAATACATAATCATAATTATTACGTGTTAGATGAAGCTACCATTTCTGATTTTGATTTTGATATTAAACTCAAACAACTTAAAGATTTAGAAGAAGCACATCCGGAGTTTTATGACGCAAATTCCCCAACATTAAGAGTTGGAGGCGGAATCACAAAAAATTTTGAAACTATAAAACACGATTTTAAAATGTATTCGTTATCGAATTCCTATTCAAAAAGTGATCTTGAGGATTGGGAAAAACGAAATAGAAAAATTATTGACGGAGCTGTAGAATATGTTTGTGAGCTAAAATATGATGGCGCTTCAATTAACCTTACTTATGAAAACGGAATTTTATTGCGTGCTGTTACAAGAGGTGATGGGACTCAAGGAGACGATGTGACTAGAAACATAAAAACAATTAATTCCGTTCCATTAAAATTAAAAGGTGATTTTCCTGACCGATTCGATATTAGAGGAGAAATAGTACTTCCATTTGAAGGTTTTAATAATATGAATAAACAACGTACATTAGAAGGTGAAGAACCCTATCGAAATCCCCGAAATACCGCATCTGGAAGTTTAAAATTACAAGATAGCAATGAAGTTGCAAAAAGACCCCTTGATTGTTTACTTTATCACATGGTTGGTGAAAAGCTACCTATTCAAACACAATATCAAAGCCTTGATTTAGCAAGAAAATTAGGTTTTAAAGTGCCGACAATTTCAAGGCTTGTAACTACTATTTCTGATGTTATAAAGTTTGTTGAATACTGGGATCAACATCGACACGATCTCCCTTATGAAATTGATGGTGTTGTCATCAAAGTAAATAGTTTATTTCAACAAGAAGAATTGGGGCATACGTCCAAGTCACCTCGGTGGGCTATTGCTTACAAATTTAAAGCAGAGCGAGTTTCTACTATTTTAAATGCTATTTCGTATCAAGTTGGACGAACTGGTGCTATTACACCTGTAGCCAATTTAAAGCCTGTAGAGCTTGCAGGAACGATTGTAAAAAGAGCTTCTTTACATAATGCCGACCAGATTGAAAAATTAGATATTAGATTGGGAGATGTTGTTTATGTTGAAAAAGGTGGGGAAATTATCCCTAAAATTGTGGGTGTTTCTATTAAAAATCGATCTTCAGCTTCATTGAAAACCAATTATATCACAAATTGTCCTGAATGTAATTCCATCTTAATTAGAAATGAAGGTGATGCAAAACATTTTTGTCCTAATAGTGAGCATTGCCCTCCTCAGATAGGGGGTAGGATCCAACATTTTATTTCAAGAAAAGCTATGAATATTGATGGTTTGGGTTCCGAGACTGTGACATTATTGGTTAAAAATGGTTTAATTAATAATTATGCAGATTTGTATGATCTTACTATTGATCAAATATTACCACTAGATCGAATGGCTGAAAAAAGTGCTTATAATTTAATTGCTGGGTTAGAAGCATCAAAAAAAATAGTTTTTGAAAGAGTTTTATTCGCTTTAGGGATAAGATATGTTGGTGAAACAGTTGCAAAAAAACTAGTCAAACATTATAAAGATATTGAGGCTCTAGCTATTGCCTCTGAAGAGGAATTAATCAATGTAGATGAAATTGGCGAAGTCATTGCAAAAAGTGTTGTTTCTTTCTTTTCTCTAGAAAAAAATATTCAAATAATTAGACAATTAAAACAGACTGGAGTACAATTGAAGATTTCTGAAAATGAATTGACAGGGCAAACGGATATATTAGAATCTAATGCGTTTGTGGTTTCGGGTATTTTTATGAAAGTAACAAGAAATCAATTAAAACTATTAATTGAGAAAAATGGTGGGCGAGTAGTAAGTTCCATATCAAAAAGAACCAACTATGTTGTAGCTGGAGATAAAATGGGACCAAGTAAAAGAGTTAAAGCGGAAAATCTTGGAATAACAATTCTCTCTGAAGATGAATTTTTATCAATGATTTCTTAAATTAACATTACAAAATTTAAAAAGATGTATTTTTGTGTTTGTAATTTTTTAGCTAATGTTTAAAAGAATTCAAAAAATATTTGTTGCAAAAAATATAAACAAAAACCTCAAAAAGAGGACCATGTACGGTATTAATGATCCTATAACAACGATAGGTTTTTTGTTGAATGAGGAGGCACGTATTAATTATGAGATTTTTTTTGATATCTCAAGCGCTTTAGGAGTACAACAAAAAGATACAAAAATATTTTCTTTTACAGATATTAAAACAAAAACACCAACTCTCATTCAGAATAAAATATTTAGCAATCATTTTAATTGGAGAGGTGAAATTAATAACAACAATGCTTTAGATTTTTTAAATACAAAATTGGATGTATTAGTAAGTTATTACGACACTAAAAATAAATATTTAAACTTGATGACTTCCAAAAGTAAAGCGAAATTTAAAGTCGGTTTTATGGGTGTTGACAACAGATTATTCGATTTAATAATTAATGTTGATCCTCAAAAAAACCTAGATGTTAAAAGCGAATTGTTGAAATATTTTAAAGTATTAAATAAAATCAATTAGTATTTTTACAAAAAATAATAATGAAAAAATTAATAGGTACAGGGGTTGCGTTAGTCACACCATTTAAAGAGGACTTATCTATAGATGTCAATGCTTTAAAAAAAATTGTAGAATATAATATTAACAACGGAATTGACTATTTAGTTGTTTTAGGGACTACTGCTGAGAGTGCAACTCTCACAAAAAAAGAAAAAGAAGTGGTTATAAAAACAGTAGTGAATGTTAATAATGAGAGGTTGCCTCTGGTATTAGGAATAGGAGGAAATGATACAAACGCCGTCATTAAAGAAATAAAAAACACCGATCTAACAAACTTTAGTGCAATACTTTCTGTATCACCATTTTACAACAAGCCGACACAAGAAGGAATTTTCCAACATTTTTCAGCAATTTCAAAAATATCAAGTAAACCTTTAATCATCTATAATGTACCTGGAAGAACATCTTCAAATATTGCTCCAGAAACAGTAAATAAATTAGCCAGAAATTATACTAATATTATAGCTATAAAAGAAGCTGCCGGAGATTTAGTCCAAGCTATGAAATTAATAGAAATTTGTCCAAAAGATTTTTTGGTTATATCTGGTGACGACATGATTACTTTACCAATGATTTTAGCAGGAGGATCCGGTGTTATATCGGTAATTGGAGAAGGGTTTCCTTATGAATTTTCACAGATGGTAAATTTTGGATTGAAAAAAGAAGTTGATAAAGCATATAGGATTCATTATCAACTGTCACCAATCATTGATTATATCTTTGAAGAGGGTAATCCAGCCGGAATAAAAGCAGTATTTAAAAAAATAGGTCTTTGCGAAGACTTTGTAAGACTTCCATTAGTTTCTGTTACCAATCAGCTAAGAGAAAAAATTGAATCCTTTGTTTCAAACTTAAAAATTAACAGTTAACTATTTTTAAATATACCTATCAAATCTATTACTGCCTAAGAACTTTAGTGCATCAATAAGTTTTATACTATTTTAATTTTGATTACTTTTGCACGATGTTTTTTAAAACTATGATAAAGAGTTTAAGATTTATATTTTTAGTTCTTCTTTTTTCTTCATGCAGTGAATACCAGAAGATGATAAAAAACCCAGATTCTGGCTTGAAATATGCTATGTCTGAAAATTTGTACAAAAGAGGTAAATACAAAAAAGCATTAAAATTAATGGAACAAATTGTACCTGTTTACAGAGGAAAACCACAAGCAGAAAAATTAATGTTTATGTATGCAGACACTTATTATAAATTGGAAGATTATTATCTATCAGGTTATCAGTTTGAGCGATTTGCCGCATCTTATCCAAAAAGTGATAGCGTTGAAACTGCATCCTATTACTCAGCATCTAGTTATTTTGAGTTATCTCCAGTCTATTCATTAGACCAGAAAGATACCTATACAGGATTGGAAAAACTTCAAGCATTTATAGATACCTATCCAAATTCAGAATATCGAAAAGAAGCAAATAAAAAAGTCAGTGAGCTAACTTATAAACTTCAGAAAAAAGATATAGAAGTAGCAAAGCAATATTTAAAAACAGGATTGGCTTTAAACAGCTATAAAAATTCGATAACTAGTTTTGAAAATTTTATTAGTGACCATCCAGGCTCAATTTTTAGAGAAGACGCTTATTTTGGAAGGTTTCAAGCTCAGTATGAATTGGCATTGCAAAGTGTGCCAAAAAAAGTAGAAGACCGTTTGCAAATAGCTATTGAATACTACAATGATTTTATGAAATATTTCGAACAAAGTGAATTGGCTGAAAAAGCTATAGAAATAAAAAAAGATATAGATAAAAAAATAGAAACAATTAAAGTTTCCACTTAACAATTACGATATGAGAGATTTAAAAAATACAGAAGCACCTTCAAATACTACTACCATTGACAAGAATTTAGTAGATGCACCTACCAACAATATATATGAGGCGATATCTATTATTTCTAAAAGAGCAGTTCAGATAAATGGTGATATTAAAAAGGAGTTACTTGAAAAATTAGACGAGTTTGCAACTTACAATGATAGTTTAGAAGAAATTTTTGAAAATAAAGAACAAATTGAAGTTTCTAAATTTTATGAGAAATTACCAAAGCCTCACGCAATAGCTGTTCAAGAGTGGCTTGAGAGTAAAATTTATCACAGAAATACCAAGGACGAAGAATTAGAAAATTAAAAAATGTCAGTTTTAAGTGGTAAAAATATCATACTAGGAGTTACTGCCGGTATAGCTGCTTACAAATCTGCATTTCTTACTAGATTACTTATAAAAAAAGGAGCCAATGTCAAAGTGGTAATGACTCCTGCTTCCAAAGAATTTGTTACACCATTAACACTTTCAACGCTTTCGAAAAACGAAGTATATTCTTCCTTTACCATCGAAGATGATGACAATGCTCAATGGAATAACCATGTAGACATTGCACAATGGGGAGATCTGTTTATCATAGCACCAGCCACTGCAAACACAATGTCAAAAATGGTAAGTGGAACTTGTGATAATTTGTTATTAGCCGTTTATCTTTCTGCAAAATGTCCTGTTTATTACGCTCCAGCCATGGATTTAGATATGTATAAACACCCTTCTACCAAAGACACCTTTAAAAAACTTAATGATTTTGGAAATTTTCAAATTCCTGCTGAGGTTGGTGAACTAGCTAGTGGTCTTTCTGGAATGGGTAGAATGGCTGAACCTCAAAATATTGTTTCTTTTGTTGAAAAAAATATATTAGATCAACTTCCATTAAAAAATAAATGTATTTTGATTACTGCTGGTCCAACCTATGAGTCAATAGATCCTGTTCGGTTTATAGGAAATCATTCTAGTGGTAAAATGGGTTATGCTTTAGCAGAGGCAGCAGCTAGTCTTGGTGCTCAAGTAAAATTAATTTCTGGACCTGTTAGTATAAAAACTAATAACGAAGCGATCCAAGTGATTCACGTAAGTACTGCTGAAGAAATGTACAAAGCGTCACACGAATTTTTTAATAATTGTGATATTGCGATTTTAAGTGCAGCAGTTGCTGATTTTACGCCAAAAACTGTTGCAAGTCAAAAGATAAAAAAAGGTAAGGATTGTTTAACTCTTGAATTGACAAAAACGAAAGATATATTAACATCTTTAAGTAAAATAAAAAAGCGTCAGTTTCTAGTTGGTTTTGCATTGGAAACACAAAACGAATTAGAAAATGCAAAAACAAAACTTAAAAAAAAGAATTTAGATTTAATTGTATTAAATTCGCTTAACGATCAAGGTGCCGGTTTTAAAATTAACACCAACAAAATAACTTTAATATCTAAAGACAATAAAATTATTCCTTATGAGGTTAAATCTAAAAAGGAAGTCGCTTTCGATATTTTAAAATATATTATAAGAGAAATTCATGTGTAAAAAAATAGTTTTATTATTCATCTTTATAACATCTCAATTTATAAACGCTCAAGAATTAAATTGTACGATTTCTATCAATGCAGAGCAAACAGGGCAGCCTAATAATCAAATATTTAGAACTTTAGAAACTCAGCTTACTGAATTTATTAACACCACTATTTGGACTGATAAAAATTATAACAATCAAGAAAAGATAGATTGTAACATGTCTATCATAATAAATTCTTTTGATTCTAACATTTTTAATGCGACAATTCAAATCCAAGCTTCTAGACCGATTTACCAATCTACTTATTCGAGTCCTATATATAATTATAACGATAAACAATTTAATTTTTCATATGTAGAATTTCAACCATTGGTATTCAACGTAAATAGCTTTGACTCAAATTTAGTTTCTGTTATTGCATTCCATGTCTATACCATAATTGGTTTAGATTCTGATACCTTTGAAATCGATGGAGGAGAGTCTTATTTTTCTACTGCAAAACAAATTGTGAATACTGCCGCAACTGGAGGGTCTAAAGGCTGGAAGTCTACAGACGGTAAACAATCACGTTATTCTTTTAATGATGCTTTACTATCACAAGTATATAAAGAATTTCATACAGTTATGTATAACTACCATCGATTAGGAATGGATAAAATGCATAATTCACCAAAAATTGCTAAAACAGTCATTTCAGCAGCCATTAACACCCTTAAAGGGATTAATGACAGAAGACCTAATTCTTATTTGTTAAGGACTTTTTTCGATGCTAAATCTGATGAAATACAACGTATATTTTCTGATGGACCGGCCATAAATGTTACCTCATTAATAAATAACTTAAACCGAATAGCCCCAACTAAGAGAAGTAGTTGGTCCAATATACGATATTAATTTTTTTGATATTTTATTTTATATTATTTTAGTCTTATCAACATTTTTCAAAAATTATCATATTGATTACCAAGTTATTTATAAAAAACTTTGCTCTAATTGAGGATATTACAATTAATTTTAAATCCGGTTTGACATCTATTTCAGGTGAAACTGGAGCAGGTAAATCAATATTGCTTGGGGCATTAGAACTAATTTTAGGTAAAAGAGCGGATTTAAATTCTGTCAGAGACAATTCCCATAAATGTATTATTGAAGCTGATTTTTTTTTAGAGGATAAATTATTTATGGATTTATTTAAAGATCATGATTTAGATTTTGATCCTCATACGATAATCCGAAGAGAATTATTACCATCAAGTAAATCAAGAGCTTTTATTAATGACTCCCCGGTTTCATTATCTCAATTGCAGGCCATATCAACTTCTTTAGTTGACATTCATAGCCAACACGAGACCGCCTCTTTATTCTCAGAAAAATATCAATTAGATATTTTAGATATTTTAGCTGGAAATAAAATTCTTTTAAAAAATTATTTAGAAAAACTCAATGAGTATAATGAGATTTCAGAAACGATTACCGAATTAATCTATAAGAAAGACTCTGCCTCTAAAGAATTAGACTATAATACTTTTTTATTTAATGAATTAGTTGATGCAGATTTACATCAAGTAAATCAACAAGAAATTGAAAAAAAGTATAAAAGCTTAAATAATGTAGAAGAAATCCAGGAAATTCTATTGAATATAAATAATGTGTTTAATGAAGATAATTTCGGAACACTAAACTCACTTAAAACTGCTCTAAATTCACTTTTAAAATTACAAAGTCTATCTACTGAATTTAATGGTTTATACGAAAGATTAAATAGTGTAATTATTGAATTAGAGGATATCGCAGATGAAACAGTTGGTATTTCTGAATCCATACAGTCTGATCCATCTTTGCTAAATGAAATACATAACAAGCTTCAAAAGATATATAAATTACAGCAAAAACATTCTGTTGTGACTATTCATGAATTACTTGTTATTCAAGAGAGTTTACAGGAAAAAGTTTCTGTCACTAATAGTCTAGATAGTGAAATTGATAAATTATCACTCACACAAAAAAATCTAAAAAATATATTAGTTGAATTTTCTGAAAAAATCCATATTGGCAGATTAAATGTTATTCCCACTCTGAAAGAAAAACTTTCTGATTTTCTATCTGAATTGGGGATGCCCAATGCTTCCTTTGAGTTTAACTTATCCAATAGCGAAGTATTCAAACAAAATGGAACAGATATATTAGAATTGTTATTTACTGCCAATAAAGGACATAATTTTGGACCTTTAAAAAAAGTAGTTTCTGGTGGTGAGCTAAGCAGAATCATGTTAGCTGTGAAGGCTGTTGTCGCTCAATATAAACAGTTGCCTACATCAATATTTGATGAAATTGATACCGGAATATCAGGAGAAATTGCCTACAAAATGGCTGCGATACTAAAAGAGATGAGTATGACGATGCAAATGATTAATATTACTCATTTACCTCAAATTGCTGCCGTAGGAAATCAACATATTAAAATATACAAAGAAGATATCAATAACATCACCAAAACTAGTATTTCGAATTTAAATGAAAGAGAAAGAATTAACGAAATTGCAGAGATGATTGGTGGTAAAAACAAATCCATATCTGCAATTAATCAAGCTAAAGAATTACTAAATTAAAACGTATATTTACCAATTAGCAATAAAATAAAAAAATGGCATATAACTTATTAAAAGGAAAACGAGGAATTATTTTTGGAGCATTAGATGAAAATTCTATAGCTTGGAAAACAGCTGAACAAGTTCATGCAGAAGGAGGAAGTTTTGTTTTGACAAATGCTCCAATAGCAATGAGAATGGGTCAAATTAATGAATTAGCAAATAAAACTAATTCTGAAATTATTCCTGCTGATGCAACTAATCTAGAAGATTTAGAAAATTTAATTAGTAAGTCTATGGAAATTTTAGGTGGTAAATTAGATTTTGTACTTCATTCTATTGGGATGTCAGTAAATGTTAGGAAAGGAAAAGCATATACCGATCAAAATTATTCTTTTACTCATAAAGGCTGGGATGTTTCTGCTGGTTCCTTTCATAAGGTTATGCAAGTTATTTACCAGAAGGATGCAATGAATGAATGGGGAAGCATTGTCGCTTTAACCTACATGGCCGCTCAAAGAGTTTTTCCAGATTATAATGATATGGCAGATAATAAGGCTTATCTGGAATCAATAGCTCGTAGTTTCGGTTATTTCTTTGGAAGAGATAAAAACGTTCGGGTAAATACCATTTCACAGTCACCCACACCAACTACCGCAGGTCAGGGAGTTAAAGGTTTTGATGGGTTCATTGCTTATGCAGAAAAAATGTCCCCTCTGGGCAATGCAACGGCATTAGATTGTGCTAATTATACGGTAGCGATGTTTAGTGATTTAACTAAAAGAGTTACTTTACAAAATCTTTATAATGACGGTGGATTTTCAAATATGGGAGTGAGTAATGAAGTTATGGAAACTTTCATGAAATAGTTTATTTTTCAGATCATTATGTCATCTGATTCTAAATAAGTAGACGGCTTATTTTAATAATGCTTATTAAATGCTTAATACAATTAAATATTCCTTTATAATACCAGTATTTAATAGACCTGACGAAATATATGAATTATTAGAAAGTTTTTGTAATCTAGATTTTGTTGATGATTTTGAAATAGTTATTATCGAAGACGGATCTACAATAAAGTGTAATGATATCGTCTCTTTTTTCAATACTAAATTAGATATCTCATACCATTATAAGAAAAATTCTGGGCCTGGTTCATCTAGAAATTTTGGAATGAAAATTGCCAAAGGCAATTATTTTATTATTTTAGATTCTGACTGCATTTTACCTTCCCATTATCTTAATACCGTTAACCAATTTTTAGAGACAGAATTTTATCATTGTTTTGGTGGAGCTGACACTTCTGACAGTAGTTTTTCTTCTATACAACTAGCAATTAACTATACAATGACCTCATTATTGTCTACAGGGGGAATTAGAGGTAATAATAAAAGTATACAAAAATTTGAACCTAGAAGTTTTAATATGGGGCTTTCAAAAGAAGTTTTTAATAAAACAAATGGTTTTTCAAATATTCATCCAGGTGAGGATCCTGATTTGTCATATAGAATTTTAGAACTTAATTATCAAACGGTATTCATACCAAATGCATTTGTTTATCATAAACGCAGAATATCCTGGAGTAAGTTTTATTTGCAAATTTCAAAATTTGGATTGGTAAGGCCTATACTTAACAAATGGCATCCTAAATCTGCTAAATTTACATTTTGGTTACCTACGATATTCATTCTTTTTTCTTTTTGCTCCATATTTTTAGGTATTTACTACAATTCATTATTTTTTGTTCCTTTGTTAAGTTATTTATTTTTAATTGTTGCAGGTTCAACTTTTAAAAATAAAAGTTTATTAGTTGGACTGTATTCACTTATTGCTCTTTTTATTCAATTTACAGCTTATGGTTTATCTTTCTTAAAGTCTACTTTTTTAATAAACTTTTTAAAAAGAGATCCAGAAAAACAATTTCCTAAACTATTTTTTAAGTAAATTTATAAATAGTAATATTTATAATGACCAAGATCAATTCAAATAAACAAAAAAAAGGTAAGCCAAAGATGTTTTTGCTATTTCTGCTGATAGCAGCATTTATTTGGTTTCTCTCTAAGTTTTCACGTGATTTTACGGCAAGTATAGATGTAGAAGTTGTATATACAAATACACCCCAAGGAATCATTGTTTCTGACAAAAATCAAAATGACATTGCCTTCGATTTGACTGCTAGTGGTTTTGATTTTCTGTATTATAAAATAAATAGACCTAAAATTTATATCGATTTAGGAGAATATTATAACCATGATAAATCTGTAGTTTTAATACCTCCAGATGATTTTAAAAAAATTATAGCGAATCAATTAGAAAGCGATATTATCAAAAAAAATATTTCCACCAATCAATTAGAAATATTACTTGATAAATTAGAGACTAAAAGAGTGAAAGTTACACTAATCGACGATATTAGTTATACCGAAGGATATAAAGCTGTTGGAGCAATTAGAATAACACCAGATTCTATCGAGGTTTCTGGTCCTACTCATCAATTAGACACTTTGAATGAAATTTTTACACGCTTACTCTCAATTTCTGATGTATCAGAAAATATTTCTATAGTAGTAGATTTAAATACCAGTTTTGAAAAAAAACTTTCTTTCGAAAAAAGTGAAGTGAAAATAGCTATAGAAGTAAAGGAGTTTACACAAAAATCTATATTAATACCACTATCTTTAAAAAATTCACCAACCGATTTTAATATTAAATTATTACCTGAAAGTATTATTATCGACTTTGATGTATCATTAGAGAGTTTTAATAAAATTAAAACCTCTGATTTTTTGATTGAAATTGATTATCACAATAAAAATGAATTAGAGAATTACATGATTCCAAAACTAATTAAATTTCCTAACTCTATTTTGAATGTTGAATTACGCCAGGATAAAGTAAATTACTTAATTTTAAAATGAAAATTGTTGGATTAACGGGGGGAATAGGCAGTGGCAAAACTACGATTGCTTCTTTGTTTAAAAATAAAGGTATTCCAATTTACATTGCCGATGAAAGAGCAAAAAAAATTACCAATACTTCAAATATAGTTCGAAAAAAAATTATTGAATTACTTGGAAAAAAAGCTTATCAGAATCAAAAATTAGATCGAAATTATGTAGCAAAAAAAATTTTTAATGATGAAATCTTACTACAAAAAATAAATGCCATCATTCATCCTAAAGTCGCTGAAGATTTTCTAAAGTGGTTAAAAAAACAAAAAGGACCATACTGCATTAAGGAAAGTGCCATCCTCTTTGAAAATGGAAGTTATAAGTTCTGTGATCATACAATTTTGATTACTACACCTGAAAAAGTTAGGATACAAAGAGTCATGAAAAGAGATCAACTTACGATTCTCGAAATTAAAAGTAGAATAAAAAATCAATGGAGTGATGATGAAAAAATCTTATTGGCCGATACGATTATAAAAAATACCCAATTAGAAAAAACAAAAGATTCTGTAAGGAAAATTCACCTGTACTTACTTGAAAGTATTAAGAATGAAGAGATTTAATTTTTGTTAACATTTGGTTAAATAGACTAATCTCTAAATGTTAAAACTATATTTTTGATTTATGAATAATCGGTTATTCCCCTTATTGATAGTTTTAATGACTCTTTCCCTTTTGGGAATCATGTTTTTACAGGGATACTGGATAAAAAATTCGTATCAAAGTAGAGAAGAGCAGTTTACGCTTAATGTGCGTCAACTTTTAATAGCTGTCTCTAAAAAAATTCAATTAGAAGAAATTGAAAAGTATTACAACGTTTACAATAGTATTATTGATACCATACAAGTACCTGACCAAGCTAGTTTTAACGAACTTATTTATACAATAACTAATGATAGGGAAGATGAAACCTACATTTTTTCAGACGGCTTACTTGAAGAAAATTATAAACTATCAACAAGTGCTTTGGATCTCGAAATAGATAGCATCCAATTCAAAAAAATTACCAGTAGGAAAATTACTACCAAAATTACACCAGGTGTTGACGGGAGTAGGAATGTTCAATCCAAGTCAGAATCTTTTAAAAGGTTAAAAGACTACGAACAAAATCAGTTTGAAAATGCCTACAAAAATATCCTAACTAAAATACCCATTCATAAAAGAATATCAGGAAAAAAAATTGAAGAATTAATTCGTAATCAACTTGAAAAGCTAGGTTTAACTACTAGTTTTGAATATGCTGTTTACAGTAATGATCTTTCCACAAAAATACGTTCAAAAGATTTTATATTGGACCCCTCGATAACCTATGGAGTTCCATTATTTGTTAACAATGAATTAAAAACGAATTTTCAGCTTTTTGTAAATTTTTCTGACAAAAAAAACCTTGTATTAAGTTCTATAATTGGAATGGCATTACTTTCTTTAATGTTTACTGGTTTTATAGTTTTTACCTATGCTAGCGCATTAAAGCAACTTTTAAAACAACGTCAGATATCCCAAATAAAAACAGATTTTATTAATAATATGACGCATGAGTTTAAAACACCCATAGCGACTATAAATTTAGCTCTTGATGCTTTAAAAAACCCAAAAGTTAAAGAGAATAAGGAATTTATATCCCGATATCATAACATGATTCGTGAAGAAAATCGACGAATGCACACTCAAGTTGAAAATGTATTAAGAATCTCTAAGCTAGAAAAAGACGAATTAGATTTAGAAAAAGCTACGGTTAACTTACATGAAATAATAACAGATGCTGTAACCCACGTGAGTCTGATTGTTGAAAATAAAGGTGGATACATAAAAACTCATTTTTTTGCAGAAAATTCAAATATATTTGGTAGTGATTTTCATCTAACCAATATTATAGTAAATATAATTGATAATGGTATCAAATACACCGAGGGTGCTCCCGAAATAGATATTTATACTGAAAATATAAATAATTATGTTATCGTAAAAGTTGTAGACAAAGGGATAGGCATGAGTAAAGCAGTGCAAAAGAAAATATTTGAAAAATTTTATAGAGAGCAGATGGGTAATATTCACAACGTTAAGGGTCATGGTTTAGGTCTTTCCTACGTTAAACGGATATTGGACGACCATGATGCTGAAATAAATGTTGAAAGTGAAAAAGGGAACGGTAGTACCTTTATCATTAAATTAGAATTAATAACTTGATATTATGGAAATTGAAAACAAAAAAATTCTTTTAGTAGAGGATGATCCAAATTTTGGTACCGTCTTAAAAGATTACTTAGCTATGAATGATTACGATGTAACTCATGCAAAAAATGGTATGGAAGGATTTGAGAAATTTAAAAAAGAAGATTTTGATCTTTGTATATTAGATGTAATGATGCCTTACAAGGATGGATTTACTTTGGCAAAAGAAATTAGAGAAAAAAATACGGATGTTCCGATTATATTTTTAACAGCTAAAGCCCTTAAAGAGGACGTCTTAAAAGGCTATAAAGTAGGTGCTGACGACTATTTGAATAAACCTTTTGACAGTGAAGTTCTTTTAATGAAAATTAAAGCCATTATACAAAGGAAAACTACTGACACAGTAACTGAAAGTAAAGAATTTAAATTCAAAATAGGTAATTTCTTTTTAAACTCAAGGCTTCGTTTTTTAACTTATAATAATGAAAATCCAATAAAACTATCTCCTAAAGAAAATGATTTATTAAGATTATTGGTATTACATAAAAATGATTTGATGCCACGTGAACTTGCGCTAACAAAAATATGGAGAGATGACAATTACTTTACATCTCGCAGTATGGATGTATATATAGCAAAATTGCGTAAGTATTTAGGTAAAGATGAAGAAGTTGAAATAATCAATATTCATGGTGAGGGATTTCGTTTAGTAATAAAAAGTGAAGTTGATCATTAATAAAGTTTTATCTATTAAATTCTATTTCTTAAGATACGGTTTGAGAGTTTTCTATTAGTTTGAATATTTCAAGAATATTAGCCTTGTAATCAAACCAGTTAATTTTTTTATTTTTTCTAAACCACGTTCCTTGTCTTTTGGCGAATCTTCTTGTATTTTTTTTTATATCCTGTATTGCCTGCTCTTTAGTTATGATTCCCTCCATAAAGTCAAATATTTCTTTGTAACCAACGGTTTTTAGTGCATTAAGTTTTCTGTCTGCGAACAAACCTTTTGCCTCTTCAAATAAACCATCCGATACCATTTGGTCTACTCTCTTGTTAATTCTATCATAAATAACTTCTCTGTCGGCTTCAAGGCCTATATAAATAGTTTTAAACTCTCTAGATTTACATTCTGATTTTAAAAAAGAGGAATAAGGTTTGTTTTGCGACTCACAAACTTCTAGGGCTCGAATTATTCTGTGGTGATTATTTAAATCTACCATGTCATAATATTTAGGGTCTTTTTCTTTTAATTTGTTCTGTAAATATTCAATTCCTTTTTCTTGAAAATCAATATTTAAACTATCTCTAATCGATAGTTGAACTAATGGGAATTCATCCAATCCTTTAACCACAGCATCTACATAAAGACCAGAACCTCCAACCATCACTACTTTTGAATTTTTTTTAAATAATTCATTTAATTTTTTTATAGTAGCTGTTTCAAAATCACCAACTGTGTAAGGTTCGTGGATTGATTTATCTTGAATAAAATGATGTTTAGCTAATTTTAATTCTTCTTTGGATGGTACCGCTGTACCAATAGTCATTTCTTTATAAAATTGTCGAGAATCAGCTGAAATTATTTCACTTGAAAAATGATTGGCTACCTTTATCGATAACGAAGTTTTTCCGATAGCAGTAGGACCAACAATACAAATAAGTAAAGGTTTTCTTTGCACGTATTAATTCTAAATTATTAACTTATCTTTTGATCAAGTTTTTTACCACACTGATGGCAAAAATTAGCATTATCACTATGAAGTTCTTCATTGCAATTATCACAGATTTGTGTATTTAAATGAACGTCATCAGTATACTTTGTATATTCAGCACTTACAATACCTGTTGGAACTGCTATAATTCCGTATCCTAAAATCATCAATAAAGATGCGAGAAACTGTCCCAAAGGGGATACAGGGTGAATATCTCCATATCCAACTGTGGTTAATGTTACTATACTCCAATAAACACTGATAGGTATATTTTTAAAACCGCTGTTTTCTCCCTCAATAAAATACATTAATGCGCCTGATATAATCGCAATTATTACCACCGCGAATAAAAAAATAAAAATTTTAATTCTACTATTTTTCAAAGCCTTAATTAACTTATTGGATTCGCCAATGTAACGGGATACTTTTAATATTCTAAATATTCTTAAAAGTCTTAAAGCTCTGACAGTAAGAAGTGTCTGTGAACCTACTATAAAAAAAGAAAGGTATAATGGAATGGTAGAAATAAAATCAATAATACCATAAAAACTAAAAATATATGTCGAAGGTTTTTTTACTGTAATAATTCTTGCTATATACTCAATTGTAAAAAAGATAGTAATAATCCACTCACCATAATAAAGCATATCGTGATATAGTCTATCTATTTCTTTAACACTCTCTAGCATGACTAAAACTATACTAAAGATTATGAGTATTAGTAACGCTAAGTCGAAAAGTTTTCCTAAAGGAGTATCTGCCTCATATATAATTGTATGAAGTTTAGTTCGCCAGGTATTTCCGTAAAAGGTTTTAATTTTTTTTAAATAAGTATAAATTTAAGTAAAATACTTTTAGAAGCTATTCTAAGTTTATAATTTTTTGAACTTTATGTTTACGTAAATAGCTTTGAATGATGTGTTGGGTATCTCTATTATTTTCCATTCGATTAATAATAGATTTTAATACTTCGGGTGTATTTATTTGAAAATTTAAATTATAAAAGCCGTAGCCCTTATAGATTCCATTTTCAATTAATATTACAGATCTCTCCTCTAAAAAACGACCTTTATCAATTATAAGCATATGGTTAAATTGATAACTACTTTTTTCAATATACTTTTGTACTCTTAGGTTGTATTCAGATACTTTTTCTTTATTAATACAAGCGCCATTGCAAGTTTTTAAACCATAATTAAAACAGGTGCTCTCACTTTTTTCAAGATGATTTAATTTTTGACATAATTGAAATTCGTCAGTTATTTTATATAAGAAATTTTTTGCTTGTTGATAGTTGCTATATGTTGTTATGACATTATCATTGGAATTTAGCTCAGTATTTTTTCCAATTTTTAAATTTAAATAACCATTATCATCATAAAATGAATACAATTGGCTTTGAAATATATTTCTTTTTAGGGCATGGTTAAAAATAGGTTTTAGTGTCTTAATTTCTTGGCTTTCTTTTAATAGTGCTATTAAATCATTTCCAGTTTCTTCATAACTAACAGAAACGACTTCTAGTTGAATTTTTTTTGACTTCTTATTATCATTAGTAAAATGTTGAATAATTCTTTTTCTGATATTTTTACTTTTACCTACATATATTATTTTTCCATTTTTACGATGTATATAATAAACTCCCGTAGTTGTAGGTAAGGTATTTATAATATCCAGTAATTTAGGTTCTAATTGTTTTTTCGGTTCTTTTCTTACGATACTAGAGATAATTTCTTTTTTTATATCTTTTTCAAGTAAAAGTTTAAAAAGTTCAACAGTAGCTTTTGCATCGCCTTGAGCTCGATGCCGGTCAGCAATAGGAATTCCAAGAGATCTAACTAATTTACCAAGACTGTAGGATGGAAGATCAGGCATTAGTTTTTTCGATAATTCAACTGTGCAAACTATTTCTTTTTCAAACGAATAGCCGAGTCTAGCAAATTCTGTAGTTAGTATTCTATTGTCAAACTGTGCATTGTGAGCAACTAATATACAGTCCTCGGTAATCTCAATAATACGTTTGGCTACTTCGTAAAATTTTGGAGCATTGTAGAGCATTTTGTTATTAATGCCAGTCAAGTTTACAACAAAGGGTTGAATGTTTTTTTCAGGATTCACTAAACTACTGAATTGATCTACAATTTCATGACCATCAAACTTGTATATGGCTATTTCAGTAATACCTTCTTCATTGTATTTACCTCCAGTGGTCTCTATATCTAGAATTGCATACAAATGATTATTTTTTTATATAGTTCCTTTTACCAAATATGGAACTTCCTATTCGAACCATAGTACTCCCGTTACGTATAGCTATTGGATAGTCATCGCTCATTCCGATAGATAAAATATTGATCCCACTATTCGATCTATTTACTTTTTCATAAAAGATTTTTAATTTATTAAATTCTTGGTCAATTTTTCTTTGATCATCAGTGAAAGTTGCCATCCCCATTAAGCCAATTATCTTAATATTTTTAAATGACACATATTCGTCAGAATTTAAAAAATCAGTTGCTTCTGTTTCGGTAAAACCAAACTTACTTTCTTCTGATGCAATTTTAATTTGAAGCAAACAATTAATAACTCTATTATTTATTTTTCCTTGTTTATTGATCTCTTTAATTAGCCTGTAACTATCTGCCGAATGAATTAAACTGACAAATGGAGCCATATATTTCACCTTATTACGTTGGATATGCCCAATCATATGCCATTCTATATCTTTTGGTAATTTGTTATGTTTTTCAACTAGTTCTTGAATTTTATTTTCACCAAAAACTCGTTGTCCATACTCATAGGCTTCTAAAATATCACTTATGGGTTTTGTTTTTGAAACTGCTACTAAAGATACTTCAGAGGGAATTTTTAAGTTTATATTTTCAAGATTATCTTTTATACTCATTCTTTAAAATTCATAAATCGTAATTCCGCTACGTAATTTAGGTTCTATAAAAGTACTTTTTGGAGGCATCGTTAGCCCTTCATTGGCAACATTTTTTAATTCTTGGATTGTGACTGGAAGTAAATTAAAACCTACAACAAATTCGCCAGAGTCAATCTTTGATTTTAAATAAGCCAAATCTGAATTTCCGTGTGGATACTCGATTCGATCATTATTACGTAAATCCTGTATTCCTAATATAGGTTTTAAAATAGTACCATATAAAATTTGAACATCTAAACTATCCAATGAATTTTCGATTGTATATTCCTCTTTTCTAAGGTAGAGTGAATAATATTCTCCATCTAAATACATACTAAAATGATGTTTTTTTGTTGGTTTGTAATAAACACAACCTCGATTTTCAATACGATAATATTGATCGATTGAAATTAAGAATTCTTCTTTACTAAGCCCATTTAAATCTCTTATTAATCTATTAAATTCATAAATTTTTAAATCACTTTCAGGAATTAAATAACTCATAAAATAATTATATGCTTCTTTGCCTGTGTGGTTTGGGTTTTCTTTTTCAAGATCTAAAGCTAAAAGGCTTGAGGAAGCTGACCTATGATGTCCGTCAGCAATGTATAGTTTATTCATTTCAGAGAAGATACTTTCTACTCTACTAATGACTGATTTATTATCAATATTCCATAAATAATGAGTATCCTTATAAGTAGTTGTAAATTCATACTCAGGTCTTGATTGCATAGCAGTTTCTAATATTTCTTCTAACTCTTTGTTATCTGGATAAGTTAATAAAACAGGCTCTGAGTTAAACCCTACGATTTTTAAATATTGTTCAAAAAGTACTTCCTTTTTTAGCAAAGTACTCTCGTGTTTTCTTATTATGTTATTTTGATAATCTAAAGCGCTAGCTCCAGCTATAATACCATTAAATTCATGTCCATCTTTATTAATAATTTTATAAAAGTAAAAGTTTGGATTTTTATCTTGAATAAAACTTCCTTCTTCTTTAAATTCCTTATATCGATTTTTTACTAATGTATAACGCCGTTCTCCTGTAATCCTTTTTTGATATTTAAACCCTGGATTTATAATGTGTAAGAAAGAAAATGGATTGTCACGTAAGCGTGCATTTTTTTCCTTTGTAGAATAACTTTCGTAAGATCTAGACGCAATTAATCCAACTTTATCTCGTGTAGGACGAACTGCTTTAAAAGGAATAATTTTTGCCATTATTTGAGGAGTAAATTGAAAAATTATAAAAATTGCTTTGATACTTTTTCAGCCTTTCTGCTTTCGCTGTAATCGTAAAACCCTTCACCACTTTTTACTCCTAATTTTCCAGCAGTAACCATATTCACTAAAAGGGGGCAAGGAGCATATTTCGAATTTTTAAAACCGTCGTACATTACGTTTAAAATCGATAAACATACATCTAGTCCTATAAAATCAGCTAATTGTAGGGGCCCCATAGGATGTGCCATTCCTAATTTCATTACCGTATCTATTTCTTTTACACCAGCAACTCCATTATAAAAAGTTTCAATGGCCTCGTTAAGCATAGGCATTAAAATACGGTTAGCAACAAAACCTGGGTAGTCATTTACTTTTACGGGAATTTTATTAAGCTTTTCAGAAATTTTTTGAACTATTTCGAAGGTCTCTTGGCTTGTATTGTATCCTTTAATAATTTCTACTAACTTCATTACAGGAACAGGGTTCATGAAATGCATACCAATAACCATTTCTGGTCTAGATGTAACGGAAGCAATTTGAGTAATGGATATAGAAGATGTATTGGTGGCGAGAATAGTGTCATCAGGACAAAACCTTTCTAAATCTCTAAATATTTTTAGTTTTAATTCTAAATTCTCAGTAGCTGCTTCTACCACTAAACTTGCATATTCAACGCCTTCCTCTAGATTGGTATAAGTTGTTATGTTATTAAGTGTACGTTGTTTATCTTCTTCAGAAATTTTTTCTTTAGCAATCATCCTATCTAAATTTCTCGATATGGTAGTCATTCCCTTTTTTAATGAATGTTCGGATATGTCAATCAATTGTACTTTATAATCAAATTGAGCAAAAGTGTGTGCAATTCCATTTCCCATGGCTCCTGCACCTATAACTGCAACGTTTTTCATATTTGTAGACCGAGATCGGTAATTTAAATTAATTTATAAGGTTTTAAAATTTTCTATTATTTGCATAGCTACTCTTAACGCTTCAGTTCCTTGAGATAGGGTAACAGTAGGAGTAATATTATTATTTATTGAATCTGCAAAGGCCTCAAGTTCGTCTAAAATTGCATTGTTTGTATTGACATTTGGATTTTCAAAATAAATTTGTTTTTGAATTCCTTCAGCATTGGTTAAAATCATAGCAAATTCATCCGGATTATTGGGTGCATCTTTCATTTTTACCACTTCACATTTTTTTTCTAAAAAATCTATAGATATGTAAGCATCTTTTTGAAAAAACCTAGACTTACGCATATTTTTCATAGAAATTCTACTCGCTGTTAAATTTGCAACACAGCCGTTTTCAAATTCTATTCGTGCATTTGCAATATCTGGGGTTTGACTTATTACAGAAACACCGTTAGCAGTAACACTTTTAACTTTTGATTTCACTACACTTAATATGGCATCAATATCATGAATCATCAAATCTAATACTACAGATACATCAGTACCACGAGGATTAAATTCTGCTAAACGATGGGCTTCAATAAACATTGGGTTGACAATTTGATCATTAACAGCAGTAAATGCAGGATTAAATCGTTCTACGTGACCTACCTGACCTCGTACACCACTTTTTTTTGCTAATTCGCGTATTTCTTCAGCTTCTTGAACAGTTTTCGTTATTGGTTTTTCAATAAATAAATGTTTACCAGCATTTAATACTTTTTTTGCACAATCGCTATGGTATAGAGTGGGGGTAACTACGTCTACCATATCACAATCTTTAATGAGTGACTCCATTGTTTTATAACTTCTATAACCAAATTCTTCAGATATATTTTTTACGGCTTCAGGATTCGAATCGTAGAATCCAACTAAATTGTACTTATCCGATTGATTTAATAGTTTTAAATGTATTTTTCCAAGATGACCAGCACCTATAACACCTGCATTTAACATCGATATTGATTTTACGCAAATATAACTTTTTTTAACCTTATTTTATTTTAAATTTTCTGAAACTATTTTAACTAAATTTTACAAATTTGAATCTTGATTACCTATTTTTGGTTTGATTTAAATTTAAATTTTTTGCTAGATACTTTTGCTCATAAAGGAAAAAGAAAACAATTGGTTGAAATCCTCGTCAAAAAAGGAATTACCAATAAAAAAGTATTAAACGCCATAGGTACTATTCCTCGTCATTTATTTATGGATTCTGGTTTTGTTGATCACGCCTATATTGATAAAGCATTTCCTATTGGAGCAGAGCAAACAATATCACAACCCTTTACAGTAGCTAAACAGACAGAACTTCTAAGTTTAGAAAAAGGATCAAAAATCCTAGAAATAGGTACCGGTAGCGGATTTCAGACTGCAGTTCTTATCGAGATGGGTATGCACGTTTTTTCTATTGAACGTCAAAATGAATTATTTAAAAAAACAAAACTTTTTTTACCAAAATTAGGTTATCGTGCAAAAAAATTAATTTTTGGAGACGGTTATAAGGGTTTTAAAGACGAAGCACCATTTGATGGTATTGTAGTTACAGCCGGTGCACCTTTTGTTCCAAAGCCTTTGATGTCTCAATTAAAAATAGGAGGTAGGTTGGTTATTCCAATCGGTTCTGAGAATCAAATTATGACGTTAATTACAAGAATTTCTCAGACTGACTTTAAAAAAGAAGAATTTGGAGAATTTCGTTTTGTTCCTCTGTTGGAAAATAAAAATTAAAGATACATTTACAGTTTCTGAAGTTCTAGCGGTTCCTACAAAGAATATTTTTTGATTTTCTATGAAATTTTTAAGTGCAGGGTTTAATTTTTTTAACCGATTTCCTATACTATTTATTAAAATTCTTTTTTATTCTACTTAAATCTCGCTTGTTATCACGATCCTTTATAGATTCTCTTTTGTCGTAGAGTTTCTTTCCTTTACATAATGCAATTTCAACTTTTGCAAAACCTTTATCTGTTGTGAACAAAAGTAGTGGTATGATAGTGAGCCCAGAATTTTTAACTTGTTTTTCAAGCTTTCTTAATTCATTACGATTTAATAATAATTTCCGTTCACTTTTTGGGGCGTGATTGAAATGTACAGCATGAGAGTATTCCTGAATTGTCATATTAATGACAAATAGTTCATTATTGTTAAATTCACAAAAGGCTTCAGTAATAGATGCCTTTCCTTCACGAATTGCTTTTATTTCTGTGCCTCGCAAAACAATACCAGCAACAAGTTTGTCTAATATCTCATATTCAAATCTTGCTTTCTTATTTTTTATTTTGATGGTTTTTTGTGTTGCCATATATAACAAAAATAGGTAAACTATTTGGGGTATTTTTTTTACTTGCTACAATATTATTGGATATTTGATGCTCTATACTTTTTTTTGAAAAAGGCTACTCTTTTTTCAAATGATGTGGTATCAATTGGATTATGAACTTCTTTAAATAATTTCATAATTTGGTTAGAGTGATTCTCTCTCTTTTGTTTTAATAAATTAAAATGAACAAAGTTACTCCACATTACAGCTTTTATTTTAGTTTCGTCTTTATTCCACATCTTCAATTCTACAAATAGACTTGTAGAATTGTAATTGAGTAATTGCGATTCGATTACAATATCTTCCATTAAATAAGCAGGGTTTATATATGCAATCTGATTACTTCCTACCACCCAACTAATTCCCGATTCTTTTGCCATTGCATAAATATCGATGCCGTAGTTATTTTTTATTTGATCTTCACGTGCATTGGTAAAATAATTTAAATAGGCTGCATTATTTAGATGATTAAATGGGTCGCAATCCTGAAATCTTATTATTGCTTTACTTTTTAATATTTTTTCTAATTTTTTCATGCTTTTTCTAATTCTTTTTTAATTATAAGGTTCATCTCCTCTACGGCTTCGTATAAATAATTCTTGTCATTCATTGCGTAGGTCATAAATACGGCTCCTTGAATATGACTGTAAAGCCTTCTTGCAAAATTTATGGAGTTAATATTTTTATTTATGTACCCAAGTTCTTTCCCCTGATCAATTAATTTAGCAATATTTGATTGAGTTTTATCGATAATTAGCATCACCTCATGATGTAGTTTATTATTTTGATTTTTTGAAATAACTCCAGTATTAAGAATTGGGCAACCTCCAATTTTTTTACTAAAGTCATAATAATTTTTATAAAAATCTGTAATTAAATATAATTTTTTTAGTGGTGATTTATTTTGATTTTGATGCGTACTAATACTCTTTAATACTTGATTAATACTGAAGTTAAACGCTTTAATTGCAAGTTCTTCTTTATTTTTGAAATTTCCATAAATTGCTCCTTTTGTGAGCCCAGTTGCAGCTGTTAAATCTGACATTGAAGCCGCTGCGTATCCTTTTCGGTTAAATATTGGAGCTACTGTTTCAATAATGTATTTAGTTGTTTTTTCAGATTTTGATATCATTCTTTAGCTGTTTTTTCAAATTTATTTAAAATATACCAAATGGTATAATTATTTCTAATTACTTTTAAATAAATTTCCAAAACATTTTTCTATATTGCGTTTAATAATTAACTAAAAATAATTTAATGAAAAAAATTACATCCCTATTAATGTTGTTATTAACAACATTAATTTTTGCTCAAACAACCAACTACAATGTTGGAGATATTGTTGATGATTTTACAGTAACAGATGTCTACGGCGTTGAACACAATCTTTACGAATATGCTGATGCTGGAAAGCACATCTATTTGGATTTCTTTTTTGATACTTGTGGTCCTTGTCAAACATGGCAACCAACTTTTAGCGAATTTTATGACAAATATGGCTGCAATGGCGGTGACTTAGTCATGATATCAATAAATAACGGTACCGATTCAGATGAAGAGGTTCTTCAATACGGAGAAACTTACGGAGGTCCTTTTAATCTTCCTCCTGCTGTAAGTGCAGATGGAGGTGCTGGTGACGTAGATAGTAATTTTGGAGTTAGTGCTTATCCTACTTTTTGTTTAATTGGTCCAGATAGAACTCTTTTGAATCGCGATATTTGGCCTTTAACCGATATTACAACTTTTGAAGCAACTTTCCCTAATGGCTTAGATCCTGAAGTTATGGAATGTACAATTTTAGGTGTAACAGATACTCAAAATGTTGAATTTGCTATTGTACCTTCTGTATCAAACGGACAGAATATTTCTTTAGTAATGGAAAGTCAAGTAGCTAAAACAATTCAAGTTTTTGATTTAACTGGAAGAGAAGTGTATTTACAAAATGTAAACGCTAACAATATAAATTTTAGCTTATATATTAGCTCAGGAACTTATCTAGTTAAAGTAACTACTGAAACTAGCTCAGCGACAAAAAAGATAATTATTAGATAATATAGAATCATTTACATTAAAAAACCTTCAGCTTCTGAAGGTTTTTTGTTTTATAACTTACCAACTAATTTTATCATGTGATTTATTTTTTATGTAGTTTTACGCTAATTTTAAAACATAATTTTTTTAAAAATTAATAATGAATTATTAGCTATGAGTTTTTTAAAAAAAATATTTGGAGAAAATAAGAATAAAAAAGAAATAAAAAAGCAGATTCCTTGGATTTCGTTGACCTCTTTAGATCAATTAGAGAATATTTCTAAAGAATCGCATATAAAACCTGTTGCCATTTTTAAACATTCCACACGATGTGGAACTAGTCGTATGGCTTTACGTCAATTTGAGAAAGCAATTGGACATTGATAATGCTAACTTCAAAATTTACTTTTTGGATTTACTTTCTTTCAGAGAATTATCTAACGAAATTGCTTCATCGTTTTCAGGTTTTCCATCAAAGCCCACAGCTAATAGTTATTAAAAATGGTAATAGCTATTCATCATAGTTCACACTATCAGATTGATGCTGACATTCTAGATAATATAACTTAATCTTCTAGCGCTGGTAGTATTTTACCGACACATTCGCCAAATCCAATGCGTAAACCATTTTTCTCTGAATGTGCTCTCATAATAACGGTATCGTTATCTTGAATAAATTTTCGTTCTTTATTATTTTTTAATGAAACAGGATTTTGACCTCTCCAACTTAATTCTAACATAGAACCATAACTGTCTTTTGTTGGCCCAGAAATTGTACCACTTCCCATCATATCTCCCGATCGCAAATTACAACCGTTAACTGTGTGATGCGTTAATTGTTGTGCCATTGACCAATACATATACTTAAAATTAGAATTAGCAACTACAGTTTCTTCATCATTCTCTGGCTGAATGGCTACCTGTAATTTTATATCAAAATTTTTATTATTGCCGTGAGCTAGATAGGGTAGTGGAGCTGGATCTTGTTTGGACCATTAGTTCTAAAAGGTTCTAGTGCGTCTAAGGTAACTATCCAAGGCGAAATGGTAGACGCAAAGTTTTTTCCTAAAAAAGGGCCTAAGGGGACGTATTCCCATGCTTGAATATCTCTTGCACTCCAATCATTAAACAATACCAACCCAAAAATATAATCTTCAGCTTCCTGGATAGGGATTCTGTGTCCTAAATGATTGGAGTCCATCGTTATAAAAGCCATTTCTAATTCAAAATCAACTAATTTAGAGGGACCGAATCCTGGTATACCATCTTCTCCTGGTTTAGTCTGTCCATAAGGTCTATGGATGGGGGTTCCTGAGGGGATAATTGATGAACTGCGTCCATGATAGCCAATAGGAATTCTAAGCCAATTAGGTAATAATGCATTTTCTGGATCTCGAAAAAGGGATCCCACATTTGTTGCATGTTCTTTACTAGCATAAAAATCTGTATAATCACCTATATCCACAGGTAATTGCATTTCAATTTCATCAAGAGTAAATAAAACTACTTTTTTATGTTCTTCATTATCCTGAAGGTTATTATTACTATCTAGAAAGATATCAGATATGCGGTTACGAACTAATCTCCACGTTTTTCTACCATCAGCAATAAAATCGTTTAAACTGTCTTGCAAAAAAATATCATCCGTTAAATCAATTCCTTCAAAATAACCAAGCTGATGCAGTGCTCCAAGATCAATTGCATAATCACCAATACGTGTACCGATGGTTATGATATCATCTCTAGTAAGAAAAACCCCAAAAGGAATGTTTTGAATTGGAAAATCTGAATTTAGTGAAGTTTTAATCCAGGATTTCCTTGAAGGATCATTAGCAGAAAGTGGCATATGTAGTTATATTTTTTTTGTTAGTAAAATCTTAATCAAAGATATAATTTTAGTTAAATTATAAGGTACGCTTTTTGTATTTTTGAATTTAATTTTTTTAGAAAAATACTTATGATAAAAGATGAGCAAATTTTTGACTTGATTCAAGAGGAAGAACAACGACAACTTCAAGGTTTAGAGCTTATAGCATCTGAGAATTTTGTTAGTAATCAAGTACTTGAAGCTACGGGTTCCGTCCTTACCAACAAATATGCAGAAGGTTATCCTGGAAAAAGATATTATGGTGGATGCGAGATTGTTGATGAAGTCGAACAACTAGCAATCGATAGAGCCAAAACTCTTTTTGGAGCAGAATACGTAAATGTTCAACCTCATAGTGGGTCTCAAGCGAATACTGCTGTTTTTTTCGCTTGTTTAAAACCGGGTGATACGTTCTTGGGCTTTGATCTTTCTCATGGGGGGCATCTAACTCACGGATCACCAGTTAATTTTTCTGGAAAATTATACAACCCTGTTTTTTATGGAGTGGACAAATCAACAGGCTTATTAGATATGGATGTAGTAGAGGAAATTGCAATACGGGAAAAACCTAAGATGATCATAGCTGGAGCCTCTGCCTATTCAAGAGAATTTGATTATAAACGATTTAGAGAGATTGCAGATAAAGTAGGTGCCATTTTACTTGGCAGATATTTCGCACCCTGCAGGACTCATAGCTAAAGGCATTATTAGTGATCCAATCCCACATTGCCATATCGTTACGACTACTACTCACAAAACTTTAAGAGGACCACGAGGAGGTTTGATAATGATGGGAAAAGATTTTGAAAACCCTTTTGGAATTAGATTAAAAAATGGAAATTTAAAAAAAATGTCATCATTGTTAAACAGCGGTATTTTTCCTGGAAATCAAGGAGGGCCCCTAGAACATGTTATTGCTGCTAAAGCAGTAGCCTTTGGAGAAGCTTTAACAGATGATTTTTTACATTATTCTGTACAAGTAAAAAAGAATGCAAAAGTTATGGCAAAAGCTTTTATGGACAAAGATTATCAAATTATATCCGGAGGTACTGATAACCATATGTTATTGATAGATTTAAGGAATAAAAACATTACTGGAAAAGAAGCAGAGGAAGCTCTGGTAAAAGCTGATATTACGGTTAATAAAAATATGGTACCCTTTGATGATAAATCTCCATTTGTTACCAGCGGTATCCGAATAGGAACACCTGCGATTACTACTAGAGGTTTGGTTGAAGCCGATATGCAACTAGTCGTTGATTTAGTCGACGAGGTTATAATGAATTTTAATGACTCAGAAAAACTTAGAGGCAATTGCTTTAAAAGTCAATGCATTAATGGCCGAAAGAGATTTGTTTAAAGCATGATATTCTGATTTTATGAGATTTTTTTTCATTATTCTATATCATTTTCCTTCCGAATATTTTAGCGCAAGTACAATTTAACGAAGAGTCTATTTTACTTGGATTTGACAACTCTTGCTATGGAATTGGGACTTTTGGAGGTGGAATATCATTTTTTGATTTTGATAAAGATGGTTGGGATGATATTACTGTTTCTTCTCAAGAAGGAGAGCCTGTAAAATTCTATAAGAATATCAATGGATATTTTTCTCAAATTGATTTTGGAATTGAAGATGAACTATTTGAGACTAAAACAGTACAATGGATTGATTTTGATAACGATAATGATTATGACTTATTTATTACAAGTAATTCTGACTCAAATTTATTATTTGAGAATCTCGGAAATATGGTTTTTAATGATATCACCATATCGTCAGGATTAATTCTTAACAACAATTCTAATTTTGGAAGCTCATGGGGGGATTACGATAAGGATGGTTATTTGGACGTTTTTATATGTTCTAGAGGCGATTTCAGTAACGACACACAAAATTATTTATATCATAATAATGGTGATGGAACCTTCACTATTGTAAATGATCTAGCTGGAATAGATAACAACCACCATCTCTCATTTTGCTCATCTTTTTTTGACTATAACAACGATGGTTGGCAAGACTTATATATCGCAAACGATAAACTCGAAACACAAAATTTATTATACAAAAACAATGGAGATGGAACCTTCACTGAGGTAGGGGAAGAAACCGGCACTAATATTTCAATGGATGGTATGTCCACCACAATTGGTGATTATAATAATGATGGTTGGTTAGATATTTATGTTACAAACACGATAGCTGGTAATGTTTTTTTAAAAAATAATGGTGATGGTACTTTTACCGATGTTGCAAGTACCAATGGAACTTTATTCGAATCCGCGGCTTGGGGAGCTGTTTTTTTAGATGCTGAAAACGATACTGATTTAGATTTGTATGTAAGTGGAGCTTTGGATGGTACAACAAGTTTTTTGCCCTCTGCATTTTATGAAAATCAAGGTGATGGTAATTATTTAATACCCTCAACTGCAGGCTTTAAAAATGACACAGCTTGGAGTTTTTCAAATGCAATTGGAGATATCAATAATGATGGTTATCCCGATATAACAGTTTTAAACTACGAACCTGATGATATTTTTTTATGGAAAAATATATCAAACCAAAATAATAATTGGTTAAAAGTTAAATTAGAAGGAGTTATAAGTAATCGACAAGGAATAGGTTCTTGGATCGAAATTTCTATAGATGGAAATAAACAATACCGTTATACATTATGTGGGGAAGGTTTTTTAGGCCAAAATTCTGCTTATGAATTTTTTGGATTGGGAGATGCTAGTTCTATTGATTTTATTAAAGTTACTTGGTTAAGTGGTCAAGTTGATGTTATTATAAATCCCTCTATAAATAGCCACATAACAATTATCGAAGGCGGAGAATTGGGAATGAATGAAAATTATGAGAATAATTTATTAGTTTACCCGAATCCTGGTAAAAAGTTCCATATTAAAATAAATAATTTTAGCGATAAAATGTTTTTGCACGTAACTGATGTTAGTGGAAAGGTTTTATTAAATACCTCGCAACAATCTTCAGAAATGAGTATTGATTTAAGTGATTTTGATAGTGGTTTATACTTTCTTAATATTTTTAACCAATCACAAATATTAACCAAAAAGTTAATTATCAACTAATAAAACCTTTTTATTAAATAAAAAAAACTACATTTGCGGCTTAATTAAATAAATTTTAAAATAATGCAAACAGGTACAGTTAAATTCTTCAATGCTTCCAAAGGATATGGTTTTATTACTGAAGATGACACAAACACAGAACATTTTGTTCACATCTCTGGATTAATCGATGAAGATATTCGTGAAGATGACAAAGTTGAATTTGAATTAAAAGAAGGTAAAAAAGGAATGAACGCAGTAAATGTGAAAGTTCTTTAATATAAAGTATCATTTTTTAATAAAAAGCCTTTTCAATAGAAAAGGCTTTTTTTATGTTCCTTCATCAGGATAAATAATACTTTCATAGGCCCCAGCATCAGGAGCTGAAACATTTCTATTAGTCCCGTTTCCGTCAAGTGGAACAGTTAATGCATCTGCTGGATCTCCTATTCCATCGGCACCAGACACATTCAGTTTCTATATTAAAATCATTCAGTGTAGTATTCAAAAACGAGGGATTCTGATTCCTGACAATATTGAGGTACAAACTTTCATTTAGAAAATCATAATTCAAATCATCTTCAAAATTTCCGTTAGGATCATCAAAACGTATTAAGCTATTTTTAAAATTAAAGTTAAAAGCAGCCTCTTGACTTATGAGTGAATATTAATTCTCTTGCTTCATTACCATATAAAATACAATTTATAAAATTTGCTTCGATTAAATCTGAGGTAATAAATTCATTTTCACCAACCTGTAAAACGTTATCTATCGAAACTGCAGGAAATATTCTAAAGTTATTAGTCCAATAATTTACAAATGTTGAATGAATAAAATTATATTTTCCCCCTAAACTACATGATAACGATGATTGACCACTATTATTTATGATTAGATTTTCACCATAGATGTCACCTGTACGTGCCAATAAGCCAACATTCGAGGTGTTGTATATTTCAACATTTTTTAATGTTAAGGTACGATCTCCATCATTACTATCCATCAGTATTCCTACAATTGAATTTTTAATAGTTGTATAACTAAATTCATGATTGGTACTGCCAGCAGTTAACCATATGGTACCCCATTGACCTGGTACGTCAGCAAATGAAGGTTCCAACCGATCACCCTCAAATATAATTTGATTTTCCATCAACTCGGAGTTGATACTGGCCAGTCCAATTGATTTCATGGATGCGGTATTTGCAACTAAAATGCCACTATCCCTATGGAAATGAATTCTAGCACCAGGTTCAACTGTTAACGTTTTGTTAGGTGCTACTGCTGCATACCCATATATAACATACGGTTTTTCATTAGTGAAATTTAGCTGATTATCGTTTAAATAAAAACCTTCTATTAAAATAGGCTCCTCTTCGGTACCAAGATTTAAAGTTTCTACAGTTCCATCTGAACTTTGTTCAGGAAAAAGAAAAACAGCATCTTTTACTAAAGTAATTAGGTTAACATCTTGAGTATTGGTGCCTGAATCAAAAACAATTCTGTCTTCGTATAAATATGAATTATCTGGATTTGGAAAATTATCGATATCAATGGTGGTTTCAATAAAAACAAAAATACTGTCATTAGCTAAAATATTGATGTCTTGAAATATTTTTCCCGGAATGCCATCAACATTTAAACGATAGCTTGATGATTCTCCGCCTGATAATTGAATGTTAGGGATGTTTATGTCTTCACTACTGCGATTATAAACTTTAAGTGTTCGAGTACTGGATCCAATATTAGTGAAAATTGTATCTAAAAAAATGGTGTCTTGTGAAAATTCTAAATTCCCTGAACTAGGAACTGATTCAAAATCATTTCGACAAGAACTCCATAATAGTATGGTGAAAATTAGAACAAAACCATAAATATATCTCAAAGCTGTTAGTTTTTTAGTTCATGTAAAAGTATAACTTTTTACTTTATTATTTTTCTCTATTTATCTTATTCAATAATTTATATAAACAGTACCAATAAAACTATCTGGATAGCGATAATCGTTTAATTGTAAAACATAAATATAAACTCCTGTAGGAACTAATTGATGTTTGAAAGTAATGCCCTCGTTAGAAATTCCGTCCCAAAAACCGTCCTTATGAGTACCTTTATATATTATATTCCCATATCGACTAAATATTTTAAGCTCAAAATCAAGATATACATTTAACAGATGATCAATTTCAAAAACATCATTTATATTGTCATTATTCGGAGAAAATCCCTCTGGAATAAATGGAATACAATTTTCAGTTTCTATCTCAAATGACGACGTCGTAAAACATATTTCATTTTCTAACCTTATATAAATAGTTTGAGGATTTGAGGTATTTTGATAACTTCCAGTATCAGTTATTTCATTTTCACTTAGATTAGCATCTTCCTCTGAAACATAAAAAGTAATAATATCGTTGGTGTTAGTTGATATTGAATTGTTTTGTTGCGTTAAATTAAAGTTGGCACTTTCATTTCCTTCATCACATTCTATAAGATTTGATAGAGGTAAGATAGGAGGTAGGGAACCAAATTCTATTGATACTGAATACTCATTGTTTAGCTCGTCCAATTCTTCAATAATACCCTCACTGAAACCAAGATCATCAACTCTAATTAAAATTTCAAATAAATTAGGCGTATTAATTGGTAAATTTATTTCAATAGAATTAGTTTCACTTCCATTAATGGGAATATCATTTAAGGTTTGAGTCTGGGTAACTAGTATTTCATCTAAATAAAAAGAAATCGGTGTGAAAGCTGGTAGTATAGCAGTTCCGTCTATATTATTAACACGATATTCAATAATTAAATCTCGATTTCTACAAGCATAAAGATCATTATTAATGGATATTGTAGCATCTGGTAATGGGCAAAATATTGTTTCAATTTGAAAACTTCCAATTATGTAGCATTGTGTAAAATTATCAGATAGACGCACCCAAATCGTTTCTGAACCACTACTAACGTATGCAGACGGTGTTACGATAGCATTTGTATCTGCATTTGCATCGGCCTCGGCATTGTAATACGTGAGTGTAACATCGGTTAATGTATTTACAATCTCGTCGTACTTAGAAGTCAAGTCAAAAATTTCAGAGCCATCACCATCGTTATCACACAGTTGATAATCACTTATAGGGTCTGTAATCGAAGGTGCCGGATCTACTTGAAGTACTAATTGAGTTACATCGTAACATCCTAGAACGTCTTCTTCTAATCTTGCAAATATGGTTTGTACGTTAGGAACTGTATTGGTATATGGACTTACTAAAGCATCTGTACCTGCTTCGGCTTGAGCTAATGTTTCATGATAGGTTACAAAATTATTGGTCTGTCCATTGATAATCTCGGTATCGGCTTCGGTTAAGTTAAAGTCAGCTATTCCATCATTTGGAGTTTGGTCGCATTCAATTAATGGCGTTGGAGCTCCTGCAATAGGTGAAATCACATTTAGTTCTATTACAAAGATTCCATAGCATCCAGTTATATCATCTTCTACACGTGCCCAAATAAGTTCAGGGTTTATAGTATTTGTATAAGGACTTGATAAAGGTGATGCTGTACCTGCTTCAGCATCTACCTCAGTTAAGTAATAGCTAACAGTAAGGTTAGAGGCCCCAGCGATAATAGTTGGAGTCAAGCTATCTAAATCAAATTCTGTAAAACCATCAGGACTATTATCGTCACAGATTTGAAATAACGGAACCTCGGTAAATAAAGGTTCTGTATCTATAATCAAATTAAAAAACCCCACACTAGTACAACCCTCTGTGTTGATAGCACGCACCCAAATCGTTTCTGAACCACTACTAACGTATGCAGACGGTGTTACGATAGCATTTGTATCTGCATTTGCATCGGCCTCGGCATTGTAATACGTGAGTGTAACATCGGTTAATGTATTTACAATCTCGTCGTACTTAGAAGTCAAGTCAAAAATTTCAGAGCCATCACCATCGTTATCACACAGTTGATAATCACTTATAGGGTCTGTAATCGAAGGTGCCGGATCTACTTGAAGTACTAATTGAGTTACATCGTAACATCCTAGAACGTCTTCTTCTAATCTTGCAAATATGGTTTGTACGTTAGGAACTGTATTGGTATATGGACTTACTAAAGCATCTGTACCTGCTTCGGCTTGAGCTAATGTTTCATGATAGGTTACAAAATTATTGGTCTGTCCATTGATAATCTCGGTATCGGCTTCGGTTAAGTTAAAGTCAGCTATTCCATCATTTGGAGTTTGGTCGCATTCAATTAATGGCGTTGGAGCTCCTGCAATAGGTGAAATCACATTTAGTTCTATTACAAAGATTCCATAGCATCCAGTTATATCATCTTCTACACGTGCCCAAATAAGTTCAGGGTTTATAGTATTTGTATAAGGACTTGATAAAGGTGATGCTGTACCTGCTTCAGCATCTACCTCAGTTAAGTAATAGCTAACAGTAAGGTTAGAGGCCCCAGCGATAATAGTTGGAGTCAAGCTATCTAAATCAAATTCTGTAAAACCATCAGGACTATTATCGTCACAGATTTGAAATAACGGAACCTCGGTAAATAAAGGTTCTGTATCTATAATCAAATTAAAAAACCCCACACTAGTACAACCCTCTGTGTTGATAGCACGCACCCAAATCGTTTCTGAACCACTACTAACGTATGCAGACGGTGTTACGATAGCATTTGTATCTGCATTTGCATCGGCCTCGGCATTGTAATACGTGAGTGTAACATCGGTTAATGTATTTACAATCTCGTCGTACTTAGAAGTCAAGTCAAAAATTTCAGAGCCATCACCATCGTTATCACACAGTTGATAATCACTTATAGGGTCTGTAATCGAAGGTGCCGGATCTACTTGAAGTACTAATTGAGTTACATCGTAACATCCTAGAACGTCTTCTTCTAATCTTGCAAATATGGTTTGTACGTTAGGAACTGTATTGGTATATGGACTTACTAAAGCATCTGTACCTGCTTCGGCTTGAGCTAATGTTTCATGATAGGTTACAAAATTATTGGTCTGTCCATTGATAATCTCGGTATCGGCTTCGGTTAAGTTAAAGTCAGCTATTCCATCATTTGGAGTTTGGTCGCATTCAATTAATGGCGTTGGAGCTCCTGCAATAGGTGAAATCACATTTAGTTCTATTACAAAGATTCCATAGCATCCAGTTATATCATCTTCTACACGTGCCCAAATAAGTTCAGGGTTTATAGTATTTGTATAAGGACTTGATAAAGGTGATGCTGTACCTGCTTCAGCATCTACCTCAGTTAAGTAATAGCTAACAGTAAGGTTAGAGGCCCCAGCGATAATAGTTGGAGTCAAGCTATCTAAATCAAATTCTGTAAAACCATCAGGACTATTATCGTCACAGATTTGAAATAACGGAACCTCGGTAAATAAAGGTGCTGTATCAATAATTAAATTAAAAAACCCCACACTAGTACAACCCTCTGTATTGATAGCACGCACCCAAATCGTTTCTGCACCACTACTAAGTATGCAGACGGTGTTACGATAGCATTTGTATCTGCATTTGCATCGGCCTCCGTATTGTAATACGTGAGTGTAACATCGGTTAATGTATTTACAATCTCGTCGTACTTAGAAGTCAAGTCAAAAATTTCAGAGCCATCACCATCGTTATCACACAGTTGATAATCACTTATAGGGTCTGTAATCGAAGGTGCCGGATCTACTTGAAGTACTAATTGAGTTACATCGTAACATCCTAGAACGTCTTCTTCTAATCTTGCAAATATGGTTTGTACGTTAGGAACTGTATTGGTATATGGACTTACTAAAGCATCTGTACCTGCTTCGGCTTGAGCTAATGTTTCATGATAGGTTACAAAATTATTGGTCTGTCCATTGATAATCTCGGTATCGGCTTCGGTTAAGTTAAAGTCAGCTATTCCATCATTTGGAGTTTGGTCACATTCAATTAATGGCGTTGGAGTTCCTGCAATAGGATTGGTAATAAACTCAACTATAATATCGTCAGCTACATTGCAGCCTTCATAGTTAACTTCAAGCTGATACGTTCCTGGTTGAGTAACAGTTAATTCTTCGCCAGTTTCCCCTGGTATTATAGCACCATTAAAAAACCATTGATAGGTTGAATTTGACCCAGCTGCTCCAATAGGGGTTAAGGAATTGATGCCAATAACTTGATTTTCACCTTCACAAATAACATTATCGTTAGTTATTAGTATATCTGGATCCAATGTTAAATTTAGCACAACTTCTGCTAAACTTATAATTTGTTGAAATTCATTATTATCCTCATTGATTTCTGCAACGGTACTTGTTCCACCACCGCCATCATCAACAACTGCTGTAATAGTAAAAGGATCCGGAATTGTATCAGTAGGTATAGTCAGTGATATTGTACCTGTTTCCTGTCCATCAATTGGTATGTTATTACTTGTAAGAGCTTGTCCAATTTGATTTTCCTCTAAATAGAATTTAATTGGAGTACCAGCAGGGAGAATATCTGTACTATTAATATTGAAAACAGTGTAGTTAAGTTCGACTAAATTATTACAAATAATTTCTATATTCTCGAAACTTATAGTTGCATCTGGCAACTCTGTGTTTAAAACAGTTATTATATTATTTACAATTATAAAATCCTGACCAGATGTTAAGTCTATAGTTGCACTTACATCACCAGTTTGAATATAATTTTCAATATTATAGAAATCAATATCCATATTGTAAAGCTGATTTGAATTAGTAAAACTATTAGTCCCGTTAAACGCATTATCTTCTGGATTTAGAGGAGGGTTACTCAAAATGTTTCCATTAATTCTTAAGGTTTCATTAACAGCAAGACTAGCATCTCCTTCCCAAGCTAAAAAACCAATTTTAGCACCTATATTATCCACAACATTGAGTGTAGTGAGTTGAATATTTAAGTTGTTATTATTTACCAACGGTGCTACAGACTCAAATCCATCAAATATATTTACTTGATTTAGAGATAAAGCACTATCTTGATAAACTACTATTATTGACCATCCTCCATAATCAGTTGCGATATTGCAATAGGGAGATCCAGGAAATATATTGCTAGTTAAGTCAAAATCCGATACAGTATAAGTACCATTTCCAAAATTATTTAATATGTCAGTTACATCAGCAAAAGCTCCGTAAAATTTAATATCTAGTGAGTTGTCGATAAAAGTTCTTTCAGCAGATATAGAAATTCCATTTAAATCAACCTGGTAATCTCCTGGGTAAGTATCAGTTATTAGTCCTCCAGATCCAGACCAATAAAGGTATGCGGATATTAAATTTTGTGAGGATGAAAGGCTAAAAATAGCACTACTTTGGGTTTGAATATTACAAGAATTTGGAGATAAATTTAATGTATTCCCAAAAGCTGTATAATCGTACTTACCATTAAACTGTTCATAAAGCTCAATATTCTGACAAAAACAAAAAAGAGGAATTAAAAAAAGAAAAAAGCTTAATGTTTTTTTACGGAATATTGATAAAACTATTTTAGATTGTTTAAATTTAAATGAACACATAGGATAGATAGTTGATCATTTAAAATTACAAAAAAAATAATAATATATTTAATTATGCACAATCTCGCTTCGTAAATAAAAATAATTTATAAATCTCTTTTTTTAAGAATAGCGTAGGACCCAAATACAAACAAGCAGGTCCATATTAAAACAATCAGTACCGTTATGAATTGAACACTGTAATCTTTGTCAAATGCCTCACCTAATTGACTTGCAGCAGACTGTACAGCACCTAACCTAGAAAAAGGTTCTTTGATTAAATTAGACATGGATGCTAATGGGAATAATTGCATGATGCTATCTGCTAAATTAGTATTCTCTGAACATTTCCCATTTGAGAAAACCGTAAATTATACCTTCTATAATACTCCAAATTAACAAAAAACCTAAAGCAAATGCAGATCTTTTTACTAGTATTCCGATAAATAAACAAAATGAAAAAAAGCCAACTAGATTAATAAAATAAGCTAAAAGATACTCCATATCGCTAAAAATAATTCCAATTTCGTTATAGTCGGAAAATATAAGTCCTAATATTAAAGACACGATAAAAACAAATAAAGTCGAAACAAATGAAAATAATACTACAGTTAGAAACTTTGAAATAACAAACTCTTTTTTACTTAAACCGTCAATTAAATTTTGTTTAAGAGTCCTATTGCTATATTCGTTTGCCATCATAGAAACTATAACAATTGCAAGAAATAATTTTAAAATAGCTAGCTATCCAAGTATTGAAATGCCATATGAATGGAAAATTAAATATTCCTTGATCAGCAATTCTAAAATGAAAATCTACCAAACTTAAACTCAATAGAAGCTATTAAAGCTATAAAGGTTATTAATATAAAATATACTATTGAAATAACTTTTGCTGATTTATTATATTTTAATTTGTGAAGTTCTATTGACAATAAACGTAACATATTAGCCGATTTAGTTTTCAATTAGTTGGATTTGGTAAGTTCTAAAAATTGCTCTTCTAAACTTTCTTTTCTATGCACTAAATAAGAAAGGTTAACCCCTTTTTCAAAAAGTATTTTATTTAATTCGGAACCACTTAAAGGTTCTTTTAAATGAGCAACTAATTGAGTTCCCTCAATCTTAACATCACCTATACTTGGATGCTCATCCAGTACTTTTTTTAATAAATCTAAATTATCTGACTGTAAAGTGAAAAAACCATGACTTGCAATCATATTTTCTACACTTCCGGAATATAAAGTTTTTCCTTTTCTCAATATTACCAAGTGAGTACAAACTTTTTCAACTTCATCTAATAGATGAGAAGCTAATAATATGGTTGTACCATTAGCTGCTATTTTTTTTATAATCTCTCTTATTTGATGTATTCCTTGAGGATCTAAACCATTTGTAGGTTCATCTAGAATTAATATTTTTGGATCGTTAAGAAGTGCCGAGGCAATTGCAAGGCGTTGTTTCATTCCTAAAGAAAAAGTACTAAATTTATTGTCGCTTCGATCTAATAAACCAACGATTTCAAGTTTTTCTTTTATTTTGTTATTTGGCACATTTTTAATTTTGCAAACTAAATTTAAATTTTGTTTTGCAGTCATATAAGGGTAAAAGTTAGGTCGCTCTATTATTGCTCCAACTTTTTTTAAAGCACGATGCGTAGTTTCTGTTCCATCAAACCAATGATAGTTTCCAGCTGTTTTGTTAACTATATTAAGTAACATGCCCAAAGTAGTTGATTTCCCACTTCCGTTGGGGCCTAATATACCATAAACAAATCCTTTGTTTATTTTTAAGCTAAGATTATCAACAGCGGTAAGTGAGCCAAATTTTTTGGTAAGATTGTTTAAGGTAAGAATAGTTTGCACAGATATTATTTTTACATTAATTAAGGATAAGACGAAAAATCTAAAAATTTGTTACACTAATTATAATGTACGAGCTACTATTTCCGATAATTGAAGTTTAAAAGGAAATCTTTTTCTTTCTAAGTTCGAAGTTTTGACCTAAATAAACTTTTCTTACCATTTCATCATTTGCTAAGTCTTCAGGTATTCCGTGTTTTAAAATACTCCCTTCAAACATTAAATAAGTTCGATCCGTAATGGCTAAAGTTTCCTGAACATTGTGGTCTGTAATTAGAATTCCAATGTTCTTGGTTATTAGTTTTGCAACTATTTTTTGGATATCTTCAACTGCAACAGGATCTACTCCTGCAAAAGGTTCATCTAATAATATAAAATGAGGATCTGTAGCTAAAGCACGAGCAATTTCTGTTCTTCTTCGTTCTCCTCCGCTTAATAAATCACCTCTATTTTTCCGAATATGTCCAAGACCAAACTCTTCGATCAAGGATTCCATTTTCTCGATCTGCTCTTTTTTTGAATAATTAGTTAATTGTAAAACACTTAAAATATTATCCTCAACACTTAATTTACGGAAAACTGAGGCTTCTTGAGCCAAATATCCGATTCCGTTTTGAGCACGTTTGTACATAGGATATCTCGTAATTTCTTTATGATCTAAAAAGATTTTCCCTCCGTTTGGTTTTATGAGTCCTACAATCATATAGAAAGAAGTTGTTTTTCCAGCACCATTTGGTCCTAATAAACCAACAATTTCTCCTTGATTTACTTCAACAGAAATGCCTTTAACAACTTTTCGTCCTTTATATGATTTAATTAAATTTTCAGCTCTTAATTTCATATTTTTTTTAAATCAATCGACACATTAATTTAGCTTTAATAAATCCGTCATGCTATAAAATGATGTTTTTATTTAGTCTTTTTATCTAAAACTGTTCCAATACCGGCACCAAAACATAGACCTAATGAAATCCATAGACCAATATTATCAGTAACACTACCAATTATAACTCCTACTACTAAACCAATTCCTGCTCCTATTGATATTTTTGATTTTTTCATAATCCAAATATAGTTAATATCGGTAAACCTTATTATTGATTTTTAGCTTGCTTTTTTAATAATCTTTTTTGTTTTCTAATAACAGCTTTAGATATATAGATACTGATTTCGTACAAAACTATAATTGGGACCGAAACAATAACTTGACTAGCGATATCTGGTGGAGTAATAATCGCAGAAAGTATGAGTACAATCACTAAGGATATTTTTCTATATTTTTTGAGTATTTCTGGAGAAACTACACCAATTTTGGTTAAAATATAAATAAGGATTGGTAGCTCAAATATTAGACCACTTGCTATAACTGATGCACGAACTAACGAGATATAGCTACTTAAATCAAAATCATTATGTACTTCACCACTAACTTGATAGGTTCCTAAAAAATTTATTGATAGTGGAGTTACTACATAATAACCGAATAAAACACCAATAAAAAACAATAATGATGCTATCAAAATAAATCCTTTTGCTGAACTTCGTTCTTTAACCTTTAAGCCTGGACTTATAAATTTCCACATTTCGTGTAATATATATGGAAACGCAATGATAAAACCTGCAGTTATGGAGGTCCAAACATGAGCTGAAAATTGGCCTCCCATTGTTCTGCTTTGAATCCTAAAAGGTAATTCAGTGAAACAGAAACTATCTTTAAAGCCAATAAATTGAGCAATTTCACAAAGTATTTTATAAGTCGGAAAATCAGAATGTTTAGGACCAAATATCAATACATTAAAGATAAAATCTTTAGCAAGAAAAGCAATAGATGCAAGTACAATAACGGATAAAAAAGATCGAATTAGATGCCACCTTAAATCTTCAAGATGGTCTAAAAAAGACATTTCTTTATCTGTACTTTTTAACCTAGCCATTATAAAATACCTTCATTTGTCAAATTGTGTATGTGTACGATGCCACAGTATGTCCCATTGTCAACAGCAATAATTTGGGTGATTCCATTTTTATCCATAATTTCTATGGCTTCGACTGCCATAGCATTGTTAGAAATTGTTTTTGGATGTTTAGACATGATATCTTTAGCTGTTAATCCATGAAAGCTATCTGCTTTTACAAGCATTCTTCTTAAATCACCATCGGTAATGATACCCACAACTTTATTTTTATCAATAACAGCAGTAACACCGAGCATATTTTCAGAAATCTCTACGATTACTTCTTTGATGTCTGTATCAAGTTGAACAACTGGTTTTTTATTAATTTTTGTTAAATCGCTTACTCTTAAATATAATTTTTTACCTAAGGACCCTCCAGGGTGAAATTTTGCAAAATCTTTACTAGAAAACCCTTTTAAGTCTAATAAACAAACCGCTAAAGCGTCACCAATAACTAATTGTGCTGTCGTACTTGTAGTAGGGGCTAAGTTGTTTGGACAAGCCTCTTTTTCAACAAATGCATTGAGGATAAAGTCTGCTTGCTGCCCTAGAAAAGAATCTCTATTTGATGTAATTGCTACCAATTTATTTCCTCGGACTTTTATTAAAGGGACTAAAACTTTTATCTCTGGAGTAGTTCCACTTTTGGAGATACAAATGACTACATCTTGTTCTAAAATAGTACCTAAATCACCATGAATTGCATCTGCTGCATGCATAAATATCGCTGGTGTTCCTGTTGAATTAAGGGTCGCTACAATTTTGTTAGCAATAATAGCACTTTTTCCTATGCCAGTTATAATTACTCTTCCATTTGAATTATAAATATATTCAACAGCATCAGTGAATGACTGATCGATTAGCGTAGCCAGATTTTTTATGGCTTCACTTTCTGTTTCAATAGTTTTTTTAGCTACTGAAATTATTTGTTCTCGCTTTTTCAAAATTTTGACTTTTTTTAGTTGTAACTATTTAATAATGTATTATATTTAAATTAATAAAAAAAATTAAGCACCATTTTTGTTATTATACTTAAGTAAATCACGATTGCTAATTTACAATTGTTAGTTTGTTAAAACAATTTTTATTTTGAGGTAAATAATAAATTTAATCTTACCATTCGTTTGGCAGAAAAAAACATTTATTCAGCATTAAAAAAGTATTTTGGATTTACAAAATTCAAAGGATTACAAGAAGAGGTCATAAAAAGCGTTTTAGCAAAAAAAGATGCTTTTGTAATTATGCCAACTGGGGGTGGCAAATCCCTGTGTTATCAACTTCCTGCATTTATGCAAGAAGGTACAGCTATAGTTGTATCTCCCTTAATTGCCTTAATGAAAAATCAGGTTGATGCATTGAGATCTTTATCCTCAGAAGTAGGTGTTGCCCATGTTTTGAATTCTTCTTTAAATAAAACTGAAGTTAAACAAGTTAAGTTTGATATCGAATCTGGAATTACAAAATTATTATATGTTGCACCAGAATCATTAACAAAACCCGAAAATGTAGAATTTTTACAATCGGTAACGATATCCTTTGTTGCTATTGACGAAGCTCATTGTATTAGTGAGTGGGGGCATGACTTTAGACCAGAATATAGAAATCTAAAAAAAATAATTGAACGCATTGGAGAGAACATACCAAAAATTGGTTTAACCGCTACAGCTACTCCAAAAGTGCAAGAAGATATTTTAAAAAATTTGGGTATTCAAAATGCAAATACATTTAAGGCCTCTTTTAATAGACCTAATCTCTATTATGAGGTGCGGCCAAAAACTAAAAATGTTGATGCAGACATCATCCGTTTTATTAAAAAACATGATGGAAAAAGTGGTATCGTTTATTGTCTTAGCCGTAAACGTGTAGAGGAGCTTTCCCAAGCACTGCAGGTTAACGGAATCAAAGCAGTACCTTATCATGCTGGTTTAGATTCTAAAACTAGAGTAAAACATCAGGACATGTTTTTAATGGAAGATATTGATGTTGTGGTCGCTACAATTGCTTTTGGAATGGGAATCGATAAACCAGATGTTCGATTTGTAATCCATAATGATATACCGAAAAGTATCGAAAGTTATTACCAAGAGACCGGTAGAGCGGGCAGGGACGGAGGCGAAGGTATTTGCCTTGCCTATTATTCTTATAAGGATATTGAAAAGCTTGAAAAATTTATGAGTGGTAAACCCGTGGCAGAGCAAGAAATTGGTCACGCATTATTACAAGAAGTTGTTGCCTTTGCTGAAACGTCTGTTTCTAGAAGAAAATTTATTTTACATTATTTTGGAGAAAAATTTGACAATGAAACTGGAGCTGGTGGTGATATGGATGATAATATGAAATTTCCAAAGAAAAAAAATGAAGCAAAGCCAGAGGTTGTTAAATTATTAAATGTAGTTGCCAAAACCAATGAACGCTATAAATCTAAAGAGGTTGTTAATATTCTAATTGGACATTCCAATGCTTTAATTAAGTCTCATAGAACTGAAAATCAAGATTTCTTTGGTTCTGGTTCTGAACGCGAAGCTAATTACTGGATGGCATTATTACGTCAACTATTAGTCGCTGGATTTTTGAGAAAAGATATTGAAACCTATGGTCTAATAAAAATCACTGAACTTGGATTGGCTTTTTTAGACCAGCCAAAATCATTTTTGATGACTGAGGATCATTTTTTTAAAGATGCTAATGATGACAATATCATTACTAATCAAAAAGGAGGAGGAGTTGCTGCTGATGAAAAGCTTTTCGCAATTTTAAAATCTCAAAGAAAAAAAGTAGCAGATCAATTAAAATTACCACCGTTTGTTATCTTTCAAGATCCTTCCCTAGAGGATATGGCCTTAAAATATCCACTTTCAATAAACGAATTAGCCAACGTACACGGCGTAGGAGAGGGAAAAGCAAAAAAATATGGAGAAACTTTTATTAAAATTATTAAGACCTACGTTGAAGAAAATGAAGTGATGCGTCCAGACGATTTTATTGTAAAATCTACAGGTTCTAATAGTGCACTAAAATTATACATCATAACGAATGTCGATAAAAAACTACCTTTAACAGACATTGCCGATGCAAAAAAAATGGAAATGAATGATTTAATTAAGGAAATGGAAGCTATTGTTAATAGTGGAACAAGACTTAATATAAATTATTGGATAGATGAGGTGCTAGATGAAGACCAACAAGAGGAAATTCATGAATATTTTTTAGAAGATGCTGAAACTCCAGATATAGATATAGCTATGGAAGAGTTTGATGGTGATTATGAAGAAGAAGACTTACGGCTCTATAGAATTAAGTTTTTTAGCGAAATAGCTAATTAAAACCTATACTGCATTTCAATAATACTTCGCAAAATTTTTATGAATTAGATAATTGAATATGTACCTTTGCACCTCATTTAAATAAATATAAAAATGCAAGAAGGTATTTATGCAAAATTTAAAACAGCTAAGGGAGATATCTTAATAAACCTTACCTATAAATTAACACCCGGAACAGTGGGAAATTTTGTTTCTCTTGTAGAGGGTAAACTTGAGAACGATGCTAAACCTCAAGGTACTCCTTACTATGACGGCTTAAAGTTTCACAGAGTTATTCCAGATTTTATGATACAAGGGGGTGACCCACAAGGTACTGGAGTTGGTGGACCTGGATATCAATTTGATGATGAGTTTCATCCAGAATTAAGACATGACACTCCAGGAGTTCTTTCAATGGCAAATTCAGGGCCAGGATCTAATGGTAGTCAGTTTTTTATTACTCATGTGGAAACTCCATGGTTAGATAATAAACATTCTGTTTTCGGTAATGTTATCGAAGGAATGGATATTGTAAATACCATAGAGCAAGACGATATTATGGATAAAGTAACAATAATTAGAGTAGGTGAAGAAGCTGAAAGCTGGAATTCTGTTGAAACTTTTAGACAATTTACTGGAGCAAAAGCAGAGCGTTTAGCAGCAGCAAAGAAAACACAAGATGAATTATTAGGAAAGGTTTCTGAAGGTTTTGAGAAGACGTCCACCGGACTTCGTTATAAAATTATTCAAAACGGTGCTGGGTCTAAACCAAGCAAGGGGCAAATTGTATCGGTTCATTATAAAGGTATGTTTATAGATGGTGGTGTCTTTGACGACTCTTATAAAAGAGGGAATCCTATCGAATTTCCAGTTGGAATGGGTAATGTAATTCCTGGATGGGATGAAGGAATTTTATTGTTAAATAAAGGTGATAAAGCTCGTTTTGTAATACCATCTGAGTTGGCCTATGGTGAAGCTGGTGCCGGTGGAGTAATACCTCCGGGCGCTACTCTAATATTTGATGTTGAGTTAATGGATATAAAATAATAGCAATTTTCTTTAATAAAAAGCAGCCTTAAGGGCTGCTTTTTATTTCCATTTAATATTGCATCCAATACTTGGTTTTTGTTCTCTTTTTTGAGCTTGTTCTTTTATCACTCTATCCAATGCAATTCTCAAATCTTTCCCTGTTACGGTTTTTTTATTGGCTGGTCTTGAGTCGTCAAGTTGCCCTCTGTAGATCAATTTAAGATTTTTATCGAACAAGAAAAAATCTGGAGTGCAGGCAGCACCATATGCTTTTGCAATTTTTTGTGTCTCATCAAAAAGATAGGGAAAACTAAATTTATATTTCACCGCGAATTTTAACATATTATAAGGAGAGTCTTCAGGATATTTTACAATATCATTACTATTAATAGCTACAAATCCAACACCTTTTTTTAGATATTCATTTGCGATTTTGACAATTTCATCTTTTACATGAACCACAAAAGGGCAATGATTACAGATAAACATTATTAATGTTCCTTTTTGACCTTTTATTAAATTTAACGAAACTTGATTTAACTTAACGCATCTTTTAAATTGAAATCTGGAGCTTTTGTACCTAAAGGAACCATATTAGATGGAGTCAATGACATTTTTTTAGTAATTTTATTTATTGATATTAAAACTACAATAATAATATGAATAATTTAAGTTGGACCGATTTTGAAAAAATAGATATGAGAGTAGGAACTATTATTAATGTTGAAGATTTTCCTGAATTAAAGAACCCTGCTTACAAGTTAACGATAGATTTTGGTGAAAAAATTGGTATTAAAAAATCTTCTGCTCAAATTACTGTACGTTACAAAAAAGAGGATTTATTCAATAAAAAGGTTATTGCGGTAATTAATTTTCCAAAAAAACAAATTGCAAATTTTATGAGTGAATGTTTAGTTCTTGGTACGGTAAAAAATAAAGAAGTAACCCTTATTCAGCCAAATTTAGAAGTTGAAAACGGACTTAGGATTTTATAATCTAAATTTTATTTGTTTTTTTATGGGATTACAAACCTTTTAACCGTTTAATATGATTACAATTGATACAATTCTTTTGTATTGTTTTTTTTTGAAAATTAATAAATAAGCAGTAATTTTGCACTCCTTTTAGCAACAATTAAGAAAAAAAGGAAAAAATATAAATCAAATAATTAACGCTTCTGTGTTGAAGTTGCATAATTTCTTTTTAAACACAGAATACAAAAAAAAATATTTTTAGTTAACAGAAACTAAAAATAAAATATTAGCAGATGGCTAAAAAAGAAACTAAAGAAGAAGTGCAGGATTTAGTAGTTGCAGAAGCAACAGTTGAAACTCCAGAACAACCTTTAAGTGAAGCTCCAAAAAAAGAAATTTCTCTCAAAGAAAATGACCCAGAAGCTTTTTTAAAAGATTTTAACTGGCACAATTATCAAGAAGGAATTGATCCTATTGATGACGGTAAATTAGAAGAATTTGAAAAATTAGTAGCTGATAACTTTGTCGACACACTGGACGACGAGGTTGTAGATGGTGAAGTTGTATTTATAACTGATCGTGACGCTATTATTGATATCAACGCAAAATCTGAAGGTGTTATATCCTTGAATGAATTTAGATATAATCCTGGCTTAAAAGTTGGTGATAAAGTAGAAGTACTTATTGATGTTCGAGAAGACAGTACGGGACAATTAATTTTATCACACCGAAAAGCTAGAACAATTAAAGCATGGGAGCGAGTAAATAAAGCACACGATGAAGGAACAATTGTTAATGGATTTGTAAAGTGTCGTACCAAAGGAGGTATGATTGTAGATGTATTCGGAATTGAAGCATTTTTACCGGGTTCACAAATAGATGTTAAAACCAATTCGTGATTATGACGTTTATGTAGATAAAACCATGGAATTTAAAGTTGTGAAAATTAATCATGAATTTAAAAATGTTGTAGTATCTCATAAAGCACTTATCGAAGCGGATATAGAAGAACAGAAAAAAGAAATTATTGGTCAATTAGAAAAAGGTCAAGTTTTAGAAGGTGTAGTTAAAAATATAACTTCTTATGGAGTCTTTGTTGATCTTGGAGGTGTAGACGGTTTGGTTCATATTACTGACCTTTCTTGGTCTAGAATTAATCACCCAAATGAGATTGTTGAACTTGATCAAAAATTAAATGTAGTTATCCTTGATTTTGATGAGAATAAATCTCGTATACAATTAGGACTTAAAACAATTAAGCAAACACCCTTGGGATTCATTAGGTGAAGAAGTTAAAGTTGGTGACAAAGTTAAAGGTAAAGTTGTTGTCATTGCTGATTACGGAGCATTTATTGAAGTAGCGGATGGTGTTGAAGGTTTAATTCATGTAAGCGAAATGTCTTGGTCTACTCATTTAAGAAGTGCTCAAGATTTTGTTACCGTAGGTGATGAAGTCGATGCGGTAATTTTAACCTTAGATCGCGAAACTCGAAAAATGTCTTTAGGAATCAAACAAATTACTCCTGATCCATGGACCGATATTACCAAAAAATACCCAGTAGGTTCAAGTCATAAAGGAATCGTGCGTAATTTTACGAACTTCGGTGTTTTTGTTGAGATGGAAGAAGGTATTGACGGATTGATTTACATTAGTGATTTATCTTGGACTAAAAAGATTAAGCATCCAAGTGAATTTACGAATGTTGGTGATCAATTAGACGTTGTAGTTTTGGAACTTGATGTAGAAGGACGTAAGTTAAGTTTAGGCCATAAGCAAACTACAGAAAACCCTTGGGATAAATTCCAAGAGGAATTTGCTGTTGGCACAAAGCATACAGCTTCAATATGCTGAAATGGTAGATAAAGGTGCTACAATCAATTTTAATGATGAAATAGTTGCTTTTGTACCATTTAGACATCTAGAGAAAGAAGATGGCTCTAAACTTCAAAAAGGAGAAGAAGCGCAATTTGAAATTATTGAATTTAATAAGGATTTCAAAAAAGTAGTTGCTTCTCACATGACGATACATAAAGAAGAAGAAGCAAAAATAGTAAAGCAAGCTGCAAAGAAGCAAGCAAAAGCTGCTGAGGAAGCTAAACCAACCCTAGGAGATGCTAATGATAAATTACAAGCGCTCAAGGATAAAATGGATGGTAAAAAGTAATAATTTTTTACTTTAAGCTAAAAGCCTCACTAATTAATTAGTGAGGCTTTTTTTTAACAAAATTGAAAAACACAAAAAAAATAGTATTTTTGTGTCCTGAACAAAAGTTTAGAATCTACCTATGAGTCAAAAAGTGTTACTCAATGCTACAGAAGTGAATATTGCGCTTCATCGTTTGGCTTGTCAATTAATCGAAAATCACGATACCTTTTCAGAAACTGTTTTAATTGGAATACAACCAAGAGGAATATTTTTAGCAGAAAGGATAAAATTACTTTTAGAAACCTCCTACAAGGTTAAAAATATTGAATTAGGTTATCTAGACATCACTTTTTATAGAGACGACTTTAGACGAAACGACAAACCAATTGAAGCCAGC
>CALTCK010000008.1 GCA_943842625.1 uncultured Flavobacteriaceae bacterium
AAAAAATAGATTTAGTCACCAATAAATCGTGAATCTCTATCCATAACCGTCCCGCAATTATCACAAGTTCTTAATTCCTCTGAATTATAATAGGCTTTAAAATGGGGTTGAAAATCTTTTTCTACATCCTGTAATTCAAAATAAACTTCATGTAGTTTGTGATTGCAATTATCACAAAACCACATAAGACCATCTTTAAAGTTTTTACCTTTTCTTACACATTCCACAACCAGTCCAATAGAACCTTCACTTCTAACTGGAGAGTGAGGCGTATTGGCCGGCAATAAAAACATATCGCCAGGACCAAGCTTCATTTCTCGCTTTTGACCATCTTCTTGTATATTCACTTGAATATCTCCTTCCAGTTGGTAAAAAAGTTCTTCCGTTTCATTAAAATGATAATCTTTCCTGGCATTCGGCCCGGCAACAATCATCACAATATAATCTTCAGAAACTACGTATAAGTTCTTATTTGCAACAGGCGGTTTCAAGAAATCTCGATTATCTTCAATCCATTTGTTTAAATTAAAAGGTTTTGCAATTGCCATAGCCAAAATTTTACATTGATATAGGTAAAAATACGGTAAATGGTTGAATTGAAAAAGTAAGTTCTGTTTTCGTTTAAAGTGAGAAAGTCTTTAAATTACTTTATTTTGTTAGTATCACGTTTAAAAAATTAAACAAATAACGTAAAATAACATTTGTGTTTAATCAGCTTTAATCAATTTGCTTATTTTAGTTGTATGAAAAAAAGTTTCTTATCTATTGTTTTATTGTTTTTAATATTTTTATCATGCAAACAATCAAAAAAAGATTTAGAATATAACTCTTTAGTAAATCACTGGGAGTTTTCTGAAAAAGGGGATTCTATTTGGAAACCTGCACTTGTACCCGGAACTGTCCAAACCGATTTATTAAATTTAGGGGAAATCGCTCATCCATTTATTGGTACTAATGAAGATTCTATTCAATGGATTTCACAAAAAAATTGGAACTACAAAACACCTGTTTCTGTTACAGAAGAAACACTCTTAAAATCAAAACATTTTTTTCGTTTTGAGGGCCTGGATACCTATGCCGACATCTATTTAAATGATAGTCTTATTATAAAAACCAATAATGCCTTTAGAAGTTGGGAGGTAGATGTAAGTGATGTGTTAAAGCTTGAAAATGAACTAAAAATCGTCTTGAATTCTACTGACCTTTTTGAAAAAAAAGAAACCGAAAAACTAGAGTATGAACTACCGGAATCTCCTCGAGTGTTTACTAGAAAACCACAATATCAATACGGATGGGATTGGGGGCCAACGATCAAAACAATGGGAATTACTAAAGATATCACTCTTATTTCCTATGATAAAATTCGTTTTAAAAGTGTATTTCTAAAAACTAATTCCATTTCAGAAGCAAAGGCTGAAATTTCTGCTGAATTAACCATCAACACTCAAATTCAAGAAGAAGTCATTATTAAAATAACAAATAATAATACAAAAGAAATATTTGAATCTATCATTACTGTTTTTCCTGAGCAACAAGAATACAAAGTGCCTTTTTTAATAAAAAATCCAGAACTATGGTGGACCCATAATTTAGGTAATCCTTTTTTATACGATATTGATGTGGAGCTTTTAAATGAAGGGTATCGTAATACTTTTTTTAAAAAAAAACTAGGAATTCGGTCAATCGAACTAATTACCGAGAAAGACTCTATTGGGGAAAGTTTTTACTTTAAACTAAATGGCAAACCGGTTTACATGAAAGGCGCCAACTATATTCCACAAAACATATTTCTCTCCGAAGTTGATCAAGGAGATTATGTTAAATTAATCAATGATGTCGTAGCCTCCAATATGAATATGCTTCGTGTTTGGGGAGGAGGATTTTATGAAGACAACTTTTTTTACCAACTCTGTGATGCAAAAGGTGTTTTGGTTTGGCAAGATTTTATGTTTGCTTGCGCAATGTACCCAGGAAATAAGGCATTTCTAGAAAATATAAAACAGGAGGCCATTGAAAACGTAAAAAGATTGCGGCAAAATCCAAGTATCGCATTATGGTGTGGAAATAATGAAAATAGTGAAGGATGGCATCGATGGGGCTGGAAAGATGGTAAAACCAAAGCTCAAAAACAAGAAATTTGGAATGGGTATAATGCTGTGTTTAATCATATTTTACCTCAAATAGTGGACAGCTTGCATCCTTCAGTTTCGTATTGGGAGAGTTCTCCTAAATTTGGTCGAGGAGATAAAAGATATCAATTTCAGGGGGATGCACACGATTGGTGGGTTTGGCATGACGGCTATCCTTTTGAGCATTTTGAAGAAGAAGTCCCGCGATTTATGAGTGAGTTTGGATTTCAATCCTTTCCAAGTTATGAAACTATTCAATATTTTACAGAACAGGACAGTATTGATTTAAATCACTCTTCTTTTGCCAATCATCAAAAACACTCCAGAGGTTATTCTTTAATTAAGGAATATATGGAACGTGATTTCCCTATTCCAATTAATGGAGACGATTATGTGTATATGAGTCAAATGCTTCAAGCGCATGGGATGACCAAAGGAATTTATGCACACCGTAAAGCAAAACCCTATAATATGGGTACTTTATATTGGCAATTAAACGATTGTTGGCCGGCAGTTTCCTGGTCAAGTATGGATGGTTTAGGTAATTGGAAAGCATTACAATATCAAGCAAAAAAAGCTTTTGAAAATGTAATTATTTCAACAAGTCAAACAGAAAAAAACGTAGCTATTTATATTATAAACGATACTTTTTCTGAAATGAAAAACAAACTAGTGATTAGTCATTTAGATTTTGACGGAAACGTCTTGTTTGAGGAAGAAATTGCTTTTAATAGCCCAATAAATAGTAGTGAAATCGCTTATAATTATGACATTTCTAACAAAAAATTTACAAAAGAAAATTCCTTTTTAAAACTAACTTATGGAGATGTTGGATACTATCATTATTTTTCAAAACCAAAAAATTTAAACCTAAAAAATCAGCCTATAGATATTGAAATAAAAGAAAATAATAAAGGGTTTTCAATCAAATTAACATCTGAAACATTGCAAAAAAACGTATTCTTATATTCTAAAACAAAAGGAGCTTTTAGTGATAATTTTTTCGATCTAGTAGCTAATATCCCTAAAGAAATTCAATTTAATACCACTATTAAATCAAAACCAGATATTTTATTAAAAACACTAAATCAATTCGTAAAAAACTAATGCAGAAAGTATTCTATTTCCTAATATTTATCAGTGCAATTTTAGCTGCTTGTCAAAACCCAGAAAACAAAAGTTTGGACTCTTTCCCTTCTTTAATTCCTAAACCTAAAGAGGTTAAAATTAGTGAAGGTATTTTTAATCTAAATAAAAACTCAAGTCTTTATGTGGATAAAGAATTTATGAATGCTGGTAAATTCCTGACGAATTATATTGAAAAAGGAAGCTCTTTTAAACTTAAAAAGTCTTCAGAAGATGATGGAACTATTACAATTAAAAAGAACGATACCCTATCTAATGAAGGATATACATTAAAAGTTTCAGCGTCTGAAATTTTGATAAATGCAAAGGATGCTTCTGGGGCTTTCTATGCTATTCAAACCTTACGCCAACTAATGCCATTACAATTAGAAAAAAACCATGGTTTTAAAGAAAAAACAATTTCAATTCCGCAAGTAATTATAGAAGACAATCCAGTATTTAACTATCGAGGTATGCACTTAGATGTTGGGCGACATTTCTTTCCAAAAGAGTTTATAAAAAAATATATCGCTCATATGTCCATGTTAAAAATGAATTATTTTCATTGGCATTTAACCGAAGACCAAGGTTGGCGAATCGAAATAAAACAATATCCTAAACTAACTGAAATTGGGGGGTTCCGAGATGAAACGCTTGTTGGACATTATAACGACGCACCAGTAACCTATGATGGGACGAAATACGGTGGTTTTTACTCACAAGAAGATGTAAAAGAAATTGTCGATTTTGCAAAAAAACATGAAGTTACTATTATTCCAGAAATAGAAATGCCAGGTCATTCGCAAGCGGCAATTAGTGCTTATCCAGCATTGGGCTGTACCAGCGAGCAATTAGAGGTAGCAACAACTTGGGGGATATTTGAAAATATTTATTGTCCCAATGAAGATACTTTTACTTTTTTAGAAAATGTGTTGTCCGAAGTGATGGCATTATTTCCTGGAGATTATATTCATATTGGTGGGGATGAAGCCCCAAAAAAACAATGGAAAAATTGCGTTCATTGCCAGCAATTAATCAAAGATTTAGATGTAAAAGACGAGCACGGATTGCAAAGTTATTTTATCACCCGAATGGAAAAATTTATCAATAGTAAAGGCAAAAAAATTATTGGTTGGGATGAAATTTTAGAAGGAGGATTGGCGCCTAATGCAACCGTAATGTCTTGGCGAGGAACCCAAGGAGCTATTGATGCGGCAAAAAAAGGTCACGACGTAATATTAACCCCTACTTCTCATGCATATTTTGATTATTATCAATCTAATAATGAAAATGAACCCTTAGCAATAGGTGGTTTTTTACCTTTAGAAAAAGTGTATCGTTTTAATCCCATACCATCAGAGTTGAATAAGGAGGAAGAAAAACTTGTGCTTGGGGCTCAAGGAAATGTTTGGACCGAATATATGAAAACAGAAGATCAAGTAGAATATATGATATTCCCGAGAATATTAGCAATGAGTGAGGTGGTTTGGAGTGGTGCTACCAAAAATCTTGAAGGTGACTATCCTAATTTTCTTTCAAGAACAGAAATTTTTAACGAACGGCTTCGTGGACTAGAAATAAATTATGCCAATCATTTGTATGAAATTGAAGGTACTATCATTAATGAAAAAGGTAAAATAAGTTATCAGTTATCAACGCCTATTTCTGGCAAAGAAATTCGATATACAATGGATGGTAACAAGGTTGATTTTTCTTCTAAATTATACAACCGAGGTATCATGATTACTGATAATACAACAATACAAGCAGGAGTATTTAAGGACAATCAATTGGTAAGTAGTATTTTTTCAGAAACAATAAATTATCATAAAGCAGTAAAAGGAAATATTACTATAAACCCAGCTCCTCATACGTCGTATAACGCAGGTGGAAATCAGGCATTAATTAATGGAATTCATGGAAGTGACAAGAGGTATGGAGATAAAGAGTGGCTAGGATTCTGGGGTGACGATATAGAAATTAAGATCGCTTTAAATGAAGAAACAACCATAAACTCGATAACAACCCGTTTTTATAATACCAATGGACAATGGATTTATGCTCCTAAAAATATTGATATCTCGTATTCGCTGGATGGAAAAAAATATCATTTATTAAAAGAAGTAGAACTATATAGTACTGACCGTATTGTTAAAATCAAAGCGGTATTTGACGCTGTAAATGCAAAATATTTAAAAATATTAGCTCGCAATTATGGAGTAATTCCTGAAGGTAAACAAGGTGCTGGTAATAAAGCTTGGACCTTTATTGATGAAATTATTGTAGAATGATTGTAGAGATTTGCGCCAATTCTTTCGAAAGTGCTGTGGCTGCTCAACGCGGAGGAGCAGACCGCATTGAATTATGCACACAACTAGCTGTTGGTGGATTAACCCCGTCGCGTCATTTAATTAAAAAAGTGGTGTCGAAACTTTCCATTCCCATTCATGTTTTAATTAGGCCTAGAAAAGGTGATTTTTGTTACTCTAAGGAAGAATTAAATATCATGAAAAACGATATTGAATTTTGCAAATACTTAGGTTGTTCGGGTGTCGTTAGTGGTGTTTTACGATCAGATTTAACAATAGATTTGATTGCCATAAAACAATTAATTGAAGCCGCAGATGGACTTGATTTTACTTTTCATAGAGCATTTGATTGTGTGAAAGATCCTCTAGTATCATTAGAAAATTTGATAGACTTAAAGATTAAAAGAGTTTTAAGCTCTGGATTAAAACCCAGTGCAATAGAAGGAATTTCTTTATTATCTGATATGAATAAATTAGCAAATCAACAAATTGAGATTATGCCTGGCAGTGGGATTAATTTGGGGAATGTATTGCGATTTAAAAATAAAGGGTTTACTAGTATTCATCTTTCTGCAACTACAACAACCAGAAAAAAAATCAGCTTCATTTTTTGAAGGAGGCACCGAAGGAGTATCAGATGAAAAAACAATCCGAAAAATTATATCTTTAGTTTCCTGAAATTAAATGCCCCAATTTTTATAAGGCACTCTACTTAATTGAGAATTATAGTAACGGATATCTCCTGTAACTTCTTTTCCGAGCCAATCTGGTTTATCAAAACCTTCATTTTCTTCAGATAATTCAATTTCAGCAATAATGAGTCCTTTATTTTCTGCAGAAAACTCGTCTACCTCAAAAATATGATTGCCTACTTTAATTTCATAGCGAATTTTTTCAATAAGATTAGGTTCACATAATTCTATTAGTTGTTCGGCCTCTTTCACAGCTATTTTTTTCTCCCACTCGAATCTGGTAGTCCCTTCGTTATTGGAAATTCCTTTTATGGTAATGTAATGCCTCTTCTCCTTTTATTCTAACCCTAACGGTTCGTTCTTTATGAGTATTTAAAAAGCCTTGTACAATGGGGGTTCTTTTATAGGCCTGCTCTTTGTACTTATCTGAAACTATTAAAAATTTTCTTTCAATTTCTATCATATTCATTTTCCGTAAAAACGGAAATCTTTTAATTTATAATTCACAAATAATTATCTAAGATATTATAAATTTATAGGATGAAGGAAGAACTTCTCCAAAGAAAAATAATACACGTGGATATGGATGCATTTTATGCCTCTGTTGAGCAATTGGACAACCCAGAATTGAGAGGGAAAGCCTGTTGCTGTTGGTGGAACCTCAAAGCGTGGAGTGGTAAGTGCTGCAAGTTATGAGGCTCGAAAATTTGGAGTTCGTTCTGCCATGAGTAGTGTCATGGCAATACAAAATTGTCCAGATCTCATCTTTGTAAAATCTAACTTTAAACGATACCATGAAGTATCGAATCAAATTAGAAAAATATTTTACGAATACACCGACAAAGTCGAGCCTTTATCCTTGGACGAAGCATACTTAGATGTAACAGAAAATAAAAAAGGAAACCCAAGCGCCTCACTAATTGCTAAAGAAATTAGAAAAAAAATAAAAGAAGAAACAGGTTTAAATGCCTCAGCAGGTATCTCTATTAATAAATTTATAGCAAAAGTAGCGAGTGATATCAACAAACCCAATGGGCAAAAAACAGTTCCTCCTAATGAGGTTATTGATTTTTTAGAAAAATTAGATATTAAAAAGTTTTTTGGAGTTGGAAAAGTAACCGTTCAGAAAATGTATCGCCATGGTATTTTTACTGGTAAAGACTTAAAAGAAAAATCTAATGAATATTTAGATGAACATTTTGGCAAGAGTGGACGGTTTTATTACAACGTTGTAAGAGGCAAACATTTTAGCGAAGTAAAAACCTCTAGAACTCGAAAATCGCTTGCAGCAGAACGTACTTTTAGCGAGAATATCTCTTCAGAAATATTTATGATTAAAAAACTAGAAGATATTGCAAAAGAGGTTGAAAAACGCCTTAAGAAAAGTAAGGTCGCAGGAAAAACAGTTACCCTTAAAATTAAATACAGTGATTTTACATTACAAACTAGAAGCAAAACGTTGCCCTACTATATTTCAGATAAAAATGTAATGGTCGAAACTGTTAAAGAATTGTTATATCAATCGACTATGAAAAATTCGGTACGATTGTTGGGCATTTCATTATCTAACCTCAATAATGATAGAGGAAAGCCCGCTAAAGAAAAGGTCGTAGCGGTTCAATTAAAATTCGATTTCTAATTAACATTATAAAATTTCATATGTGATAAAATTACTTAAAATTATTTTTTAACCCTAATAACTCATATTATGAAAACAGCAAAAATTTTAAGCTTTGCACTGGCAAGTACCACCTTATTTATTTCTTGTAAAAAAGAGGTTAACCCTTCCAAAGAAATTAAAAAAAATTCCGAAAACGAATTAGCAATTGTCGATACAACTATTATCGAAGAAAAAACTAAAAAAAATAGTGACTACTTGTATGTTACTTCCTGTTTCGGGGCTAAGTCTAAGGGCTTATGCAAATTTACAAAGTGAAAAACTTGCAGTTATGCCTTACGGTACTAAAGTAAAAGTGGTCTCTTTTGAAAAAAATCCAACGATGAAAGTAGGAGATATAGTTGGTGGAATGAACGAAGTTGAATACAATCACAAAAAAGGATTTGCTTTTAATGGATATCTTTCTAAATATTTCCCACCTGAAAAAAGAATTTCAGCTAAAAGATACAGTGAAGAGTTACAGTTAAAACATAAAACTGTAAAATATTCTGAAAGTAAATCAGGAACTGTAAGCAATCCAATTATTACTGAAAAATTAATTGTACCAGATATACAATGGCATGAAGCTTTTTATATGGCACAACAATTATTTAAATTTCCAAAAGAATTTGAGTTTCCATCTTCAAAAGGAAAAGAGAAAGAAATAAAATTAGAAAAAAAGTTTATGAAAGATAGTTGGGTAAGTGAATTACAAATTAATAGAAAAGAAAATAGATTTACTAAAATTGAATATCACTATAAAAATAAAGGATTTAATAAAGTAGTGTCTATTTACAAAGAAAGCGGGCAACTAGTTATATGTAACACCGAAGAAATTAAATAACCTATCAATTGTATTATTAAATTTAAGGCTGATCCTTAACGGTTAGCCTTTTTTAGTAACTCTAGTTACAGGTTTTTAGTTTCAAGAATTTTATATTTGTAAAAAACGAATAATGCTAGGTAAGGGAACAAAATTATACAGTATTTTAAGATTAAAATGTCCTCGATGTCAAGAGGGTGATTTTTACAAAGGTCACCCATATAGTTATTCTGGTATGGGACGAGTAAAAGAAAATTGCTCAAAATGTGATTTAAAATATAATATCGAACCTAGTTTTTATCAAGGCTCTTACTACGTTACTTATGCTTTAGGAGTGGCATTATTTATAGCCGTTTGGATTTTACAGTTACTCTTTTTTCCAGGTGTTGACCCTGGAACTTTACTCCTAGCTATGTTGGTATCGCTACTTATCTTTTCTCCCCTACTTTATGCTTTATCAAAAATTATGTGGATCAACTTTTTTGTGAAGTTTGAAAAAAAGAAAAATTAATATTAAGAATTGTTTCTGATTATTTTAAAATAAACTTCGTTTTACTTTTAATAAAAAGATTGTAGATTTACAATATGATAGAGGTTTTAAAAAATAATTACGGTCATCTATTCGAAGATGAATTAATCACTGAAATTAATAGGATTGGAACTTTAAAAAAAGTCCCCGAGGGGCAAAAATTAATTGAAATTGGACAGTATATTAAATCCATGCCTTTATTAATAAGTGGTGCTATAAAAATAATGAGAAACGATGATGATGGTGACGAATTATTGCTGTATTTTTTAGAGAGTGGAGAAACCTGTGCCATGACATTAACCTGTTGTTTAGGTCAAACCAAAAGTGAAATAAGAGCTGTTTCAGAAATACCAACCGAACTTATAATGATTCCAATCGAAAAAATGGAAGAATGGACTACTAAGTACAAATCTTGGAGAAATTTTGTTTTTGAAAGCTATCATAACAGACTTATGGAAATGCTCGAAACAATTGATTCTATTGCTTTCCTAAAAATGGATGAACGATTGTTAAAATATCTAAAAAATAAATGTAAAATCACCAACGATAATACCGTTAATAATACTCACCAAGATATTGCTAACGAACTACATACTTCAAGAGTTGTTGTATCAAGATTGTTAAAAAAACTTAAAAATCAAGGCAAAATTGAACTCCAAAGGAATAATATTAAAATTATAAATTTATAAGTTCAATAAATTTACCTTATATCTATTTACTTAAATTAAAATTTTATTTAATATGAAATCTGCAGATCATATCAATATCGATGGTTTTAAACACGTATCCTACCGTATAACTGCTTTATCAGAAGAAGAAGCAGTTACTAAAAGCGAATCATATTTTTACAAGCTAAACGAAAGGAGATCGGTTAGGGACTATTCGGATAAATGGATCCCAAAGAAAATTATTGATAATTTAATTAAAAGTGCTTCAACAGCACCATCAGGGGCACATAAACAACCTTGGACTTTTTGTGCAATTTCAAATCAAGAGTTAAAATCCAAAATAAGAAAAGCAGCCGAAATTGAAGAAAAAAAAAGTTACCAATCTCGAATGAGTGAACGTTGGAAAAAAGATCTGAAACCTTTAGGTACTAATATGAATAAACCCTTTTTAGAAATTGCCCCTTGGCTGATTGTTGTTTTTAAAAAACCCTACGATTTTGACAAAGATGGTAATAAAATAAATAACTATTATGTAAATGAATCTGTTGGCATCGCTTGTGGTATGATGATATCAGCCATACAAAATGCTGGATTAGTTACGCTTACCCATACTCCTAGTCCAATGAATTTTTTATCTAAGATACTTAATAGGCCTAGTAATGAAAGGGCATTTTTATTACTTCCAGTGGGCTATCCTAAATTTCCGACCTATGTACCAGATATTAAGAGAAAAGCTTTAAAAAAAGTATCAGCGTATTATACATAGTAAGTGGAAACCGCAATTTTAATTAGATTTTTTAGGATAACACCTAATGTTACTTTAAAAGCTAATTGTATTACTTACTTTTGTAAAGATTTTTTGACTCATGAAATTAAGCAAATTATTTCCTATCCTGGATTGGCTCCCAAATTATAAAAAAGAATGGCTTCGAGGTGATCTAATCGCCGGAATAACGGTAGGTATCATGCTGATCCCTCAAGGAATTGCTTATGCATTGATTGCTGGTTTACCTCCAATATATGGGCTATACACAGCATTAATACCGCAAGTAATTTATGCCTTTTTAGGAACCTCAAGACAATTAGCAGTTGGACCTGTTGCTATGGACTCCCTGGTTGTCGCTGCAGGAATAGCTACATTAGCCGAGGTTGGTTCTGATCAATTTATCGAGTTTGCTATTTTATTAGCCTTAATTATGGGACTACTTCAAATAGTGTTTGGGCTATTTCGTCTAGGTTTTATCGTGAATTTTTTATCAAAACCAGTAATTAGTGGTTTTACTTCAGCTGCAGCAATTATTATAGGATTAAGTCAATTAAATAATTTTTTAGGAATAAATGTAGATCGTAATAATAAGCTTCAATATTTATTATATGATGCTTTTCAACATGTTGAAGAAACACATTGGTTAACTTTTGCAGTTGGAATTACGTCTATATTGGGAATGATCTTGATAAAGGAGTATTTTAAAAAAATTCCTGCCGCATTAGTTATTGTATTACTTTCTATTTTAGTTGTTAGATTTTTTAATTTAGATCTTCTAGGAGTAGCTATTATCGGAGAAATACCACAAGGTTTACCAAATTTTAAAATACCTGTATTTGATAAACAAATCCTAATTAAATTATTCCCAATAGCATTAACACTTTCTTTAATAGCTTATTTAGAGGCTATTTCTATCGCAAAATCATTAGAGCCAAAACATTCAGAGTATAAAGTAGTCCCAAATCAAGAATTAATTGCCTTAGGGATGAGTAATTTTATTGGTTCTTTTTTTCAAACATATCCAGCAACAGCTGGTTTTTCTAGAACCGCAATTAACGAGGAGTCAAAGGCAAAAACCCCTTTATCTTCATTAATTTCAGCATTAATTATTGCTTTTACACTTGTTTTTTTAACCCCCATATTTTATTATTTACCCAAAGCAGTTTTAGCAGCTATTATTATGGTGGCAGTATTTAGACTATTGGATATTAAAACACCTAAAAAACTATTAAAATTTGCAAAAACAGACCTAGTTATCTTAATTATTACTTTAATAGTAACAGCTACAGCTGGTATAATAGAAGGAATATTTACTGGAGTCGCCTTATCTATTATTCTTCTTATTTACAAGAGTACTTTTCCTCATATGGCAATTTTAGGAAAAGTTCCAGGAACTCATTTTTATCGAAATACAAAAAGATTTAATGAAGTAGAAATTCATGATGAAATATTAATTATTCGTTTTGATGCACAATTAGATTTTGCAAATACAGCTTATTTTAAAGATAAACTTGAGGATTATTCTAAGTTAAAAGGAAATGGGTTAAAGCTCCTAGTTTTAGATTGCGAAAGTATTAATAGAATTGATAGTAGTGCTATCTTCACCTTAATTGAGTTGTTAGATTATTTTAATCAAAAAGAAGTAACTATGGCTTTTGCTAGTTTAAAAGGTCCCGTTAGAGATAAAATTATTAACTCTGGATTTATGGAAAAAGCAAATGAAACTTTATTTTTTATGGGGATTCAAGAAGTTGTAGATTGGTATCATACCGGCATAAAACAAGATAAATTTTACAAATACTTAAAACAAAATAATAAAAGAAAAAAAAATAATGATAGTGTAACATAAGTTACCACCATTAATTTAAATTTGTTATAAATTTCATATTTAGAATTTATTACTATGAAAGTAGAACAATTATTTACCGGATGTCTTGCAGAGATGGCTTATTACATTGAGTCTAATGGGGAAGCAGCAGTAGTAGATCCTTTGAGAGAGACAGAACCCTATATACAAATGGCAAAAGCTGATCAGGCTAAAATAAAATATATATTTCTAACACATTTTCACGCCGATTTTGTTTCCGGACAATATGATTTAGCTCTTAAAACAGGTGCAAAAATTATCTTTGGCCCCAATGCAACGACAGAATATAATATTTATAATGGAGCTGATGGGGAAGAATTTTTTATAGGAAATAGTAAAATAACCTTATTACATACTCCCGGGCATACTATGGAATCATCATCTTACTTAATAACGGATGAAAATGGGGACACTCCTTTTGTTTTAACTGGAGATGCTCTTTTTATTGGAGATGTTGGTCGTCCAGATTTGGCAGTAAAAGATGGCGCTATAACGGAAGAGGATCTTGCCGGACACTTATTTGATTCTTTAAGAAATAAAATAATGACCTTACCAGATGACATTGTTATATATCCAAGTCATGGTGCAGGTTCTGCTTGTGGAAAAAATATAAGTTCAGCAACTTATGATACATTAGGTAATCAAAAGAAAACTAATTATGCTTTAAGAGCCAACATGTCGAGAAAGGAGTTTATTGAAGAAGTGATCTCTGGTTTAAAGCCACCACCACAATATTTTCCTAATAATGTTCGAATGAACAAATCAATTAATACAAATATTGATGAAGTTTTACACAAAGGTACAACTCCATTAGATCCTTCAACATTTAAAAGATTAAGTGACCAAAAAGACGTCTTAGTTATAGATACTCGCTCTAAAGAAGCATACTCAAATGAGGGGACTATTCCTGGCGCATGGTATATTGGTATTGATGGAAGTTTTGCGCCCTGGGTTGGAGCTTTAGTTTCAGATATCAACCAAAAAATAATATTTATTACAGATGATGAATTACGTATACATGAAATTGTCACTCGTTTTTCAAGGGTTGGATATGATAACACTTTAGGTTATTTGAATGGAGGCGTCGCAAATTGGAAATCTTATGGTTATGAATTAGAATTCATTGAATCCATATCAGCTAGTAGGTTTGTAGATATGTTAGCCGAAGAAAAAGTTGAAAAACCAATTGATGTTCGGAAAGAATCTGAATATTTTTCAGAACATGTTATTGGAGTAGAAAATTTTCCGTTAGATGACATCCACACAAATTTTAAAAAGATTAATCCAGAGAAAAACTATTTTTTGCATTGTAAATCTGGTTATCGTTCTTTAATTGCTGCTTCTATATTTAAAGCAAATGGAGTGAAGAAAGTAACTAATATAGAAGGAGGATTTAAGGAAATCGTCAAAACAAAGATCCCTCTGTCTGATTATATTTGCCCCACAAACTTTTAATGAAATTCTATAAATAGCATATTAAAATAAAACCATATAATTGAATGAAAAATATAAATAATATCGAATTTAAAGAGCTTATTAGTAAAAATTCTGAAGCCATAATCATTGATTGCAGAACCGAAAGTGAGTGGGACGAGGGAAGGATTAAAAACGCTGTTTTATTGGATCTTTTTGAATCACAACTATTTATGCAAAAAATTGAGAATTTTGATAAAAGTAAAATGTATTTGGTCTATTGCAGAAGTGGCTCAAGGAGTGTGGCTGCTTGTCAGATTCTAGAATCTGTTGGTATTAAAAATGTTTATAATCTTACAGGAGGTATCACGGACTGGAATGGCGATATCATTGTTTAATTAAATTCAAAAAAATGACTACAATAATAAAAATTCAAAACTTAAAATGTGGTGGTTGTGCAAATACAATTATGAAAAAAATTTCAACTATTGAAAACGTAACAAATGTAAACGTAAATATTGAAAAGTCTACTGTTACATTTGATTCTCTTACTCAAAATGAAATTACAATTGTAAGACACAAAATGGCTGTATTGGGGTATCCTGCTGACGGTGAAAGTAATTCCGTGGTCTCAAAGGCAAAATCATATTTTAGCTGTGCAGCAGGTAAAATGGCATAAAATTAATTATTCATAGTGGAATTTCTTAATTAAGCAATAGATAATCTTAGAAAAATATTAAGTATAATGCTCGAATGGATTAAATATAAAATCATCAAAAAAAAGCTATTAAAAAAAGCTATTGAGCATACTACTTTAAAAGAAATAGAAGAAAAACACAAAAATCCAAATGAAGACTTATTTAATGATTCAAGTTATTTCAATGGTTTAGGGGATGATGGATCCTTCTTTTTGGTAAGACAAAGTTTTAGAACTAGCAGAGGAAATGAATTTTGGTTAGAATTATTTTTTTCTGATATAGGATTGTTACGTTTAAAAAATCATCCTGGTAAGGAAGGTGACGGATTTCATCAAGGAAATTTGAAATTTGACTGCCTGCAACTTGGTGAGAAATGGAATGTTAGTTTTAATGGAGAATTGGACTTAAATGGGAAAAGTAAAAAAGTTGAATTTGATCTTATTTTTTCAGCGAAAACTCCGATTGTAAATTTTCATAATGCTATGATAGTCGACGCTACTGCGAGAGCTATTGCAAAAGGAAAATGGTCGAAATCATTCTTTGAAAAACTAAAAGATTCAAAAAAACACCATTTCGAACAGGGTGGGAATTTGATCGGAAGTGTAACAATTGATCAAGATAAAAGGGATGTAAATTGGTCTTCGATGAGAGACCATAGTTGGGGAATACGAAAATGGAGTGGCTGGAAAAGACATGTTTGGCTTTGTGGAATGATGGAAAATGGTCAGTCCTTTAACGTTTCCATGGTTGAATATGATTACATGGGACAATTAACAGCAGGATTTATCACTGAAGGAAATCAAATACATTATTTAAGAGAATTTCCTTTGATCACTGAGTTTGCATCAAATCCAATTCATCCAGAAAAACTAAACCTTAGGTTAAAATATTCTGATAATAAAGAGTACCTCTTAAATTATAAACAAAAAACTTTTGTTCCCTATAATATGGATGGAGAATACATAATTAATGAAGGGATTTCATCTGGGACCGTAAATGGAATTAAATTGAAATTAGTTACAGAATTCGGATTTAACCCAAAGCATTATGATTTATAGATTCGATTCAAAAGAAGAAGGAACAAATCTGGGAGGAAAAGGAAAAGGACTTTCGATGTTGAATTTTTATGGATTTTCTGTTCCTGATTTTATGGTCATTACGCCTTCAAGTATAGAAACCTTTCTAAATGAACCTTCAAAATATATTGAGTGGATGTCAAGCAAGCCGAAAGCTGTTCGCTCAAGTGGAGTGAAAGAAGATGGTGAAGAACATTCTTACGCCGGACAATACGATTCTTTTTTAAATCAAAAAACAGAAAATGAAATAGTAAAAGCTGTTCAAGACTGTGTTGCCTCAGCTAGATCAAATAGGGTTAAAAAATATGATGACGGGAAAAAACTGGTCAATCTTCCAGATGGAATTGCTGTAATCATTCAAGATATGGTTGACGCTAAGTATGCTGGTGTTGCATTTTCTGTTAATCCTGTTAATCACAGAAGAGATATGGTCAGTATCAATTTAGTGGAAGGTTTAGCCGATAAATTGGTGGATGGAAAAATTGAATCTGAAAATTTAATTATAAATAAATACGACACAGATACAATTTTTGAGTCTCAAATTGCTTCTCCTGAAATACTAAGAGAATTAATATCTGGATTGGAAAAGTTAGAACATGAAATTGGAAAACCTGTAGATGTTGAATGGGCTGTAGATCAAAATGATCAATTGTTTTGGTTACAAGTTCGTCCTATTACAACACTTTCGGATATCCATCCCAATGAATTAGATTCAAAGCTTACCGCTAAAAAAGAGATTTTAACTCGTGCAAATATTGGAGAAATGATGCCAGGTCATTTATCGCCTTTATCGATTTCTACCTTTGGAAAAGCTATAGAGTATGGGATTCAAGAGTTTTATACAGAGTGTGGTGTCCAGAAAAAAATTATAAATAAGCATATTTATATTAAGTATTTTTATAATCATGGATTTATAAGTATGACAGGGTTGTATAAAATTGCTGATGCTATTATTTTACCAAAAAAATTATACATTGAATACAGTATTCTAGGGAGACCATTAGGAGGAAAATCATTGGACCCCGAAAGAAGTTTACTTGTACAATTAAACAATCAAAGAAAACAGTTCTCCTATTTAGGAAAAGCTAAAAAGAGATTGGGAAAATTAAGCAATTTAAATGCTAGCATTCATCAACCTAAAAATTTAGGAAAAAGAGATTTGTATGAATGGATTGATAGTCAACTACACAATTTAAATAAAGCTTACTCCTACCATTATTGTACTTCAGCTAAGTCCGGAAGTCAATATTCTGCATTGATTAGTGCGATTAGCGGTGGCCCAATCCCTACTCCTAAAAGTAATGCCATTGCTTCCCATTTTTTAAGAAATATTGATGGAATTGTTGGGGCAGAATCGATTCAACAATTGAAAAACATAGCCAAGGCAATTGATTCCGAAAATTTAAACCTAGAAGGAATGACCGATGAGAAATTACTTAAGAGGATTCAATCCAATTCGAAAACGAATAAAGTATACAGTCAGTTTCTAGAGAATCATGGCCATAGATGTGTCAGAGAGGGAGATTTAAAAGAAAAAGATTGGTCACAAGAACCCATAAAACTTATTCCCGTAATTAGAAATATTGTGAAATCACAAGAGTTTGATTCCTCAACTGAAGCATTCGATATTAAAGATGCAATGAAAGAATTGCCAAAAATGAATGGAGTAAAAAAAATGATTGTTAAAAAATTAGCTATGTCTACTAGAAAAGCTGTAGCCCTAAGAGAAATGAGTAAATCTGCTGCAATTAAGTTTCAGCAAAAAATCAAATTTGCTTACATTGAATTAAGTAAAATTTTAATGCATGATGATTTATTAAATACAAAAGAAGACATTTTCTATCTTAAGCATAAAGAAATAGGCCTGTTAATTGAAGGAAAAATGAAAAGCCCCAATAAGCATATACAAGAGAGAAAAAAACTAGACACTCTCTATTCAAAAATGAGTTTTCATGAAGTTTATTTTGGACATCCTTTCCCTATAAAAAATACAATTCATCAAAAAGGTAACAAGGGTACGGTTGTAAGTCAAGGAAAAGTTCGGGGTAAAGTTAAAGTTGTGCGTACTTTGAATGACGCTGATAAATTGGTTAAAGGTGACATCATGATATGTGAATATACAGATATAGGCTGGTCCCCCTATTTTGCAATTATCGGAGGGATTATCACTGAAATTGGGTCTCCATTAAGTCACGGCGCAGTTGTAGCAAGGGAATATGGCATTCCTGCAATAGTTAATATGAAAGGTGCAATGAATAAATTTGAAGACCATCAAGAAATAATTATTGATACAACGCAGCAGAACGTTGTTCAACTCCTTAAGGATTCGAACATATGATGTTTTTATTTTAAATCACGATCTAGACTTAATTTTTGCGAAAACCTGTTAATAATTGACCTAAAAATCCTTTGGGAAAATTTTCTTCATTTGAGAACCCTAATTCAATTTCTCCATTATCATCCGGAATATAATTAGTTTTAAATAAAAAATCCCAGATACTTAAGCTAATTCCAAAGTTTATTCCCTTGGGCTTGTTTTCTGGTAACGTTTTCATATGATGATATAAATGCATTACAGAATTATTTAGGATGTACTTGAAAGGACCCCAAGTTATTCTGATATTAGCATGATTTAAATGCCCAATAGTTATTGCAATAAAATGAACAATATAGGCTTGCTCTGGCTCAAAACCTCCTAATAACATAACCCCTAGAGTTTTTAACGGCTTGTATAGTATATTTTCCATCCAATGATATCGCAGGTGAGCAGCAAAGCCCATTTCTTTTACAGAATGATGAACTTTGTGAAACCGCCACAAAAAATCGTATTTATGCAATAAAACATGAGTCAACCATTGCACAAAATCTAGAATAATAAAAAAAACAACTAATTGAAATCCGACTGGCCAATTTGAAATATTGAAAACTGCTAGACTTTTTGTTGTAATTCCTATTTTGTGAAAAAGCAACCCTAATACCTCGTAGTCTCCGCTTATTAGAATTGAAAAAATGAAAAAATTAAAAAACATGTAAAAACCATCCATCCAAAAATCTTTTCTAAAAAGCGATTGGTTTTTTCTCCAAGGAAAAATTATTTCAAGAAACCAAACTACTAGTGAAATGACGATTAGTCCCCAAAAGTAATTGTTATTCCAAGGAACTTTAAATAAAATGGAATCCAAAGTCCAATTTAAAGTTGAGGTAAATTCATTTATAAAGGCAGTAACATACTTTTCCATCATTACTGATTTTGAAACATCAATGTTGTTATAAAAACGCCATCAAGAACACAATTATTTGGGTGCAAGTACTACAATTTATAAGCATTAAGCAAATATTTTAAATGAAAAAAGTTCTGTTTACTTAAAAATACTGTTATTTAATCTTGCAGGAAATATTATTCCAATCTGAATAAGTGAAATAAAAAGTATCAAATAGATTTTCACCTCCAGCTTTTAGATATAAATTTTGATTAAAGTAAAAATTATAACTTATAAATCCAACTAGATGGGTTCATCTTTTGATCGTTCTGGTAGATTAAAAACTTGAGGATAGATTTTCCAGAGCTTGCTTTGGTGGCCACCGATCCAATTTCTTGTTTAGTAAAAACTTTATCTCCTTTTTTTACCGTTACATTAGTTAAGTTTTGATATACTGTAATATAATTACCATGTTTAATAAAAACTGCATTAGAAGCACCTTTAATTTTTTGAATTTCCATCACCTCCCCATTAAATACAGCTCTGGCTTTGGCATTTTTTTGGGTGGTAATTTCTACACCACTACAATAGGTTGTTACGTTGGGTAATTGAGGGATGTCTCGTATTTCCAAAACGTTTTACAACGACTCCATTTTTTATAGGCCAAGGTAGTTTCCCTTTATTTTTGGTAAAATCTGCAGCTAATAATTTTGCTTCAGGTGTTAAGGCTAATCTTATGGAAGATCCGGCTGTTTTAGTTCCTTTATTAGTGGTATTTTTTTTATTGGAAGCAGCAATGGCATCTCTAATTAACTTCTCTATTTGTTTGTCAATTTTATTAGCTTCTTTTTGTTTTTTCTGGATTTGTCTAGCAAATTTATTACCGTCTTTTTTTAAAATTGAAATTAACTCATTTTGTTCTTCTAATTCTTTTGATAATTTAGTTTTTGCTAGTTTATTTTGATTAATAAGAGCTTGTTTTTTCTTTTTGTCTTCTAATAATCCTTGATTTAATTCCTCTAAAACAACAGATTTTTTCTTAATATTTTCTCCTTGCATTTTACGATGCTTGGCATATTGTTTCATATACTGAAGACGTTTATAGGCTTGTAAAAAACTTTCAGAGGATAATAAAAACATAACCCTACTATGCTGCGATTTACTTTTATATGATTTAGCTATCATCGAGGCATAGTCTTCTTTTAGGTCCTTTAATTCGGTTTCTAAAAGTGTAATTTTTGCTTTGTTATTATTAATTTCTCGAGAAAGGTAATTGGCCTGTTGATTGGTAACTCTTATTAAGTTTTGACGAGCTATAATTTTACTATTTAAATCCTCTACTTGATTTAATACCGACTTTTCTTCCTTTTTTGTAGCAAATAACAGACTATTAATTTGCTTAATTTCACTTAATAAAGCTTGTCTTTTTTCTTCTAATTCTTTTTGCTTATTGACTTGTGCAAATCCTGAACTAAAAAAAATTAGGGATAAAAAAAGAAAAGAATATTTATAAAATCTACTCATTTAGTTTAGTTGTATTTCTTCATAGCCGTTAGGTATGGTAAACGGAAAACGAATGGATACATTGTAATCTATTTTTTTATAATTGACTACTATTTGGGTTTTTTCTTCTTTTTGAGTGGCAATTATTCTAAAATCTGAAGGAAAATAACCACCCTCTAAATTTTGATAAGTTCCATAATTAATGGTAAACATTCTATCATCGGTTGGTTGTGATAAAGACTCCGATGCTATTTTAAAATTATCTGGATTTACTAATAATGAATGTATAAAATTATGAGGTTGCATTTTAGGTTGCAACATATATTTGTTAGCTACAACATCTGAAACATACTTATTATCTAAATCAAAAATAGATTGACCTAATAGTATTCCTTGTGCTTTTTCAAAATCAATTTCGGTACCTAACCATCTACTCAGTAATGAGTAATCACCTTTAAAATAAGTGTTAGAAATAGTTTCATAATAGCTAACAGATTCTGGTGTGATCAATAGTTTAGCAAGTGTAATTCCAAGTAGTGATGCCTTAATCCAAATTTTTTGGTCCTTCTCCATTCTTAAACTAACTGTTAGACTTTGAACATCTCTAACACTTTCGTATTTTACTTGTATTCTTGCAGCTATAGTAGAAAATTTTGGTAGCGCTTCATCATGACTTTTCATTATATCTTTAGAAGATAAGTTCTTATTTGCTGTTTCTGAACCCACTGCTATTTTACTACCCCCACAAGAGGTAATGACTAAACAAATAAATAATATGATACTAAGTTTAATCTTCACTTTACAAATTTTAATCATCCATCGTTTGATTGGAAATAGATAATTGGTTTATTTTTTTCTGATACATTTTTGCTTTTTTCAAACTTCCCTTTAAAGTATGTGCAATGATTAATTGTTGGTAAAAATCATATTCCATTTTAGGGTCGTCAAAAAGATAATCCAATCCCATTTCAAAAATTTCAATAGCTTGATCTGCGTTTTTTAACTCGTTATTTGCAACTCCATTTACTAAGTACAACAGAGGTTGTGCAGGAAATATTTCTAATCCTTTATTACTTAATAAAATGGCATCCTCATATTTTTCTACTTCAAGTTGTAATAAGACGGTGTTTTTTAATAAGCCGTAATTATCTAAATCGTTTTCGATTCCTTTTTTATAGAAATTTAATGCTTTTTCTTTATCCTCTTCCGATAAATAATAATCCCCTAATAACAAATAAACTTGACTATTTTCTAAAGCTAAAATATTAAGATCTAAACCTTCAATTTCAGATTTAAAAGCAGGATTTTTTTTAGTGAATATTAAAAAGTCTTCTAAAACGCGGTTCTTGCTTTTATTTTCAATTTGATCGGAAGTAAAAACAACATTCATAGAATTAATTGACTCTTGAGAGTTACCTTCATCTAGATAAAATTTGTACAAAGCCAGGTGTGCCAATTGAGATTTTGGTTGTTGTTTTATCAGTTCTTTAGCAGTGTCAAAAGCTTTTTGGGTATTGCCTTCATCGCTATATAAATAAATTAAATTAAGGTATTCCTGTTCACTCTTTGGGTTTTTAGTGATTTTTACTTCTAGATTCCTTATTGCTTTTTCAGTATTACTAGTAACTCTGTAAATTTGAGTTCTTAGTGCATTTCTATAGGTGCTTTCTCCCCATTCTGCGTCTAATTCATCTAGGAATAGTAATGCTTTATCGTATTGTTTTGTGCGATGGTAGAGGTTTGCTAAATCTTCTTTATAATCGCTGTCTTGCAATACTAGTTTTTTAACTACTGGAATGGCAGCTTTATAATTTTTAGCGTCATAATACATATCGTACAATGCCTCTAGCACATCTAACTTTTCTGGGCTCCACTCTAAAACAAGGTTATAGTTTATTTCTGCCTCTTCAAAACGTTTTAAAGCGGTCAAATTTTTACCTTTTTCAAAATAAACAACGGCTTTGTTTTCTTGGTTATCTTTGACTGCAACTTCGGCTTTATCAAGAGCATTTAATGCTAGTTCATAATTTTCTATTCCTTTTTGTTTTAAAGCTTCAAAAAAGTGTACTTGAAAATCGTCATTTACATTTCCTAAATCATCTGTAGGCATTTTATCTTGGGCTGACATCTCTTTTGGGATACATAAAATCCCAAAAAATAAAAGACCAAGAAATATGTATTTAATTTTCACTTTATAATTATTTCAATGCTGAATAGTCACCAATACTAACATTGGTAAACCTACCGTTAAAAGTTGCGTGGTTTCCAATCATTGCGTTATTCAAAGTCAGCGCTTTTAATCAATGTATGCGTTTGGATTATGCTATTTTTAACATTGCTGTCTTCTATGGTAGTATTAGCTCCTATAGAAGCAAACGGACCAACGGTACTATTTATTAGAGTTACTCCTTCTCCAATAAAACATGGTTCTATAATCTTTGAGTTTGTTGATTTTATAGTATCTGAAATTAAAGCTTCTCTACTTTCGTTTAAAAATCCTAACATTCTACGATTGGTTTCTATGGTGACTTCTTTATTTCCACAATCCATCCATTCATCTACAGTACCCGTTTTAAAAACGTTACCATTAGCCATCATTCTTTTAATCCCGTCATTAATTTGATATTCGCCACCCGTTAATGATATTGTTATCTATTACATACTGCAATTCATTTTTAAGTACAGCTACATCTTTAAAATAATAAATACCTATAACCGCTTGATCACTCACAAATTCAGTTGGTTTTTCAACCAATTCAGTTATCTCATGATTTTCATTTAAATTCACCACTCCATAGGCTTCTGGGTTGGCAACTTTTTTAGTCCAAATAACGCTATCTGCTTCTTTATCTAGATCAAAACATGCTCTAATTAAAGTGTCTGCATAAGCAATAACAGCAGGTCCAGAAAGAGATTGCTCTGCACACATAATTGCGTGTCCTGTGCCTAATGGATTTAATTGTCGATAAATACTTGCCTTAGCTCCTAGTTCTGTTGCTAACTGTTTTAAGCTATCAACCACCTCATCTCCAAACCAAGCTGGGTCTCCTAGAATAAATGCTATTTCATCTATGGGTTCATCTAATAAATTTGCAATATCTTCTACCAAACGATGTACTATTGGTTTCCCTGCTACTGGAATTAATGGCTTTGGGACAGTTAAACTATGCGGTCTCAGACGTGATCCTCTTCCCGCCATTGGTACTATTATTTTCATATATAATTCCTGTTAATTCAGGGTTTTTAAATTATTTTTTATCTATTTCACTCCGGTACTACCAAATCCTCCAGTACCTCTTTCCGTTTCTCCTAAAACATCTACTTTTTGCCATGCTGCTCTCTCGTGTTTTGCGATCACTAATTGCGCTACTCGTTCTCCATTCTCTATTGTAAAATCTTCATTGGAAAGATTCACCAATATCACTCCTATTTCACCTCGATAATCTGCATCAACAGTACCTGGAGCATTTAATACTGTGATTCCCTTTTTTGCAGCCAAACCACTTCTTGGTCTAACTTGAGCTTCAATACCAATAGGCAACTCTATAAAAAGTCCTGTTTTAATAATTGTTCTTTCTAAGGGTTTTAATGTTACTGCTGTTGTCTAAATTAGCTCTTAAGTCCATTCCAGCTGAAGCAATGGTCTCATATTCAGGTAATGAATGGGTGGATTTGTTGATTATTTTTATATTCATTTAGTATGTAATAACTTAATAACTTCTTTTTTATCTTTTTATTAGTTGTTTGATTTCTTTCTTTTCTGAAACAAAAATCATTCCTAAAAACACTGTTAGTAAAACTGTCCCTTTCCAGATACTTCCATGGAAAACATAGAATGAAAATACCGAAAATACAATAGATAACAATAGGTATAATCCTATTTTTTTTAAATCGTAAGGGACCTTATAATGTTTCCTTCCTAAAAAATAAGAAACCATCATCATACTACCGTATGCTGCCAATGTGGCTATAGCAGATCCTCTATAGCTAATAATTGGTATTAATAAGAAATTAAGTGTTAATGTAATGATGGCTCCAAAAACAGAAATATAAGCGCCAAATTTAGTGCGATCGGTTACTTTATACCAAACAGATAAGTTGTGATAGATTCCTAGACATAAATTAGCCAATAGAATAATAGGAACAATTACTAATGCTTCCCAAAAACTACTATCTGGAATTAGTACTAATTTAAAAAAGTCTAAATAAACAACTACAAAAAGTAATATGAAGCTCCCTAAAATGGTGTAGTATTTTGTAATAGTAGCATAAGTTTCTTTAGCATTTTCGCTTTTAGAATGGTTAAAGAAAAATGGCTCTATTCCTAATCGAAAAGCGGTTGCAAACAAGGTCATGAAAACACCTAACTTGTAACAAGCGGCATACATTCCTAGTTCGGCATCTGCAATCTCTGAAGGCAATAAATAACGTAATAAAATTTTATCAAAGGCTTCGTTTACGGAAAATGCAATCCCCGCTATTAATACTGGTAATGCGTATTTCATCATTTTTTTCCAAATAACTAGATCAAATAAAAGCTTCATTTTCAAATATAGAGGCATTAAAATTAGAAATGTAATTCCACTAGCAATTAAATTTGAAATAAATACATAAGCTACTTTTCCTTCCTCTAAATTAATAGAGCTCCACAAGGAATTTGCATCGTTTTTAGCCCAAAGAGGAAGCACTAAAAAGAAGAATAAATTAAATCCTAGATTGGTACAAACATTAATAATTTTAATGATAGCATAACGAGTTGGTTTTTCGTTAGCTCGTAACCATACAAAAGGGATAACCACTAAAGCGTCTAAACCTAAAATAAATAATCCATAGGTAATATATTCAACTTTAAAATTAAGAAATGTGGCAATTTCAGCTTTTAGAAAAAGTGTGATAGTTAAAAAAACAAGAGTTGTAACCGTAAGTGAAAAGAGCGCAGTAGATTGTACTTTTTCTTTTTGAAAATCATCCTTATTAGTAAATCTAAAAAAAGCTGTTTCCATTCCATAAGAAAGAAGAACATTCCCCAGGATAAGAAATGCCATGTATGAAGCGTATACTCCATATTGTTCTTTACCAAGAACCAATACATATAATGGTACTAAAAAAATAGCTAAAGCCCGAGGTAAAACAGTCGCTAATCCGTAAATAAATGTTTGCTTGAAGAGTTTTTTTAAAATTACCAATCTTCTAATGTTTTTCGTTAATATTTAAATGTACAAAATGCGATGGAAATAATAAGCAAAATATGACAAATGCTATGTTTTCCGAAAAATTAGATAGTACTTTTTTTAGTCTTATTTAAAAAGTTGTTCATTGCTCAAACTAAAACTCCTTTAAATAAATTAGCGGAAATTGCACACCAAAATATAGAGAACAACAGATGGAGATTATTTTGATAATAGGATGAGCTAAACAAAAAAGCCTTTTAATAAACTTAAAAGGCTTTTGTATATTTATGAAATTTGGTTTGCTAAAAGTTTTATCCAGCTAAAGCCTCTGCTCCACCAACAATTTCTAAAATTTCGTTAGTTATCGCAGCTTGCCTTGCTTTGTTATACTGCAGGGTTAAAGCATCACGCAATTCGGTAGCATTATCTGTTGCTTTGTGCATAGCTGTCATACGAGCTCCGTGTTCACTTGCAGAAGAATCTCTTAAGGCTTTAAATAATTGCATTTTTAAACTCTTTGGAATTAATTCTTCAACTATTTTTTCTTTTGACGGCTCAAATATGTAGTCGGATACTTCTACTTTTTCATCAAGTTCCTGATTTGAGACAATTGGTAAAAATTGTTCATTCATGATTATTTGAGTGGCAGCATTTTTAAACTTATTATAGATTAATATAATTTTGTCATACGTCCCATCAGTAAATAAATTCATTAACTTCTGTGCAATTTGCGCGTTGTTTTCGTAAGTTAACACATCGAAAATTTCAGTATTATTTTCAATAATAGTCTGTTCTTTATTTAAAACGTCATTTGCTTTTTTTCCTAAAGTAAAAAAATCTACCTGCTTCCCTTTGTAAGTTTCGTTCATTAAAGACAAACTACTTTTTACAATATTAGAATTAAAGGCACCGGCCAATCCACGATTAGAAGAAATAGCAACTAATAGTACTTTTTTTACTTCTCTATCTGCTGTATAATCGCTACCAATATCACCATCTAAAGTTGCACTTAAACTTTGTAATAATTCGGTTTGTTTATCTGCATAAGGACGCATAGTGGTAATAGCATCTTGTGCTTTTTTCAATTTTGCAGCAGATACCATTTTCATGGCACTAGTAATCTGCATCGTTGAAGATACCGAAGATATTCTATTACGTATTTCTTTTAAATTTGCCATTATATCAAGTGTAAAGCAATCAGTAATTAAATATTATAATTACTAATTGCTAATTTTTAATTGTAATTAGCTGCAATATCATTAGCTACTTTTGACAAAACTTCAATTGCTTCGTCGGTTAATTTTCCAGCTTTTAAGGTATCTAAAGTATCTCTATGTTTAGCATTAAGGTATTCGATGAAATCTCTTTCAAATTCTTTTACCTTATTCACAGGCACATCGCGTAATAAGTTTTTAGATCCTGCGTAAATAATTGCAATTTGGTCTTCAACTGTAAACGGATCATTTTGTGCTTGTTTTAAAATTTCAACGTTACGTTTTCCTTTTTCAATAACACTCAAAGTTGCGGCATCCAAATCGGAACCAAACTTAGCAAATGCTTCTAATTCACGGAATTGTGCTTGGTCTAACTTAAGTGTACCTGAAACTTTTTTCATTGATTTAACCTGAGCGTTTCCCCCAACACGAGATACAGAAATACCTACGTTAATCGCTGGACGAACCCCAGAGTTAAATAAATCTCCATCTAAAAATATTTGACCATCGGTAATCGAAATTACATTTGTTGGAATATAAGCAGATACATCACCCGCTTGAGTTTCAATAATAGGTAACGCTGTTAACGAACCACCACCTTTTACAACATCTTTTAAAGAGTCTGGTAAATCGTTCATACGTTTAGCGATATCGTCATCATTGATCACTTTTGCTGAACGCTCTAATAATCTTGAGTGAAGGTAAAATACATCACCTGGGTACGCCTCACGTCCTGGTGGACGACGTAATAATAATGATACCTCACGGTAAGCTACCGCCTGTTTAGATAAATCATCATAAATTATTAATGCTGGACGACCAGTGTCTCTAAAATACTCTCCAATTGCAGCACCTGCGAAAGGGGCATAAACTTGCATTGGGGCAGGATCACTTGCGTTTGCAGCAACAATGGTTGTGTAAGCTAGTGCCCCTTTTTCTTCTAATACTTTAGCAATATTTGCTACTGTAGAAGCTTTTTGCCCAATTGCAACATATATACAATATACTGGTTCCCCAGCGTCGTAAAATTCTTTTTGGTTTAGAATCGTATCAATACAAACCGTTGTTTTACCGGTTTGACGGTCACCAATCACCAATTCACGTTGTCCTCTACCTACTGGAATCATCGCATCAATCGATTTAATTCCTGTTTGAAGCGGTTCTGTTACAGGCTCACGAAAAATTACACCTGGAGCAATTCGCTCTAACGGCATTTCGTAAGTTGTCCCCTCTATCGGTCCTTTACCGTCAATAGGCTCTCCTAGCGTATTTACAACACGGCCAGAAATACCTTCTCCTACATTAATAGATGCTATACGTTGTGTACGTTTTACTGTGGAACCTTCAACAATGTTTTTAGAGTGACCTAATAATACCACCCCTACATTATCTTCTTCAAGGTTAAGTACAATTCCTTCCAATCCGTTTTCGAATTCTACTAATTCGCCGTATTGTGCATTTGATAATCCGTAAACGCGAGCGATACCATCACCTACAGTTAGAACACTTCCTACTTCATCTAATGAAGCGGTAGATTCGTAACCTGATAATTGATTTTTTAAAATTGCTGATACTTCAGCTGGTTTAACTTCTGCCATTTTTCAACTATATTATTCAGAATAAATCTGACGTTTATTTAAATACTTTTACTAAATTCTCGTTTAATTTTTGCTAGGCTGTTTGCTATACTAGCATTGTACTGTAAATCTCCTATTCGTAAAACAAATCCACCAATTATCGATTCATCAATAGTACTTTCCAAAGTTACCTTATCACTTCCTGTTAGTTCTTTTACTTTGACCAGTACTTTTTCTTCTAATTCTGGAGAAAGAGCTACAGCGGTTGTTACTCGAGCTACTTTAATTCCTTGAAATTCTTTGTATAATTCGATATAGCTTATAGCTACATGATTTAACAAAGAGGCTCTTTTATTAGCAACTAATGTAGAAATCAATGATTTGGTAATATCTGTTTGTTCTCTAAATATTTTATGCAGCGCTTCTTTTTTATCTTCATCGTTATAAACCGGATTAAAAAGCATTTCGCTCAAATCACTATTGTCAGAAATAGTTTTGGAAATCGACTGCATATCTTCAAAAGCAACATGAGCTGTGTTGGTCTCTGATGCTTGAAGTAAAACTGCTTTTGCGTAACGTCTTGCTGCTCTAATTCCAATCATTTAATTTTAATTTAAAGTAGAATCGTTCAACATGTCTTCTACTAATTTTAATTGTTTGTCTTTATTAGAAAGTTCTTCTTTTACAACTTTTTCAGCAATTTCGATAGATAATGACGCCATCTGACTTTTTAAATCTGCCATTGCTGATTTTTTTTCATTCTTAATAGCTTCTTGAGCCTGAGAAATTATAGCGTCAGCTGTGATCTTTGCTTCTTCTTTAGCATCAGATATCATTTTTACTTTAATATCACGTGCTTCTTTTATCATGGCTTCTCTTTCAATTCTAGCATCTTTTAAAATCCGCTCATTATTAGCTGTAAGATTTTTCATTTCTTCCCTAGCATTTTCAGCTTCTTTAAGTGCTTTCAAAATAGAGGTTTCTCTATCGTTTACAGAATTAAGAATTGGCTTCCAAGCGAATTTTCCTAATATAAAAAGTAAAATCAAAAAAGAAAGTGTTGTCCAAAAAATAAGCCCTATATCTGGGGTCACTAAATCCATAGTTGTAATTTATTTATAATTAATTTTTTATAAAAAAGGTGTAACCAATGATTACACCTTTTTGATTTTTAAGCTGACATTGCAAGAAAGGATACAACAACAGCAAATAATGCAACCGCCTCAATAAAGGCAATTAGTACAATTGCAGATCCTTGTAATTTTCCTTGCATTTCAGGTTGACGTGCCATTGCTTCCATAGCAGCTCCCCCAATTTTACCAATCCCAATTCCACCGCCAATCGCGGCTAAACCAGCACCTATTGCAGCAAATGCTCCATAAGAAACCGTTGCTACTTCTTGTAATAATGCTAAACTCATAGTTTAAATATTTAAAAATTAATTATTAATGTTCTTCTTCTAATGCTTGTCCAAAATAAAGTGCAGACAACATGGTAAATATATATGCTTGAATTGCTACAACCAATATTTCAATCACACTAATAAATACTGTGAAAATTACGGATGCTGGAGAAATCCAAACTGTTTTTAATATAAAAATTAACGATATTAAGCTCAATACAATTACGTGTCCTGCTGTTATATTAGCAAACAAACGAATCATAAGTGCAATTGGCTTTACAAACATTCCAATAAACTCAATAGGGGCTAAGAAAATTTTCATTGGAACTGGAAGCCCTGGCATCCAGAAAATGTGTTTCCAATAATTCTTTTTTGCAACTACTGTAGTTATTATAAATGTTAAAAGGGCTAAAGTAAATGTAAATCCAATATTGCCACTCAAATTAGAGCTAAACGGGAAAAAAGGAATTAAACCAAAAATGTTATTTAACCATATAAAAAAGAATATAGTTAGTAAAAATGGCATATATTTTCTGTATTTATGTTCGCCAATATTTGGTATTGCTACCTCATCACGAATAAAAATAATAATAGGTTCAATGAATTTTGCAATTCCAGAAGGCATATTATTATTAGATTTTTTATATGATCTAGCCGCAGCTAAAAATAAAATTATTAAAACAATGATTGACAGAAACATTGAAAAAACATTCTTAGTAATTGATAAATCGATAACTTTTAAATTTTTTGGATGATTCTCATAATCTAGTGTTATATATTCCCCATTACTATTTTTAGTATCATTTGCATAATAAATTTTCCCATGAAAAAGAGTAAACCTTTGGTTCCCTTTTTCAACAACTACAGTTCCTTTTTCGTCGTGATGAAACTCGTTAGACATAAAAGTCACCAATCCATTATCAGTCCATAAAATTATTGGTAATGAAATAGATAGTGGGTGCCCATTCCAATCTAAAATATGAAAATTGTGAGAATCACCAATATGATGCATGATCATTTCAGTAATATTGAATTCTTCTACTTTTATTGTTTCTTCTTGATGTTCTTGAGCTATAAGTGAACTAAAAGCAAAAACAAAAAACAGTCCTAAAATAAGTTTCTTAATATGGTTATAATTTATTGTTCCCAATATAACAGTTTTGTGTTTCTGAATTTTTGTGCAAATGTAATAACATTAAATGAATTTGCAAACCAAATAATACTTTGTTTATTGCTTTTTTAGATAATTATTTATATAATAAATTTCAAAGGTTAAATAAAAAAAATAAGGAATAAAAAAATTCATTATTTCTAATACTTTTTCTTCAGATTTTCCCGTAATTATGGGCAGTAAAAAAACAATGGAAAGAACCATTTTAACAATTGTCAATACTAAAAATAAGGTAAATGAATTCGAATTTTGCTTTAATCTAATTATGAAAAAAACAAAGACTACTAAAAAAAAATGAAATACATAAATTACCCATATAGGTAAATAGAGCACATTTTTAGAAAAAAACAAATCAGAGATATAAATATGTACTCCTAGTAATAGTATTGTAAAGCCCAAAAGTGTAATTGTATAGATTATTAAATCTTTTGTCATTTTTTAGTTTTTTTGTAGGTTGTATTTGTTGCTTGTTTTATAACATAAAACATAGTAATAATAACAGATATTAAGCTGAGGGCTATTGTGAATAAAGAAAAATCGTTAGGGTACTTCTCATCAAGTTTAAGACCTAAATAAGTGCCTAAGCCAATAATTACAATCATTTGAAAAGCTATACCTGAAAACTTAGCATAAGCATTAAGACGATCAATCGGTTTTTTTTTCGATTTCTTTAGAGGGTGTTCTTTGTGATCTGTCAAAAGAATTATTTTGTGTTATTTTTTCTTCGTTTTTATTACCTGGAATAGAATTAATTTTTAATTTCTTATTAACTTCTTTCATCTTACAAGTAGCATTGAAAATAGCTCCCTGTTCAACCGCTAATTTTCCTGTTACAACCTCGCCTTCAATTTTTGAAGTACTCCTAAGGCTTAAAGTGCCTTCGACGTCAAGAATCCCTTTAACTTGACCTTCTATATCGGCATTATTGCAAATTAAAGTTCCGACAATTTTACCAGTTTTTCCGACAACAATCTTTGAAGGAGTTTTTATGTTCCCTTCAATTACACCATCTATTCTAAAGTAACCATTAGAGGTGACATCTCCTTTTAGTATCGTTCCGTCATTGATGCTATTTTGTCCTGATCCCGGATTGTCGTATTCCTTTGTTTTTTTTTCTGAAAACATAACTGATTATTATTTAGAATCTTTCGTACTATTTAATTTGGAAGATTTATTTGATTTGTTAGTAGCTTTAGTCTTTTCTTTAGATGTTTTTCTTGATTTATCTTGCATTGTTACCTTAGTTAAATCGGTGTTTAAATACATCTCAAAGTTTTTATGAATTTGTATAATTGCATAATTTTCCGATGAAATCTCAAAAAAAGAAGTTGTTATTTTATCTTTTTTTCTTTCACTTAAAGATTCTGCAAACCCCTTTGCGCCTTGTCTCGATTTTAATCCATGAATCATTACAAACAATGTCTCAGGATTATAATAATCAATAGATGTTGACATTTCTTCATTTTGAGAATTCATAATAACTCCCTTTAGTTTTTCGTGCAATTCTTCCGCAAGAAGATAATCATTTGTATTAAACTTGTACGCTATTTTCCATCGTTCACTTTCTTTATCTATAATAAAAGTTGTTGTTGATATTTTAGGTATGAGTGTTTTATAGAGACTCAAAGCTTCTTTACCTTGTTCGTCGTTAGGATAGGTTAAGGCGACAAAATTTAAGGCTTTTTTGTAAGGTTCAAAGCCCTGCTGACGACCTATAGAATTAGCTTTTAATAATTCGAATTTTGAAATTATCGGATTTCCAAAATACATTGCTATATAAATATCACAATTATCTATAACATCTTGATATTTTGAGTTTTCAAAATCTTTATAAAGTTGATTGTATTTATATTCAGGACTGGACTCGTCTGATGCTAAAATAGCATTTGGATTTAATAAAATCTCAGCATATCTAGAGTTTGGATACGTTAAAGTAATTTCGCTTTTGTATTGAGAAGCTAAAAGGTTGTTCCCTTCTAAATCGTTAATTTTGTATAGGTTATAAAGAGCTGGTAATAGTAATCTTTTGTCTGGACTAAATGAAACCAAAGTCTCTAAGCGGTCCTTTGCCAAGTCATATTCTTTAAATTTTTCTTTGTAAATAAGTCCTAGCTGATAATATGCAAAGTTTCTGTCTTTAGTTATACTATCAATTATTTTTTTATCATTAGGAATCGTTGCAATATAAGTTTCCGGTTTAAAGCGATCATTTTCCGAAACAGGTGCAATATAGTTTTCTTCAACACTTTCCAATTTTGAAATTTTATCAGACAACCTCCAATTATCCTCTAGTTTTCTGTTTCCCCATCTTTTTCTAAACTCTTCTTTTCCAAATGCTACCGTTGTAGAGTTATAAAAATAAAAGCTACCTGCTCCAGCGCTAGGCCCTTTTTTTGAACCAGAATTTTCGGAATTAGAATTAAAAAAAAGATTATTTTCTATATTTTCTTCATTTTGAATTTTTGCTAATGAATCCTCTAAAACGATTCTCTTTAATTCTGTGGTAAATAGAGTAAAATATTCTAGTTGTTGCGCTTCAGTCATGTTTACTAGATGAAGTATACTATCGCTATTGTAAGCAATATCTTCATATTTAATAACATCATCTAAATTTTCTCTTTTCTTTTTTATTCGTCTGTATTGTCTTGACCCTTCTTCCAAATTTGTTAGTGTACTGTCATAATAAGCGCCAGCAGATTTGTAAGATCTGTCATCAAAATATATTTCTGCTAGCGTTTGATAATTTACAGATTGCATAACTCTATCCTCACGGTAGGATTTAATGGATTTGTTGTAGAAATCAATAGCTAATTCAATACTATCATTTTTTTTATAATATTCTCCAATTTGATTGTAAATTTTATCTAGGAATGGCCTGTTTTCTCGATTTTTTTCCAAATCATATAATAATTCCAATAAAGCAAAACGATCCTCTTTTGTGAAATCGAAATTTTTTGCTTTTTCTATGTAAGCATTAATCATATAAACCCTGGGAGATTTTCTGTTTAAAGCAATAACTTTATCAAATTCTAAGTTTGCGCTATCAATTTTTTCAAGCTTATCGTAAAGTTGAGCTGTAATAAAGGTATAGCGACCTTTGAGTTCGTTGTTTTTTGTATTTTCAGCTGCAAAGTTCATGTACGGCAATGCAACGTCTAAAGAATCTAAATTTATGTAGGCTTGAGATAAAATTCCAGCTGCATCGGCCAATTCATCTTTGTCTATTTGGTTCTTTTCGAACATTTTTTTTAGGTTCTCAATAGCGACTTCCTCATTATTTAATCTAATGTTTGTTTTTGCTTTCCAAACCTTTGCTTTATTAATACTATTACAAGTAGGATAGGTCTTTAAAATAAAGTTAAAAGCGTCAAGTGCTTGAACAAAGCGACCGTCGTAATATCTGGCTTTTCCTAAAAGAATATATGCTTCATCGATTTGGGGATTGTATTCTTTTCCTTCTAAAAAAATGGCATGTTTTTGAACTCCTTTTGCCGCTTTTTCTTCAGCTTTATTAAAATTTTCATTTTTACTTTCTCCTGAAAGTAAACTACTTTCTTCCAGCTCTAAACGCTCTACTGGAAGAATTTCCCAAAAATTATCTCTGTACGATGAGGCTAATTGGAGTTTACCTTCTTCAAAAGCTATATTTCCGTTATATAGAATATTATATTCTGTGGTTATAGAATGTTTACTTCTACTTAGAAACGTGTTTTTTTTACGCGAACATGCGGCTAAAAACAGAATAGCCATTAAAAAAAATATAGTTTTTATTATTCCCTTCAAAATATAAGTTGTTTTGTTTATGATACTGAAACTTAAAAGCTTTGCTTTTAGTATATATACATTACTATTGAGTGTAAAAATACATTTCTTTTATAATATAAATGAATATTAATATAAAATTCCTTTTCAGTACTTTATATTTTGTACTTAAAATTTAAACTTTAAAACAACGGCGTAGTTTAAAAATTATAAATTCCTTTGTATTTTTACCAAAATTATATTCATATGAGCGAAAAGGTAAAAAATAAAAATATCTCGGTTACTATTGTTGTAGATGAGGAAATTCTGACAATAAAAATGGCCAAAAATGAAAATATTTTAGAAGCTGCTTTAAAAAATAATATTGACGCTCCTTATTCTTGTCAAGGAGGAGTCTGCTCGTCATGTATTGCAAGAGTTACTGAGGGTAAAGCGACAATGGTGGAAAATCAAATTTTAACAGAAAATGAGGTTTCAGAAGGGCTAATTCTAACTTGTCAAGCACATCCAGTTTCAGAAATTTTAAGCATTGATTACGATGACGTTTAACTACAAATTAACTTTTCATTAAAGTCAAAACTTTATTAACTACATCAAGAGGTGCAATCGATTTCATTGCATCTTCGTAATTTTCAGGATACTTATTCCCATAAACTGATGTTGGGATCAATGGAAATTTTTCAATATCCACCATTAAACTATTGTTATATTGTTGCCCAAATGGAGCAAAACCTAAAAAAGGGTGGGTAACACCCCAAAGAGTAACAATAGGTACTCCATAAATGGCTGCTAAGTGACCATTACTGCTATCCATCGACACCATAAGGTCTAAGTTAGAAATTAATGCTAATTCCTCTTTAAATTTATACTTTCCTGCCATATTAATTACATCAGGATATTTTTTTGTGATTATATTTAACTTTTCGATCTCGTTCTGACCTCCGCCAATCAAAACAATTTGTAATTCTTTATTCTTTATTAAATGTACAATCACTTCTTCCATCAATTCTAAAGGATACATTTTGCTCTTGTAAGCCGCAAATGGAGCTATTCCGACTATTTTTTTTGTTTTAGAAAATATAATATTGATTTTCTCATTATCTATCTTTCTTTTTAAGAATGACTCAAAAGAAGATAAATTAATAGGGCAGCCAAGAGATTCAAAAACATCGGCATATCTTTGATGAGTTGATTTTAATTGTCTCAGCGTTTTATTATTCTTCCTGGTTAAGGATTTTTTTTCTCTTCTTCCTTTATCAAGAGTTGATATTTTTTTTCCGAAAAGCTTTAATAACTTAGAAAGTGTTTTAGATCTTATAACATTATGTAAATCTGCAACCGCGTCGATATTCAAAAATTTTATTTTTTTATAAAGTCTTAATAGGCCTATAATTCCTTTGTGTTTATCCTCTAAAGCTGCCTCTAGGAACGTAACATTTTTAAGATCTTCAAAGAGGGGTTTAAAAAAAGTTCTAGATAGAACTGTTAAATGTATCTCTGGATAAGTTTTGGTAAAAACTTTAAGAACAGGGACTATCATAGCGACATCTCCCATTGCTGATAATCTTATAATCAATATGTTTTTGGGTCTTTTCAATTAAGATGGATTTCTTTAACTAAAAATTATTTTCCTTCTCTAAGTACTGGGTTTAATTCATGATCATTATACATTTTCATCTGTTTATAAACCTTCATATACTTAACTCCAGATTCGATATCATTTAATAACTGATCAATTGCAGTACTTAAATCTAATCTCTGCTCCAATAAGATATTTAGTTTTACTTGGCAGGAGTTTCTATGATCTTCAGACGCATTGTCTCTTGTCGCTTCTTCATTCATATGAAAAACTTTTAAGGCTAATATTGAAAGCCTATCAACACCCCAAGCAGGGCTCTCTGTGTTAATGGTTGCGTTCTCTTTAACAGAAGTCATTTTATATTTTTCCAGGAAATAGCTGTCTATATACTCAACCATATCCGTACGATCTTGGTTAGAGGCATCAATTTGTCTTTTTAAAGTTAAAGCGCTTTTAGGATCAATATTAGGATCTCGAATAATGTCTTCATAATGCCATTGAACCGTGTCAATCCAACATTTTCTGTAAAGGAGGTGTTCTAGATTTTGAGATTGTGAATCATAAGGGTTGCTAAAGTCTTGATCCACCCTGTCAATGATGTGGTATTTCTCTATAACTTCTTTAAAAATAATATTTGCTTTTTCTGAAAACATGTCTTTTTGGTTTTTTTAATGAGAGACTATTTAATTGTTATTATTGCTTTATAATTATCAGCTGAAATCCCATATCAATATCCATACTTTTATAGCTCAAAAAACTTTTACTCATTTTTTGCAAAGGTATTATATTTTGTAATACTATTTTATAAACGCTATTTAAATGTATTGTAATTAATACAGTGGAGAAGCGCTTATGAAAGCTTTAGATTTAAAAAAAATAACTGAAAATTGGGGCTAATAATAAAAACCATAACATCATTTCTGATACCCATTTTCTTTGAAGAGCTTCAATGAAATTCGAAAATAAAATAGAAATAGGTACGATTGTAAAAATTAATTCAATCACCATTTTTTTGACCTGTTATGTAGCCACTAGAATAATTCCTGTGATCAACGTAAAAATTATAATCCAATATTTCGATTTTTTTCTTAAGGGAGTTTTTGTGAAATTTAAAACTTTAGAATACAAGACTTATTACAGTCATTGACAATATAACAAGAAGTGAAAAAAAGTTATTTAAAAGTTTGTATGAGGAGAAGTCAAAGCTTATAAATTTTTTGTGGTCTGTATACCAATATCATGTTATTATCTAGATATAAGAAATAAATAGTACAAATAATAAAAACAAAAAACATCCCTATTATTGGAATCAAAAAGAGTTTAAAATTCTTGGAGGCAAGCTGTATTAATGCTGCATATAAAACTAGTAAAAACAGTATACTCCAAAAATAAAAAAGTGTTGCAACGCCAATCCATAAAGAAGCGTCTAATATTTTTTTTTGAATATTTTTTTTTGAATTGAAACTTAAAATTCTTCGTAAGGCTAATAAGATAAATACCGTTGAAAAAATAGGTTTGCTATTTTGAAAAACATTTGGTGTTGACAGTAAAAGGCAGATAAAAATAAATAATGCATAAGAATTTATTTGTGTGAGATTATTTTTTTTTATGATAAAGGCAAAGATTAACATTAAGACGATGTAAAGTCCAAATTTAAACGTTAACTGAATTAGCCGAATAAAGTCATTCTCAAAACTCGAAATTTGAAAATTATAAAAGGTATATCCTACAAATAATAGCAAACTGATTAATATGAAATGAAAAGGTTTAGAATTGCTGAAAAAGTTTGTGAGCATGATACTTAATTTATATTTTTGCAATCATAAATGATAAAGATATGACTTGGACAGGTTTTTTTGAAGGAATACAAAGTTTTTTTGAGGGAGTTGCATTTGCCCCATTCAACGCATTACGTGAGTTAGAAGCTACGAATTGGTGGATAGCTAACTCTATGTCTTGGATTTTTCTAATAATTTGTTCTTTAGCTATCGTTTATTGGATTGGACAACTTAAAAAATACGATACTACAGAAGGTAGTGATGATAAAAGTATTACTGCCCATAAATATTTAGGTTAAATCAAACCCTATATCTGATCTAAAATTCATCTTATCGAAATGTAATTTTTCTATACTTTTATAAGACTTTCCTAGGGCTTCCTTAAAGTTATTCCCCATAGAAGTTATTGCTATCACTCTCCCGCCGTTTGTTAAAATATGATCACCGTTATTTAATGTTCCTGCATGAAAAACAATTGAATCAGAAATCGTATCAAGTCCAGAGATCACTTTACCTTTTTCATAAGCCTCTGGATAACCTCCTGATACAAGCATTACAGTTGCAGCAGTTTTATTATCAATTTCTAACTTAATTTTATCTAAATTTTGATTTGCTGTAGCTTCTAATAATGTTATTAAGTCTGTTTTTATTCTAGGAAGAACTACTTCGGTCTCGGGATCACCCATTCTTACATTGTATTCAATTACGAAGGGGTCATTATTTACTTTAATAAGTCCTATAAAAATAAAACCCTTATAGTCGATTTGTTCTTCCTGAAGACCTTTTACCGTTGGAATAACAATACGATCTTCTATTTTTTTCATAAATTTTTTATCAACAAAAGGAATTGGTGATATGGCTCCCATACCTCCAGTATTTAAACCCATATCCCCTTCGCCAATACGTTTGTAATCTTTAGCTGTTGGTAATATTTTGTAATTTTTACCATCGGTAAGTACAAAAACGCTTAACTCAATACCATCTAAAAATTCTTCAATTACAACAGTAGAACTAGCAGTGCCAAATTTAGCATGGGTAAGCATGTTTTCTAATTCCTGTTGAGCCTCCAAAATATTATTAATAATTAAAACCCCTTTTCCTGCGGCTAAACCATCCGCCTTTAAAACGTAGGGGGAGCTTAATGTTTCTAAAAATAATTTACCCTCTGATACTGATTTTTTGGTAAAGCTTTGATAAGCTGCTGTTGGAATTTGGTGATTAATCATAAATTCTTTAGCCCGTTCTTTACTCCCTTCAAGAAGAGCACCTGCCATTGAGGGTCCAATAAGCAGTACGTCTTTTAATTCTGAATCTGAATGGAAAAAATCAACGATTCCTTTTACTAATGGGTCCTCAGGACCTACTACAACCATAGTAATTTGGCGTTTAATAACAGTCTCTTTAATCGCTTTAAAATCAGTAACAGCGATAGAAATGTTAGTTCCAATCTCAGATGTGCCAGCGTTTCCTGGTGCTACATACAATTTATTACATCTAATACTCTCTGAAATTTTATATGCAAATGCGTGTTCTCGACCTCCAGATCCTAAAATTAGTATATTCATTTTTGAAATGTAATTTAATCTGACAAAAATAATTGTTTGTAATTGGTTGCGCTAATTTTAATGACCGTATTTATTTGGATTGTTATAAAATTACTTCCTAATTATTACTATTTAATAAGCTTTTTCTTCTCCACCTCAGCGCATTATAGATTGTTCGAATTATAATTCTTAAATCCATAATAATAGACCAGTTTTCAAGATAAAATATATCATACTTTACTCGATTTGTAATAAAATTATCATCTTCAACTTCACCTCTAAAGCCACTAACTTGAGCAAGTCCTGTAATACCAGGCTTAACAAAATGTCGTACCATAAATTTATCTATTTTTTCAGCATACATGTGAGTGTGGCTTACCATGTGGGGTCTTGGCCCAACAACTGACATTTCTCCTCTTAAAACATTAATGAATTGTGGTAACTCATCAATACTTGTTTTTCTTATAAATTTTCCAATACGTGTTACTCTTGGATCTCCTTTTCTTATTTGATGTAGATGAGCTTCAGGGTTTGGTCTCATGGAGCGAAACTTATAACAATAAAACTCTTTATAATCTAAACCATTTCTTTTTTGTTTAAAAAAAACAGGTCCTCTAGACTCAATTCTAATAATTAAACCTAATAATGGAGTTAGCCAAGAAAGTATTCCAATAATAACTATTAATGAAAATAAAATATCAAAACTTCTTTTTACAAATTGATTTATGGGTTCATTAATAGGTATATTTCTAAGGGATAATATAGGTAAATAACCATAGTAAGTAAAATCTAATTTTTTAGAATAGATTTCTTTATTATCAGGTAAAAATTTTAAAATCTTAAGATTATTGTCTGCATAGTCAATTAGCTTAACGAGTTCTTGATTATTAATTTCAGTTACAGAGGAATAAATTTCATCAATTTCATTTTCAGAAATATATTCCGTAATACTATCAATATTTATATTATCTTTTAAATTAAATATTTTAATTAGTTTGTAGCCATAATCTGGATTATCATTAAAATACTTTCTCAATTGGTCAGTTTTTTTATTTAATCCAATAATGACTACTTTCCTTAGGTTTCCATTAAATATTGTCCGATATTTTTTTAGTAAAATATAGATAGAGATTTTTAAAATGGTAATTAGAAATACTACAATTAATATATATTCTACTATAAATTTTGGGTTCAGTTTAATTTCTCTATGAAACCCAAAAAAAGAATAAACTAGTAAAACAAATAAAACAGACTGTTTCCCGACCAAAGTAAAAATTCTTGTAACACTTGTAAATCTGTATATTTCATAAAATCTGGTCGATAATGAAGATACAATCCATGAAAAAGAAATAAATAATATAAAGTTTAATAATGTAGATTTTTCTAGATTCAATTGATTTGCAACTAACCCAATAATTAACAAATCTAAAGCATACGAAATAGGCCTCAAAAATCCGGAGTATCTTCCTCTTTTAAAAATCATTTATTTATTTTCTAATATGTTTAGAAAAGTCCTTGTGTTCGCTTTTCATTAATTCTTTAGAAGTAAGACTTTTAAAATATTTAAAAGTCTTTTTCATCCCTTCACTTCTTGATATTTTTGGTTCCCAATTTAATATTTCTTTTGCTTTTGTTATATCAGGCTGTCTTTGAAGGGGATCATCGGTTGGTAGTGGTTTAAAAATAATTTTTTGCTTAGTTCCTGTTAGCTTAATAATTTCTTTAGCGAAATCTAAAATAGATATTTCATTAGGATTTCCTATATTAACTGGATAAACGTAGCTACTTTTAAGGAGTTTATAAAAACCCTCTATTTCGTCCTCTACGTAGCAAAATGATCTTGTTTGCGAACCATCTCCAAAAACTGTTAAATCTTCTCCTCTGAGAGCTTGACCCATAAATGCTGGTATAACTCTCCCATCATTTAACCTCATTCTTGGGCCATAGGTATTGAAGATTCTAGCAATGCGAACATCAACCCCGTGAAAGCGGTGATATGCCATAGTTATTGACTCTTGAAATCTTTTTGCTTCATCATAAACACCTCTTGGACCAATGGTATTAACATTACCATAGTATTCTTCAGTTTGTGGATGCACTAAAGGGTCGCCATACACTTCAGAAGTTGAAGCAATCATTATTCTTGCATTTTTTGCCTTGGCTAAACCCAATAAATTGTGGGTCCCCAAAGAACCTACCTTTAATGTTTGAATAGGTATTTTAAGATAATCTATTGGACTTGCTGGCGATGCGAAATGAAGAATATAGTCTAACTCACCAGGAACATTTACAAATTTTGAAACATCATGGTGATAAAACTCAAAGTTTTTATGCTTAAATAAGTGTTCAATATTTTTTATATCTCCTGTAATTAGATTATCCATTGCGATAACAAAATCACCTTCCTTGATAAATCTATCACATAGATGAGATCCCAAAAATCCTGCAGCACCAGTTATTAAAACTCTTTTTTTCATATATTTTAGTTTATATTCTCCCTATTGAGTGATATAAAAACCCCTCTTTTTTAATCTCCTCGGTTTCATATAAGTTTCTACCATCAAAAATTATATTCTGATTTAAAAGTTTCTTTACCTTGTCAAAATCTGGTGTTCTAAAAACACTCCACTCAGTACAAATAACAAGAGCATCAGCATCTTCTAAAGCATCATACATAGATTCCGAGTAATTTAGTTTTTCCCCAAATTTTTTCTCAATATTTGGCATAGCTTCAGGATCATAAACCGATAATAATGCGCCTTTATCTAATAATTTATTCATTAAATAAATTGCTGGGGCCTCTCTTACATCATCTGTTTCAGGTTTGAAAGCTAATCCCCATATTGCTATTTTTTTGTTTAATAAATTACCTTTAAAATATTTTTCAATTTTAGGATATAAAATTGTTTTTTGTTTTTCATTAACTTCAATAACAGAATCAAGAATTTTAAAATTATATAATACATCTTTTCCTGCTTTTTGTAAAGCCTTTACATCTTTTGGAAAACAAGAACCACCATATCCTATTCCTGGAAATAAAAATCGATTTCCTATTCTTGAATCAGTACCAATACCTACTCTTATCTTATCTACATCAGCACCGACTCTCTCGCAATAATTAGCAATTTCATTCATAAAAGTAATTTTTGTTGCTAAAAAAGCATTCGCTGCATACTTGGTTAATTCTGCTGATTTTTCATCCATAATGATTATTGGATTTCCTGATCGAACAAATGGATTATATAGTTTCTTCATTAATTCTGTAGCTTTTTCACTACGAGATCCAATCACAATTCTCTCAGGTTTAAGAAAGTCATCAACTGCAAATCCTTCTCTTAAAAACTCAGGGTTAGAAACCACATCAAAGTTACACTTTGCATTTTTTGAAATTGCTTTTTGAACTTTCTCAGCTGTGCCGACTGGTACTGTACTTTTATCTACAATAACTTTATAGTCTTTAATTTTTTTTCCTATTTGATCTGCAACTCCTAAAACATATGACAAATCTGCAGAGCCATCTTCATCTTCAGGAGTAGGAAGTGCAAGAAAAATAATTTCTCCAAAGCTTAACCCTTCATCTAAAGAACTTGTAAAGTTTAGTCTTCCTGCCTTTATATTTCTTTCGAATAATAAATCAAGATGCGGTTCATAAATAGGGACAATCCCAGATTTCATATTATTTACTTTATCTTGATCAATATCTACACATACAACTTCATTTCCTGTTTCCGCTAGACAAGTCCCAGTTACTAAACCTACATACCCTGTACCAATTACTGCTATTTTCAATTTTCTATTAATTTAAATTAGTTTATATATTTTCTATAAATCCTTTCGATGTTAAGAATATTATTCTCTATATTATAGTTAGATTTAAAAGATTCGAAAGCATTATGCTCAAATACTTTTCTCTTTTCATCATTATTATAAAGTGTAAAAATACGATTTGCCATAGTCTTTATATCATTTTCTTCAACAACATATCCATTTATTTCGTTTTTTACTAAATCTCTATTGCCATCAGTATTTGTAACAACACAGGCTTTTTTTAAGGCCAAAGACTCTATAATTGAGTATGGCAATCCTTCATATCTAGCCGTAGAGATATAAAATTTACTTTTCTTAATAATTTTAAAAATTTCACCTCGATACATCCAAGGCACTAACGTGATGTTTTGTTCAAGAGTGTATTTGTTTATTAATTTCTCAATATTTTTTTTATTTGGACTATACTCACCAACACCTAGTATTACAAGATGAATTTTTGGTATTACTTTTTTTACCTCTCTAATAACTTCAACCATCATTTCAATATTTTTTTGAAATGATGGTCTCCCAACACTACAAATAAAATCAGAGGGGAGGCTAATGGAGATTTGATCATTGTCTAACTCGATAGGATTAATACTGTTATTAAATAAATTTGTATTCTTTCTTTTGTATCCAACATCATTTATCCCCCTATTTAATTCAGACGGAGATGAGGCTACTAAGATTGAATTTATATTTTTGAAAAATTTTTCAATTACTAAAAAAATTTTTCTTTTTAATCCTTTTGGACTGCTTAAATAGGAATAAGCTTGTGGAGTGTGCAATACTTTTGTGTTAAAAAAAATAGAAGCAACTCTTCCAATAATACCCCCTTTAGCACTGTGTGCATGAATAATATCTGGGTTTTCAGCTTTTAATATTTTTATAGTATTATAAATTGCTTTAAAGTCATTTAGAGGTGAAATTTCACGCTGTATAGAAAGTTTATAGTCTATTAATTTTCGATGATCTTTATTAACAAAGTTTACTTTAGTATCATTTTGACCATGAACTATAATATGTTCAAATTGATTTGGATTACAATTCTCTAATATTAATCTCAAGGAAACATCAACTCCACCAACAGAATTTAGAATATGGGCTATTTTAATTTTTTTCATTGTTTTGATAATTTCTCTAAATTTTTTGATTTTTCTTCAAACATTATTAAAATTAAAATCAGCGCAAATATATAACCTCCTAATTGCCTGTGAAAAAAACTTTCTATAAAAGTAAATAACAAAAGAGAGATAAATAATGCCATTTTGTAATAAGAATATTTACTTTGAAAAAACAGTAAACTATAAAGTATCAAAAACAATATTACCGCAATTAAGCCACTCGATAAATAAAAATCTAAAAATTGGTTGTGGGGGTTAAATTGTTTTTTAATAAAGTATTCTCTTTTTTTAGGGTCTTTTATAACTTCTCCATAACAATCCGTTAATTTCTCTTGTGCTCTGTAAAATCCAATACCTTTAAATAAATTAAAATCACTTTTTGTTATTAAATTATTACACTCCCAAATAACAACTCTTGGCTCCCACTTCTTTACAAGCTCAATATAAGTTAGATTTTTTTCAGTATTATTGGTAAATAAGAAACGTTCTTGTAAATTATTATTTAAATAAAACGAAATCATTGTTACTCCTATAATTCCAATAGAAAAAAAGAAATAAGTTTTTCTTTTTTTTGTATAAAAAATTTTTATTGAATATAAGAGAAACAACAATATAATAGCAACTCTTGAAGAAATGAGTAGCACAAAAATTACATTAATAATAATATTGGTAAAATACCATTTATTCGTGGCATTAAAATTTTTATCCATTAATCCTAGAGAAGCAATAATACTTATAATACATAAAGTTCCTAAGTATAATCTATCTATAATTAATACCTCATTTATTATTGAACCTGTAGCGAACTTGAATTCTTCGTTTGATAGGTAGAAAAAATAAAGGTTCCAGAGAGAGATTAATATCCCTATAAAAACAGAAACTATAATGGTTTTTTTTAGCTTATTTATATTTTCTATAGGTATATAAAGTACAATTAATAAAAATGCTGAGATTACCTTTTGTATAATTGTAATATCATTTAAATAATCCTGGAACAATAAACTATTAGTTGATATGTAAAAAATGAGTATACCAAATATGTATATATTTTTAGATTTTAATTTTAGAAAGTCTTTTTTAGAAACAACAAAAGGAAAAAAAGTGAGTAAGGCAATTAATACAATATTAGGAATTGCAGTAGCATACTTATCTAAAGGCAATACAAAAACAAAAAACAAAAACAAATACGGATATATACTTTTTAAAATTTCCTTCATTTGTTACTTTTTTAATAGTTGTTTAAACAGGGTTGTAATTCTTCTTGGAAGCAACAATAATATATAACCTCTAATTAACCCATAAATTGGATAGAATCCAAAATAAAAATGTTCTAAAACAATCTTTATTCTATTTTTTACTTGCAATTTTCTTTTTGTGGTAGAAATAGAATTCGGATCAACAATATAATCCATCAATAACTCTGGATAATTTTCGCATTTAAAATGCTTTACGGCATTAAAAAAAAATGCATAATCTTGGGATGCGTGTCTGTATTTATATGGATAATATCCTGTTTTTTTAAGTATCTCGGCGTAAAAAACTACCGTAGGATTACAAAACATGCTATTTAAATACATTTTCTTCTTAATTATCGAATATGCTGTTGGTAACTTTAAATTATGCAAAAAATTACCTTTTTCATCAATAAAACGTGCCCACGTTCCTAAAACTTTTACTTTTGGATTGTCACTTAGGTATTTTAATTGTTTTTTATATTTATTCTCGTAACATAAGTCTCCACAATCAAGCCTACCAATTAAGAGGTAATTTAACTCTTCAATTTTTTTAAGCCCTTTATTTGCTGCAACACCTACTCCAGAGTTTTTGTTTAAATATTCAAAAAATATTTTTCCATTAGTATAAACAGATTTTATATAATTTTCATCAAACTTAATCGTACTTCCATCGTCAACAATTATAAGGTCAACACTAAAAGGTTCTTTGATAGACAGTATAGAATCTTCTAATCCCTTTGGATTATTATAATGTGCAATCAATATTATTAAGTCACTTTTCATAAGGTTGTTAAGAAATAAATGTTTTTATTTTATCTTTCTTATACGAATAAAGTATCGCAAATGCATTCCAAAATAATATGCTAAAAGCCGTTGCAAATGCTGCGCCCATCATACCAAAAACTGGGATACAAAACCAATTTAAAGTTGCATTGACAATCAACCCCATAAATAAAAACTGATTTAGTTTGTTTTGTTTTCCTGTCATATTCATATAAATCGCTATTGGTCCACTTAATGATCTGAAAAATTGCCCTAATAGTAATATCCATAGTGCTTTTTTTGCCTCTATAAAATTCTCGCCGAATAAACTCAATATAAATTCAGAAAAAATAAATAGAAATAAAATAGCAGGGATGCTAAACAAAATTATTAATCGAGAACTTTTCTTTACAATTGTTTTTAATGATACAAAATCATCATTAGAGTAGAATTCAGCAATTTTAGGCCCTGCAATGATATTTACAGACAATAAAACTAGTGATGTTATGGTTGCAATCTTTACAGCAGAGGCATAATAAGCTACTGTTTCAAAATCTGAAAATTTTCCTAATAGAATTATATCAACGCTTTGCATCAAGAAATAAGATATGGAACTTAGCGCCATTGGGAATGATCTTAAAAAGATATCTTTATAAGAGTAAGGTTTTTTTATATAGTCATTGTTACAGTTCTTAAATACCTTGTGAACTCTATAGGAACTAGAGATGGCTAGTATAAAAAAACTAAATAGAAACGCTTCAGTTAACCAATAAGTATGATCAGTCAAAAAGAGAATAATTGCTATTAGTAAGAAAGAAACATGCCGGTAAATATTTCGATACAATTCTGAGAAAAGAGGTTTTTGTAGAGCTCTTAATGTATCAATATTTAATAGTGTAACCGTAAAGGCAATAATTGATAGCGTTAGTTTTAATATTAATTGTGATGTGCCTGGCTTATTAAAAAATAAATTAATTGAGGAATTTGGAACAATTAAAAATAACAAGACTATTACAGTGGATGAAGCAAAAATCATCATCATCATTTTTTTATAGACTCTTTTTAATTCACCTAACTTATTTCTAGCCTTTAAAACACCTGAATAAAATATAATAGCCTGATCGGTACCAAGCAAACAAAGTCCTCCTAAGATGAGTAATAACGACCTTGTAAAGTCATATTTACCAACTTCTTCCGTTGGAAAATTATTTGTTAAAAATAAAGTCAATGAAAAAAATAAAATAACCCCACCAACTCTAAGAAAAAGAACCTTAAGGCTTTTGCTTACAAATCTATCTTTTAAAAATAATATGAGTTTATTTTTTATCAATTTTAAATTTTATATTTCTGGTTAAAATTAATAATAGAGCGAAATTAATCCAAAATCCGAAAACTCTTATGGTATCCATTTTAAACCAATTCATTATAAAACCAATCATTGATATAAGTAAAACCATAGCAAAGATTGAATCTTGATTTTTTAATTTAAAAAGTCTAAAACAGGTGTACAAAATATACAAAATCCAATTAGTAAATAAAACAAATCCAACGATTCCAGTTTCTGCCAAAATTCTTATAAATAAATTGTATCCAGGAGGAAAATTTGGATGTTCCGGATTTAGATATTTAATTTTAAACTCCCAATTATTATAGGTAGACCAAGGAGGAAGATTTTTAATCATTTCGTAAGTTTGTTGGCCATAACCTACCCCAGAAACAGGATTATCTAAAAAAACTTGAAATAATGCATATTGTATTCCGAATCTAGATTTATTTGAAACAGCGTGGTTATTGTCGTTTATTTTGAATGAAGTAATTTTTTCTTTTAAATAATTAACAATTTCAGGGCCTTTTATTATTCCAATTATTAGAGTTATAAAGGCAAAACCTGTTGCCAATCTTAATAATAACTGATGGTTTTTCTTATTTTTATATAATAATAGTAGAAATACTAAAACTTGGGCTCCAATAATTACTAAACCAGCTCTTGACCCAGAAAATAAAGCTAAAATCAATATCATTAATGACGGAATAAACCTCTTTACTCCTTTTTCAGTAATAATGTAGCTAAACATCCATCCAGAAATAGTTAGTAGGTATGTTGCTAGTGCCGGAGGCTCATAAGTTACAGAGGAAATTCTTTCTCCATTTGGATCAATATATACATTTGTAAAAGGGAAATAATCAAATAAAAGCAAAGTGCTTCTTAAAGCATTAATATTAAATTTAACTATTAATATTTCAAAAAAGCCATAGGTAAAAACCACCAACAAAGAAGCTAAAAACACCTTTCTAATTTTATTAAATATCTCACTGTTAGTATACCTGCTCATTACATTATAATAAGATACTAATAGAATTACAGATGACAAAATCAAAACAGCGTATTGCCTTATAAATCTATTAACTCCAGAGGTATACTTAAAATTATAATGGATTATATTATGAGTATTTAGTAATGTCGAAATAAAAAACCACAACAGTATAATCAACAATAATGAAAAGAGTGGATTTTTAAAAGGGATTCTAATTTTTTGAGAAAAGAAAACAGCTATTAAAAGAAGAAAAAATACTATAATAAAAAAGAAAAAACTAGCTTCTTTTTTGAACTCTCCTAAAAATGATAACCCTTCAAAAGAACTAAACGGTATAAAAAAAACGCCTAAAAAAAAAAGCAAAGCAATTACCTTTTCTAGTGTAAACTTATTATAGAAAGAAGAGGTTTTCAAAGCTATCTTAGGATTTTCTTAATTTTATAATTCAGAATTTTTACTATCAGCTAATTTTTTAACTTTCTTGTATTGATGTTTTAAATAAGAGTACATTAAAAAAGCTACTATAAAATAAAGCGGTATAGTATTCTGATCTAAAGGCAATAATTTATCCTTATCATGCAGTGAAGGATTGTTCATAACAGTAACTATATTATCATACTTAACAATCTCTGTTCTTATTCTTTCTCTAAGTTTAAGAGCTCCTGATTTTTTCTCCATTAATAAACCCATATCCATAATGCCACTTCCTGTAGATATATAAATATCTTCAGGTTTAGAATTAACTGAAGACTTCTCAGAAATTGAGCTCATAACGTTGTTAATACCTTCAATAGTTATATTAAGCTCTTTAATTTGATCTTTAGTATCCTCAATAACTACAGCTTTTATCTCATTAAATTTTGAATTGCTATTCAAGTAATTTATCAAATTTTGAATAACTTCATCATTAGCATCACTAGTGGTACTTAAAAATATCTTATGATATTTATAATCTGTAAAAAAAACTTCTGATGTCAAGAGTTCATCCTCAAAGTCTGCTTTTTCTAATAAAGGTTCAATAGCCCGATAATTATACATTGTTTTTTCAAGGAGTTCAATAATATTAACGATAGGCTTTATTTCTATCTTCGTAATTAATCCCTCAGGATTAAATCCTATTTGGTCCAAATAATCAGAGTCATCTAACTTATAACTTAATAAATTCAAGGCACTGTAAACATAGCTAGTGCTTTTAAAATTCGTTTGAATAATGATTGTTGTTATTTTTCCTGACTTATTATATTTTTCATAAAGGTAACCTGAGGCAATACCTAGAACTAGAATTATTCCTATTACCCACCAATTCTTAATTAAAAACTGAATACCATAATATAGACGTATTAACAAGTTGTTAAAACTATTTTTAATTTTACTAAATATTAATCCTAAGTCTATTTCATCTGCATTGGTTTGTGACATAATTAATGCTTTTTAGTTGTTAGTGATTGTGTCTATTAAAATTGTTATTAAACTACTTTCTGCAAAAATATAACTTTTACACCATAATTAAGATAAAATATAGTTGAATTGGTTGCGTTACCATTCTATCTGATTATAATTTTAAAGAGCAATAAAAACACTGTTATTAATCTCTGATTTTGATTCCCAGTTAAGAATTGCTGAATTAGGGTTTGCAATTCCAATGATTACTTTAAAATGATTTGTTTTTGGTTTCACTTTTAAAGAACACTGGTACCATCCCTCTGATAATTTTTTTATACTTGCATGACCATTATTAAAGTCATCTGTATTTTCAATTCCTTTGACATTACCGTTTAAAACATCAAAAACAGCATCAATTCTACTTGGATATTCACCCTGAATTCGTATTGCAAATAAATGACTGGTTTTTGAAGCCTTTACAATAAAACTTGCACTATAATCTTCAATAAAATCAGTATTTACATATTTTGTAATACCATAAGAAATATAAGAAGTGTCTATTCTTTTGAGGTTAAAAATAGTATCTCCCTTATAAGTTTTAGTTAAAGGCAACAAATCTAGATTTGAAAGTTTCCATTTAGAATAATTACTTGGCTTTATTTTGATAGACTCATTAATTATAGTACTAGGTGTTGCATATAATGATTTTAATTTTTCTGTTTCTTTTCTTATAATCTCTTGATTCTTGGCTAATATATTCTTACTTATATTTAGATTTTTTGAATCAAATTCTTTTTTTAATAGAATGTTAAAATAATTTGTTTCTTTTTGATTACTTCTTATGATATTATTTAAATAACCTTTTTTTGATACTTTTTCTAATGCCTTAATTAATTCCTGAAAATATAGGGTATCTCTTTTTTTGTTAGCAAAAAGAAAATGATGGTATTTATCAATTTCTTGTCCAGAGTTACCATCAAATGATATGGGCTCTAATTTTGAAGTTATTGGGTTGTAATAAAACCTAAGATTAATAATGTAGCCGCCATGGAAGGCTCCGAATAAATTAGACAGTGCATTATGCATTGCTAATTGTTTAGTATTAAACACTTGACTTATACTATAATTATTTTTTCTAAATTCTTCTAAAATATTTTTACTAAAATCAAAATAATTGTATAATAATGAGTCTTCCAGTACCTTTGATTCAGAAAAAACTCTTATAGGATATTTCCATATTCCTTCTTTTTCTGATTTAAATTTATCCCATCTTAAACCAGATTTTTTGCCTACAGCAATTCTTTTCTTTATGTCACTCCACCAGTTTTCTTCTGAGAATTTAAGTATAACACTTTCTTTTCGTCCATTATTTTCTATTAATCGTTTATCAAAAGTTTCTTCAATGGCATAAATACCTAGATTCTGACTAATGTAGCCGGATTTATCTTCTTTTTTAATAATCATTGCTCCTTCAACAAAACCATAACGCAATCCTATTAAGCCTTCTTTTTTGTTTGTTTTCTGATAAACCCATTCATTAATAAATCCTCTTGTGATTGGATGATGTATAGAGAATTTTTTCATCCCCTGTATAGTTTTATCTCCCTTTAATTTTATTCTAAAAGACCATTTATCCCCTATTAGATGATCTATCCAGTCACCTTTTAGACGAATATCTGCTTTATACTTTTTGCCATTATATCGTAAAGTTGCTGACACATATTTCTTCTCTTTTGCACTAATAACACCTATACTTAGTGCTCTGTCTCTATATTTTTTTAATTTGTTGTAATTTTTTTCAGATAAGTTGATTTCAATAAAATTCAAAGTTGTTTTTTGTGATACTGAAAAATATTCTTTCTCATCTTTATCAATTTTTGTTGTTTCATATACGGGAGGATTCCCATAAAATATTAAAATGAAAACCATTAAGATTAAGCTAGATATCAGTATGTAACTGATTGTGTTTGATGATTTAACTTTCATTTAGTAAGCTTCTATAAAACTAAATTGAATGCTCCCAATCTTTTTCAATTCAGTTTTAGCTTCTAGAATGTTTTGTAAGCTATTAAACTCAACACTGAAGGAAAGTTCTGTTGTCGAGTTTACCTCGTCTAAGCGACGCAAATCTACTCTTGAGCAATATTTTTTCAAAACATCTATAATCTCTTTTTCGTTTAATTTTGAATTGGAAGTGTTCGAAACCATCACTATTAAGTTTTGCAAAACTTCCTGTTTTTCCGAATTTATATTTTGAATTATTATATAAATAATTATAATTACTACTCCAACCAAAGTCAAGAGACGTTGATTAGCTCCCATACCAAGTCCAATCGCTATCGCTATAAAGAAATAAACTAATTCTTCAGGTTCTTTTATTGCGGTTCTGAACCTTACAATAGATAATGCTCCAACCAAACCTAACGATAAAGCGAGTGATGATTTTACTATTGTAATTACGATCATTACTGTTATAGCCATTAAAACAAAAGTTTGTTTTAATTTCTTTCGATTGGATAGAGAGCTTCCGTATTTTGTATATATAAGGCCCAGAATATATGCAAGAATTATTGTAATAAAAATATTTATTAAGAATTCTGTTGGGGAAGTGTCACCGATTGAAAATTGATTGGCTAATTGATTTAAAAAGGTCTTAGAGTTGCTCTGAAGTGTTATCATGATTATTTTATTATTGTGGAAATTGCTTTATGGTATTTACGCCATTTACATATTTTGAATTTTTATTAATTCTAAAGGGGAATTGTGTAGAGATTTGTTGAGCGCATTTATCGTCTTCAATATTATATTTTAATTCAACAATTTTATTTTCATCTTTTGTTGGTGCAATATTAAAATTATTAAACTTTTTATCAATTCCGTAATATACTAAATTAAAATCTACTGTAATTCTAAATTTATTGTTGGCTGATAAATAATATTTTCTAGAATAAGAGTTAAGTAAAGAAGGGGTTACTAATCTTGTAGACTCTAAAATAGGTAATGGTATATCAGACTCTTTAAAAATCTTTTGAATTCTAACCGATGTAAAGTTATTATCTAAAGTGAAGGGGGTTAGTTGATATGACCATTTGTCTCCTACTAATCCTTTTTTAATCTTAATTTCTAATACCGGATTTTTAATAACTCCAAAGGTCTCTCCATACCAGCGTATTCTGATTTTCTTTCTTTCAGAAACGCCTAATACATTATCAAAATAGTCATTATAACCAGCGCTATCAAAATAAATATTATTAACTTGTCTTTGATGGTAAACTTCTCTAAATAGATATTTATTTTTCTTTACTGTTGCTTCGATTCTACTTGTTTTATAATTATCTGGAACTGTAAATTTTCGTTCATACCTATAATTATGTTTAGGGTTTATATAATGTATAATACTTTCTTCTTTTAAAGGTTTATAAGTCATATTATTTTTAAATATCTCTTTTTATTTGCTACTTTTCCCAAATTCTACACCGTACATTTTGCTTTTTACATTTTTTAAAGTTGTGGCCTCTTTTCCATTAAAATGAAGAGATGATTTATTTTCTATTAGATGAATGGTTTCAACACTATCTAACTTTACTTTTGTAAGTTTTATATGTGAAGGACCAAACTCTGGCTTTTTTTTAAAGGCAGTAAATGCAAGTTTATTGTTCCTAATAGTTAGGTTTTTTCCTTCCACAATAGATAAGTCTTTTCCGGCAAGACCAATCTCGCTATTGTTTATTGTTACATTATTTATAGTCATTTTACTATTTTCTCCTGCACTTAAGCCTTTATCGCCTGCTTTGTTTATAGTTACGTTTGTTATTTTGATATCTGAACCTGAAACATCTATAGCGTCATTTCCTAAGTTTATAAAATTACTGTCTTTTACAATACCCTCAACAAAGTCCCCATCAAAAGCATCTGACTTAGTGTTTTTCAGAGTACAATAACTCATAAAAAAATTTGTTCGTACAATATTTAAAGCATCTTCAGATCTATTATTTGATATCGATACATATTCTAATTTCACAGGAGATTCGTAAAAGGTTATGGCACCTGTTACTGTCCAATTACCATGAGACGGGTTTGTTAAGTATTTGATCGATACATATTTTAAATACGAATTTCTTTTATCTGCTAAAACCAATATTCCTTGACCTTTTTTATCTGAGGAATAAATTTCTACAGGTGATTTTTTGGTGCCAATGAATTTTAAAGGCGAATTCGAAATAATTTTTCCTCCGTCAAGAATATTGATTTTTGTTCCAGATTTTGCTTTTAAAATATATCCTGGCGGGATAATTAATGGCGTGTCAATAATTATAGAGTCTAAAAAAGTAATCTCTTTTTTCTTTTGATCTATAACTAAGTCTTTATTTAGTTTAATAGTTGGTGAGGTCCTAAATAAGTCATCTTTTTTAACTTCAGAAGCAATGTATGGTGCTATTGATACTCTATGAATTGAATCAAGACCAATAAATGAAAAAACAACTTTTAAATCGTAAATATCCTTTGATAATTTAAACCCTGTAGTTTTTGATTTCTTATGGACAAATAAATTTTCAAAACTTCTTGGAAGAGGTATATCTATAATTTTCTTCTGCCCCATTAATAGTTCTTGAAAAGGACTCAAAGTTGATATTCGCTTTGATTTCTTATAATTAAGACCTTTTATTTCTATTGGAAAATCAGAAACGTTGTGAAGGGATAGTTTCAAGTTTCCGTCTGTTAATGAAATAAATTCAGCAGAAATTATTGAATAAAAAAATAAACTGTTTATTAATAAATTTTGATTTACCAACAGAGTATTGTAATTATAAATTTTATTGGGATAATATGAATTTATAAGCGCCAGTTCTTTTTTGTAGGCATCTTTGTTAGATATAGCTAAAAAGTCTTTACTCACACTGTCAATAGCTCTAATGTAACCCTTTAAAAAAGAAGAGGTTTTTAATTTTGGTGCTTTTACAATTTTAGCCATTTCTCCAAGACAATTTGAATCCACATAAAAAGGCTCTAATAATCTTGTTTTTTTATTCAAAACAAAATGCAATATTTCGTTACACCCACTAGTAAAAATATTTTTTATTATAAAGTAATCGATTAATTTAGTGATATCAAAAACGGAATCTATATTGGTTTTTTTAAGCAGGTTAATTTTCAATTGTTCTGCTTTAGGTCCTAAAAAATTAAGACTAGAAATTAGAGAGTCATTCCCGTTATTCATGGCCTTCCAAAATAAATCTGAATCACTCACGGTAGCAAGGTTAACATTGTTTTGCTTGATATAAAATTCTATACTTTGTGTCGTTTGAAAAAGGCTGTCGTTTTTTAAACTATAAGAATATGGTAAATGTTTTATATTTTTTGCATCAAGACTTTTTTTATAGAAATACATATAAGGGTTTGGAATAGAAAACTTTGAATAGTTATTGTTTTTGAAAATTAAACTTTCCACCTCTTCGTTAGTCCGGGTTTTGATGGTGGTATTCCAATCGTTTCTTGCTGTTCTGTATTTGTCTATACTAACTTCAATTTCTATTACATTTACTTGAGGCAATTCTTTAATAAACACACCGTAGTCTATATTATTATAACTATATAAAACCGCTTTATTAGTATTAGTAGTTTCTAGTTTTTTTAAATCCTTTGGCTGTTCGCTGGTAGTGTAAAGTAATCGGATATTAAAATCAGTTTCTTGCTCGTCTATAGTGGGAAATTCCTTAAATATTAATAGCTCCTTGGTAAGATCATCCTCATAAATAGTACCAAAATAGCTATTATTAATTTTTTTAGCATGTTTAAGTATGCTACTATATTTCTGGGGCATTTCAACTAAAAAGGGATTGTTTTCTGAAGGGTTCTTTTCTAAAAAGTTGCTCTTATATAACAAAAAAAATATGCTTATTATTACAAAGAAAAATGCGATTAAAAAAAAAATTCGATTATTAGCTTTTAAAACCATCATTCGCCTTAATGCTTTAATTTACCTAAAGAATTAATATTATCTCCGTTTAGATGAACTAAATTTAGTTTCACGGATTTATCTTCGTAAATATCCACAATTACTATATTATCTCTAACACCTCCACCCATTCCAGTAGCTATATAAGTAATATTATTTTCTTTAAAATATGCATACTCTATTATGTGATCTTTCTTTTTGTATTCTTTCGAAAAAGCACCTACATCTCCTGCGAATAAATATACTTCTTTTCCGATAGACTCTAGAATAGGCTGTATTGTAGACCAATAATTTGGCGTTTCTGCTCTGTTTTGCTGCCAATTTGGTTTTGGTTCTGAAAATTTTTCTTTAGACCACCATATCAATTGATGCATGAATATAAAGATATGGTCAGCATTTTGGCCCTCATTTTGCAAAGTTTCTTTTAAAAAAACAAGTTGATCTCCTGAAATATTCCATTGGTCAATATTTGGATCTAATACGATAAATAAATTATTGTCCTGAACAAACTTTTGATATGATTTTCCAAACATATCTTCAAAATTGTCCAAAGGCCCATCGTGATTTCCCCTTGCTATATAATAAGGCATAGTAAGATCTTCCAGCTCTTTTAAAACATTAGGCCAACTACTGGGATACCTAACAACATCTCCAAGTAAAACACCAAAAGATAAATTTTTACTATTTAAAAAAGAAAACTTTTCTTTAAATGGAGGGTAAAGCTCCTTTTTTCCTGTTGGAGCAGGTTTTCCATATGCATGTCCAGCAACAAAAAAAGATTGTTGTATTTTTTTTTCTGACTCAGTACAACCTAAAAAAAGCATGACTGAAAATATTAATAAAATATATTTCATTAGGGAATTATTTTTTTTAAACTTTTTTCCCAAGAGGGTAATAAAAAACCAAATACTTCAGTAAATTTTTCTGTGTTTAATACACTAAACACTGGTCTTTGTGCAAATGTACGGTAATAGTCCGTTTTTACAAGATTTGTTTGTGTTAATTGGCCCGTTTGCGTTAATATCTCTTTTGCAAAGTCATACCAAGTTGCTTCTCCCTCATTACTATAATTATAAATACCGTACTTCTTAGAATCAGATGCTATGATATTAAGAATAACCTCTGCTAAATCGTTAGCATTAGTTGGAGTTCCTGTTTGTTCTGTTGTAACAGTTATTGATTTTCCTTCATTTACAAATCTTAAAATTGTATTGTAAAAATTTTGGCCGTATTGGGAGTAAAGCCATGAGGTTCTAATAATATAATGTTTCTTCAAAATTTCTTGTAACGCCTTTTCTCCTTCCAATTTAGATGCTCCATAAACATTAACTGGATTCGTTGGATCTTTTTCAGTGTAGGGGGCTCTTTTTTTTCCATCAAATACATAATCTGTTGATATTTGAATCAATGTGGTATTGTTTTTCTTACACTGTTTTGCTAAGTTTTTTACACCATCTCCATTAACTAAAAAAGCCTTTTCCTTTTCACTTTCTGCTTTTTCAACATTAGTATATGCTGCCGTGTTAACGCAATAATCAAATTCTTCTTTATCAAATAATACCCGGATTGCTTCTTTATTTACAATGTCTAATTCTTTTCGGCCAAGAAATAGAAAATTATATTCTGGATAATGATTCGATATATCTCTTATGCACTTTCCTAGTTGTCCGTTTGCGCCTGTAATAACTATTTTCATTCTGCTATTGCTTCTAAAAAAGAAGGAAGTTTTAAATCTTTATCTGATATGATTAGTTTGTCATTTGGGAGATGCCAATCCAGTTGAAGAGTTGCGTCATTATATATAATTCCTCTCTCCGATGCTTTATCATAAAAATTATCGCATTTGTATGCAAATTTAGAAGTTGGAGACAAAGTGATAAATCCGTGTGCAAAACCGCGAGGTACGAATAATTGTTTTTTGGAAATATCATCTAAAATTACGGAGAAATGCTTGCCAAAGGTTTCAGATTCTTTTCTCATATCAACAACGACATCTAAAATTCTTCCTTCGATAGCTCTTACTAGCTTTGCTTGAGCCATTTTTCCCACCTGGTAGTGCATTCCTCTTAAAACACCAAAACTAGATGTAGATTGATTGTCTTGTACAAAGTTTACTTTTTGCCCTGAAACTTTTTTAAACAAGATATCATTGAAAGCTTCATGAAAGGAACCGCGCTCATCGTTAAAAATGGTTGGAGTTAATATAAAAGAATCTTTTAAAGGGGTTTGTTCAATCTTCACTTGATCATTTTTTATAATAAATGTTTACCATAACCACTTTTTAATAATGGTTTTATTAATTTATTTAATTGGTCCTTAGTAATAAACCCCATTTCGTATGCTGCTTGCTCTATGCTTCCTATTTTAAGGCCTTGACGTTCTTCAATAACCTCAACAAATTGTGATGCTTGCATTAAAGATGCAAATGTACCTGTATCAAGCCAAGCAGTACCCTTATCAAGAATACTAACGTTTAGTTTTCCTAGATTAAGATATTTGTTGTTTATATCTGTGATTTCTAACTCTCCTCGATCACTCGGCTTTATATTTGACGCAATAGCTACTACGCTATTATCGTAAAAATAAATACCTGGAACCGCAAAATTAGATTTTGGGTTTGTAGGTTTTTCTTCTATGGTTAAAACCTTTCCTTGATCATCAAACTCAACTACGCCGTATCGTTCAGGGTCCTGCACATGGTAAGCGTAAATAATACCTCCATCTGGATCGTTATTGGATTGTAATAATTCCTTTAAACCAGATCCGTAAAATATATTATCTCCAAGGATTAAAGCAACTTTATCATCGCCTATAAAGTCTTTTCCAATTATAAATGCTTCTGCTAAACCATTAGGTTGATCCTGTACAGCATAGGTAAATTCACAACCGAATTTTTTACCATCTCCTAAAAGTTTCTCAAATAATGGTAAATCTTGTGGTGTAGATATGATTAATATTTCTCTAATCCCTGCATATATTAATGTTGATAAAGGATAGTAAATCATAGGTTTATCATAAACCGGCATTAATTGTTTGCTAACAGCTAAAGTAATGGGGTGAAGTCTTGTTCCAGATCCTCCTGCTAAAATTATTCCTTTCATAATTTATTGTAATTGGTCCTTATTGTTTAAGTACCATTCAATTGTTTTTAAAATCCCGCTTTCAAAGTTTTCTTCCGCTTTCCAACCTAATTCACTTTCAATTTTATCAGCATCTATAGCATACCTAAAGTCATGACCTGCTCGATCTTGAACAAAATTCATTTGATCTCTGTAAGGTGTTTTGTTGGGCACTAAGTTATCTAATAAATCACAGATAGTATGAGCAATATAAAGATTTTCTCGTTCATTTCTTCCACCAATATTGTACGTTTCTCCTAACCTCCCATTATCTAAAACTAATTTTATTCCTTTACAATGATCAGTTACATAAATCCAATCTCTAATGTTTTTTCCATTTCCGTAAATAGGAATTACTTCACCTGATAAAGCTTTTCTTATGATCGTAGGTATTAGTTTTTCTTTATGCTGATGAGCACCGTAGTTATTTGAACAATTAGTAGTAACTACAGGCATCCCATAGGTGTGGAAATAGCTTCTTACGATAAAATCTGAAGAAGCCTTAGAAGCACTATATGGGCTATTTGGAGCATATGCTGTGGTTTCTGTAAATAAACCAGTCTCCCCTAAAGTTCCATATACCTCATCCGTTGAAACATTTAAAAATCGTGCGTCTTTAAAGTCTTTTTTTAATTGATTTGGACCGTTCATCCACAAACAATAAGCACTATGAACCAAATTAAAAGTCCCAATAATATTTGTTTGAATAAATGCAGATGGGCCGGTGATGGAATTATCTACATGAGACTCAGCAGCAAAATGTATTACTTTATTAAATCGATTCTCTGTAAAAAGATTATTGATTAGTGTTTTATCACAAATATCTCCTTTGATAAAGTTATAATTAGGCAAGTGGGAAACCGCTTTTAAATTTTTTAAATTCCCAGCGTATGTTAAATTGTCTAATATAAATACTTCATCTTCTGAATTAGAAATTACTAATTCTACATAATTAGAGCCTATAAATCCAGCACCTCCTGTTATTAATATTTTGTTTTTCAATATTTCTCTAAACTAAAATTTGATTTAACATTTTTTCTGTAATCAAGTACGTTGGTTTAACTCCAGAAGTTCCAAGTCCTCCTGAAGCAAGAGTGCCCCCTGTTTCTAGGGGATTATCTGATGCGTAATACGCATATTGAACCTTTACTTTTGAGCTAATACTGCGGCGTATTTTAGAAGCGGATTGAATTGCTTTTTGATAGTGCGCTCCTTCCATTTCAAGACCTACTACGTTCCAGGTGGAGTTTTTAAAAAATTTTAAAATATCTTTGTTTTGAAGCGAAGTTCCTAAAACAGTAATCATTGCTCCTTTACAAACTTTTATTTCTTCTCCTTCAAAATGAGATTTTTTAAGCATATTTTTAAAAGGGTAGTTGTCAGCAGTGCCCTCGAAAACATGGGCAGAGGGAAGCATAATATCTCCTTTACCTCCTTCTAGAATACCTGCTTTACCCATAATTGATACCGACTTAACATCTAAAAAATTTATAATTTTCTTTGATTTTTTATAAGGTTTTAATAATTCATCAAGAGTTTCAAAGGCCTGTTCACCAAAAGCATAGTCCATAACAATTAGTACTGGCGTGGCATCGATAGCGCTATTAGTCAATGTGCTTGGTAATTTAGCTGTGTCAATAATTTGAACGTTAATATTGGTGCCACTATTGTCTTTGATATAAATTAATCCATTTTGAGCAGCGTATTTCATAACTTTTTCACGAAGCAATGTGTTCTTTGAGTCACTCAACATTTCATAAATTTCCATAGCTGAATATTTTTTATGTTCAGCTGTTAAAGCAAAAGGACTATAGATTGTATTCATAACACTGTGCATGTTTGCACTTATAATATGAATTGGTCGTTCTAAAAGATTAATTTTATCCAATTTTTTCTTAATCCCAGAAGCCCAGATTTCACCGTGAATGTGTTGCCCTAAACGCTCTCTTAAAACAGGACTAAAAGTGATAATTCGTTTTTTAGATGTTGTCACCTCATTGATAGCCAATTTTCCTAAATAGTAGATGATTTTTAAAAAACGATTTGGATCTGTTTTAGTAGCAAAATTAGGGTAAGCGTCACTAACCTCTTCAAAAGTTCTTCCTAAAAAATTGGCTGTATGGGTTAAGGCAATTTCTTTATCTTTTTTACTTAGTTTTCCTTTTTTTAGAGCCGCGGATTCTAGCTTTTTCCAATCCCTGTTTACGTCTTTGCCGTCGTTTATAAGAACCTGAGACATTATTTTATGAGATTCAATAAATAAAAAAGTAAGGTGGGTAAGTACATCATAAATTTCTGAACGACCTCGAGTCACTTCAATATTCATTTGCTCTTCATCAATGCGATAGCAATTTCTTCTTCTCTTAGAAGGTATAATAGGTTCAAAATGTGAGTTTTTATAACCTTCATCACTCGTTAGGTTGATAAAGCTACACTCTTCAATTCCTATGGGAAGACGATCGATAACATATAATAAGCCCTCTAATTCAATTTTATCTTCAGTTATTGAGCCATAAATCTCAGGGCTTAGGGTTAGTAATGAGTCTCTTAAAGTTTCTCCCGATACTCCCATAGGTTTATAAAACCCACGGTTAAACAAATGGCGCATCGTTATGTATAATCTTTCTATGGCACCTGAACTCTCTTGAGCACGCGTTCTTTTGTGTGTTATAATCATATTTTTATTTGTTCAAAAATACTACAATAAAAAGAGAAATTTAAATTGTGTTTAACTCTGGTTAATTAAAACTTCTGCAATTTTTCGATTATCAGACAGTCTAGGTACTTTATTTTGCCCACCTAGTTTCCCTTGAGATTTCATATAGTTATTAAAACTATCGGTTTTTAAAGAGGTGATTTTTAAAGTTTGAAGAACCTTGCCTGTAATCAAATCTTTATAATACGTATTTTGATCTTGCATGATGGTGTCCATAAAAAATGCTATTTCTTCAAGATTTTCCGGCAATGTCTCGAACTCTATTAGCCATTCATGATATGGTAATTCTCCATTTAAAGAGTTGATTTGTGGAGCAACAGTGAATTCTGAAATTGAAAACTTAAACTCATTCATAGCCTCCTTTATTGCGTGCTCTACTTCTTTACCGATGACATGTTCACCAAAAGCTGAAATAAAATGTTTGATTCTACCTGAAACAATCACTCTATATGGGCTTGTTGAGGTAAACATCACCGTATCTCCAATATTATATCCCCAAAGACCAGCATTCGTGGAGATAATCATTACATAATTTACTCCAACTTTTACTTCTCCAATGGTCAATCGTTTTGAATTCTCCTCATAAAATTTAGAAGCTTCAATAAATTCATAAAAGATTCCAGAATTTAATTGTAGTAACATCCCCTTTTGTTTTTGAGAATCTTGAAAGGCGAAAAAACCTTCAGAAGCAGGATACAATTCTATACTATCCACGCTTCTTCCGATCATTTCTTCAAATTTTGCTCGATAAGGTTCGTAGTTAACTCCTCCGTAAACAAAAAGCTGATAGTTTTTAAAAAGTTCTCCTACTTTTTTATTGGATGCTTTTTGAAGCTTCTCATAATACATTTGTATCCAAGATGGAATTCCTCCAATGAGTGTCATATTCTCATCTTTGGTTTCTTCAACAATTGCGTCCACTTTCGTTTCCCAATCATCAATACAATTGGCTTCCCAACTTGGTAATCTGTTTTTTTGTAAATATTTTGGAACAAAATGGGCAACAATACCAGATAATCGACCAATATTAATCCCGTTTTTTATTTCTAATTTTGGGCTTCCTTGTAAAAAAATCATTTTACCATTTACAAAATCCACATTTCCAGTTTCTTCAATATAACATAATAAAGCATTTTTTGCTGCTTCAATATGAGACGGCATTGATTGTTTGGTAATTGGAATGTATTTAGCTCCAGAAGTAGTTCCCGAAGTTTTTGCTATGTAAGTAGGCTTTCCTTTCCATAATACATTTTCTTCGCCATTTGCGGTTCTTTCAAAATATTCTTTTAAGCCCTCGTAATCCCTTGCTGTAACACGTTTAACAAAATCTTGATGTGTTTTAATACTTTGAAAATCATGGTCTTTACCAAAAGAAGTATTTTTGGCTTGAGTAATTAGTTTTTGAAAAACTTTTTGCTGAGTCTCTATTGGCTTAGAAGCCCATCTTTTTATGCTTTTTGTTGCTTTTTTAGCTAGTATTTTGGCTCCTAAAGATTTTAAAAACATAGTTTATTCAAAGTCTATAAAATTAGTTGGGTCAATAGGGTAACCGTCACTCCATAATTCAAAATGTAAATGGGGACCTGTAGATAATTCACCTGTATTTCCTGCAGTAGCTATAACTTCTCCTGTCTTTACTAAGCTACCTTGTTCTTTTAAAAGCTGTGAATTGTGCTTATAAACAGATATTAAGTTATTAGAATGCTCAATAATAATTACATAACCGGTTTGAGTGGTCCATTCTGAAAATATTACGGTCCCGTCTGCAGCAGATTTTACTGGTGCGTCTTTTGAAGTAACAATATCAATGGCATAGTGTTTTTCACGTGCGTTGAACTCGTGCGAAATAGTTCCTTTGACTGGAGGAAATAAAACAAAATTAATTTCAGAATTATTAATTAACGGGTTGTATTTATCTTCTAACGATACTATTTCCCTTAACAACGAATCTTCTTTTGAAGTATTTATTTCTATACCTGTTAAATCTATCTTAGCAGCTTCAATAATTGAATCTTTATTGAAATTTACGCTTGACACATCTCCTTTTAATACTTTTTTTATAGAACTAAAATAGAGTTCATTTATTTTAATTACTTGCTGTAAGGAATCTGTTTTATAAGCAAGTTGCGCAGCGTTTTTCTTTAGTGTGACCGAGGAATATCCTGGGATATATTCTCTTAAAGGGGTAAATGCGATTAAAATACTGGTAGCTAAAATTAGAGTAAACACGAGAATAATACTAAATACAAATACGTTTAGACGGTTGAGTTTAAAAGTAAAGCGTTCTTCAAAAGTATCTTCATTTAACACCACTAAACGATACTTGTTTAGCAATTTATATTTAATTTTTCTTGATTTATTTTCTTTAGCCATTATAGAGATGTCCGAACAGCAAATATAAAAATTAGTATGCTAGTATTTGATTTACTGATATAAGTTTATTAATAATAAAAGCTTAATTAGTTTTAAAACGATGTTTCTGATGATTTCTTATTACATTTGTCTTTTAAATCTATGATAATGAATATAGCAATGTTACCTTTAGTTATTGGATGGCCACAAATAGTCTTAATTGTCGTGGTGGTATTATTATTGTTTGGAGGAAGAAAAATTCCCGAATTAATGCGTGGTTTAGGTAGCGGTCTTAAGGAATTTAAGGATGCCTCAAAAGATGCTTCTAAAGACGAAAATCAACTAGACGAAGAAAAATAAATCGTCTATTTGCTAATCCTTACCGATTGAATTATTGATTCCAACTCAAACTGAAGATTCCGTTTTCGTTCTGCTGGCGCAAACGTAAATCCCTCGATAATTAAGTATCTTTTGTTAATGGTATCTCTTACTGCATAATTTACAAAAGGCCCTGCCATAAATTCATTTTCTATATCCCACATCCCTTTTGTTTTGTATGCAAAATTTCCGTCTAATTCTGTAATATAAAAATTTGGAGAATAAGAATAGTCTGTACCAAATTTACTATTATCTTCTACCGGCAAAAGGCTCCCCCCGATTGAATCTCTTATTACTGTTAATATTTGCCCAAGAGCTAAACTATCACTTGTTATTTTATTTATTGCTGTTTCATATATAAAAATATTAGTAGATCCTGTTTTTTTTAAATCTTTTCGGAGCCAAAAGAAATCTTTGCCTTTATGAGCTGTTCGATACGCCGAAGGTATATTTATTGTCAAACCAAAATACTCCTTTAAAGAATCGATTACTTTTAAGGATATGGCGGTCCTTCTTTGACGTTCTTTTATTTCTGAATTATTGTAGGCATTGATTATTTCTTTTTGATTTTCGACGATTAACTTTAGTAAGGTTTCTTCGGTTTTCGCTGTAATTATTGCCCCTGTCTGTGGCCTCGCGTAAGGATCGGTTACTAAAGTATAGTTGTCTTCTTCTCCAATGGTAACATGTAAGAAAAGACGATTACTTTTTATAAAACCTGAAAAAGTAGAAGGATCCATTTGATTGATTGAGAATAAAGGCTCTTCTTGAGGCAATCCTTCAGTAGGAGCTGCAAAATAATCTCTTATTTTTTCGCCAACTTTATTATTCCATAATTCGTCAGTTATCAATATTTGGAGTGAATTAATATTTCCTACTGACTTTTGTTTATAGGTGTTTTTATTACCGTTATTAACACAAGAAATTAAAGTGAATAAAATTAAGGACGTAAAATAGATTGATTTCATTAACAATTGTTTTTTTAAAATATTAACCTTTAGAAACTTTTAATTTCATACCGGGTTTTAAATTGTTACTACTAATATCGTTCCATTTTTTAATATTCTGTATGGAAACTCCAGGAAAATTTTGAGAAATACTCCACAAAGAGTCTCCTTTTTTAACAATGTACAGACTCCCGTTATCTTTTCTAGAAGGATTTTCTGCAACTATTGGCTCAGTTGGGTAAATAGTTAATCGCTGTCCTACTTTAAGATTGTCGCTTGTTAGATCATTCCATCTTTTAATCTGACTTACACCAACACCATATCGCTCAGCTATTTTTCCCAAATAATCACCACTTTTTACGCGATATCTAATTCTATCAGGTTGCTCTATGTATTTGGGAATATTAGCATTTTTTTTACTATTTTCCTCCTCAGCTAATGCATAAATTAAATCTTCGTTAGTAACGAACTTTCCAATAGCTTGAATTGGCAAACGTAGCGCATAATTTTTATCATTAACATATGGAATAATTTTTAGTTTGTAGGAGGGATTTAAAAACTGAATTTCTTCTACAGATAAATTTAACGCTTTTGAGATTTGCTCAAAAGTAATTAACCTTTTAACTTGTATGGTGTCTGTTGCTATAGAATGGTATCGAGGCCCACTACTCTTAAAACCATGTTCAGCGGCATATTCAAAAATATACATCGTTGCTAAAAAAGCTGGTACATAACTAGCTGTTTCTCTGGGTAATTTATTTCTAATTTTCCAATAATTGGTTTCTCCTCCTGAACGACGAATTGCTTTTGAAACATTTCCAGGACCAGAGTTATAAGCTGCTAAAGCCAAATCCCAATCGTCAAAAATTTTATAAAGACTCTTTAGGTACTTTGCGGCTGCAGCTGTTGCCAATGCCGGATCGGATCTTTCGTCCACGTATGAACTTACTTCAAGACCATAAATTTTTCCAGTCGTGAACATAAATTGCCACAAACCTTTAGCCCCAACTCTAGACTTTGCTGAAGGATTTAAAGCGGACTCTACAACTGCTAAATATTTAATTTCTAAAGGCAAATCATATTTGTCAAACTCCTCTTCAAACATCGGAAAAAAGTAATCACTTAAAGCCATTAACCTAGACATGGATGCTCTTCTTGTTTTTAGATAGTGCTTGATTAACCTTTCTAATGAAGGATTGTAACTTACATCAAAAGGCGTTTTGGCGTCTAGTTCTTCTAAGCGCTGTTTAAGCAAGTTCTGTTGGTAAATCTTCATATTCAGTAAGTTCAATTTCTTCACTAGTAATACTTCCAAAAACTTCTTCAAATCTTGTGGAGTCGTAAAGTTCTTTCAACCACAAGCTATCACTAGATTTTGCTTTTTTTTGATCTTTTAGATCAAGCATTAAAGAATCACTATAAGAGAAATTAAGATTTGATAAGCTGTTATCAATTTTAAAGTCTTGAAGGATTAATTGTGTCTTGGCGTTTGACACTTTTTGCTGGAGATAGGGGACTAACACTTTTTAAGCTGTCAACAACTTCAACTACTTGTGCGTTCATTTTTATAATGCTAGTATATAAAAATATTACAAGAATTGATGGGGATAAAAATCTGATGGTCATACAGAAAAGTGTGAGTCCTATTTAAATTAATTATAAATTTAGGAAAAGAGACTCTAAAGGCAACTATTTTTGAGAATCTTTTGTTAATTATTTATTATAATTCGAGAAAAATTACTCTAATATTGCTTGAATCCCAGGAAGTGTTTTCCCTTCTAACATTTCTAACATAGCGCCTCCACCAGTTGAAACATAGCTTACTTTTTCGGTTAAATTAAATTGTTTTACAGCAGCCACCGAGTCTCCACCGCCTACTAATGAAAATGTGCCTTTTTCGGTAGCTTCTGCAATTGCATTTCCTAAAGATATGGTTCCAGTTGCAAAATTCTCCATTTCAAAAACACCTACGGGCCCATTCCACAAAATAGTTTTGGAGCTTAAAATAACTTCTCTAAAAATAGCATTGGTTTTAGATCCAACATCCAGTCCCATCCATCCTTCAGGAATGGCTGTTGACGGCCTCTGTTTTTGTATGAGCATCATTCGAAAACTGATCTGCTATGATAGCATCTACAGGTAAATGTATTTGTACATTCTTTCTCTTCTGCCAATTTTAAAATAGACAATGCTAACTCTTGTTTGTCGTCTTCCACCAAAGAAGATCCAACTTCTTCCGCCTTGCGCTTTAACAAAGGTAAAGGCCATACCACCACCAATTATTAAATGATCTATTTTATCTAAAATACTTTCTATAATCGTAATTTTTGAAGATACTTTTGCTCCACCAATGATCGCTGTAACCGGTTTTTCACTATGCGTTAATACCTTTTCGATATTCTCGATTTCTGAAGCTAATAACTTACCAAAACATTTGTTCTCTGAAAAATAGTTTGCAATTACCGAGGTAGAAGCATGTGCTCTATGTGCAGAACCAAAAGCATCATTAATATAAATATCCCCCAACTTTGAAAGTTCTAAGGCAAACTTATCATCACCTGCTTTTTCCTCTTTGTGAAATCGTAGGTTTTCTAGAAGTAAAATTTCTCCATTTTCTAATTCTGCGGCGGCTTTTTCAGCTTTTTCACCTATACAATGTTCAGAAAATTGAACCTGTACACCAATAATTTCAGTTACTTTAGAAGCTATGTTTTTTAGTGAAAACTTTTCTTCTACACCATTGGGTCTTCCTAAGTGAGACATTAAAACACAACTACCTCCATCTTCTAAAACTTTAATAATGGTGTTTTTGGCAGCTAAGATTCGAGTGCTATCAGTAACTTCTAAATTCTCATTTAAAGGCACATTAAAATCTACCCTAATTAGTGCTTTTTTGTTTTCAAAATTAAAGTCGTTAACCGTTTTCATAAATTGGATTTTGGACTGCAAATATACTATTTTTGAAGGGTTCTTTTTAACTAAAAAACCGTAATATTGTGTATGACTTTCTCACGTGTTTTAGGGCAACAGCACATAAAATCTCATCTAACCAGGACGGTCAAAGATGGCAGAATACCGCATACCCAACTATTTATCGGAAAGTCAGGATCTGGGATATTACCTTTAGCATTAGGTTATGCAAACGAAATATTGTGCCTGTCCTATAACAAGGAAAGTCTTCCATATACCAATTGTAAAACTAAAGTTGAAAAATTAGCACATCCTGATTTACATTTTGTCTATCCTGTTAATACCAATGAGAGTGTTAAAAAAAACCCTGTCTCTGACAATTTTTTGGCTAAGTGGAGGGCCTTTGTCATTCAAAACTCCTATTCTTCTTTATATGATTGGTATCAATTTATAGGAATAGAAAATAAACAAGGGAATATCAGTAAGCATGAAGCGGTTTCTATTACAAAAAAGCTGTCCTTAAAATCATATGAGGGGGGGTATAAGGTTCTTATAATTTGGATGGCTGATAAAATGAATAACGAATGTGCGAATCAATTATTAAAACTTATAGAAGAACCTCCTGAAAAAACAGTGCTATTGCTTTTAACAGAAAATGTTGAGAATATTCTGGGAACCATTCAATCTCGTTGTCAAAAATTACATGTTCCTCTTCTAGCTGAGGAGGATATTTACCTAGGATTATTAGAGGCTTATGCATTAACAAATAATGAGGCAAGAAAAATTAGTCAACAGTCCAATGGAGATTTAAATAGAGCGATTCAACTCATAAAAAATGGTGGTAACGAAGTTTTATTTGAAGATCTTTTTGTGCATTGGATGCGTACCGCTTTTAAAGCCAAAAAGAACAGAGAAGCTATAAATGAGTTATTTAGTTGGAGCGAAAGAATCGCTGAAGAAGGTCGCGAAACTCAAAAGAAATTCTTAAATTTTTGTTTGGAAATTTTTAGGCAAGCAATGCTTAAAAATTACAAAGCAGAGTCACTAATTTACTTTCAAAGTCATGATGGAAAATTTTCTTTTAATAAGTTCTCGGAATATGTTCACCATAATAACATTTTAGAAATAAATGAAGAGATAGAAAAAGCTATTTTTCATATTGAGAGAAATGGAAATTCAAAAATAATTTTTACAGATCTATCTATTCAATTAACACGATTGATACAAAAAAAAGAAACCTTATAAGAGTTGTCTATTATAATTTCTTTAGCAATAGGTTATTCTTATTAAATCTGGTTTAATTACAGGCGTTTCTTTAGCCACGTAACAGAATATCACTACATCTATTGGTTAAGCTCATAAAACCGTCTTAAATGTGCTTATTTTAATTTATTGCGGTTTTTTGTAGCAATAAATAAGTGATGAATATTCCTTAGTAGATAAAGCGTATAAATTTGATATTAATCCCACAAAAAAAGCTTTAAGTAAATTTATTTTTCCTGTTTTATTTTTTTCTGAGAGTATACTTACGTAAAAAGAATCGAAAACCATCGGACTTATTTTTAAGAGTGAAAATTTATCGGTGAAAAGTTTATTCATAGAAACTTTTGAAAAATGCCATAAATGTCTAGGTGCGTCAAAAGCAGCCCAAAAACTTTTATAATAAGCCGCATCAAAAGAATAAAAATTAGGAACAGCAACTATTAATAATCCATTCGGTTTCAATAAAGCTTCTACATCAAGAATTGTTTCTTCTAGGTTAGGAACGTGCTCTAAAACATGCCACATTGTAATTACATCAAACAATTTTCCTTTAACGTTTTTTATGTCTTCTTCTAGAAAAATTCCCTTATTTTGTGCTAATTCTCTGGCTTTTGAGTTGGGTTCAACACCTATTACTGACCTTGATTCAGATTGAATAAAACTTAAAAAATCACCCGTTCCTGCTCCAATATCAAGGATACTTTTGGCGTCCTTTTTTAGCACGTTAATTAAACCTAGTTTGTTCTTTAGAGATCTTCTTTTTACAACCTGATATAAAAACGGAACGAGACCATTTTTGTTATCAGTATGAGAAATATACTGTTCACTCTCGTAATATTTAGAAAGTTTACTAGTCTCTGGCTGCGGTTTAGTTAAAAGCATTTCTTTTTCAGCGTCAAACTCGAGAGTGAACTCTTCATTAGACACTAAATAATCTTTAACAGTTAAGGGAAAGTTTTCTTGTTTTAGTTGCATTATAAAATATTATTAGATAAACGCATGAATGTTTCACGTGAAACAAACAACTTATCTGCCCATGTAAACCAATAAAACAGAAATGTCGTTTGGTGAAACGCCACTGATTCTTGATGCTTGTGAAACAGTAACCGGCTTAATCGACCGAAGTTTTTCGAGAGCTTCATAAGAAAGTGATTTTAATTTGGAATAGTCAAAGTTTTCAGGTATTCTGATTCCTTCCAATCTATTTAACTTATCAGCATTAACTCTTTCTTTGTTAATATAACCTGCATATTTTATTTGAATTTCTGTTTGCTCTAATACCTCTCTACCAAGTTTATTTTTTGTTATATATTCTTCTACATCATTAATTTTTCTCATATCATCCATTGTAATATTTGGACGTGAGAACGGTTTGTACAATTTGTCCATTTGTTTCACTGGAGCAGATTCTTTTGAGATTAGAATTGGGTTTAAAATTGCATGGCTAACGCTCGTGTTTTTAAAAAATTGAATCAAATCTTCAGACTGTTTCTTTTTTTTCTCCATGGTTATTAAGCGATTTTCTGAAGCTAAACCAAGATCAAATGATTTTTTTGTTAATCTAAAATCCGCGTTGTCTTGTCTTAGTAGAGTTCTATATTCTGCTCTTGAAGTGAACATTCTATAGGGTTCTTTGGTCCCTTTAGTAATTAAATCATCTATTAAAACACCTATATAAGCCTCATCACGACTTAATGTAAAAGCTTCTTTTTCTTGTACTTGTTGATGTGCATTAATCCCTGCTATCAAACCCTGTGATGCAGCTTCTTCATAACCAGTAGTTCCATTTATTTGTCCTGCAAAATATAAGCCAGATATAAGCTTTGTTTCTAGGGTATGTTTTAGTTGCGTTGGCGGAAAGTAATCATATTCGATTGCATAACCAGGACGAAAGAATTTAACATTCTCAAAACCTGATACTTGCTTTAAAGCCTTGTACTGAACCTCTTCAGAAAGCGATGTAGAAAAACCATTAATATAATACTCTATGGTTTTCCAGCCCTCAGGCTCAACAAAAAGCTGGTGTCGATCTTTATCGGCAAAACGATTTATTTTTTCTTCTATGGAAGGACAATATCTTGGACCACTCGATTGAATTGCGCCGTTAAACATTGGCGATTTATCAAACCCCTCCTTTAAGGCATCATGCACATCTTGACTTGTGTAGGACATGTAACAAGAACGCTGATGTGTTAAAACGGAGGTAGTATTTAAATAAGAAAATTTTTCTGGTTGTGCATCACCTGGCTGTTCAATCATCTTGGTAAAGTCTAAAGAACGGCCATCTACCCTTGGAGGTGTTCCTGTTTTCATTCTACCGGACTCAAAACCTAATTGAATAAGATCCTTAGTAATACCTGTTGACGCTCTTTCTCCGGCTCTTCCTCCTCCAAACTGTTTTTCTCCGATGTGAATAACTCCATTTAAAAAAGTTCCATTGGTAAGAACAACAGTTTTAGATCGTATTTCAATGCCTAAAGACGTTTTAACACCGACAACTTTATTATTTTTAGTGATAAGACCCAGAACCATTTCTTGATAAAAATCTAAATTAGGAGTCTTTTCTAGCATATCTCTCCAAGTTTCAGAAAAACGCATTCGATCGCTTTGAACTCTTGGACTCCACATGGCCGGGCCTTTTGATTTATTTAGCATTTTAAATTGAATAGCTGTTTCATCTGAAACAATACCGCTATAGCCACCCAAGGCATCTATTTCACGAATAATTTGTCCCTTAGCTATTCCGCCCATGGCAGGATTACAAGACATCTGTGCGATATTTTGTAAGTTCATAGTTACTAGAAGAGTTTTAGACCCTAAATTCGCAGCAGAAGCTGCCGCCTCGGATCCAGCATGGCCTGCACCAACAACTATAACATCATATTCATTTGGAAACATAAACTTAAATTTGTTCCACGTGGAACATTACTTTTCAAATTAATCAATTCTTGATTTTACAAGAGCGTGCAAATATAAGTAATTAACTTAAAATTGAAGCGATTATTGTTTATTTTATTGATTATCAATAGGTTACATAAAGGTTCTTTGAGAAAGTGCTTCATCCTCTTTTTTTCTCATCAAAGCAGCTTCTGCTTTAGTTTTGTCGTTAAAGCCGCAATAATGTAGAACTCCGTGGATAATAACACGATGTAATTCGTCTTCGAAACTAGTTTTGTAAGTATTCGCATTCTCTTTTACGCGTTCAATAGATATAAAAATATCTCCATTAATTTGATTTCCTAAACTGTTATCAAAACTGATAATATCGGTTAATGTATCGTGATTTAAGAACTCTAGATTTAACTTATGAAGGTATTGATCGTCGCAAAATATATAACTAATTTTTCCCTCTTCTCGTTTTAGGTAGTTGATAATTTTAGATATCCAACGAGCTATTCCATCTGGATTTTGAAGTCTAAATGCTGTCTCTGAGAAAAAATCAATCATTTTTATTCTTAAAATATTCTTGTACCTTTTGTTTGTATTCCAAATTTAAAGGTAAGGATTCTCTATTAAGGATTTCTGTTGTGTTAAAATATTTTTTTATTTCTGCAGGACTTAATGTTAGGTTGTTATTAAATTGCTGATTATTTGTTCGTGACTCCCTCTTTGATTCTTTTCCTTGTTCAAAGGTTGCTTTATCTAATTTCAATAATTCATGTTTTAGATTTTGCATTCTTTCTAGTGTTTGTTGATTAAAGCCTTTATCTAACAATTGCTGTTCTATTTTTTCCATTTCGCGAAGCAAAGCTCCTGCATTTGCTTTATCTCCAAGTTGACTGATTTTATTTTGTAGTTGTTCCCGTAGTTGTTGTTGTTGTTTGTAAATTTCAAATAATTTTCCATTTATATCTTCAGTATTTCCATATCCCTCTTTCTTGTTTGGGTTACTATTTTCCTTAGTACCTCTTTTGCCGTTTTCTGAAGAGCCCTCGCTACCTCCTTGACCTTCACCTTCGCCTTGACCTTTACCTTTAGTATCTTTGCCGTCTGCTCCTTCTTTTTCAAGACCTTCTTCCATTTTTTTTGTAAGGCTTTCTTGTTTTTTTATAATATCTGGCAATTGAAATCCCTGGCCTTCGCCTTCACCCTCTCCTATTCCTTTACCTTTGCCTTTACCTTTACCTTGCCCCATGCTGCTCATTTGATTTTGCATATTGCTTAAAATATCGCTAAGCAGAACAGCAAGTTCGTTAGCTCCCGTAATAGTATATTGTTGGCTAGAAACTCCTATTTCCATTTCATTTTCTGCGAGTCTTTCTAAACTTTTATCTAGATTAAAGTTAATTCGGGTTAAGGAAGAGTTAATAGCTACGCCCAGCATGGGTTGTCTTAGGGATAAACTAAAAAGACTATCGTCTATGTGTTCAAAGTTTTGTTTTAACTCATTTTGTCTGATTAATTTTCTGCCAAAAAGTGCATTGCCATAATCTATTTTTTTAAAATCTTTCATAAGCGCTTCTTGTTTAAAAGAAAAAACTACAAGATTATCTAAAATTTGTCGCAACATCTCCGAATCTTCATCCATTGTATTCATCTGACCTGATTGCATTTGCATTTGCATTTTACGGCCCATTTGTTTCATCTTTTTTGCAGCAGCTTTTTGGTTTTGCTTGGCAGCGTTTTTATTATCGTTTTTTAGGTTATCTGTAGCCTCTTTTTGTTCTTCTTTAACTTTTTCCTGTTCTTTTTGATCGTTAGGAATATCTAACGGGTTTTTTAAATCATTGTTTTCCTTTTCTAATTTCTCTTTTTCTTCAGTATATTCTTTAAACTTCTTATTTAGAAGCTCTTGGGCTTCTTTGGTGTTTTTTTCATCTTTAACATTCGTTAATTTTTCCTGCTCTTCAGCAAGTTTATTTAATTCTTCAGCAAGCTTTTCTGCTTTCTTAGTTACATAATATCGTTTGGTTAGCTCCAAAAGTTGCTCTAGGTTTTTTTCTTGATTTTTATTTTGTTTTGATAGCTGTTCTAGTTTCTCGGTCAACTCTTCTTTCTTTATCTTCTCTTGAAGATTTTTAAGCTCCTCTATAAGCTTTTCGTTTTTCTCTATAAGTTTTTCATTTTCTTGAAAGCGTTCTCTCAATTGTTCTTTAACAGGATCGTTGTCTCGATTTTTCGGTTGAAAATTTTCTAAATTTTCATTTAATTCTTTCGAGAAGTTTTTCATTATTTTTTCTTGTTCTTGCTGCTTCATGAGAAACTTTTCTAGTTTCTTTTTATCATTCCAATTGAGTTGTTCACTTTCTTTTTGAGACTTTGAAAGTTCCTTTAAAGTTTGGTCTTGATCTTTTATATTTTCTAAGGACCTATCCAAACTCTTAATGGTATTTTCTTGTTTCTGAAGTTGTTCGTTTTCAATCTCTTCCTGAGTCTGTTTTCTATATGAAAAAAGGGAAGACCTACTAGACTTAAAGTTTTGAAGCGCATCATTGTCAAATACTTCAAAATAATAATTATAGGAGACACCGCTTTTCAAAGAAAGATTTCCGGGAAAGACATAGGTAAATTGATCATAATTTGAGGCGCTTAGCGCTAGGCTTATGTTTTTTTTACTAGCTTCATCTGAGGATGGATAATAGACTAATTGTAGTTTAGTGAGCCCATAGTCGTCAGAAACAGTTCCTAAACAATAGGTTTTTTGATTGTAGACACTATCCTGTTGAGTGGCTACATTTATTTCGGGATATTGGTCTCTTATAACAGATAGAGTAAAAGATAAGTTTTCGTATTCTTTTAATTTAGCGTTGGAAGTGGTAAGTGTATAATTTAAATTTTTATAGATTCTTTTTTTTAGCCTGAATAGTTTTTTGTCTTTTAGTAAATTATATGCTGTTTCTAATGTTTTTAATTGTACTTGATTTGTGTTTTTGGTTTCAACAAACCAAGAGACTAGCGTTCCTTGAGGGATGGTGGCATTTCCTGTACTTTCTATAACCTGAGGTTTTTTTCCAATATAGTTTGGATAGTCTAGCTTCATTTTAAAGCCTACTAAAGATGGAGTTTTTAACACATTAAGGGTGTATTCTTTAGACTTAACCTGGTTTGCTGTTAAATTAAAGCTAATTGAATTAATGGGCTGAATAAATGTATGTTCAAAAATATCCGGAGAAGTTTGATTTAAATAGTAAGTTTGTTTGTTGTATTTTATAGTAACATTTTCAGGCGTATACTTCCCGGTTGTTTTAATTCTTAACAAAAAACTTTTGTTTTCTAGAGTAGTGAGTGATTTGTTTTTAACCTGAAATTTAAATGGCGCGGGGGGCTCAAAAGCGGTGTTGTAATTAACAACCCTGTTATAACTACTATAAAAGATATCTTTTTCCCCTAGTACCGAAAACAATACATAAATAACAATGGGTACCAGTGCATATTTTAGGTACTTTTTATTTGCTTTGAAATTAATTGCGGCTTTAAAAGGTACTAGTTGTAATTCTTCTGCCTTTTGGTGGATACTTGCGAGCAATAACTCTGATTCTCTTTGATTTTGGTTTAGTTGAATTACATTAAGAAGCTTATCGCTAACCTCAGGAAAATGATTTCCTATTAACTTAGACGCTTCAACATCTGAAATTCCTTGTTGAAGATTAAATAATTTTAATAACGGGAAAGTTATTAGTTTTATAAACAGTAAGGTTTCTACCGTTATAAATACCCAAAACAATAAAGTTCGACCTACAGGAGTTAGCCATAAATAATGTTCAATAAGCAGGGTAATAATTAGGTATACTAATCCAATGCTAAAAAAAAGAATGACTCCTTTTATTAACTTGCTAGTGTAGTATTTTTTAATAAACTGTTCCAGCTTTGACTGGATTTCTAAAAAACTGCTCATTAATTAACTCTGTAAAATTATATCTTCGAAAATACATTATTAATTTAAATCTTTCTGTTAATTTTTTACTGTAAAAATTATGACGCTGTTGCTTTTTAAAATCTCTTTAGGTGTGTACCTTTGCTTTGTTATTTTTATAAAAACACATGTCAAAAAAAGTTAGAGTTCGTTTTGCTCCAAGCCCAACCGGACCACTACACATAGGAGGTGTAAGAACAGCGCTATTTAATTATTTATTTGCTAAAAAATTTGGCGGAAAGTTTATTTTACGTATTGAGGATACGGATCAAAACAGATATGTTGAGGGTGCTGAAGCTTATATTGTCGAAACCTTAAATTGGTTAAATATTCCCTTTGACGAGGGTATAGGTAAAGAAGGTATTTATGGCCCTTACAGACAAAGTGAGCGCAAAAAAATGTATAAGCGCTATGCAGAACAACTAATTAACAAAGGTAAAGCCTATTACGCCTTTGACACAAATGATGAGCTTAATTATCATAGAAAAGACCATGAAAGAAAAGGAAAAACATTTATTTACAATTGGCATAATAGAGAAAAACTAAGCAACTCAATTTCTTTAACAAAAGAAGAGGTGGAAAAAAAGATAGCAAATGGTGAAGATTATGTGGTCCGTTTTAAAATGTATGATCCTAGTCAAAACACAGAAGAAGAAGTTATTGCCAAAGACTTAATTAGAGGAAATGTGTCATTTAAAAAAGCACTACTTGACGATAAAGTCTTATTTAAACAAGATGGTATGCCAACTTATCACTTGGCAAATATCGTTGACGATCACTTTATGGAGATTAGTCATGTTATTAGGGGTGAGGAATGGTTGCCCTCAGTACCCTTACATATTGAGTTGTACAAAGCACTGGATTGGGAGATTCCAAAATTTGCTCACCTTCCATTGATTATGAAACCGGTTGGTAAAGGAAAATTAAGTAAACGTGACGGCGATAAAATGGGTTTTCCAGTTTTTCCAATTCAATGGAATGCAAACAATGGGGACGTTTTTTCAGGATATAGAGAAGATGGTTATTTTTCTGAGGCTGTTATTAATATGCTTGCTTTATTAGGATGGAATCCAGGAACTGAGCAAGAAATTTTCAGCTTAGACGAACTTATAGAATCGTTCAGTTTAACAAGGGTTAACAAAGCGGGAGCTAGATTTGATCCTGAAAAAACAAAGTGGTTCCAGCATCATTATTTACAAGAGAAAGATGACGAGAGCTTATCGATTTTATTTACAAACTTATTAATTAAAAAAGGAATTGATCATGATAAAAACCTTAAAAAGATTATTGGTTTAATAAAAGAACGATCATCTTTCGTAGCTGATTTTTGGGAACAAGGGAGTTACTTTTTTGAAGCGCCAGTTATGTACAATGAGAAAGCGGCAAAAAAAGCGTTTAAAGAGAAAACTCCACAACTACTTTCAAATTTGATTAGTTTATTAGAGGAATGTATTGATTTTTCTTCAGAAAGTTTAGCTGATAAAACTAAAAACTGGATTACTAAAAATGAAATTGGATTTGGCAACGTAATGATGCCTTTACGATTAGCGCTTGTCGGAGAAATGAAAGGTCCTGATGTGTTTGAAATTGCTGCGATACTGGGTAAAAAAGAAGTGATTTCAAGGATAAATAAAGTGATTACTTTTTTATCTTGAAAGAAACGGAAATATCTTCTAAATAAAAAAATTAAAGGTTGTTATAAGCGGCCTTTTTTTGTATATTGATGATTGTATTTAAATTAAAAAATATTATGAGCTATATTTGGATTCTTTTTTTTTCTATTTTAATAGTACTTGTTTTTGCTTCTTTTTTTATTGTTAAGCAACAAACAATTGCGGTTGTAGAACGATTTGGAAAATTTACCAGAGATTATGGAGCGGGTATCAATATGAAAATTCCATTTATCGATAGAGTTGCAGGAAGAGTTAGTTTACGGATTCAACAATTAGATGTCATTGTTGAAACTAAAACAAAAGATGATGTTTTTGTTCACTTGAAAATTTCAGTACAATTTCAAATTCAGCGAGAACATGTTTACAACGCATTTTATAAGCTACAGAATCCGCATGAACAAATAACTGCGTTTATATTTGATGTGGTTCGTGCAGAAGTTCCAAAAATGATTCTAGACGACGTTTTTGTTAAAAAGGAAGAAATAGCATTAGCAATACAACGAGAGTTAAAAGAGGCAATGCTCAATTATGGCTATGACATTGTAAAAGCTCTGGTTACTGATATTGATCCTGATCAAAAAGTAAAAATTGCTATGAACCGAATTAATGCTGCAGAACGAGAAAAGGTAGCGGCCCAACATGAAGGAGACGCACAGCGTATTTTAATTATTGAAAGAGCAAAAGCTGAAGCTGAAAGCAAACGTTTACAGGGATTGGGTATCGCCGATCAACGTAGAGAGATTGCTAGGGGGCTGGAAGATAGTGTTGACGTATTAAATAATGTTGGTATTAATTCGCAAGAGGCTTCTGCCTTAATTGTGGTAACCCAACATTACGACACCTTACAATCGGTGGGAGAAGCTACTAACTCTAATTTAATATTACTACCTAATTCGCCTCAAGCAGGAAGCGACATGTTAAATAATATGATTGCTTCATTTGCAGCGAGTAATCAAATTGGTGAGCAGATGAAAAAAGACAATGCGGCTAAAGGTATTGTGAATAAAAAAACCACCCGTGAGGGACCAAAAGAACCGCCAAAAACAGATTTTGATTATTAATAAAAAACTAGTAATTAATTTTACTTGCCTCGGCAACTAATAGTTCGTTTTTATCCTCTAAAGCTTTTCTTACAAATGTTTTAATTTCAGGGGTTATTTCTTGATTATTTTTTATTAAAACACCAAGAGCAATCATTGTTACAATTCGTGTGCCCACTTTTTTAAGGGCTGTTCCAAAAAACGGAATTAGCTCTTCATAAGAAATACTCTTTGCTAATTCTTGTATTCTAAGCTTAGTTTCTTGCTGCTTTTCAACAGGAAATTTAGTGTACTTTTTTCCAAAACGCATAATTTCGTTTAAAGGATAAATTGCGGCTTTTTGCGTTGGTAATATTTTATTTTTAACCGGTTTCTTATTAGTCCAAGAATCGCGTAAACCAACTGTTTTGTTAAAAACGAGTGTTTCACTCGTAGAGTCATCGTCAACTTTAAAATACCCTAATCGCTGAAATTGAAAGCTATTATTTTTTTTTGCTAAAGCTAAGCTTGGCTCCACAAAAGCCTGTGAAACAGTTAAGGAATTTGGATTAACAAAATCCATAAATATCTTGTCTTTGTGACTATCGGGAGCTTCATCTGTAAACAACCGATCATACGATCTTACTTCGGCTTTAATTGAATGAGAGATAGAAACCCAATGAAGTGTTCCTTTAACTTTTCTTAGACTTGCTTCAGTACCCGTTCCGCTAAGACTGTCGGCGTCATAAGAACATTTTATTTCTTTAAGGATACCTTCAGAGTCTTTAATAATTGAATCTGCTTTTATAATGTAAGCGTTTTTTAACCGAACTTCCTTTCCTAAAGTTAAACGGAAAAATTTACTGTTTGCGTCTTCTTTAAAATCTTCTCTTTCTATATATAGTTCTTTTGAAAAGGGTACTTCTCGATAACCGACAGTTTCGTCTTCAGGATTGTTTTCAGCTTTTAAAAACTCTTCTTTTCCCTCGGGATAATTTGTAATAGTAAGTTTAACAGGATTTAGAACCGCCATGACACGAGGCGCTATTTTATTTAAATCTTCTCGGATACAAAATTCTAATAAAGAAACATCAATAACGTTTTCCCTTTTAGCAACCCCTACAGCTTCAATAAACTTTTTAATAGCGTTTGGAGTGTAGCCCCTTCTTCGTAAGCCAGAGATAGTTGGCATTCTTGGATCATCCCAACCAGTAACAATTTTTTCGTTTACCAACTGTAATAACTTACGCTTACTCATAACGGTATAGCTTAGATTTAAACGTGCAAATTCTCGTTGTTTAGGCGCTAACGGAAGCTGATTAAAATTATCATTGTAAACCTCATCTCTAAACCAATTATAGAGCTTTCTGTGAGGTTTAAACTCTAAAGAACATAAAGAATGTGAAATTTGTTCGATGTAATCGCTTTCACCGTGCGTCCAATCGTACATTGGGTAAATACACCAATCGTTACCTGTTCGGTGATGTGCTTTTTTTAAAATACGATACATTATTGGATCTCGCATTAACATGTTTGGGTCTTCCATATTAATCTTAGCCCGCAACACATGAGTTCCTTCTTTAAATTCACCGTTTTTCATTTTAATGAATAAATCTAAATTTTCTTCGATAGATCTTGTTCTGTATGGACTATTAGTACCTAACTGTGTTGGAGATCCTTTTTGTAGTCTCATCTCGTCACTGGATTGAGAATCTATATAAGCCAATCCTTTTTTAATGAAACTAATTGCCCAATTGTATAAAATTTGAAAATAATCGGATGAGTATACTTCTTGATCCCACTGGTAACCCATCCAAGCAATATCTTCTTTGATAGCGTCTACATATTTCTGTTCTTCTTTTGCTGGATTCGTGTCATCAAAACGAAGGTTGACCGGAGCTTGATATTTTTCGCCCAGTCCAAAGCTAATTCCTATAGCTTTGGTGTGTCCAATATGTAAATAACCATTTGGCTCAGGTGGAAAACGAAAACGTAGGTCTTCCTTTGACATTCCGTTCGTTAAATCTTCTTCTATGATGTGCTCAATAAAATTGAGAGCTGCTGGTTTTTCTGACATGTTTAGGATCAAATTTTATAATCAAATACCTTAACAGTAAATTAAGGATTTGTAACTTTACAAAAATAGTTGAAATGAGCACGATACGATTAAAAAATATTAAAATTTATGCTTTTCATGGTTGTTTACTAGAAGAAGGGCAGATTGGTTCTGATTATTTAGTAAACCTTTCAGTTAGAGGAAATTTAAATAAGGCTATTAAAAGTGACGAATTAAAAGATACTATTGACTATGTGGTCTTACAAAAGATTGTAGTGGAAGAAATGGAAATTAGATCTAAATTATTAGAACATGTAGGACAACGTATTATTGATAAGGTATTTATTAAGGCACCGTTAGTAAATTGCGTTAAGGTGACGGTAGCAAAAGTGAACCCGCCTATAGGTGGCGATGTAGCAGAGGTAAATGTAACTTTAAGCGCTAAAAGATAAGTTAGTTTTTAATTGAAAAAATTGAACTTTATAGTATATTTGCCTACTATTAATTATGGCGTCGTGGCCGAGTGGCTAGGCCGGGCTCTGCAAAAGCTCTTACAGCGGTTCGAATCCGCTCGACGCCTCTAAAAAGCTTCAGATTCTCTGAAGCTTTTTTATTAAATAATATCTATTTTGGAAACAATTGACAATTTTAAATTATTCCTTTTATTCTAAACCTTTATTGGTTTTAGGAATATATTCCAATCCGTCTTGAATATTATCTAGGAAAACTCCTTGTATTAATAATAAAACTCCAAAACTAATAATTAAAATACTTACCAATTTTTTTGTTTTTATAATAAAACGTGGTGTTAAATTGCTTTTTAGTTTTTTTGCTAAAATAATTTTTAACAAGTCAGTTATAAATAAAGTAATCATTACGGTGCCTAAAAATAATAGTACTCCGTTTTTATGAGTGGTTAAGGCTTGTGCAATAATAATAGTTGCAATCCAACCTGCTAATACTCCAAAATTTACAAAGTTTAATAAAAACCCCTTTAAGAAAAGACCTCCATGGTTTTTTTTTGTCGCAACCGAATAATGCTCCCTAACAATTTTTATAAAAGATTTTGAAGTACGTATATATGATATTGAGCCAAAAGCGATTAATATCATACCGCCAAATACTAATAATGCTGGATCGTCTTTTAGTTTATCTAATAATTTATTAGTGCCATAAAACGCAATGGTAATAAAAACGACATCAGAAAATAAAGAGCCTAAATCAAAAAAGATAGCCGCTTTTATTCCTTTAGTGATACTAGTCTCTATAAGAGTAAAAAAAACTGGACCTATAGCAAAGGCTAGTATAAATCCATAAAAAGCAGCGTATAATAAACCATCAAACATACGCTGTAAAAATACAAAATCATTAGCTAATGATTTATGAAAGAAAAACTAACTGTTAATTCGTTGTGAATTCTTTTTTGTGCCCTAACATTTTAAAATCAAGTTGCTTTTTTACTAAATCTGCATTTTTGACTTGTACATAAACTTCATCTCCGAGCTGATAACTATTTTTAGTTCGAACTCCAACAGCTGCAAATTCTTCTTTGTAGAAAGTATAATGATCATCTTTCATGTCTTGTAGTCTGATCATTCCTTCACATTTATTAGAAATAATTTCAACATAGATTCCCCAATCGGTCACACCAGAAATTACACCTAAAAAGTTTTGGTCTTGATGATCAAACATATATTTTACTTGCATGTATTTAATACTAGCTCGTTCAGCTTGGGCTGCTAAACCTTCCATTTCACTACTGTGTCTACATTTTTCTTCAAACTGATCTTTATTTGCGCTATTTTCTTTATTTAAATAAAACTGTAAAAGTCGATGGACCATTACATCTGGATAACGCCTAATAGGTGAGGTAAAATGTGTATAAAAATCAAAAGCTAAACCGTAATGACCAATATTTTCTGTAGTATAAACCGCCTTGCTCATTGAGCGTATTGTAAGTGTATCCACTAAATTTTGTTCTTTTTTACCTTGAACCTCTTTTAATAAATTATTTAAAGAGTTAGAAGTTGTTTTTCGATCTCTAGTATCTATTTTATATCCAAATTGTCTAATTATATTTTGTAAAGCCGCAATTTTCTCATCATCAGGTTCATCATGAACTCTATAAATAAATGTTTTTTTAATGCTTTGTTTTCCTATAAATTCAGCAACACTTCTATTTGCTAATAACATAAATTCTTCTATTAATTTATTAGCTTCTTTACTTTCTTTAAAATGAACTCCTTCTGGATTATTGTCTTTATCTAGGTGAAATTTTACCTCTACTTTATCAAAAGAAATAGCTCCTTGTTTCATTCTTTTTCTTCTTAATATTTTAGCTAATTCATCTAATTTTAAAATAGCTTTAGAGATTTCATTCTGAACATTATAAGTTTTTCCAGTAATAGAAATATCAGAGGGAATATTTATAAGCTCTCTTTTATTTATTGTTTCTTTTTCAATAATAAATTGAGCTTCTTCATAAGTAAAACGTGCGTCACTATAAGTAACTGTTCTTCCAAACCATTGATCAATAATTACAGCTTTATTATTTATTTTAAATACCACTGAAAAAGTAAACTTTTCTTCGTTTGGTCTTAAAGAACAAGCATTATTTGATAATACTTCAGGAAGCATTGGTACTACTCTATCTACAAGATAAACTGAAGTTGCACGCTCGTAAGCTTCATCGTCTAATATAGTTCCTGGTGTTAAGTAATGAGAAACATCAGCTATATGGATACCTATTTCATAGGTGCCATCTTTTAAATCCTTAAAAGACAAAGCATCATCAAAATCTTTAGCATCTTTTGGATCGATTGTAAAAGTTAATTCACCGCGCATATCACGGCGTTTTTTTATTTCTTCTTCTTTGATTGTGGTATCTATATTATTAGCATAATCTTCTACTTCTTTATCAAATTCGTACGGTAAACCAAATTGTGCTAAAATAGAGTGTATTTCAGTATTATGCTCTCCTGGTTTTCCTAGAATTTTAATTACTTTACCATAAGGTGATCCTGCCTTTTCTGGCCAACTTTCGATTTCTACCAGGACTTTATCACCATTTTTAGCATTGTTTATATTTTCTTTAGATACAAATATATCAGTATACATTTTTGTATCCTGACATTCAACAAAAGCGAATCGTTCTTGAATTTTAATTACTCCAACAAAGTCTGTTTTCTTTCTTTCTAAAATCTTAGTAATTTCCCCTTCTGCCTTTCCACCTCTATTTCTTTTAAAAATATAAACTTCAACAGTATCACCATGTAAAGCATGGTTTATATTTTTTTGATTAACAAAAATATCTTCCTCTAAATCCTCTATTACGATATAAGCTTGTCCTCTAGAAGTTACATCTGCTATACCAATGTAATAATTTGTTGAAGCTTTTATTATATATTTTCCTCTGGATGATTCTTCTATTTTTTCTTCAGACTGAAGTTTTTTTATTTTTTTAATTAATAAATTTCTAGTGCTGGTATCTCTAATATTTAAAATGGATGCTATTTGTTTATAATTAATTGGTTTTGCATTTTGTTTTTTTAATACAGTTAGTATACTTTGGGTAAGATCTGAATTGCTTGATTTCTTTCTAGTCTTTTTTCTTCTCGACATTTTTAAATTTTAATAATGGTAAATGTAAGGTTTATAATTTTATAGGGATATTAATAAATAATTATCTTAGTATTGTTAAAATTTTAATAATTTGAAAGAATTTATAACAATAGCTCGATTTACATATCCAAGTGAGTATGCTGTTCTTAAATTATTATTAGAACGCTCTCATATTAATTTTATTTTTTTAAACGAAACAGCTATTAATGTTATGCCTTTTCATTCCAATGCTTTTGGAGGAATTAGACTTCAAGTACATCAAAAGGATAAAGAGAGAGCAATTCAAATAATTAGAGAATTAAATAACACTTCTAAATTAGAAATCGTTTAATAATTAGAATAATTTCACTTATTAACAATCATAATATAAACTATTATTTTATTTAATTAATTTTAAAAAGAAATGATTTATATTATAGGATGTTAATATGTAGAATAACTTTTTTATAATTTATTTTTATATTTAATTAATTAATTTTATTATCAATATATAAACATATATAAAACCTTTTTATTTATTGAAAACTAGATGAATAGTGTTTATAGTTAACAACTGTTAATAGTATTATAAGTAAGTTATTATTAATAAATAATTTATTAATAATAGTTAAAAAAAACTATAAATAAATAAATAACTTGTTTAAACTTAGTGATTATTTTAATTGGAAATTTTTTAAAAAAGAACTAATAGAATAAATTTAAATAACATCAAAAAATATTTTTAATAAATATATAAACAGAAGTTAACAGTTTATTAAAAAACATATATACAAAGCATGGTGCTCTTTTATATTTTATTAAATTTATACGATGTATTTATTTATTAATAATAAAATTAATTTTTATGAAAATAGCTATTGGAAATGATCATGCTGGACCTGCTTATAAGGAAGCTATAGTAAATTTCCTAAATTCTAAAAAAATTACAATTTTTAATTATGGTACTGACACTAACGACAGTGTTGATTATCCAGATTTTATTCACCCTGTTGCAAGTGATGTTGCTAGTAGTAAGGTAGATTTCGGTATTATTATTTGTGGTTCTGGTAATGGAGCTGCTATGACTGCTAATAAATATCAAGAAGTAAGAGCGGCACTTTGTTGGACAAAAGAAATTACAGAATTAGCCAGATTACATAACAATGCTAATATATTAAGCATTCCAGCACGATATACTAGTATACCACAAGCAATTACTATGGTTAAAATTTTTATAAACACAGACTTTGAAGGTGGTAGACATCAAAAAAGAGTGGATAAAATTAGTTGTATTTAATTATAATATTTAAATGAAGGTAAGCTTTAAAACTTTTTCAGAATTAACAACTAAAGAATTATATCAAATTTTACAATTACGTTCAGAAGTTTTTGTGGTGGAGCAAAATTGTGTTTACCAAGATATTGATGGAAAAGATGAAAAAGCGATTCATATCATCGGAGTTGTTCAAAATAAAATAGTTGCTTATACTCGTTGTTTTAAGCCAGGTGAGTATTTTAAAGAAGCTTCAATAGGAAGAGTTGTTGTAAAAAAAACTGAAAGGAAATTAAAAAGAGGTAATCAAATTATGATTCATTCTATTAAAGTAATTGAAAAACTTTTTCAAACTAACACTATCATAATATCTGCGCAGTCACACTTAATATTTTTTTACAATAATCTTGGTTTTTATAGTGTTGGAAACGAATATTTAGAAGATGGAATACCACATATAGAAATGATAAAGAACTAATTATTTATTTTTTTGGAATAGATTTAATTTCATTTTTATTAAAAGGAACTTTTAATTGAAAAATAAAATTTTCGTCATCTGTGTGGTTTGAAGAGTCTAAACCATATTTTATCCTTTTAGGATCTTCATATATAAAAGTACCGAATAATCTATCCCAAATAGAGAGAACATTCCCAAAATTACTATCTGTCCAAGGTTGTTGATAATGATGATGAAACTTATGCATATTTGGAGATACAATTAAATAACTTAAACCTTTGTCCAACCAAAGAGGTAAGGAAATATCTGCATGATTAAAATAAGTGAAAGGAATAGTTATCATCCTATAAAAAAAATAAAAAGATACCGGCATCCCCATAATTATAACCACTAACAAAGCCATGGTTTCGCGTATTAAAAAATCAAAAGGGTGGTGCCTTGTTCCTGTTGTAACATCAACATTTTTATCTGTGTGGTGCACCAAATGTAATCTCCACATCCACCTTACTTTATGTAATAAAAAATGTACAAAATATTGAGAGGTAAAATCAAGAACTACAATAGATAAAATTATCTTTTTCCAAAGAACCACATCCAGTATATTAAGAATTCCAAACTCCGTTTTCTTTAACCAGACATCTATAAAAGTCAAAAAAATCCCAAAAAATGAGTTAATTAGAATAACAAATAACAATAATAATAAATTTGTTTTTGCGTGCTTCCATTTATTGAAATTACTTTTGTAAAAAGAATAATATCCTTCAATAATCCAGAAAAGAGTAATAAAGAAAATAATCCAACCCCCTTTTAACCAGATTGGCAAGTGTTCAAAAAAAAACAAAAATCCCTCCATATTATTTTAATATATTATTGTATAAAGATTTATTTTTTAAAACTGAAACAGCTTTAATAATCTCTGCACTATGGGTTAGGTGATAGGAATACATTCCTTCACGATAAAAATAACGCTTTAAAATCTCGTCGCTTAATAAAGTAATAATCTCCTTTTTCTTTGCTACCAGCATTTCTTCTTTAGCCTTATCAATATCAGTCATGAGTTGATTATAACTTAAATCTATATTATCTTTTAAATTTTCTTCAGAAGTTTTACGCATGGCTTTAGAAAATAATTTTTCAGATTCTGTTTCATACTTAAACTTATTTTCTTTTATAAAAACCAAGAATTCTTCAAAATTAACATCTGTAAACATAAAATCTTCAGGACTTTCTAAATTATTTAAATAATAGTACTGAGTTGCATAATTAAAAATCACCTGATTTTTCAACAGAGCAGTTGTAATGGTGCTAAATTTACCTGATTCAAGCTCTATGTCTGGCATTATACCACCTCCATCATAAACAATTCTTCCCCCTTTTGTTTTAAAGGAATTATATTCTTTTGAATCTACTCTTACAGGATCACCGTTTTCATCTCTATTCCAATAATCTAAAGCTTGAATACACCTACCACTCGGTGTGTAATATCTTGAGATAGTAACCTTTAATTGGGTGCCATAAGTTAATTTTTTTGGTCGTTGCACTAAGCCTTTTCCAAAACTACGAGCACCAATAATTACCGCCCTGTCTAAATCCTGCAAACCTCCCGAAACAATTTCACTAGCAGATGCACTTCGCCCATTAATAAGAATCACTAGTGGAATTTGTAAGTCAAAAGCAGTCTTTTGAGTTTTATATGTTTTATTATACTTCTTCACAGCAGATTTAGTGGTGACAATAGGTTCGCCTTTTGGCACAAATAAATTCACAATATTCACCGCCTCTGTTAATAATCCGCCAGGATTACCCCTCAAGTCTAATATTAGTTTCGTAGCACCCTGATTTTTTAAGTCTGTTAGAGCTGCCTTTGTTTCTTTAGTGGTCTTCTTATTAAATTTAGACAAAACAATGTAACCTATATCATCACCTATCAATCTATAAAAAGGAACCGCACGAACATCTATAGCTCCTCTTATTAAAGACGTTTCTTCTTTTTTTCCTTGACGTAAATAAGTGAGATTCACTTTTGTATCTGCCATTCCCTTTAATAATTCGCTTGAATCTCCTTCATGTTCTTTTATATTAATATCATTAATAGTGATTATTTCATCCCCTGCTTTTAATCCAGCAATATCTGCTGGAAATCCTTTAAAAGGTTCTAAAATCACCATTTTCCCATTTTTATTTTTTACAGTTGCTCCAATACCAGTATAGACACCTGAGTTGTTTATTCTAGCATCTTCAACCTCTTGTTCGTTCCAATAAACCGTATATGGATCTAAATCGTCTAACATTCCTTTAATCGCTTTGTTTATTAAATCAGAAGGAGTGGTTTCATCTACATAATTCATGTTTAGTTCCTTAAATAAGGTGGTAAAGATTTCAATTTGCTTGGCGATTTCAAAAAAATCTTTTTTAAAACTTACCGACGCAAGTAAAATTCCTAAAGCAAGAAAAGGAATAAGAATTTTCTTTTTCATTTTTTCATTTTTTTAAGCACATTAACAAGTGATGTATCAATAGTGGTGTAAGCTGAATTTTCTTTTCCAATATATAAAAAGAACATCAAATACTTTAAATCACCATCATTTTTTAATAAATGTTTTTGATGTCGATATGCTTCTTTTAGTTGTCTTTTTATACGATTTCGAGTCACAGCTTTTTTAAAATTGTGTTTCGGAACTGAAAATGCCGCCTTTGTTTTATAGCTGCTTTCTATTGGAAGATAAAACAACTTTATAGGATACTTAGTGACCGTGTTGCCTTCTGCAAAAAGAAGCTTAATTGCTTTTTTACTCTTAAGTTTTTCAGATTTTGGAAAGCTAAAATTCATGTTGGTAAATGTATTAAATAAGGGGCAGTATCACCAATAAATTAGAAGCCAATATCTAAATCTACCCGGTTTCTGCTTCCGTTTCTTTAGCGTATTAGCGTTGTGAGATAACTTTTCAACAACTATTTTAGATTGTAAGTATTGTTTTCTAGATTAATATCTGCCATTAGGCTAGAGGCGTCAATCACAATGCTTTTAATTTTCTTCTCTTTTTTAAGAATAAAGGAGTAGTTTGGGTAAGCCCAAGCCCAGTCTGGTAAAACATTCCAACTTTCATTAAGCCGTGGGTTTGGCTTATTGGTTCGCATCATTTGTAATGGAATGTAAAAGTTATCCGTCGTACCGTCTTCATAAGTTACCTTAATATCTATTGGCATGGGCATTAAACCAATCCTTTCAAGAGTTATAGTCGTCTTTTCTTTTTCAGAAACTATATTCTTGATGCCGTAATCTATAGTATTAGTTGTCTGTGTCCAGTCCGTCAAATACCAATCTAATTCTGCGCCCGACACTTTTTCTGCAACTCTTATAAAATCGTTAGGTGTTGGGTGTTTAAAAGCCCACTCTTTATAATATCGTAACAGTGTTTTCTTTAAATTATCTTTACCCATTACATATTCAAGTTGGGAAAGAAAAACAGCACCTTTGCTATATGCGGCAATACCGTATCCAGTATTGGTGGTATAACGATCTGCTTGAGTAGACTGGGGTTGCTCTTTACCGCTAGTAGCAATATAATTATATCCTCTGTATGAGTTTGAATTCGGATTGTCTTTTCCTTCCTTCATTATTTCATTCATAGCCAGGTTAGAAATATAGGAGGTAAATCCTTCATCCATCCATTCGTGTTTACTTTCGTTTGTCGCTAATAAAAATTGAAACCATGTGTGAGCCAATTCATGAGCTGTAACCCCAATTAAACTTCCTAGCTTTCTTTTACCAGTAATTAAAGTACACATTGCATATTCCATGCCCCCATCACCGCCTTGAATAACAGAATACTGTTTATAGGGATAATCACCAACATGTTCATTAAAATAAGACAATAGTTGCGCTGTTTTTTCTTGTAGACTTTTCCAATTTTCAATAATTTCAGGATCGTTTTTATAGTAAAAATTTAGGATAACCCCATTAGGACCCGTATAAGTGTCGTGGACAAAATCTTTATCCGCCGCCCAAGCAAAGTCATGAACATTTGGCGCTTTAAAATGCCAAGTTCTGGTCTTTCCCTTAGTTTTTTTACCTAAACCTTTTTTATCTCCATTCTGAAGATATCCAGTGCCACCTATAATATAGTTTTCATCAAGTTTTATTCGCACATCATAATTTCCCCATACACTGTGAAATTCACGCGCTATGTATGGTATCGCATGCCAACCTTCAAAATCATATTCTGCTATTTTTGGAAACCACTGTGTCATAGAATACGCGATACCTTCCGAGTTATTTCTTCCCGATCTCCTTATTTGAACCGGTATCTGCGCGTCCCAATCCATTGTAAATACAGTTGATTTGTTAGGTAAAATGGGAGTATTTAAGTCAACTTCTAATATAGTCCCAGCAATTTCAAAAGACAAAAGAACTCCATCTTGTGTTAGTCGTTGAGGTTTTATAAAACCAATTTCTGAGGGTAATAATTTAGAAATACGATCACCAACCCTTTTGTCTGAATCTTCAATATTTCTTGAACGAACATCCATTTCGCTGCCAGGTTGAAAAGCATTAAAGTATAAATGATAAAACACCCGATATAAAGTATCGGGTGAGTTGTTAGTGTAAGTTAGCTCTTGAACACCTTTATATTGGTGGGTTTCAACATCCAAATCTATTGCTATTTTGTAGTCTGCTTTTTGTTGCCAGTAAGAAGTGTTGTTTTGGGAAAACCCCACACCAAACACCATTAAAAAAATAAGATTTAAAAATAACTTCATATAATTACAGTTTGCTTGCTAAAATTAGTGCGTTGTATAAATTTACTGTTTTTCCAGATTTAGAGATAGCAGTAAACGGCTGCATTTTAGATTCGTCTCCGCCAACAATTACTGAGGCAGAAACACTTAAGCCGCTATCCATTAACACTCGCTTTACTTGTTTAGCGGATAGTTTTGGATAATAAGAGCGAACCATGGCTGCAACTCCCGCAGCGTTAGGCGATGCCATTGATGTTCCTTGTAAATACTCATAGGTATCTAGTGGAGTTGTTGACCAAATTTTTACACCAGGAGAAAATAGATCAACATTTGCCGCTCCATAATTAGAAAAAGTAGCAACCATCTCTTTTCCATACTTATAATTTAAAGCCCCAATTGTGATAAAATTATCACTAATCTCTTCGCTTTTTATTGCTTCGTCGTTGGGGTAACTCACTACAACATCTAAATTGTTTGCATCGTTTCCTGCTGCATTAACGATTAACACATCTTTTTTTGCAGCATATTTAATAGCATCCCAAACCCATTCTGGGTTTTGTGAAAACGCTTTACCAAAACTAGTGTTGATTACCTTTGCTCCATTATCAGCAGCATAACGGATTGCCAACGCCACATCTTTATCATATTCATCTCCGTCTGGTACAGCTCTTAATGCCATGATTTCAACATTTTGAGCCACTCCATCCATTCCAATATTATTACCTCTTTGCGCTGCAATAATTCCAGCTACATGAGTTCCGTGCTTTGCATCTTCTTTTTTTAAATCTGGCCCATCAACATCATTATTACCATAAACATTATCGTTAATATCGTATGGATTGTCCTTAAGAACAGCTCTAAAATCAGTATCCATTGTGAAGTGATTTTCTAATCGGCCCTGAAAGTACTGAACTCCTCCATTAAGACGTTCTTTAAATTCGGGAATAGTACCTCCATAAGAAAGCATTTGAGAAAGAATGCCAATATTTTTTTGATCCTCTTCTGTCGGATCTGAAATACTAGTTAAATCCTCAGCGCTGTAATCTTCTTTTCCTACTTTTTTAGAAATAGCGTCATGAGATACTGTTACTTGATTAAGCATCTGGCTATACCTATCAAAGTTAGCTTTTGTTTCTTTGTGCTCTTTATTATATTCTGATTTTGCACTCTCGTAAAGGTTGAAAGTATCTTTTTCGCTTTCCTCAATATCATCTTTACTTTTTCCATCAAAAGCAGCATTGTATCTTTTTATAATACGAACAAATTCAAGGTTTTCACCAACAATATCACCTAAAAAGTTCCATCCATGAACGTCATCTATATATCCGTTTTTATCGTCGTCAATTCCGTTGTTTGGAATCTCCTTTGTATTCGTCCAAATTACGTTTTTTAAATCTTCATGCTCAATATCAACTCCACTATCAATTACAGCAACGATTACTTTTGTTCCTTTAAGACTTGGAATTAATTCCGCATAAGCTTTATCAACACTCATACCAGGTATGGTGTCAGAAGCTAAATCAGTGTAGCTCCAACTTTTAAGCTGGGCATCTTCAATTTTAGTTGTTTTAACTGTTTTTTCGTTTGTATTTTTTAAAAGAGCCGCATTAATTGGCTTTACAGTACTTCCACAACTTGTTAATAATATAGTTGTTGTAGCTGCGAATAAAAGAGGTTTTAATATTTTCATTGTTATTTAATTAAAAAATTCGTTAATCGTAAAACACTCGTCGAGACGAACTCCTCTGTCGGTATGTTTTACAGTAATAATTGGATTATGAGCATCATGCTCTAGAAATAAATAGTAATTATTATTTGCTGCCAAATTTAGAAATTTTTCTTTTTCCGGCATAGTTAATAAAGGTCTTGTGTCATATCCCATTACAAAAGGCAAGGGTATATGTCCAACGGTTGGCAATAAATCTGCCATAAAGACTACCTTTTTTCCTTTATAATTAATATGTGGAATCATTTGTTTCTCGGTATGACCATCTGCAAAAAAAATATCAAAATTCATTTTTTTTGATTCTAAAAAATCATCATCATAGCTCTCAACAAAATTTAATTGTCCACTTTCTTGTATCGGTATTATATTTTCGACTAGAAAAGATGCTTTTTCTCGACGATTTGGTTTTGTAGCCCAATCCCAGTGATTTTTATTGCTCCAATAGGTTGCGTTTTTAAAGGAAGGCTCATAACCTGTTTTATTTTTATTCCACTGTATGGCACCCCCACAATGGTCAAAATGGAGGTGAGACAAAAACACATCTGTAATATCATCTTTATGGAAACCTTTGTTGTTTAGTGAAGACTCTAACTTATGCTCTCCCCAGGGATAGTAATATCCAAAAAATTTATCACTTTGTTTATTGCCCATACCTGTATCTATTAAGGTAAGCCTATTGCCATCTTCGATTAATAGACAGCGAGCAGCAATATCTATCATATTGTTATTATCACTTGGATTTGTTTTGGACCAAATTGATTTAGGAACCACGCCAAACATAGCTCCGCCATCTAATTTAAAATTACCTGCTTCGATAGGGTGTAATTCCATAGGAGAACAAAGGTAATTAAACAGATGAATAAGGGCAAAATCTTATGAGATTATTAAGATATTATGCTAATTTGTATTTGTAAAATAATTTTAGAATTTAAAGCGTTGATTTATTTGTTAAGAATTGCAGCTAATTTCTCTCCATAATCTATAAAAGCAATAGTCTCATCCGTCCGAGCTAACTTTATATTATCAAATATTAAAAGCGCATTACCGCTACTTTCAATGTGATAAATATACTGGCTTTCAAAGAAGCGAATAATTTCTTCAGTGAAAAATGACCGAATTTCAGATTCATTGTTTCCCATAAGTAAGAATTTTTTTGAAAAATCAGGATACATTTCAAAATCAATATCTTTATAACCCGTAAACGCCATAACCCGATCAAAAATTTTCCCCAAAACCCCTTCCTTTTCCATAGAGAAAACAGGAATTTTTTTATTTAGCTTTAGAACCATTAACGTGGTATTAAAAGTTTCAGCTGTAAAAGCTTGTCCCTGATTAAATGTTATATCTGCAATTTCCCAAGACACGCCTATACCTTGAAACGACCCCTTCAAACTATTGTATTTTTGTTCAATAGGTCTAATCTCAAAAAAATGAAACTTTTTAAAATAGTCCGTATTCCAATCCACTTGACTCGAGAATTGAAAGTCTTTTTCGGTTGCTAAATTTCTTAAGCGTTTTTGTCTTTGAGATAATTTAGCGTCAGAGCTAGTCAAACAAATTTTCAAAGCTCTATTATGGCTGGATGACGATACGTGCAAGTCTAGTCCAGTAATAAAAACTTTCCCACCAGACGCTCTTTGTGTTTTTAGATATTCCGCCAAGTAATCCATATAGGTAATACCTACCAATCTAGTTTCTGATAAATCAATGTTGACATCAGCACCTTGAGGTATTTGTGCTATTAGCTTATCAACTTTTAAAATCCCTAAAAAATTAGCAACTCCTTTAATTTTAAGATCGAAAGCAGTGTCAGACAATTTCACGAGCCTGGTCCTTGATTTATAAATCATTTTAAAAAATTGCGGGATAGATAACTTCGCTAATAGCATATGTGTAATCAGCGCTAGTAGAAGGCCGCCAAGTAAACCACCCAATAAATTAGTGTATAAAGTTAAAACCATAGTAAAAACAAAGAAAACAAGCTGCTCTGTTCCTTGGTTGTAAACTTGTTTAAAAACTGCGGGTGATGCTAATTTAAAACCAGTGTATACAAGTAAAACAGCAAAAGCACACAAAGGCACCTGTCTCATTATTGGGCTTAATAATACGATAAAAACTAATAACAATAGGCCTTGATACATGTTTGACCATTTTGTTTTTGCTCCATTGTGAATGTTTACAGTACTTCTAATAATAACAGCAATTATGGGGAGTCCTCCAATTAAACCTGCTACCATTGTACTTATACCAATCCCTGTTAAGTCCTTATTTAAATTTGTTTTTCGTCTGTATGGATCAATTTTATCAACTGCTTTTGCGATAGCCAAGGACTCTATACTTGTAATTATTAACATTGAAAATACTGTTGTCCAAAACTCGAGGGTATTTATTTTACTAAAGTTAGGGTGCATTACAGAATCCATTATTGAATCAGGAATATCCAACAGTAAATCAGGGCCTATATCGTAGGCTTTTCCAAAAAAAGAAACGGTTTGTTGATCAAAGAAATTGAACGCGTATACAAATGGGATCGAAAGAGCTATAACCCACATGGGCGCTGGTAAAATATGAAAAAATCGATAACTGGTTTTAGAATGAAATAGCAACAATAACAACCCTGTCAAAGCGATAACTAAAACAAAGGGATTGGCTTCTGGCAACAATAAAAAAGCATCGATTAGATTTTGAATAATACTGCTGCTGTCAGAATTTGTTCCCAGCGCAACATGTATTTGTTTTGCAAAAATGATTATTCCTATGGCTGCCAATATACCATGAATTACAGAAGAATGAAAGACCTCTGCTAATCTTCCTAATTTCAACAACCCGAGCAGCATTTGAATTGCACCTGAAATTACCACAGCTGCTAATACATAATTAAACGCTTGCCCAGACCCATCGTCCATCAAAACAATACCTAAAAGAATTACCCCGATAACCCCTTTAGCAGGACCATTGACCGAGATATGACCACCCCGGTATAAGGTGGTAACAACTCCTCCAATAATTGCAGAAAAGATACCAGACATTGCGGGTGCTCCCGCAGCAAGAGCAATACCTAACGAAAGAGGTAAAGCAATAAGCGCCACACTTACCGCAGCAATTAAATCACTTCGCCAATTTTGAATTAACCCCTGAACACCTTTCTTTGGTATGGTTTCCATTTTTAATCTTTGACAGTTTTATTACTAAATAGCTAAAATAGTAAATATTCAGAATTATTTCTATACTAATAAGACAAAGAGATGATCCAATCAGGTGTCGTGTAACTATAATTCTTCAGGTGCTAGCTCTAAATACAGTCCCTCTAACCCTTTTGTTATAGATATTTGACAACCTAACCTACTATTTTCTTTAACATTAAACGCTTCAGATAACATAGCTTCTTCTTCTTCTCCTTTTTCAGGAATAGCGTGTTTGGAATGAATATAGCATTGACAAGAGGCACACATAGCCAACCCACCACAAATCCCAATAGTCCCTTCCGGAGCTAATTCATAAGACCGCACAATTTCCATGATATTCATAGCCATGTCTGTTGGTGCTAGAACTTTATGAATATGTCCATCTCTATCCTTTATAGTGATATTAATGTCTGACATTATTAATTATTATGATTGAGCGACTGAATGACGGGTTTTTTAGCTTCTTTTCTAGTGCCGTCAAAACCATCAATACCACTTACTGTAGTATATCTAAAAATATTCTTTTTCCCAGGATTTATTATTTTAAACGCAGATTGACACATCAATGTTGCTTCGTGAAATCCACATAAAATAAGTTTTAATTTTCCAGGATAGGTATTGATATCACCAATTGCAAATATACCAGGAATGTTTGTCTGGTAATCAAAGGTGTCTACCTTAATAGCATTTTTTTCAATTTCTAACCCCCAATCAGCAATAGGCCCAAGCCTTGGGGATAAGCCAAAAAGTGGAATAAAGTGATCTAAGTCAATATTGCTATCAACTTTATCTTTTGTGATAACAATTCTCTCTAATTTTTCTTTTCCAATAAGTTGAGTAATCTCAGCTGGAGTAATGATGTTTATCTTTTTTTGGGTTTTTAATTCTCTCGCTTTTTCAAGAGAATCTAAAGCCCCCCTAAATTCATTTCTTCGATGAACAAGTGTAACTTCTTTAGCAATATCTGCCAAATAAATACTCCAATCGAGGGCCGAATCACCCCCCCCAGCAATAACAATGCGCTTGTTTTTATAAATAGCAGGATCCTTAATAATATACTCCACCCCTTTACCCTCGTAAAAATTTAAGTTGTCCAGACCGGGCTTTCTGGGCTCAAAACTTCCTAAACCTCCAGCAATAGCAATTACGGGCGCTTGATGCTTTGTTCCGCTACTTGTTACAACCACAAACATTCCGTTTTCATCTTTTGAAATTTTTTCTGCACGCTCCCCAAGAGTAAATCCAGGCTCAAATTGCTTACATTGTTCCAATAAGTTATTGGTTAGATCTCCAGCAAGAATTTCTGGAAAACCAGGAATGTCATAGATGGGTTTTTTTGGATAAATTTCGGAACACTGTCCCCCAGCTTGAGGAAGCGCGTCTATAAGGTGGCATTTAAGCTTTAGTAAACCCGCTTCAAACACTGTAAACAAACCTGTTGGTCCAGCCCCAATGATTAAGATATCCGTTTTTATCATGTTAATATTTTTTCAAAATTGAAACCGCAAAATTACAAACCTTTTATCTTTTTTCTTGATTTTGAAGATTTTTTCTAATAGAAGTAAAGTTATTTAAAGTCAAAAGTATTGAGTTTTTTAATTATCAGGAGTATTTTATAATAACTTTATGAAAATACATCCTTTATAATACGGAGATAAATTTTAGTTTTGTTCTTTTAAAAATTGAGTTGTGGCTATTAAAATTACAGATGAGTGTATTAATTGTGATGCTTGCGTTGCAGAATGTCCAAATAATGCAATTTATGAACCAGATCAGGAGTGGTCTTTTTCAGATGAAACAATTTTAACAGGATTAATCACCTTGCCTGACGGTTCTAAGGCAGATGCTGACGCACAAAACGAACCAGGTTCTGATGAATTTTATTATATAGTGACCGATAAATGTACAGAATGCAAAGGTTTTCACGAAGAGCCTCAATGTGCAGCCGTTTGTCCTGTTGATTGCTGTGTCCCTGATGAAAAAAATATAGAATCAGAAGCCGTCTTGCTCATTAAAAAATCTTGGATGCACGGAGAGTAAATCCCTTTCACGCTTTAATCATTTAGCTTAAGTACAGCCATAAAAGCTTCCTGAGGGATTTCTACATTCCCTACCTGACGCATTCGTTTTTTTCCTTTTTTCTGTTTTTCAAGTAGTTTACGCTTACGAGAAATATCACCACCGTAACATTTTGCAGTAACATCCTTACGGAGCGCTTTTACTGTTTCTCTTGAAATAATTTTTGCTCCAATCGCTGCTTGAATAGGAATATCAAATTGCTGTCTTGGGATTAGTTGGCGTAGCTTTTCACACATTTTTTTTCCTACATCATAAGCATTGTCTTGATGTAATAAAGCAGATAAAGCGTCTACCGGATTACCATTTAATAATACATCTACCTTTACTAATTTAGAAACTCGCATTCCTGTTGGATGATAATCAAAAGAAGCATATCCTTTTGACACTGTTTTTAAACGATCATAAAAATCGAAAACAATTTCAGCGAGAGGCATATCAAAAGATAACTCAACCCTTTCAGGGGTTAAATAGGTTTGATTGGTAATCTGCCCGCGCTTACCAATACATAACGACATAACTGGGCCAACAAAATCCGATTTTGTGATAATTGAAGCTTTTATATAAGGCTCTTCAACCCGGTTTAAACTAGATGGTTCCGGTAAATCGGAAGGATTATTTACTAACAGTATTTCGTCAGGCTCTTTATTGGTATAAGCATAATAAGAAACGTTAGGAACAGTCGTAATTACGGTCATTCCGAATTCTCGCTCTAAACGCTCTTGAATAATTTCTAAATGAAGCATTCCTAAAAAGCCACAGCGAAAACCAAAACCAAGCGCAGCTGAACTTTCTGGCTGAAAAACCAAAGAAGCATCGTTAAGCTGAAGTTTTTCCATGGAATTCCTTAACTCCTCGTAATCATCTGTGTCTACAGGATAGATCCCTGCAAACACCATTGGTTTAACATCTTCGAAACCATCAATACTATTTTTAGTTGGATTTTTAAAATCGGTAATAGTATCACCCACTTTTACTTCCTTAGCTTCTTTAATCCCTGTGATTAAGTAACCCACATCTCCAGCTTTTACGCTGCTTTTTATTTCTTGTTTTAATTTAAGAGCCCCCACCTCGTCTGCATAATAGTCATTATTGGTTGCCATAAATTTAATATGCTGGCCCTTTTTAATTTCCCCGTTTAATATCCTGAAATAGGTTTCAACTCCCCTAAAAGGATTGTAAACAGAGTCAAATATTAGAGCCTGTAATGGCTCGTTTACATCTCCTTGTGGAGCTGGTATTCTTTCAATAATAGCCTCTAAAATAGTCTCAATTCCAATACCTGTTTTAGCACTCGCTGGAATTACTTCTTCCGCATCACAACCCAAGAGTCCAACAATATCATCAGTTACTACCTCTGGATTTGCAGATGGTAAATCAACTTTGTTTAACACAGGGATAATTTCTAGATCATTCTCAAGTGCCAAATACAAATTAGATATGGTTTGAGCCTGAATACTTTGAGCAGCATCAACTACCAACAAGGCTCCTTCGCAAGCCGCAATTGACCTGGAAACCTCGTAAGAAAAGTCGACATGCCCAGGAGTATCTATTAAATTTAAAACATACGTTTCTCCTTTATAAACATATTCCATTTGTATCGCGTGACTTTTAATGGTAATACCTCGTTCTCGCTCCAAATCCATACTGTCTAACAATTGGTTTTGTTTTTCGCGTGCAGTAACTGCTCCAGTGGCGTCTAAAAGACGATCAGCTAGGGTGCTTTTACCATGATCAATATGGGCAATAATGCAAAAATTACGTATGTTTTTCATAAAAAAAGACTACTCTTATTGAGTTTGCAAATATAGAATAAAAGGAACCAATTTACAGTGCTTAATTAAAAACCGTTTTAAAAAACTAATTAAAATAATTGTCAATACGATAATTACAAAAAACCAGCTTATGTGGTTTATTAAAATCTAAATAATTACTCTTATATACAGACGTATACAGATAGCCATTAATTTACTTATTTTTGCAAACATATGGTTAAAATAGACACTATAGAACTAGGAGATTTTCCGCTGTTACTCGCTCCTATGGAAGATGTAAGCGACCCTCCGTTCCGTGCCTTGTGCAAAGAACAAGGAGCAGATGTTGTTTATACGGAGTTTATATCGTCTGAGGGTTTGATTCGCGACGCTGCAAAAAGCGTTATGAAACTTGATATTTATGAAAAAGAACGACCTGTTGGAATTCAAATTTTTGGCGCAAATTTAGATTCAATGCTTCGAAGTATCGAAATAGTGGAAGCTTCGAATCCAGATATTATTGATATTAACTTTGGTTGTCCGGTAAAAAAAGTCGTTTCTAAAGGAGCGGGTGCTGGGATATTAAAAGATATTGATTTAATGGTTTCTTTAACTAAAGCTATGGTTGAACATACTTCTTTACCAATAACAGTAAAAACGCGTTTGGGTTGGGATGAAGAAACTATAAAAATTGTAGAGGTAGCCGAAAGATTACAAGATGTAGGCTGCAAAGCAATAGCTATTCATGGAAGAACAAGAAAACAAATGTACAAGGGAGCTGCTGATTGGGCTCCTATTGCAGCGGTAAAAAACAATCCGAGAATGCACATACCTGTTTTCGGAAATGGCGACGTTAATACTCCAGAACGCGCCAAAGAAATGAGAGATTCATTTGGTCTTGACGGCGCAATGATTGGTAGAGCGAGTATTGGCAACCCTTGGTTTTTTAGAGAGGTACAACATTATTTAAAAACAGGTAAAAAATTATTAAATCCTACGATGTCCGAACGTATTGAAGCCGCAAGAAGACATTTACAAATGGCGATCGATTGGAAAGGTGAAAAATTAGGTGTTTTTGAAACAAGAAGGCATTATACAAATTATTTTAGAGGAATACCTCATTTTAAGGAATATAGAATGAAAATGGTCACTAGTGATGATTCCATTGATGTTTTTAATGTAATTAACGAAGTAGCTTTAAAGTTTAAGGACTATCAGTTTGACTAAGCAATTAACTTTTTTGTAACTCGAGTTGCTGCAATTTTTGAAGCCATACCACCCAAAAAAAGGATAGTTACCAACACAATTACGACATTTATAAATTCAAGCTTTACCGGATAAGGCATGTTTGGAGCTATAGACACAAAACCAAACTTTTGTTGAAAAAAGATTACTGCTATTCCAAAGAAAAGACCCACTAATAAGCCTGTAGACGTCATTAATAATCCATTGTAAAAAAATATTCTTCTAACTTCTTTTAGCGTTAGCCCCAATGAAACGAGTGTTTTAATATTATTTCGTTTATCGATAATGATCATGATTATCGTCCCAGTGATATTAAATATGGCAATTGCAGCGATTAAACTTACAAATATGTAAACAAATAAATTTTCGATATTTAACATTTTATATAAACCGTCGTTCTGCTGAATTCTATTTTTAACAGTAACACTATTATTGAAAATTGATTTAATTTCTGATCGCACGAAATCTTCGTTGGCATTCGAAGAAAGTTTGATTTCTATCGATGTTACCTCATTTTTTTTCATAGCCAATAAAGCCCCTGCATACTCAATATCAGAGAAAACATATTCGCTATCTAACTCTTCATTTACACTGTACATACCTGATGCAACAGCTTTTCTTTTGGTAAAAGCATCCGTGGGATTTAAAATTTGACCAGTTCCGGGTTTAGGAACATAAATTTCAAGTAAATTACCATAGTCTAAAACTCCCAAAGAAAGTTTCTGCGAAATTCCCAAACCAATGACAACCTCATCGCGATTAGGAACCAACCAATCGTTTAAAAACAAAATACTGTCAATAGGGATTACATTTTTAAAATTTTGGTCTACCCCTTTAATTTTCGCTACATGATTTTTACCTCGATATTGAATAAAAACTCTTTCCTCTATTGTTTTTGTATAAGCTTCTATTCCTTTAATTTCTGACAGTCTATTTTCGAATTCCTCTGGAAATAGGATGGTTTTATCTTGGTAAGAATAAACTTTTAGATCAGCATCAAACAAATTGGTAAACTGAAGGCTAAACTCTCTTAGACCAGAAAACCCAGAAAGAACAATAAACAAAGCAATAGATCCAACCGCAGCAGCAGTAACTGCAATTCTAGCAATAATGTTAATTGCATTTTTGCTGCTTTTTGAAAATAAATATCGCTTCGCAATGTAGAAAGGAAAATTCAATTATATTTTTTTTCGTTTGTCCAGTAAATTAGGGTCTATAATGGGGTTTTCTTTTCCCTGAACCGCACCCTCAAGTTTGTTTATATACTCTAAAGAATCATCATTATAGAAGGCTAAATCAGGCATTTTACGCAGCTGATGTTTTGTTTTTTGAGCTATTTGATGCTTGATTTTTGGCTTTAACTCGTTCAGTTCTTTTACAATATCGTCTGATTTTTCTGCTGGAAAAACACTGGTATACACTTTTGACAAGGACAAATCTGTTGTAACGGTCACTTTGGTCACCGAAATAATAATACCTAACTGACCAGATTCGTGTAACATTTTTTGTAATACGACCGCCAGATCGTTTTGTAAAACACCTGCAATCTTCTTTTGTCTATTCGTTTCATTCATCCTGCAAAAATACCACAATTAAAAAAAAGAAACTTTAATTAAGTAAACAGAAGACACGTATGGTAATTAGAATTCTTATTTTTGTTTAATAATAGATAAGGAATCATGAAAAAAATAGAACATATTGGGATCGCCGTAAGAAACCTTAAAGATTCAAATAAAGTTTATGAAAGCTTGTTGGGAAGCCCTCCCTATAAAATGGAGGAAGTAAAAAGCGAAGGAGTTCGTACTTCTTTTTTTAAGATTGGCGAAAGCAAAGTAGAGCTTTTAGAGGCGAGTAATCCAGAAAGCACTATTTCAAAATTTATAGATAAAAGAGGAGAAGGCGTGCACCACATTGCTTTTTTAGTTGATGATATTGAATCCGAGCTTTTAAGATTAAAAAATGAAGGTTTTGTCGTATTGAACGAAACACCAAAAAAAGGAGCCGATAATAAATGGGTTGCTTTCCTGCACCCTAAAACTACAAGTGGGGTTTTGATTGAATTATGCCAAGAGATAAAATAATAAAAAAATAGCTTGCCAAATATATAAAGAGTTATAAATTTGCAGAACAAAGTCGGTCCCATAGCTCAGCTGGTTAGAGCACCTGACTCATAATCAGGGGGTCCTTGGTTCGAGCCCAAGTGGGACCACAAGCAAAATTTAAGGTTTACATAGGTGTAAGCCTTTTTTTATGGACATCATCCAGAACAACAAAACTTCACTATAGAAATAATAGATAGATTAAGTGATTATTCAGATAAACAACTTGATAATGCTATTAAGAATTAAATGTTTTATAAATAATATGGAGAATAATTAAAATAACAATAATCCACCAATATTTTTTAAACATATAATCAGTCCACTTATTTGCTCCCCACATAATATAAAATTAATAATTCAAATATAATGCTATTATAAATTAACACTCCAAGAAAACCTATTATAGAAAGCTTTAAAAGACCTATTTCTTAACAAAACTATATACTATAAAAGGTAAGGTTGTAATAAGATTTAAATAGAATTATATTTACTATTTAGATTTTACAATTTTATATAACCACACTCTACAATAATTTATTTTATGAAAAAAGTATTTGGCCTATTGTGTATCATAGGAATAGCTTATCCTTACTATTACATCTTTAAATTTATTGAAACCAATAATTGGGAATGGTCTACTTCACTATTTTTTGAACAAATTAATCAGAATTATGCAATGAGTATTTTAAATGCTGATTTAACTATTGCAGCCACATCTTTTCTTATTTTTCTTATTTACAGATTAAGAGTAAAAGCAATTAGTAAAAATCAGTTCATAAAGTATTTGGTATCTTTATTTACAGTTGGTTTTTCATTAGCCCTGCCACTATATCTATATGACAATTATGAAAAGAATACCTAAACCATAGGCATGTCTTCTTCTTTCAATTCTACTATTTCTAAACTTCTTAAGTAGGTTAAACTTACATTTATAGATGAATGCCCATAGCTTTCTGTAGCTTGGCTATAGAGTCTGTTCTCTTAAAGCGCTTAACATTTCTAAACCTTATAAAATTTACACCCTTTTTTAATTAAAATGAATCTATTAAATCATTAATTTACAATTATTTACATAAAAAATTCTTGTCTATTAAATAAAAAGAGTACTTTTGTTTGATAAAATGGACAAATTGATAAACAAGATTAAAGACACTTTCACCATTCAGGATTTAGAAATCTTGACTGGGATAAAGGCGCACACCATTCGAATTTGGGAGAAGCGTTATGAACTCCTAAGTCCGACACGCCTCAACAGAAATGTTAGGACCTATGCTATCACAGATTTACAAAAAATATTAAACGTTACCCTTCTTTACAAAAGCGGATACAAAATCTCAAAAATATCTAAACTATCTGATAATCAAATAGCTGATGAAACAAAAGCCTTTGCCTTAAATGATTTTGCTAATACTTACGAAATCAATTCTTTAATCATATGCATGTATACCTTTGATCAAAATTTATTTCATGAAATATATGATCAACAAAGTAAAAAAATAACTTTTAGAGAGATATTTACCAATACTTATATCCCACTACTTAACCATCTAGGCTTACTTTGGCAAACTGATTCTCTTAAACCTGCACATGAACATTTTGTGTCCAATTTAATCTACCAAAAAATTGCACTTAATATTGCTAAAATTCCAGTCAACAAAAAATCAAATAACCCTATAAACGTTTTGTTTTTGCCTTACGGCGAGATCCATGAATTAGGGCTTTTGTTTTTAAATTACTATCTAAAATTAGTAGGTGAAGAGGTAATTTACCTAGGCAAAAGCATTCCATTTGATAATTTATTTTACTTGAATTCTCAAATAAAGAATATCACTTGGATCACTTATTTTATGATTGATAAAACCGTTGAAGAAAAAGACGAATTTACTCTTAGCGTTGCTAAACTATTAGAGCACACTAAGAATAAGTGTATAATAGTAGGAAATATTTGGGATGATTACAAAAAGGCCAATACCAACAATCAAATTATCTTTAAAGATAAGCTAGAAGAACTAGTATCGGTAAACGAAGTTAAGCTTTCCGTAATTTAAACAACACACAATTTAAATAAATCACTTAAGGATGAATTTTTCATCCTTTTTTTATTCTCAATATATTATATAAGAGCAATTTAATTTATAAATATAAAAATGTTTAACAAAAAGTTAAATTTGTTTAACAAAATATTTTTTTATTAGATATTTGTGAAAATTAAAAAAAATAACCATTAATAAAAACTTAAAAATACAAAGAATTGTTGTTAGGTTTTGATTGAAGCCCCTCATTGAAAGCAATTTCTAGAGGGGTTTTTTAATAAATTAATTATCTATATTTGAAACATGAGTAAAACTATAAACATCCTGGGTTCTGGATTTTCATCTTTAGCAGCGTCTTGTTATCTAGCAAAGGCAGGTCACAAAGTAACTGTTTTTGAAAAAAACAGTCAAATAGGAGGAAGGGCAAGGCAATATAAAAAAGATGGATTTTTATTTGATATGGGGCCAACATGGTACTGGATGCCAGATGTTTTTGAACGCTTTTTTAACGACTTTAATAAAAAACCATCGGATTATTATCAATTAGAAAAATTAAATCCTGCATATGAGGTTTATTTTGGGATTGGCGATTCGGCAATTATACCAGACAGTCTAGATCAAATTTATTCTTTATTTGAGAAAGAAGAAAAAGGCTCGTCGTTGCATTTAAAAAAATTCTTAAAGCAAGCAAAAAACAATTACGATGTCGCAGTGAAAGATCTCGTTTATAGACCAGGCGTATCACCTTTAGAATTGATCACTCCAAAAACAATAAACAAGTTAAATCAATTGTTTTTTGATATTCGTAGTCAAATACAAAAAAGGTTTAACAATCCACGACTCATTAAAATTTTAGAGTTCCCTGTATTGTTTCTTGGCGCTAAACCCGGAAACACTCCTGCCATGTATAATTTTATGAACTGGGCAGATTTTGGTTTAGGTACTTGGCACCCAACTGGAGGGATGTTTGAGGTAATAAAAGCGATGGAGTCCTTAGCTAAAGAGCTGGGTGTTACTTTTAAAACAAATGCTAACGTTGAAAAAATTAAGGTAGTGAATGGTAGCGTTAAGGGTATTGTTGTAAACGGAGAGTCTCACAATAGTGCCGACGTCGTGCTAAGTGGAGCAGATTATCACCATACCGAAACATTATTAGAGGCTCAATATAGGCAATATTCAGAAGCGTATTGGAACAAGAAAACGTTTGCACCATCTTCCTTACTTTTTTACGTAGGGTTTAATAAAAAACTCAAGAATGTTTCTCATCATACCTTGTTTTTTGATGAAGAATTCGATTCGCACGCTGAGTACATATACGATACACCTTCTTGGCCTAAAGACCCGCTTTTTTACGCGAGCTTTCCAAGTATTTCTGATAATGCTTTTGCACCAAAAGAAAAAGAAGCCGCCACTTTTTTAATACCTATAGCTTCAGGAATTGAAGATACTGAAGCTCACAGAGAAAAATATTTTAATATTATCCTCGATCGATTAGAAAAATTAACCAAACAAAAACTAAAGGACGATGTATTGTTTGTAAAGTCTTACTGCATTAATGATTTTGTTGAAGATTATAACTCTTATAAAGGCAATGCTTATGGGTTAGCCAACACACTTACACAAACGGCATTTTTAAGGCCAAAAATTAAAAGTAAGAAAGTAAAAAATTTGTATTTTACAGGACAATTAACAGTACCCGGTCCTGGTGTTCCGCCCGCATTAATTTCAGGAAAAATAGCAGCAGAATCCATATTAAAGCACTTTAAATACTGAACTAACACTAAATCAAAACCAGCAAATGAAACAACTATATGACAGTATTTCCAGTGAAAGTTCAAAAATTATCACTAAAAAATACAGCACTTCCTTTTCAATAGCAGTCAATCTATTATCTTCTAATATTCGTGAGGCAATATATAACATATACGGATTTGTTAGAGTTGCAGATGAAATAGTAGATAGTTTTGAAGAGTACCCTAAGGAAGAATTATTAGATAGATTTGAAGAAGAATATAGATATTCTTTAAAAGTTGGTATAAGCACAAACCCTGTTATTAACGCATTTCAAGGAACTGTTTCAAAATACAACATTGATCATGCTCTTGTGGATTCCTTTTTAAAAAGCATGAGAACAGATTTAGAAAAACAAAATTATGACAATCAGGAGGAGATAGATAATTATATTTATGGCTCAGCAGATGTTGTTGGGCTAATGTGTTTAAAAGTTTTTGTTCAAGGTGATGATGAGAAGTACAATAACTTAAAAGAGCCTGCCATGAAATTAGGTTCTGCATTTCAAAAAGTAAATTTTTTAAGAGACTTAAATGAGGATTTTGAAAACTTAAATCGATCGTATTTTCCTAATATCAACCCTAACAATTTCACAGAGGCCGATAAATCTAGAGTCTTACTTGAAATAAATAACGACTTTGAAGAAGCTTACAAGGGTATTGTAAAGTTACCTAAGGAGGCAAAGCTTGCTGTTTATGTTGCTTACAAATATTACTTTAATTTGTTACATAAGATAGAAAGAACTCCTTCAAAAATATTAAAAGAAAAACGAATACGAGTTTCCAACCCAAAAAAAATGGCGCTTTTGGTAGAATCGTATTTTAATTTTAAGCTTAATTTAGTCTAGATACTTTAAAAACCCAACAAATATAAAATGACAATTACATATTATATACTGATAACTATAATCACCTACACGGGTATGGAAGGAGTTACTTGGTTCGTTCATAAATATGTTATGCACGGTTTTTTGTGGGCACTTCATGAAGATCATCACCAGCCGAGATATCAGCATGTTTTCGAGAAAAACGATACATTTTTTGTGATTGGAGCCATTCCAAGTATTGCGCTGTTTTATTTTGGTGTTCATCCAGAATTAAATTATAAGTTTTTTATTGGTTTAGGAATCTTATTTTATGGGATTACTTATTTTATGGTTCACGATGTATTAATTCATCAACGGTTTAAATGGTTTAAAAACACAAAAAATAGTTATTTAATAGGTTTGCGTAAGGCACATAAAATACACCACAAACACCTTGGAAAAGAAGATGGCGAATGTTTTGGAATGCTAAATGTTCCAAAAAAATATTTTAAGAAACCCTTTTCAACTAAATGACACCGCTCTACCTTTATATACTTTTCTTTTCTATTGCTGTTCCTTTACTTTATACCATAATTTTTAAAGACTTTATAAAGTATTGGAAGTATTTTACTATTTCCACAGTATTAGTAGCTACAATTTTTTTGATATGGGATTATTATTTTACAGCAATTGGTGTTTGGTCGTTTAATTATGACTATTGCATAGGGATTGAATTCTTTGGCATGCCCCTTGAAGAATGGCTATTCTTTTTAATTATTCCCTTTTGTAGTTTGTTTATACATTATTGTGCTATCACCGTAAATCCAAATTTTAAATTTAATAAAAAAGCTTCACTGTACTTTACTTTAATTATTATGGCTTTAGTTACCACCGTTGCTATTGTTAATATTACAAAGTATTATACCGCAGTTAATTTTCTTTTTTTAGCCATGGTATTATTTCTAGGCTTATTATTTTTTAGAACTCACCTCCAAAAATTTTATGCTAGTTTTATTATTATACTAATTCCTTTTTTCATAGTGAACGGCATTTTAACAGGTTCTTTTATTGAGACTCCTATTGTTAGTTATAATAATTTAGAAAATTTAGGAATTCGCCTTTTTACAATCCCAATTGAAGACATTGGCTACGCTTTTTCAATGCTATTTGGAAATCTTATGATTTTTGAAACCTTAAAAAAAAGACTCCATAAAACAACTTAAAATGTCCCTATCTATTAAAAGTCATTCTAATATTTTTACGTTAAAATCGGAAGTTACTTTACCGATGTCAACTTCAAAAGCTTGGGATTTTTTTAGCTCTCCAAATAATCTTTCAAAAATCACACCTGCAGAGATGAATTTTTTAATTACTTCGGGGCCACCAAAAAAAGTATACGCTGGACAAATAATAAGCTATAAGGTCAACGTGTTAAAGTATTTTCGATTGAATTGGGTAACCGAAATTACTCAGGTAGAATTTGAAGAATACTTTATAGATGAACAACGATTTGGACCTTATAAAATGTGGCATCATGAGCATTTGTTTGAGTCTGTTGATACTAATAACTGCAAAATGACCGATATTGTTAGTTATAAATTACCGTACGGGCTACTTGGTAAGTTAGGTCACAAGCTTTTTATAAAAAAACAGTTGATGTCCATTTTCGAGTACCGAACACAGCAAATTAAAAGCCTCGGAATCTCTTAAAATCCTTTAAAAAATTGCTTTAGAGTAAACACAATAGCTAAAAAAAATATTAATACCCTTGAGTGAGTCGTTTAATATATTTGCCAACCACATCAAATTCTAAATTTACGCGAGTACCAACATTAAATTTTTTAAAATTCGTATGATTGATGGTGTATGGAATAATAGCAACAGTAAACTCATTTTTTTTTGAGCCCACTACCGTTAAGCTCACTCCGTTTATTGTAATAGACCCTTTTTCAATAGTTACATTACTATAATCGTCATCATACTTAAAGCTAAAATAGGTACTTCCTTCTACTTCAGATACACGAGTACATATTCCAGTTTGATCTACATGCCCTTGAACGATGTGACCGTCTAGACGTTGTTGTAATTTCATGGATCTCTCAAGGTTTACCAAATCTCCTACTTTTAAGTCTCCAATATTCGATTTGTCTAGCGTTTCCTTTATAGCGGTAACTACATAGTTATCCTCATTAATTTTAACAACGGTTAAGCAAACACCATTATGGGCGAGACTTTGATCTATTTTTAATTCTTGGGTTATAGAACTTTTTACTTCAATATGAATATTGGTTCCCTCTTTTGTTAGGGAAATAATTTCTCCCATTGATTCAATTATTCCTGTAAACATAATTACATTTAGTTACATTTGTAAAACAAAAATAATGATAAAAAAAGGGATCTAGGTTAAATGAATAAGCAAAATAAAATAGTAGTTGGAATTTCTATTGGAGACTTAAATGGTATTGGTAGCGAAGTAGTTTTAAAAACATTGCAGGACCCAAGAATTCTTGACTTTTTCACACCAGTAATATTTGCTTCTCTTGAAATCATGAATTTCTTTAAAGAGCATTATCATTTAGAGTGCAATCTATTTGGGATTGATAAATTAGAGGCCATCAATCATAAAAAAATTAATGTCTTTAATACATGGAAAGAGTCTGTAACTATAAATTTTGGATCAGAGAATTCAAAAATAGGATCGTATGCCATAAAATCTTTAAGCGCATCGGTGGCAGCGTTAAAAAGCAATAAAATAGACGTATTGGTCACGGCTCCTATTAATAAATCTAACATTCAATCAGAAGATTTTAATTACCCAGGTCATACGGATTTTTTAAATAGAGAGTTAGAGGGCGAAAGTTTAATGTTGATGATTAAAGATTCATTAAGAGTTGGATTGTTAACAGATCACGTTGCGGTTAAAGATATCTCTAAAAGAATAACCAAAGAATTAATAGAAAAAAAAATAAGGACTATAAAGGATAGCTTGATCAAAGATTTTGGTATTCGAAAGCCAAAAATCGCAGTTTTAGGTATTAATCCTCATAATGGAGACCGCGGCGTAATCGGGACTGAAGACGAAACTTTACTAAGACCAGTTTTACAAAACCTATTCAATGAAGGAACATTAGTTTACGGACCTTATGCGGCAGATAGTTTTTTTGGTTCAGGAAATTACGAGAGTTTCGACGCTATAATAGCATCCTATCACGATCAGGGTCTAGTGCCATTTAAGACATTGTCATTTGGTAGAGGGGTAAATTATACTGCTGGTTTAAATAAAATTAGAACATCTCCAGATCACGGAACTGCTTTTGATATTGCTGGTAAAAACATAGCAGATAATACTTCATTTAAAGCAGCCCTTTTTAATGCAATTGAGATATTCAAAAAAAGAGAGGAATACCAATTACTTTCTAAAAATCCTTTAGAAATAGCAACCCAAAAGAGAATATTTAACAAGAACTAATAATAACTTTAATGGATTTTTATCTCTTTTAGTGATTTCTTTAGGATTCAAAAAATTAAACATAAAAAAGAATTCCTAAAATAGACATGCAGTATAATTATTTTTTTATCTTTGCAGCCGCGTTATTGAAAAGTTAAATGTGTTTAACAGCGGCGTGATTATGAAGCAATTGAAAGAATTTGTAATCCCTTTTATAGGGTTGAAATTAGGAGGGCACACGTTTGACTTTAAGATAACCAAAACGTTCTTTGAGTATTTTGAGTATGAAGACTTTAATAATTCAGACATTAATCTTGAAGTATTGCTGATTAAGAAAAACACCATGTTGGAGTTTACGCTTAGCTTTAAAGGCTGCGTAAATGTAAACTGTGATGTAACTAATGAGCCTTACGACCAAAACATTACAGGTTCTTTTCATTTTATTGTAAAATTTGGAGATGAATTTAATGATGATAACGAAGAATTAATTACAATACCTCATGGAAGTTATGAATTTAATATTCAACAATACGTCTATGAAACAATAGTTCTTGCGGTTCCAACAAAGAGAACCCACCCAGGAATCGAAGCTGGAACATTAAAATCTGATATTCTCAATAAATTAGAAGAATTACGTCCAACCCCTGATGGCAATAAAACAGATGGGGAAGACGAAAATATAGACCCAAGATGGGACAAATTAAAAAATTTATTAACAGACAAATAAAAAAGTAATGGCACATCCAAAAAGAAAAATCTCAAAAACCAGAAGAGATAAAAGAAGAACTCATTACAAAGCGACAACGCCTCAAATAGCTACAGATCCAACAACTGGAGAGTCTCACTTATACCATAGGGCTCACTGGCATGAAGGAAAGCTATATTACCGTGGTCAAATTGTTATTGACTCTGTAGAAGAGGTAGCTTAGTATCTAAATACAGTATTAAAAAACGCTCACATTAATGTGAGCGTTTTTTATTGTAATACTTTTTTTTAATAAGATAAAAACTAAGCGTTTTTTTCTTGTTTTTGACTAATTTTTAGTAATTTTCGACCGATTTAGAGGAATTTTGCCTCTTTTTGATAAATTAATTCAAAAATATGAGTAAAATCACAGCAGCGATTACAGCTGTAGGAGGCTATGTCCCAGATTACGTTTTATCCAACGAAATTTTGGAAACTATGGTAGATACCAATGACGACTGGATAACTGCTCGAACAGGTATAAAAGAACGTAGAATACTAAAAGATAAGGATAAGGGAACATCCTTCCTTGCCATTCAGGCCGCAAAAAACCTCCTGAAAAAAAATAATACCGACCCCAAGGAAATAGATATGATTGTCATGGCAACTGCAACACCTGATATGCCAGTTGCAGTGACCGGATCTTATGTAGCAACTCAAATTGGAGCAGAAAATGCTTTTTCATACGATTTGATGGCTGCTTGTTCCAGTTTTTTATTCGGAATGTCAGTAGCAGCAAAATATATTGAATCGGGACGTTACAATAAAGTACTTTTAATAGGTGCTGATAAAATGTCTTCTATACTTGATTATAAAGATCGTACTACCTGTATCATTTTTGGCGATGGAGCAGGAGCGGCACTTTTTGAACCTAATTATGAAGGTTTGGGTGTACAAGACGAATTTTTAAGGACAGATGGCTCAGGAAGAGAATCTTTAAAAATTGACGCTGGAGGATCTTTGCTTCCAGCTTCTGCAGAAACCGTTGAAAATAACCAACATGTTGTTTTTCAAGACGGAAAAACAGTCTTTAAATTTGCTGTTACAAGAATGGCGGATGTTTCTGAAAAAATATTAGAAAGAAATCAGTTAACTGGAGATGATATTCAATGGCTGGTACCTCATCAAGCAAATAACAGAATTATAGACGCAACTTCAAATAGAATGAAGTTAGCAGAAGAGAAAGTGATGAAAAATATTCATAAATATGGGAATACAACTTCAGCGACTTTACCTTTATGTCTCTGGGATTACGAGAAAAAACTAAAAAAAGGAGATAAATTAGTATTCGCCGCCTTTGGAGGTGGATTTACTTGGGGAGCCATGTATCTTACTTGGGCATATGACTCCTAATAAATAGAACAATTAAAACTGAAACCATGAATTTAAAAGAGATTCAAAATTTAATCAAGTTTGTAGCAAAATCTGGAGCTACAGAAGTAAAACTTGAAATGAATGATGTAAAGATTACAATTAAAACAGTTGATGTACAAACAAAAACGGATACTACTTACATTCAACAAATGCCTTCTTTAGCACCTCAAGTTGCTTCTGCACCAGTGGCTGCACCTCAAGTTGCTTCTGCACCTGCTGAAGTATCTTTAGAAACAGCAGAGGATACAAATTATATAACGGTAAAGTCACCGATAATTGGCACTTTTTACAGGAAATCATCACCAGATCAACCTGCTTTTGTAGAGGTTGGAGATACCATTAAAGAAGGTGATGTATTGTGTATTATCGAGGCAATGAAGCTTTTTAACGAAATTGAAAGTGAGGTTTCTGGAAAAATTGTTAAGTTTTTAGTCGACGACGCAACACCGGTAGAGTTTGATCAACCATTATTTTTGGTAGACCCATCTTAACTAATTAAATCTAAACAAGTCAAAATTCAAATTCATAATTTTAAGGATATGTTTTTGACGCATTGAAATTTATTGAAATTATGTTTAAAAAAATATTAATTGCCAATAGAGGAGAAATAGCATTACGAGTAATCCGTACTTGTAAAGAAATGGGGATAAAATCTGTAGCAGTTTATTCCACTGCGGATGCCGAAAGTCTTCATGTTAGATTTGCTGATGAAGCTGTTTGTATTGGTCCCGCACCAAGTAACGAAAGTTATTTAAAAATACCCAATATAATAGCAGCAGCAGAAATTACAAACGCCGATGCGATTCATCCAGGATATGGTTTCCTCTCTGAAAATGCTAAGTTCTCTAAATTATGTGAAGAGCACAATATTAAGTTTATTGGTGCTTCTGAAGACATGATTAACCGTATGGGTGATAAAGCAATGGCTAAAACGACTATGATTGAGGCTGGGGTTCCTTGCGTTCCGGGTAGTGAAGGTATCATTCCAGATCTTAAGACATGTTTAAAAGCAGCTAAAGATACAGGATATCCTGTGATGCTTAAAGCAAGTGCTGGCGGAGGAGGTAAAGGAATGAGAGCTGTTTGGAATGAAGAAGGTCTTGAAAATGCATGGAAATCTGCTAGAGCAGAAAGTAAAGCTGCTTTTGGGAATGATGATATGTACATGGAAAAACTTATTGAAGAGCCTCGCCATATTGAAATACAAATCATTGGAGACAGTAAAGGAAACGCATGTCATTTAAGCGAAAGAGATTGTTCTATACAAAGACGTCATCAGAAGTTAACCGAAGAAACTCCAAGTCCGTTTATGACGGATAAACTCCGTAAAGAAATGGGACTAGCTGCCGTTAGAGCAGCTGAATATATAAAATATGAGGGAGTTGGAACGGTTGAGTTTTTAGTTGATAAACATCGAAATTTTTATTTTATGGAAATGAATACTCGAATTCAAGTTGAACACCCAATTACAGAACAAGTCATTATTGATTTCGACTTAATAAGAGAACAAATAAAAGTTGCAGCGGGTATTCCTATTACGGGGGTTAATTACTTTCCTAAACTTCATTCCATTGAGTGTCGTATCAATGCCGAAGATCCCTTTAATGATTTTAGACCTCACCCTGGAAAAATTACAGAACTACATTCTCCAGGAGGCCATGGAGTTCGATTAGACACGCATGTTTATGCAGGATATACAATTCCTCCAAATTACGATTCGATGATAGCTAAATTAATCACTACGGCACAAACACGTGAAGAAGCGATTAGTAAAATGCGTAGGGCATTGGATGAGTTTGTTATAGAAGGAATTAAAACGACCATCCCTTTTCACAGACAATTGATGGACCATCCCGATTTCATAGAAGGTAATTTTACAACTGCCTTTATGGATAGCTTTGAAATGAGCGAAATAGAAGAGGAAGAATAATATGAAACTCCGAACTTAACGTTCGGAGTTTTTATTTAATAACAATACCAGTAAACAGATAATTTAATGACTCCTCAAGAATTAAAATTTGAATTACAACAGCAGTGCAAAGATCTTATTAAGATCAGGTATGAAAGTATAAATAAGACTATCACCAATATTGAGCAGGCGCTAAGAGATGAATCAAAAGGGACCAGTGGTGATAAACATCATACCGAACGTGCCATGTTGCAAATTGAACGAGAAGCAGCTGGTAAGCAGTTAAGGGAGATTGAAAAAGTAATGTTACAACTGGATAAAGTAACTATTAGTGACGTTTCAGAAACAATTCGCCTAGGAAGTATAATCGAAACCAACCAAGCGAATTTTTTTATAAGTATATCCGTAGGTAAATTAGAAGTTAAAGGTGCTATTTACCTAGGTATCGCTCCAGCAGCTCCAATAGGTCGTTGTCTTTTAGGAAAAGTAAAAAATGACCAATTCAATTTTAATGGAGCTGTATATAAAATAAAAAAAGTTTACTAATTGATATAGGTATTAAAATATTCAGTATATATCAAAATTTAATAGCAATCCATTTTGAAGATTAGAAGTTGCTGAATTAGAATAATTAAAAGAAGATATGTCTAATTTTCTGCCCAATTTTCTCCAGAATCACCTATAAATTCACAAGTTTCCCAGTCAATATTAAATACCTCTGCAAACTTTTCAATTCTTTCATATACACCCCATAGTTCAGCACTTCCATCAAAATCTTCACCGGATTCCATAAGTTCATTATCAGAACCTTCAAATTTAAATATGGCGATTCCTTTTTCATAATTGTCCTTATCAACACTTTCCGTATCAAAATTAGGATCAACATATTTTAATTTTTGGTTGAGTTCAGAAATAATTTTTATTTTCATCGTTTGTTATTTTCAAAACAAATTTATAATATTTATTATTTGATTATGATTTTAAGAAATTGTTTAAAACAAATTCAGCAATTTGGACGGCATTGGTTGCAGCACCTTTTCTTAAATTATCACTAACAATCCACATATTTAACGAATTGGCTTGGCTCTCGTCTTTTCTAATTCGCCCCACAAACACTTCGTCTTTATCGTGCGCATAGATAGGCATGGGATAGGTATTGGTAATTGGATTATCTTGAACGGTAATCCCTGGAGTTTCGTGTAGGATTTTTCTAATCTCACTAAGTTCAAAACTTTTTTCAAACTCAACATTTACAGATTCACTATGTCCACCAGCTGTAGGGATTCGGACCGCAGTTGCAGAAATTGCAAACGATTGGTCATCTAGTATTTTTTGAGGCTCACGAGCCAATTTCATTTCTTCTTTAGTATAGCCATTCTCTTCAAAATCATCACAGTGAGGTAATGCATTTTTATGAATTGGATAGGGATATGCCATTTCGGTTTTTAAACCTTTAATTTCGTTATCTAATTGCTTAACAGCTTTAACACCAGTCCCAGAAACAGATTGATAGGTAGAAACAATGACACGTTTCATTTTATATTTATTATGTAACGGAGCTAGTGCCATTACTAATTGTATCGTGGAGCAGTTTGGGTTGGCAATAATTTTGTCCTCTTTGGTTAAAACAGAGGCATTAATTTCTGGGACTATTAATTTTTTTGTTACATCCATTCTCCAAGCCGAAGAATTATCAATTACTATAGTTCCTAACTCGGCAAATTTAGGAGCCCATTTTAAAGAGACAGAACTTCCTGCAGAGAATATAGCAATTTCAGGCTTCTTTAAAACCGCTTCTTCTAATCCAATTATTTTTATAGTGCGACCCTGATAACGAATCAGGTTTCCGATAGAATTTTTTGAGGCAACTACCAATAGTTCTGAAATTGGAAATTTTCGCTCTTCTAATAATTTTATCATAATGGTTCCTACCATTCCGGTAGCACCAATAACTGCTAATTTCATATATGTGTTTACTTGAAAGTTTTGTCTTTCAGTTTATACAACTGTAAAAATAAGGCATTGACGTCTAAACTTTTTTAATAGTGAAAAAATTTTTTTATCCAACGATTATTTTCTAGTTATTACTCGTTTTACTCTTTGTGAGATAGCTGTTAATAATTCGTATGAAATGGAGTTAATGCTATCCGTAAGATTTTCTATACTATTTTCTCCTCCAAAGACAATTACTTCGTCTCCTTCTTTGCAATCGATAGTTGTAATCTCTATCATTAACATATCCATACAAACATTCCCAATTATAGGAGCTTTTTTACCATGAACCCACACCCATCCTTTTCCATTCCCATAAGACCTACTAATGCCATCAGCGTGACCAATGGGTAAAGTGGCAGTAATTATAGGGCTTGTACTTTTAAAAGATCTATTATATCCAACACTTTCACCATCGTTAATATGATGAATTTGCGATATAACGGTTTTTAAGGTGGCGACTGGAGTAAAATTTTTCTGCTCTTTTGTAATATTACTAAAACCATACAAGCCAATACCACATCTGACCATATCAAATTGTGCCTCAGGAAAATTTAACAATCCAGAGGTATTACACATATGTAATTTAGGTTGCTGGTTAATTTTTGTAGATAGATTACTAGAAATAGATGTAAATAAATTAATTTGAGTTTCTGAAAAATCTTTTTCCTTTAAATCTTCACTAACCGCTAAGTGAGAGAATATCGAAGCAACCTTTATAGATGTTGTTGTATTTAATACTGAAAAAATTTTATCTACCTCACGTTCATGAAATCCCAATCGATTTAAACCAGTATTAAATTTTAAATGAACAGGATAGTTAGATTGTTTCTTTTCTGTAGCAATTTTTATGAAATGATTTAGTGCCCTTCCGCTATATAAACTTGGCTCTAAGCATCGATCGATGAGTGTTTCAAAATTTTCAAGCTGAGGATGCAACACTAATATAGGGGTTTTAATCCCTGCATTTCTTAGATTGACCCCTTCGCTAACATAAGCAACCGCGAAATAATCAATACCTAAAACCTCTAATTCTTTGGCTACAACAATAGCATCACTTCCGTAAGCAAATGCTTTGGCAACCCCTAAAAATTTTGTGTCATCATTTAATTTAGATTTTAAATAACGATAGTTATTCCCTAGGGCGGTAAGATTTATTTCTAAAATTGTTTCAGTAGTTTTTGGCATCCCTTAGGCTTCCTTTTTTTTAGAAATATCTTCAGGTTCTTGAACATTGATGTTTTTGACCTTTTCTCGCAACATTAATTTATAGTAAGCAGATCTGCTTAGGGGTTCATACTCATCCACTTCCCCCAACAAGACCAATTCATCACTCTTAGCCTTCCGGTAACTATAATTTGCAAGATTTCCAGTACGCGTGCAAACCGCATGAACTTTTGTAACATATTCAGCGGTTGCCATAAGAGCTGGCATAGGACCAAAAGGATTTCCTTTAAAGTCCATATCTAATCCCGCAATAATTACTCGAACTCCTCTATTTGCTAGATCATTGCATACTTTCACGATTTCATCATCAAAAAATTGAGCTTCATCAATACCCACGACATCACAATTATCAGCTAAAATAGGAATGTTAGCGGCTGCTGGAACGGGCGTAGATTGGATTTCATTACTATCATGAGACATTACTCTTTTGTCATCATAACGAGTGTCGATAGCGGGTTTAAAAATTTCAACTTTTTGCTTGGCAAACTTTGCGCGTTTTAAACGTCTTATTAATTCCTCTGTTTTACCTGAAAACATTGAACCAGCGATTACTTCAATCCATCCAAATTTTTCTTTTTGATTTACCGTATTTTCGAGAAACATAAATTTTTTTTAAACTAAAACTAAATTCTTTGACGTTTACATAAAGGTTGTGTAAATTTATAAAAACAAAATAGAAAATTTGCTTTATTTTAATAAGTTATGAAGAAGAAAGTCCTTACCCAAATAAATGCAATAGCTCAGGGGATTGTTAACTCAGAAAATGAGATCGACATTACCAAATTAAAAAACTCATTAATACAGCTTTATGAAAAGCTAACAATTTTAGAATTCTTAGAATCTAGTGTTGAAACCGAATTTGAAAAATCAGCAAGATCTGCAACAGACTCCAAAACGTATAGAGAACAAAACTGGTTTAAAGAGCCAGATCCGGTTCCGCAAAGCCCTCATAAAGAAGAATTAGTAGAACCCTTAACCGAAAAAATTAAAGATATAGTTGCCAATATGCCCAATGAAAACGAGGAGGCTATTGAAGAATTATTAAAAGAAATTATACCATCAAAAGAAACTTCTAACAGTGATTTAGAGGAATTTGCCGCATCTTATAGAGAAAACCCTGTTTTTGAAAGAAAACAAAAGATAACAGCTGAGGAAAAACCAAAGTCGATCAATGACAAAGTCAATTCAGGTCTTCCTATTGGATTAAACGATCGAATAGCCTTTATAAAACAATTATTTGATGGTAGTACAGACGATTATACGAGAGTTTTATCTCAGATAAATTCTATGACTACATTTCAAGAGTCAGTTTCTTTTGTTGAAAACAATATTAAGCCAGATTACAATAATTGGGTCGGCAAAGAAGAATATGTAGATCGTTTTTTATCAATTATCGAAAAACGTTTTAACTAAAAATGGGTAAACTTTATTTAGTTCCAACACCAATAGGAAACCTAAAGGATATTACTTTTAGAGCAATTGAAGTTTTAAATGAAGTAGACTTCATTCTTGCAGAAGACACTCGAACAAGTGGAAAATTGTTAAAGTATTATGAGATTACCACACCCATGCAATCTCATCATATGCATAATGAGCATAAAACAGTAGATCATATAGTAAGAAAAATTTTGAATGGGGAAACAGTAGCTTTAATTAGTGATGCTGGTACTCCAGCTATAAGTGATCCAGGATTTTTGTTAACTAGAGCTTGTGTCGAAGCTCACATTGAGGTAGACTGTCTGCCAGGAGCTACAGCCTTTGTACCTGCATTGGTAAATAGTGGTTTACCAAACGATAAATTTGTGTTTGAAGGTTTCTTACCAGTAAAAAAAGGGAGACAAACGAGGCTAAAATTATTAGCTGAAGAAACTAGAACCATGATTTTTTACGAATCTCCTCATAAACTAATCAAAACACTTAATCATTTTGTTGAATATTTTGGTGCGGAAAGACCTATGTCCGTGTCAAGAGAAATCACTAAAATTCATGAAGAAACGCTACGAGGAACCCTACAAGAAGTATTAAATTATTATACTACAAAACCACCCAAAGGAGAAATTGTGATTGTAGTTGGCGGTAAAAGTTAATTGACAAGCTTTAATTAAAAGGGGTATATTAATATAGGTGTTAATTTTTTAAATGATGTTGAGAATTCTATTTTTCTAGTTACTTTTACTTATAACTTCCCTTTTTAAGATTGAATATTTTTTATGCGTTGGACAATTAAACCAAAACCAGATCCAAGTAAAGTTGCTCGTTTATCTAAGGAGTTAGCAATCGATTCGACGACTTCCTTTTTATTAGCACAACGGGGAATTGAGACTTTTGAGGAAGCTAAAAACTTTTTTAGACCCGATTTAAACGATTTGCATGATCCTTTCTTAATGAAGGATATGGAAAAAGCAGTTTCAAGAATTGAAGATGCGGTCAAAAATCAAGAAAATATTTTAGTGTACGGAGATTACGATGTAGATGGGACAACAAGTGTTGCTTTAATGTCTTCTTATATATTGTCATTTTATCCAAATGTTGCCACCTACATTCCAGACAGATATGAGGAAGGTTATGGTATTTCTTATAAAGGAATTGATTTTGCTGAAGACAATAATTTTAGTTTAATCATTGCTTTGGATTGTGGTATTAAAGCTATTGAAAAAATAACGTATGCTACTAAAAAAGGTATTGATTTTATTATTTGTGATCATCATAGGCCAGGACCTGAAATTCCGAAAGCAAAGGCAATTTTAGACGCTAAACAAGAAGATTGTAAATACCCCTTTAAAGAATTATGTGGTTGTGGAGTAGGTTTTAAACTCATACAAGCATTGGCATCCAAAAAAGGAGTAACTATCAATGATTTAGTGCTGTATTTAGATTTAGTAGCAACCGCCATTGGAGCGGATATTGTACCGATAGTAGGAGAGAATAGAATACTAGCTTATCATGGATTAAAAGTTATAAATGAAAATCCTCGTCCAGGATTTGAAGCTATTTTAAAACAAGTAAAAAAAGAAAAGCTAACCATAACGGATGTTGTGTTTATTATTGCTCCTCGAATTAATGCAGCCGGAAGAATGAAACACGGTAATCATGCAGTTACGTTACTATGTGAAACGGATATTAATTTAGCAGCTGAATATGCTCTTGACATAGATACTTACAATACAGATCGACGAGATGCAGATAAACGAATTACCATTGAAGCACTTACTCAAATTGAAGAAAATGAGGAACAAGATAGATTTGCCTCTATCGTTTATAATGAGAATTGGCATAAAGGGGTGATTGGTATTGTAGCATCCAGACTTACAGAAACATACTATCGGCCTACTTTGGTTTTTACAAAGAGTGGCGAAATGCTAGCAGCTTCAGCCAGAAGTGTCAAAGGTTTTGACGTATATAATGCGCTGGAAAAATGTTCAGAGTTTATAGAACAATTTGGTGGCCACAAATATGCTGCCGGATTAACGCTAAAACCAGAAAACTATAAAGGCTTTAAAGCCCAGTTTGAAAAGGTAGTTGAAAAAACTATCGATCCAAAAATGCTCATACCAGAAATTAGTATTGATTCACAAATTAGTCTTTCGGATATTACTCCAAAACTTTATAGGATTTTAAGTCAGTTTGCACCTTTTGGCCCTGGAAATATGACGCCCGTTTTTATGTCGGGAGATTTAAAAGATACAGGATATGGAAAACAAGTGGGAGAAGATAAAACACACTTACGATTTACGGCAACCCAACATGGAAAAGGTAAAATTGTGGGTATTGGTTTTGGCCTGGGAGAACATATAGAACTTATTAAAAACAATAAACTATTTAAAGCTGCTTATTGTATAGATGAAAATGAATGGAACGGAAATGTTAGCTTACAATTAAAGCTAAAAGATATTAAACCTTAAGGATTTCATCATCTACTAGTAATTCTTCATTTCGCAGTCTCAATATAATTTGAGCAACCGCAATGGTATCTTTTTCACAATATCTAATAATACGATCAATATCTTGATCTATATAAAAAACATCTCGTACTTCACTACCATCAATATCATTTTTTGGAGATGGAATGCCTAAAATATGAGTCATTAATTTTAAGGAAGTATAGGTTTTATAATCACCAAATTTCCATAACTCAAGGGTATCTAAATACGGAACCTCCCACGGTTTTTTCCCAAATAAATTTAGTTTAAATGGAATGTCAATGTGATTGATAATCATTCTTCTTGCTATAAATGGAAAATCAAATTCTTTTCCATTATGAGCACACAATAAATGATAAGGTTTGCTAAAGTGAGTTTCTAGCAGGTTTTTAAAGTCATTTAGAATATTCTTTTCTTCTCCAAAAAAAGATTTTACTCTAAAATTTCGAATATCTCCTGTAAAAACAAAATGTCCAACCGATATACAGATAATTTTTCCAAATTCTGCCCAAATACCTGCTCTATCATAAAATTCTTCAGGTGTAAATTCGTCTTTTCTTTGATAATTAGTTTTTTGCTCCCATAGTAGTTTTGCGTTTTCATCGATTTCAGAATATTTAGCAAATAAAGGAACTGTTTCAATGTCCAGAAAAAGTGTGTTTTCTAGTTTAATTTTTTTTAACATAGTTGATCAGTTATAATTGGGGAGGAATTATAAAGATAATAAAAATTAAAAAACAATTTTAATTTGTGCTATAATAGTATTTCTTTAAATAAAAAGCTATCTGAGTTTTTATTTGTTAAAAAATTCAGACATTTACATTCGACAATAATAGCTTATGTTAACAATCGAAAATTTTAAATCTCTTGAAAACGGTGATATTACCAAAAAACAATTCTTAGAATTAATTAAGTCCACTAGTTCATCTCCTAAATTAGAGAAAATTTTATACAATTTAGAATACGAAAATCAACTCTATAAGTTACAATCTGAGTTGGTAAACCTTCAAGAATGGGTGTCAAAAAATAAAAAGAGAGTTTGTATCATATTTGAAGGTAGAGATGCAGCTGGAAAAGGAGGGGCAATCAGAAGAATGACTCAACATTTAAATCCAAGGGCAAGACGGGTTGTGGCCCTAGCTAAGCCTACAGAAATAGAACAAGGACAATGGTATTTTAGAAGATATATTAAAGAAATGCCCAACCCAGGAGAACTTGTTTTTTTTGACAGAAGTTGGTATAATAGAGCGGTAGTAGAGCCGGTCATGGGTTTTTGCACTCAAGAACAATACAAAAAATTTATGATTCAAGTCCCTGAGTTTGAACAGATGCTGCATGAAGACGGAATTATATTAATTAAATTTTGGTTTTCAGTCACTAAAGATGAGCAGTTAAGAAGGTTTAAATCTCGAATTGCAAGCCCTTTAAAAAAGTGGAAGTTCAGTTCAGTTGATGAGGAAGGTCAAAATAAATGGGACTTATATACGCAATACAAAGATCAAATGTTTGCCCATACCCACACTACCTCTAGTCCTTGGATAATTATTAAAACAAATAATAAAAAAGAAGCTCGATTAGAAAGTTTGAGACATGTGCTTTCAAGATTTGAATATGATGGTAAAGGTAGTTCAGGAGTGACACTCTTGCCTGATCCAAATATTGTACAACCTTATCACTGAACCTCAAAAAAACGCGATAAAAATGAAGGATAAATTTACAGGGAAAGATATCGAGCTTTTAAATAAAAAAAGGGGCTTAAAGTTGTTGTTATCAAAAGATAAGGTCAATATTGCAAGAGCTTTGAGATACATGCGTTATGAAAATAGATTAAAGCAACTACAGGAAGAATTGATAAAGCTTCAAAAGTGGGTTAAAAAAAATAATGAAAAAATAGTCTTTGTTTATGAAGGTAGAGATGCAGCAGGAAAGGGAGGTGCAATTCGCAGAGTTACTGAACATTTAAATCCAAGGGAATTTAAAGTAGTCGCCTTACCCAAACCAACAGATGAAGAAAGAGGACAATGGTATTTTCAGCGCTACACAAATTTATTGCCGAGGAAAGGAACGATGATTTTTTTTGATAGAAGTTGGTATAACAGAGCAATTGTAGAACCGGTAAACAAATTTTGTACTCAAGAGGAATATGAAATATTTATGAATCAAGTAAATGATTACGAAAGAATGATTACTGAATCAGGAATTCGTTTAATAAAATTATACTTTTCGATTTCTAAAAATGAACAAGAAAAACGATTTAAAGATATCATCGAAAGTCCTATCAAAAAATGGAAATTTAGTGCGATCGATCAAAAAGCATTAGAACTTTGGGAGGATTATACAGATTATAAGGATAATATGTTTTTAAAAACGAATACTTCAATTGCTCCCTGGAAAATTATTAGAGCTAATAAAAAAACAAAGGCAAGAATTGAAGCTATTGAATATATTTTGGGCAAAATTCCTTATGAGAATAAGGACTTAAACATTATCAAACCCGTCGATTACGACGTTTAGTTTTTAGATAGAAGTGTCAAATTACTTAGAAGATATAAAATTCCATATATTTAATAAATTTATTTGCAGTTATGAGTAGAACATCTTTTAAATTATTCGGGGTTTTTATTTTTTTTATATTCGGATTTCAATCTGAAACGACCTTTTCACAATCTAATAACGAAACTTATTTTAGTTCTTTAGAATACCGACTTTTAGGACCTTTTCGTGGTGGGAGAAGCGCTGCAGTTGCGGGAGTTTCTTCCAAACCCAATCTATTTTATTTTGGAGCAACAGGTGGTGGAATTTGGAAAACAGAAGATGGTGGTCGCCAGTGGAAAAATATTTCAGATGGATTTTTTGGTGGCTCTATCGGCTCAATAGCTGTTAGTGAAGATGATTCCAATGTAATATATGTTGGAGGTGGAGAATCAACTGTTAGAGGGAATGTTTCTTCCGGATATGGAGTATGGAAAACAGAAAACGCAGGGAAATCATGGGAGTCTGTAGGTTTAGAAAATAGCCGTCACATTCCTAGACTTGTTATTCATCCAAGAGACCATCAAACTGTTTACGCAGCTGTTTTAGGAAATATCTATAAGCCAAGTTCGGAAAGAGGGATTTACAAAAGCACAGACGGAGGTAAAACTTGGAATAAAAAGTTATTCGTCAATGAAAACGCAGGTGCCGTAGATTTAATTATGGATCCGACCAATCCAAGAATTTTGTATGCCTCCACCTGGAATATTAGAAGAACGCCCTACAGTTTAAGTAGTGGTGGAGAGGGCTCTGCACTTTGGAAAAGTACTGATAGTGGTGAAAATTGGATAGAAATATCGAAAAACGATGGTTTTGCAGAAGGAATTCTAGGGAACATAGGAGTGGCTATTTCACCTGTAAATAACGATGTTGTTTGGTCTATTGTCGAAAATAAAGACAAGGGAGGAGTTTATAAAAGCATGGATGGAGGATCTACTTGGACCTATATAAATAGCGAACGTAAATTAAGGCAAAGAGCTTGGTATTATTCTAGAATTTATGCAGACCCTCAAGATGTTGAGGTGGTTTATGTTTTAAACGTAAGATATCATAAAAGTATTGACGGAGGCAAGACTTATAGTACTCATAACGCACCTCATGGAGACCATCACGATTTGTGGATAGCTCCTGAAAATCCGAAAAGAATGATTATGGGTGACGATGGTGGTGCCCAAATAACCTATGATGGCGGTGAGACCTGGAGCACTTATCACAATCAACCTACAGCTCAATTTTACCGTGTTACCACAGACGATGCATTTCCCTATAGAATTTACGCTGCACAACAAGATAATTCCACCATACGAATTTCTCACAGAAATGAAAATTGGAATATTAGTGAAGATGATTGGGAAGAAACAGCAGGTGGTGAAAGCGCACATATAACAATCGATCCAACGAACAACGATATTGTGTATGGGGGAAGTTATGATGGGTTTTTAACAAGATATAATCATCAAACAAAAACGGTTCGAAGTGTAAGTGTTTGGCCAGACAATCCGATGGGGCACGGCGCTGAGGAAATGAAATATCGTTTTCAATGGAATTTCCCAATGTTTTTTTCAAAACATAATCCTAAAAAATTATATACTTTTTCAAACCATGTACATGTCTCTGAGAATGAAGGACACCGTTGGAAAGTTATAAGTCCAGACCTTACAAGAAATGATTCCACAAAGTTAAAATCCTCTGGTGGTCCCATCACTCAAGACAACACTTCTGTAGAATATTACTGCACTATTTTTGCAGCAGCAGAATCACCTTTAAAAGAAGGATTGTTATGGGTAGGCTCAGATGATGGACTGGTACATCTTTCAAAAGATGCTGGTGAAACCTGGGAGAATGTCACTCCTAAAGGAATGCCAGATTGGATGATGATTAATAGTATTGAGCCTTCAAATTATGATAAAGGGACTTGTTATATAGCAGGAACAAAGTATAAAACAGGGGATTTTACACCTTATTTGTACAAAACAAAAGATTACGGAAAAACTTGGAAAAAAATCACTAACGGAATTCCAAGTGAACATTTCACCAGAGTTTTAAGAGAAGATCCAGAAAAAGAAGGTTTTTTATATACAGGAACTGAAACAGGACTTTATTACTCTCATAACGAAGGATCTTATTGGCAACCTCTCCAACTTAATTTACCAATTGTTCCAATAACAGATTTAGCAATCAAGAATAATAATTTAGTAGTTGCAACACAGGGACGAAGCCTATGGATTCTTGATGATTTGAGTATTCTTCATCAGGCATCTGAAATAAAAGGAGAAAAAAATGTATTATTTAAGCCTAAAGATACTTATCGAATGCGAGGGGGTTCTTACACTACATCACTAACAAAAGGGACTAACCATCCATCAGGAGTTATCACACATTTTTATGTTAAAAACCCAAATGACAAAGAAATAAAATTGAGTTATTTAAACTCAAAAAACGACACAATTAAAACCCTGAACACTCGAAATAAAAACGATAATTTTAAAGTTATCGAGGGATCAAATAACTATGTTTGGAACACTCGAGGAGAATCCGCAGAGAAATTTGATGGGATGATATTATGGTGGGCAAGCCTGGAAGCTCCTCGAGCTGTTCCGGGAGTCTATAAAGTAGTTTTGAATATTGATGGCGAAGTTTATAAAAAGGAGTTTAATATTTTGGCAAATCCAAATTCAGAGTCAGATACTATTGGAATGCAAAAACAGTTTGATTTTATAACAGGTATTAATTTTACAATTAATAATGCGCACAAGTCTATTAAAAAAATAAGGGCTATTGACCGTCAATTATTAGCATTTCAAAATCAATATAAAGATGATAATCGCGTGGCTGAATTAAATAAAAAGGCTAAACAATTAAGTGAAGAATTTTCTAAAATTGAAAAGGCATTGTATCAAACACAAAATAAAAGCGGACAAGATCCCTTAAATTTCCCAATTAAACTAACAAACAAACTAGGACATTTAAATAGTCTGGTGGGAATGGGAGATTTTCCGCCAACAGAACAAGATATAGCAGTTAAAGATGAATTAACTTTAAAAATAAATTTGGAATTAGAAAAGTTTAATATTCTGGTGTCCACTAAAATTAAAGAATTTAATACTGAATTTAATTCTTTAAATTTAAATTATTTGTTAGTAGAATAGAATACTAATTATTCCCTTTTTAATAACGATAGAAAAATACACTAATTTAGTTAAATGGGTTTTTTAAATAGGTCTCTAAGATCTCGCATATTTTTATCGATGATACTCCTAGTTATTGGAGCATCTATCCTTATTGTTGTAGTAACGGTTTTTCAATATCGTGAAAACACAAACGATTATCATCGAGAGCGTCTAATTAGAAAAGAAACGGCCATACGAGAAAACATTGACTATGTCATCAAAAACACCACCTACGCAGTAGAGACCAATAAGATTGCTTTGATTTTTAAAAATAAAATATACGAGATTAAAGACATCCACAAAATTGATCTCTTTTTATACGATCTCGAAGGGAATATTCTGATTTCTTCAAAAGCCTCCTTTATTAAAGACACAATTTATTCTAAAATTTCAAGTCAAGTACTTGAAGGTTTAAAAAAATCTACAGACAAACATTTCATTGAGAGGTTTATAGAAAATAAATTTGAATATCAATCTTCTTTTACCTACATAACAGATCATCAATTTAAACCTATTGCTATATTAAACTTGCCTTATTTTGAAGATGATGAATTTTTAAATTACGAATTAAAAGAATATTTATGGCGCTTAGGATTTGCTTATGTGCTAATGTTGATCTTTGCGATTATTTTAGCTTATTTTTTATCCAAGTACATCACCCGTTCTCTAAACTCAATTTCGAATACCATAAAGGAAACGAGGCTAGATAAACAAAATAAAAAGATATTAATTCCCCTTCAGTCACAAGAGGTGTCAACCCTAGTAGAAGCTTACAACGAAATGATCGATGAACTTGAAAAAAGTGCTGCTCAGTTAGCTTCGAACGAACGTGAAGCAGCATGGCGAGAGATGGCAAAACAAGTTGCACATGAAATAAAAAATCCATTAACTCCCATGCGATTAACCGTTCAGAGCTTTGAACGAAAATTTGATCCTTCAGATCCAGATATTTTTAATAAAATGAAGGAGTATAGCCATAGTCTGATACAGCAAATAGATACGATGAGTTCTATTGCATCGGCATTTTCAACCTATGCAAAAATGCCTGCACAGGAAGATGAAACAATCAATATTGTGAAGATTACAAAACTTACTTTGGATATTTTCAATGAAGACTATATTTATTTCAATTCAGAAAATAACGAAATCATTATTAAATTTGATAGAACTCAATTGATAAGAGTAATTACTAATTTAATAAAAAATAGTATTCAAGCTATTAGCGAAAGTCAACCTGAAAATCCCTATATTAAAGTGAATGTTTATAAAAAAGGTTCCTTTGCAATGATTTCTGTAATGGATAATGGAATAGGAATAAAAGACGAGAATAAAATGAAGGTTTTTGAGCCAAAATTTACTACTAAAACCAGCGGAATGGGCTTAGGTTTAGCCATGGTAAAAAAGATTGTAGAAACGTATGGGGGAGATATAAATTTTATAGAAAACATTGAAGACGGAACTACCTTTAAAGTAAAAATACCACTCGAATAAATGCGTGTTTTGTAAATTTGCACTGTGCTTTAATTAAATTGAGACTAAAAATTATCTATTATGAAATTCAATAATATTTTATCAGAAACTTTAAATAATATAACAACAATAACCATCAATAGACCTACAAAACTTAATGCTTTAAATAAAGAAACTATTCAGGAGCTGCATCTAGCTTTTAAAAATGCAGAAGAGAATAGTAATACGAAAGTGATTATAATTACGGGTAGCGGCGAAAAAGCTTTTGTTGCTGGTGCTGACATTAGTGAATTTGTACATTTTTCTGTTTCAGAAGCTGAAAACTTAGCTTCAGAAGGACAAACGTTACTTTTTGATTTTATAGCTAATTTATCCACTCCAGTCATTGCGGCTATCAACGGATTTGCACTTGGAGGAGGTTTAGAATTAGCTATGGCTGCTCATTTTAGAGTGGCTTGTGATCAAGCTAAAATGGGACTTCCAGAAGTATCTCTGGGAGTGATTCCAGGATATGGAGGAACCCAGCGATTACCACAATTAGTGGGAAAAGGGCGTGCTATGGAAATGATTATGACAGCGGGTATGATTGATGCTCCAACCGCGCTTAATTACGGATTAGTAAATCATATTACCACTCAAGAAGAATTGTTGTTATTGGCTCAAAAAATTGCTTCAAAAATAATAAGAAATTCGTCGGTTGCTATTTCGTCTGCAATTGTAGCAATTAATGCGGGATATTCAGCGAGTCAAAATGGTTACGATGCGGAGGTGTCTCAATTTGGGAAATGTTTTGGAACCGCAGATTTTCGTGAAGGAACCACTGCCTTTTTAGAAAAAAGAAGGGCTGATTTTCCAGGAGAATAATTAGAATTTGCCTTCCCATTCTCCATAGAATTGCATTAAAAATTTCTCCATAAAATCGTGCCGCTGCTGAGCAATTTTTTTTCCTGTTTCGGTATTCATTTTGTTTTTTAACAATAGTAATTTTTCATAAAAATGATTAATAGTAGGAGCCGTAGAATTTTTATACTCTTTTGGGGTCATTTTTAGATTTGGTTTTACTTTAGGATCATATAACTTACGGTTTTTAAAACCTCCATAATTAAAGCAACGAGCAATACCTATTGCCCCAATAGCGTCTAGTCTATCTGCGTCTTGTACTACATTTAATTCTGTTGAGAAAAATGTCTGTTCTTTGTTTCCTCCCTTGAATGAAATATTTTCTATAATAGCAATTACTTGGCTAATAATTTCGTCTGGAACTCCTTCAGAAATAAGAAAACCTCTTGCTCTTTTTGGTCCAATTGTTTCGTCTCCTTTATGAAACTTAGCATCTGCAATGTCATGGAGAAGCGCACCTAAAGAAACCACAAACCTATCGACATTTTCAGTTTTTGAGATCAATAAAGCATTTCTGTAAACACGTTCAATATGGAACCAATCATGACCACCTTCTGCATTCTGCAATTCTTTTTTAACAAACTTTATGGTTTGATCAATGATTTTTACTTCATTCATTTAGGTAAAATATTCGATTTAATTTGTATTTCTATTTTATCAATTAAATCATTCATTTCAAAATCTGAAACTTTCATTAAAGGGTGTAGCGTATATTTTATTTTTACCCCCAGAGGCATTGGAAACATCCCATAACGTTGTAATTTCCAGGAGTTATTTATGGTTAATGGTAACACTAGTGCTTGCGGCAAATTTTTTAATAATAATTCCAACCCTTTTCTTTGAAATCTTTTTGCATCACCTGTTCGGCTTCGAGTTCCCTCCGGAAAAATAACGCCACTTCTATTATTTTTTGAAAGGTACTCTGAAAATTTAATCATTTCAGAAAGAGCTTGTTTGGCATTTTTACGCTTTATAAGTATGGATCCACCATTTCTTAAATTGTAAGACACCGATGGAATTCCTTTTCCTAATTCAAACTTGGAGACAAATTTAGGATGAAGTTTTCGCAAGAACCAAATAATTGGGGGAATATCCCATAAACTTTGATGGTTGGATACAATTATTATAGGAATATTTCTGGGAATATTTTTAGGTGCTTTAAACTCAAACGAAGTTCCTAACACTTTTAAACAAAGTAGAATAAATAAGTTCAGAATATCTACACTTTTCTTGTGAGCTTGATACCCAAAAACATTAAAACAAATCCATTGAATTCCATGAAAAAAAACCAAGCAAAACCCAAAAATTATATAAAATAAAACGGTAAAAGGATAATTTAAAATATAGAAAATTTGTTTCATAAAAAAGCCCGCTGCGGCGGGCATTAGTTTTAGCAAACTTCGTTGTATGCATTCTTTAAATTATCAGAAATCATATCTGCAGGACGACCCTCTATGTGGTGTCGTTCAAGCATATGAACAAGTTCTCCATTTTTAAATAAGGCCATACAAGGTGAACTTGGAGGAAAAGGAATCATATGCTCCCTAGCAGCATCTACCGCTTCCTTATCTACTCCAGCAAAAACAGTTACTATTTGGTCAGGCTTTTTTTCGTTCTGTAATGACATTGCAGCAGCCGGTCTAGCATTGGCAGCAGCACATCCACAAACAGAGTTTACTACTACTAAAGTAGTTCCTGGCTTGTTTAATGTGTTATTCACATCCTCTGCATTATATAATTCTGTGAACCCAACTTTTGTAAGGTCTTCACGCATTGGTTTTACTAATTCTGGTGGATACATTTTTTATTGATTTGGATTATAAAATTAATTTTACAAAGATAACTAATTAAAATTTTTAATTTATAACTTAAGTTAACTTTGGGAATTCTTTAATAACGAATTTAAGAGTACATTTTTTTTGGTTTGCTATCTTTGTAGAGTAAAAAAATAATTAGTAAAAGATTATGATTAGATGGGTTGCAGCAATAGTAGGGTATTTTCTTTTTAGATTTCCCGGCGCAGTTTTAGGTTTTTTGGTAGGGAGTTTTTTTGAAAGAGTAAATCCAAAAAATAGTAGCGCTAGAACTATTTTTACACAAACCAAGAGAGGTGTTTCATCGGCTGAATTTGAGCTTAATTTATTATCACTAGCCTCTATTGTTATTAAGGCTGACGGCATTGTAAATCAAAAAGAGTTAGATTTTGTGCGTAAATATTTTGTTCAAGCTTATGGCAAGGAACATGCAAATGCAATTTTTAAAGTATTTAACGAAGAGATCAAAAAGAAGCAATTGTCTGCTCAAAAAATCTCTTCTTTTTTAAGAAGTAAAATGAGATATGAATCTCGATTACAAATTTTACACTTTTTATTTAGTATCGCGAATGCAGACGGGCATGTAAGTGAACTGGAGGTAAAAGAAATTAACTTAATTGCTGGATATTTAGCGATTAACTTAAGAGATTTTGAAAGTATTAAGGCCATGTTTTTTAACAAACCGGATAGGGCTTACAGGATTCTTGAAGTTGAAAAAACGGCTTCCCCCGCAGAGATTAAAAAAGCCTATCGAACTATGGTTAAAAAATATCATCCAGATAAGTTGCAACATATGGATGAAGTATACAGAAAAGGTGCAGAACAAAAATTTAGAAAAGTACAAGAGGCTTATGAACAGATTCAAAAAGAAATAGGATTTTAAAATATAATAAAAATGCCAAACTTTCCACCTATTATTATTTATGCAATCCCCTTTTTTGTGTTTGCAATGCTACTAGAGTTTTTTGTTGCCTCTGCTAAAAATATAAAGTCATACACCGCAAAAGACGCTTTTTCATCTATAGCAATGGGCTTAGGAAATGTTTTTATTGGCCTTGTAAGTAAGTTATTTGTTTTTGCGGCTCTGTATTATGTTTATGAAAATCTCCGAATATTTACGATTCCTATAACCTGGTGGAGTTTTATAATTTTGTTTTTTTTAGATGATTTTTCGTATTATTGGTTTCATAGAACTTCCCATGAAAATAGATTTTTTTGGGCGTCTCATGTCGTTCATCATTCTTCCAAACACTATAACTTAAGTACTGCTTTACGACAAACTTGGACAGGGAGTTTTTATAGTTTTATTTTTTGGTTATGGCTCCCATTAATTGGATTTCACCCTGGAATGATTATTTTTCAAATGAGTATTAGTTTGTTATATCAATTTTGGATTCATACCGAATTAATACAAAAAATGCCTAAACACATAGAGCTTTTTTTCAATACGCCATCTCATCACCGAGTTCATCACGGAAGCAATCCTATTTACCTAGATAAAAATCATGCAGGAATATTAATAATTTGGGATAAACTATTTGGAACTTTTCAACCTGAATTAAAAAGTGAAAAAGTAAAATATGGGCTGGTTGTAAACATTAAAACCTACAACCCTATTTTTATAGCCTTTAATGAATGGGGAGCATTATTTAAAGATCTAAACACAAAAAACATATCTGTAAGGAACAGAATTAGATACCTATACAAACCACCAGGATGGAAACATGATGGCACAGGTAAATTATCAACTGATTTGAAAGAGGAGTGGTTAAAAGAAAACTAAGAATTATACTTGATTAACCCTTAAAGTATTCACCATTCCCTTATCGACAATTGGCATCGCAGCAAGATTAATTAGAAAATCCCCTTTATTTACAAACCCTTTCTCGAAAGCAATTTTGTTAACATCAATAACAGTTTCATCAGTACTAACATAGCGATCATAATAAAAAGAGTGTACCCCCCAGAGTAAACTTAACCTGGATAAGATACGTTTATTTGAAGTGAAGACTAAGATATTTGCCGCAGGCCTCCAAGCAGAGATTTGAAAAGCGGTATACCCACTATTAGTTAATGTACATATTGCTTTTGCTTCGATTTCATTTGCCATGTTAGCAGCATGATAACAGATAGATTTAGTTATATATCTTTCGGTTTTTATCGTTGGTGGCTCTTCAGGAACATTGATTAAGGAGCTTCCTTCTACTTTTTTTAAAATTGTCGCCATTTTTTTAATCACCTCTACTGGATATTTTCCGACAGAAGTCTCCCCAGATAGCATTACGGCATCTGCACCGTCCATGACCGAGTTAGCAACATCGTTTACTTCTGCTCTTGTAGGGGTTAGCGAATCAATCATCGTTTCCATCATCTGTGTTGCGATAATAACGGGGATTCTTGCTTTCTTGGCAATCAGCACTAATTTTTTTTGAATTAGAGGAACCTCCTCAGCGGGAACTTCTACCCCTAAATCACCTCTAGCAACCATTATTCCATCACAATACGCTACAATTTTTTTAATATTTGCAACTCCTTCTGGTTTTTCAATTTTTGCTATAATAGGAACTTTATATTCGCTATTATTCCGAATTAGTTTTTCAAGTTTTTTCAAATCCTTTGCGTATCTAACAAAGGATAAAGCAATCCAATCTACTCCTTGTTCTAAAGCAAAAAGAGCATCTTTTTTATCTTTATTTGTTAATGCCGGTAAAGATAATTTTGTATTTGGAAGGTTGACACCTTTCTTAGAGCTTAAAATTCCACCTTGTATTACTTTTGCCTTTACCTCATCAACTCCATTGGTATTCAATATTTCAAACAATAATTTTCCATCATCTACCAAAATACGCTCTCCTTTTTTTACATCATTAGGAAAATCTGTGTAATTTATGTAAACTCTACTATTATTCCCTGTAAATTCATCACCGGTAAAGAAACTAATAGTATCACCTGGTTTAATTTTTACATTATCCTCCATTAATCCAACACGTAATTTTGGCCCTTGTAGGTCCGCTAAAACAGCAATGTTAGTTTGTAACTCTTCGCTTAATTCTCTCACTAAAGAAATATTTTCTTTTACAACGTTATAATCGGCATGCGAAAAATTTATTCTAAAAACATTAACCCCTTCCAGGATCATATTTTTTAAAACCTTCTTGCTTTTTGTAGCAGGCCCCATTGTTGCTACTATTTTTGTTCTTTTTTGACTAAGCATTAATTAAATATTAAATTATTTTTAGATTTTATTCTGTCACTTTCGATTCGATAAGCAGAAATCACTTGCTCTATTTGATTGATGGATGTAATTAAATTTCTAGTTGGAATTTTTTCATAGTCTGAATGAACTTTAAGAAAATAATCTACATTTTTAAATTCCTCCAATAAAAAATTATTAATAGTTTTTTCTGTGGCTAATTCGCTAAATAAACCACCTGAGCTTAAAAATTTAGCCGACAGTGACTTGTTTTTATTAGCGACTAAATTATAAACAAAATAATTTGATTCATCTTCATATTCAAATATAGGAAAAGCAATATCTAATCCATTGTTTGAGAAATCTACATCTAGCTTCTTTCTTGCTAATCGTAAAGCAACCTGTTTATTAATCATATATGCCATTTTGTAGGGCTGTTCACTACAGTGGATTGCAATTAACGAAAACTCTTCTTGAAAATCATTTTCTAAAACAAGCTTATGATTAATCATTGGTGTTTATAAAATAGTTGTCAAAGTTGGAAAAAAAAGTTGAATTCTTAACAATTCTTCTTAATTATTTTGTTTTTAATAATTAAGCTTTTTAGTTATCTGTTTTTATTTTTTAGTTTGTAGTAGGCTCTTTTAGCAGCAATTTCTTCTGCTTTTTTCTTTGACGTAGCCCTTGCTTTCGATACGGTTTCTTCTTCTAATTTTAATTTAACAGCAAAATGTTTTAGAGTATCATTTCCGGTATCTTCATAAACATTAAATTTAAATTGTTTTTTGTTTTTTTGACACCATTCAATGAAAAGACTTTTATAACTGATAATTTTTCCTTCTAATTTTTGAATATCTACATAGGGCTTTACAACTCTCTTATGTATAAATTTTTCAGCAGCGGCATATCCTTTATCTAAGTAAATAGCCCCTACAAGAGCTTCAAAAATATTTCCATGAAGATTTTCTCCAAATTGTGTGGTTGGAATAAAAGTTCTTACCAATTTAATTAAATTTAAGTCTTTACCTAGTTCATTTAAGTGTTCTCGACTCACCACTTTTGATCTCATTTTAGTAAGATATCCTTCATTACCACTGGGAACCTTTTTGTACAAGTGAGCTGCAATCACAGAACCAATAATCGCATCTCCAAGAAATTCCATCCGTTCATAATTTTTCTGATTTCCATCAGGATTTATTTCATTTTTAGAACGATGTGTAAATGCTTCTTCAAATAACTGTATGTTCTTTGGTCTGTAGGAAATAATTTTTTTTATACTATAAAAAAAAGCCCCGTCCTCTTCGGTACGGGGTGTGAATATATTTTTTATAGAAGCCATATTTTAGAGTATACTCATAATTTTTTAAAAACAACACAAGCGTTGTGACCCCCAAAACCAAACGTATTACTCATCGCAATATTGACTTCACGTTTTTGCGCCTTGTTTAAAGTAAGGTTTAGAGATGGATCTATATTTTCATCTATAATCGCGTGGTTAATAGTTGGCGGGATAATATTATTATTAATTGATAAAATTGACGAAATAGCTTCAATAGCACCAGCGGCACCTAATAAATGACCCGTCATTGATTTAGTAGAATTAATATTAATGTCTTTAGCGTGTTTGCCAAAAACTTTTGTAATTGCTTTTAACTCTGCAACATCACCTAAAGGAGTTGAAGTTCCATGAGTATTAATAGCATCAACATCTTCTGGTTTTATTCCAGCATCACGAAGACAATTTAACATTACTCTTTCTACACCTATTCCTTCTGGATGTGGGGCTGTCATATGGTAAGCATCACTTGACATTCCGCCACCGATAACCTCAGCATAAATTTTTGCACCTCTTTTTTTTGCATGCTCATACTCTTCAAGGATTAAAGCTCCTGCTCCTTCACCTAGAACAAATCCGTCTCTTGTAGCGTCGAACGGACGTGAAGCTGTTTCAGGACTCTCATTTCTAGTTGATAAAGCATGCATCGCATTGAAACCACCCATACCTGCAATGGCAACAGCAGCTTCACTACCTCCTGTGACTATTACATCACAATGTCCTAAACGAATATAATTTAAAGCGTCAATCATAGCGTTTGCAGATGAGGCACAAGCCGAAACTGTGGTATAATTTGGCCCCATAAATCCATGTTTAATAGAAATATTTCCAGGAGCGATATCAGCTATCATTTTTGGAATAAAGAAGGGGTTGAAACGTGGTGTTCCATCCCCTTCTGAAAAGTTGGTCATTTCGTTCTGAAAAGTTTCTAAACCACCAATACCAGCTCCCCAAATAACACCAACCCTAAATTTATCGAGTAGGTCTAACTCAAAGTTTGCATCAGCGATGGCTTCATCTGACGAAACTAGCGCGTATTGAGCGAAGCGGTCAAGTTTTCTAGCTTCTTTTCTATTAAAATGCTCTAATGGATTAAAGTTTTTAAGTTCGCAGGCAAATTTAGTTTTGAACTTTTCAGTATCAAAATAAGTAATATTAGCACTACCACTTTTACCAGCTACTAATGCTTTCCAATATTCAGAAACATTATTACCAATAGGGGTTAACGCACCTAAACCTGTTACTACAACACGCTTTAATTCCATGTAAGAAATGGTTTATTTAGCTGCTTCGATGTAGGTAATTGCTTGACCAACAGTCGCTATATTCTCAGCTTGATCATCTGGGATTTGGATATCAAATTCTTTCTCAAACTCCATAATAAGCTCTACAGTATCTAATGAATCTGCTCCCAAGTCGTTTGTGAAGCTAGCTTCTGTTACAACTTCGTTTTCGTCTACACCTAACTTGTCTACGATAATAGCTTTTACTCTTGATGCAATGTCTGACATAATTCTTGTTTTTAAATTTTGATTATATTTTGCAAAAATAAAATATTTTAGATTAATACAACACTTAAATGTTAAAATGTGAATTTAAAAATAATCATTTTAAGTTAACAAATACTCTTTTATCTTATTTTTGTGATTGAGTTTAGCTCTAAACCCTTAGTTTATTTAAGATAAGATTTATGAAAAAAATAGTTGTTTTTGCTTCCGGGAGTGGTACAAATGCAGAAAATATCATTAAATATTTTAGAAAATCAGATGTTGCTTCCGTAACACTATTACTTTCAAACAACAAAGAAGCAAAAGTTTTAGAACGCGCAAAAAAGCTTTCGGTTCCTTCATTGGTTTTTACAAAAAACGAATTAAACAACACAGATTTAATCATAAAAACACTCAAAAAGGAACGGCCTGACTTGATTGTTTTAGCGGGGTTTTTGTTAAAATTTCCAGAAAATATATTAAATATTTTTTCAAATAAAGTTATAAATATACATCCTGCATTGTTACCTAAATACGGCGGTAAAGGAATGTATGGGATGCGTGTGCACGAAAAAGTTGTCGAAAATGGTGAAAAAGAAACAGGGATTACGATACATTATGTGAATAAAAACTATGATGAAGGCGCTACTATATTTCAAGAGAGCTTTCTCTTGTCGCAAAATGAAACAGCAGGTTCACTAGCTAAAAAAATTCATACTCTGGAATACGAATATTTTCCTAAAGTAATTAGAGAATTATTGACTTTAAAAACTAAAAAAAAGTAGTGTTTTAAAAAATGAAGAAAAGGCAAAAATATTATGTTGTTTGGTTTGGAAATCCAGCCGGAATATTTGATTCTTGGAAAGAATGTCAAGAAGCTATAAAAGATGTAAAAGGCGCACAGTATAAATCATTTTTAAATTTAAAAGAAGCAAAAATTGCTTTTGGCAGAGAGTATAAAGATTACATAGGGAAAAAGACAAAAAAGAAAACGCTATCCTTAGAAGAGTTGTCTAAAATAGGTGTTCCTGATTTATTTTCAATATCCGTAGATGCTGCTTCTAGTGGAAATCCAGGAAAAATGGAATATCGTGCAGTGGATACTCAAACTCATCAACAGTTATTTTATCAAGGCCCTTTTGATCAAGGAACTAATAATGTAGGAGAGTTTTTAGCTTTAGTTCATGGATTGGCTTTTCTAAGTAAAAATAAAAGTTCTCGTAAAATTTACAGTGATTCAAGAATTGCTATAGGATGGGTAAAAAAGAAAAAATGCAATACAAAATTGAAGCAAACTTCAAAGAATAAAAAGGTTTTTGAATTATTGAAACGCGCAGAAAGTTGGTTAAAAAACAATACTTACACTACTATTATTCTAAAATGGGAAACTAAAGCATGGGGTGAAATACCAGCTGATTTTGGCAGAAAATAATAATTAACAAAAAAAGATCTTTATATCACCACTTAAATCTTTAATTATACTATCTCATAAATTGAACTTTTTAAAATTAAAAATGATTAAGTTTGCTGTTTAATTGAAATATTATCATGAGTAAACTTGTTATTGTTGGTGCTGTAGCCTTTGACGCCATTGAAACTCCTTTTGGAAAGACAGATAAAATTTTAGGTGGCCCTGCTACTTTTATTGGACTAGCTGCTTCGCAATTTGAAGTTGATAGTGCTATCGTTTCTATCGTTGGTGGTGACTTCCCAAATCAATATCTGGATATGTTTAAAAATAGAGGTATTGATATTTCTAGTCTTGAAGTAGTTCAAAACGGGAAGACTTTTTTTTGGAGCGGGAAATATCATAATGATATGAACACAAGAGATACTTTAGCTACTGAACTGAATGTTCTTGCTGATTTTAATCCGGTAGTTCCAGAAAAATATAAGAACTCGAAAGTTTTAATGTTGGGAAATTTACAACCTTCAGTACAATCAAGTGTGATTGAACAAATGAATAAAAAACCTGATTTAGTGATTTTAGACACGATGAACTTTTGGATGGATACCGCTCTTGAAGATCTAAAAAAAGTGATTCGTAAGGTTGATGTTATAACGATTAATGACGAAGAGGCTAGACAACTAACTAGTGAATACTCCTTAGTTATTGCTGCAAAAAAAATAATGGGAATGGGCCCAAAATATGTAGTTATAAAAAAAGGAGAACACGGAGCACTTTTATTTTTTGAAAACGAAATATTTTATGCTCCGGCGTTGCCCTTAAAATCGGTATTCGATCCTACTGGAGCTGGTGATACTTTTGCAGGAGGTTTTGCTGGATTTCTTGCACAAACAGAAGATTTTAGTTTTGATAACTTGAAAAAAGCCGTTATATATGGTTCTGCTTTGGCTTCATTTTGTGTAGAAAAATTTGGAACTGAAAGGATGTTAAATCTTGACAAAAAAGAACTAAACGATCGAATTTTGCAATTTAAAAACTTGACGCAATTTGATTTGAGTAAATAAATTGACTTACCTTTTTTAAGGGTTTTTATTATTAATCATGGAACATTAATTATGAGTGATGCTTTAAAACATGAATGTGGAATTGCACTGGTTCGACTTCTTAAACCTCTGGAATATTATAAAGAAAAATATGGAACTGCATTTTATGGGATCAATAAAATGTACTTAATGATGGAAAAACAGCACAATCGAGGACAAGATGGAGCAGGTTTTGCAAGTATAAAATTAAATGTAGATCCAGGTGAGCGCTATATAAGTAGAGTCAGATCTAATTCTGCTCAGCCTATACAAGATATTTTTTCTAAAATTAATAATCGTATCAATTCAGAGCTAACGAATCGTCCTGAATTAATTAAGAGTGTACCTGCTCAAAAAAAGCACATTCCTTATTTAGGAGAGTTGATGCTTGGCCATGTAAGGTACGGAACCTTTGGAGGTAACAGTGTTGAAAATGTTCACCCTTTTCTGAGACAAAACAATTGGATGCATCGTAATCTGATAATTGCTGGAAATTTTAATATGACCAATACCACCCAATTATTTAATGAGCTTATAGAGCTAGGAATGCATCCAAAGGAGAAAGCTGATACCATAACAATTATGGAAAAAATCGGTCATTTCTTAGATGATGCGGTTAGAAAACTTTATAAAAAAGCAAAAGCAAAAGGATTAAGTAAAATCGAAGCCTCCCAATTTATCATAGAAAAATTAAATTTAGCTAAAATATTACGAAAGTCTGCTAACCGCTGGGACGGAGGTTATGTTATGGCTGGATTATTAGGGCACGGTGATTCCTTTGTTTTTAGAGATCCGGCAGGTATTAGACCAGCATTCTATTATAAAGATGATGAGGTAGTTGTAGTTGCCTCAGAGAGGCCTGCTATACAAACGGTTTTCAATGTGCCTTTTGAAGAGGTGAATGAACTAGATCCAGGTCATGCTCTTCTCTTAAAAAAAGACGGATACATGTCTATTTCCAAAATATTAGAGCCCTTAGAAAAAAAGGCTTGCTCTTTTGAGCGCATATATTTTTCTAGAGGGAGTGATGCTGAAATTTATCAAGAACGAAAAAAACTAGGTAAATTATTAATGCCAAAAGTCTTGAAAGAAATTCAACACGACACTGAAAACACAGTTTTTTCTTTTATTCCGAATACTGCTGAAACTTCTTTTTATGGAATGCTTGAAGCCGCTCAAGACGAATTAAACAATCAAAAAAATGCTGCAATTTTAAATGAAGGAGATGGTTTAACAGATAAAAAGCTCAAAGAAATTTTATCTCGAAAAATCAGAACTGAAAAGATTGCAATTAAAGACGTAAAGCTAAGAACTTTTATTACCGAGGATAGCAGTAGGGACGATTTGGTGGCTCATGTTTATGACGTTACTTACGGCGTAATTAAAGCTGAAGATAATTTAGTTATAATAGACGATAGCATTGTTAGAGGGACTACCTTAAAAAAAAGTATTCTCAAAATGTTGGATCGTCTTGCTCCAAAAAAAGTAGTTGTAGTATCCTCGGCTCCTCAAATTCGTTATCCAGATTGTTATGGAATTGACATGGCTCGTCTAGAAGCTCTTATTGCTTTCCAGGCTGCTTTAGAACTTCATAAAGATAGAGGTACCGAGGCAATTATTGACAAAATTTACTCTAAATGTAAAGCACAGGAAAATGTTCTAGATTCAGAGCAGATAAATCATGTTAAAGATTTATACGCGCCATTTTTAGACGAGGAAATATCTGACAAAATTTCTGAAATTATTTGTGAAAAAACAATAAGAGCAGAGGTAAAAGTAATTTTTCAATCTGTAGAAGATTTACACCAGGCTTGTCCCAAGAATCTGGGAGATTGGTATTTTACGGGAGACTATCCAACACCAGGAGGAAATCGAGTAGTGAACAAAGCCTTTATCAATTTCATTGAAAAAAATCCTAAAAGAGCATATTAAATCGATTTGCCTGTTTTTTTTGGATAACGGAATCAAACTGAGATCCATTTAAATAATAAGTTTTGATGTCAAATAATAATTTATTTTTTGGCACTTATATATTCTAGTAAAAATTTTTCGTCAAAATAGGGGTAATTTAGTTTCTCTGCCAGGTCTAAATATTTATTTTTGTGAGATTCTTTAGTGGTTTTATTTTTTACCTGATGGTACCAAAAAACTTGAAATAATAAATTTGTAAAATCTTCATAACAAGATTTAAAAAAATTAATATTTATTAATTTTAAATATTTTTTTATTTCTGCTTTGTTTTTAATTGATTGATAATAAAACAAACACATAAAATAGTACATGTTTAAGTGGTCTTTTTGATAGGTGAAAGTAGATATCTTGCTGACATTCATAATATTGATAAGGCTTTTCATCAAATGGATGTTTTTTGAATATATGGCTGTAATAAAAAGTTCGTAGAAATAGTCAATATAAATTTGTTTCTTTTTGGAATGACTTTTTATATATTTACTTAAGGTTTCATCAGTTTTCTGACCTGGAGAATTTAAAAAACTTAACGACAACAATCGACTGCAAAGAATAGGGTGTAGCTTATTGCTGTATGCTAATTCCTTATAATCATTTTGAATCTTTTTTTGGTTAAGAAATTTTCTTAATTGAAGAATTGAATCACTAAAAATTATTATTTCTTTATTGACCTTGCTTCTAACAACAAACTTAGCCCATTCTCCATAAAATCCGTTAATATTTGAATAATCAACAAAACTTGAATAAACACATTCTAAAAAATTTCTATTCTTTAGTAAGACATAGTTATCCATTGGGTTTTTTCTCAGAAGTAAACCGGTTGAATTTCCTATTAATAAAACTTCACTGTAAGAAAAAGAATTAAACCCCATTTCTTTTAAGTTAAAAATATTATTTAAAATATGATATTTTTTGTTGTAAATAAGTTCCCTAACCAGGAGTATTATAAAGCTTACAAAATCTTCTGGAGTTTTTTTTATTTGCTTTATTAAAGAAATTATTTCTTCATTATCTTGTTTATATATAGCTTTATAAATTACTTCAGATATATTTTTCTTTTCTTTGAAAGAATAAGTTTGTGTAAAATGAATGTAATTTTTAAATCCAATGAATCTCGCTAGAATATTTAAAGTGTTATTGTTTGGTTTAACATTAGTTGAAACGCCGAAAAATCTACGAATAGTATTATAGCTTATTTGTTGATCTATAGTTTCTTGTATTGCGTTAGCTAGTAATTCCGCATCACCACGATTTTCAATTTTTTGCCCTAGCCTAAGTTCAAGCTCTTTTTTTAATAAATCTACCAATTTTTTAAGTGTATCAATTATGTATCAAAAATAACATTTATTTTTTATAAATTTGTTTTTTATTTTATTTTTTGATTTATAAGGTGATTGATCATTATTAAATAAAATCAATAAATAATTATTTATTAAGTATTAGATAAATTTCGTTAACAACTAACTAACCAAATTAAATCTAATAAATTTTAGTTTCTGAATTAGTTCAGTTTTCTAAAAAAACAAAAACCTGCATTGCAGGTTTTTGTTTTTATAATACTTTTTCGATCAAACAAGTTTTTTCTTTAAAAGAGAAATAAATATATTCGTTTTTAAAAAAATAATTATATTTGATAATATCATGACTTGTAGGTTAAGTTCATGTTAAATTTGGGGCAAAAAGAGGTAAACCATGGTTTACCTCTTTTTATGATATAAAAATCATATCTATTTATTCATTTTATACCTCCTAGAAACCTCTTCCCAATTAATAACATTAAAGAAAGCATTTACATAGTCTGGCCTTCTATTTTGGTAATTCAAGTAGTAAGCATGCTCCCAAACATCTAATCCTAGGATCGGAGTTCCTTTACATCCAATACCAGGCATCAAAGGATTATCTTGGTTTGGGGTGGAGCAAACTTCTAATTCTCCACCTTTATGAACACATAGCCAAGCCCATCCTGATCCAAAACGTGTTTTGGCAGCAGTAGAAAATGTGTCTTTAAAATTCTCAAAACTTTCGAAATAATTATTGATGGCATCTGCCAATTCATCAGTTGGTAATCCACCACCGTTTGGAGACATTATTTCCCAAAAAAGACTATGATTAAAATATCCTCCGCCATTATTTCTGACAGATCCATTATTCATATCCAGATTTTCCAATATCTCTTCTATTGATTTTCCTTCTAATTCTGTTCCTTCAATTGCTCCATTTAGATTATTGGTATATCCCTGGTGGTGTTTTCCATGATGGATTTCCATAGTTTTCGAATCAATATTAGGTTCCAATGCGCTGTATTCGTATGGTAACTTAGGTAAGGTGTATGACATAATATGTGTTTTTTTAATTTTTGTTCAACCAAAAGTATATAATTAAAAGCGTAATCTAAAAATCTAAAATAATTTCATTCTTATAACACTATAAGTTATTCTAATATTAAGAATAAAAAACAGTATTTTAGTTATATTAGCACAAAGTATTTTTTTGATTAAATCCCCTTCATTTTCTATCTACAGTGCAGCTGCGGGCAGTGGTAAAACTTTTACCCTTGTAAAAGAATATTTGAAAATTATTCTAAAAGCACCTAGGGAAGATTATTATAAACACCTTTTAGCAATTACTTTTACTAATAGAGCTGTAAAAGAAATGAAAGAGAGAATTGTTTCAAATCTTATTTCCTTTTCGAGTTCTTCAATTATTGAGAATCCTTCGGTAATGATTCTTCAAGTTATAAATGAAACAGAACTAAATTTAGTTTTTATTCAAAAAAAATCAAAAAAGATCTTAAATTACTTACTAAATAATTACTCAAGCTTTAGTGTTGAAACTATTGATAGCTTTAATCATCGATTGATAAGAACCTTTGCAAGAGACTTAAAGCTGTCAGGAAATTTTGAGGTTAGTTTGGATGTTGAAAAGTTACTAAATGAGGCTGTTGAATTATTAATTTCAAAAGCTGGAGAGCACAAAGAAATAACAAAAACAATTCTCCAATTCTCTTTTGAAAAAATAGATGAAGATAAATCTTGGGATATATCAAAAGAGGTAGCAGAAGTAGCAAAATTAATATTTAATGAAAATTCTATAGCTCATTTAGAGGTTTTAAAATCTAAAAATTTAAGTGATTTTAAAAAATTCAAAAATAAATTACTTCACAAAAAAGTATTTTTAGAAAAAAGTATTTTCAAAAAATCTTCTGAAGTATTAGAGAAAATTTTTTGCGCCGGTTTGAAACCAGAAGATTTTTTAAGAAAGACCTTACCGAATCATTTTGAAAAGCTAACAAAAGGTAATTACAACGTATATGGTAATAAACTACTAGAAAACTTACAAAATGGAACTGCCCTTTATAAAACAAATGCTTCAGAAAATGTGTCTTCAACTATTGATGCTCTAAACCCTTTTTTATTAGAAAATTACACCAAAATAAAGTTTTTGGCCTTTCAGCATCAACTGGTATTAGAAATATTAAAAAAACTAACTCCTTTGTCAGTGATTAACTTAGTAAATAAGGAAATAGAATTTTTAAAAGAAGATCAAAATATTCTACCAATTTCTGACTTTAATAGCATTGTAAACGCTGAAATTAAAAACCAGCCCGCTCCATTTATTTACGAAAGGCTCGGGGAGTATTATCGCCATTTTTTTATTGATGAATTTCAAGATACATCATTATTACAATGGAACAATTTAATTCCTTTAATAGAAAATGCCATCACACAACAATATCAAGACGGACAACAAGGAACTTTAATGTTGGTAGGCGACGTTAAGCAATCTATTTACCGTTGGAGAGGAGGTTTGCCTGAACAATTCATGGATCTTATAAACGTCAAGAATCCATTTTATGTAGAGAAACAGACAATCAATCTACCTAAAAATTATAGGTCTAAAAAAGAAATTGTAGATTTTAACAATGAGTTTTTTACCTATGTTTCTAAAAAAATGGGCAGTTTAATACATCAAAATATATATAAAAATGGCAGTAAACAAATTAGCGAACAGAGTGAAGGAGGCTATCTTAAAATTGAATTTTTAGATTTTAAAAATAAAAAAGAAGCAAATTCTATTTACCCAAAAAGAGTATTAGATACCGTTAAAGAGTTACTAAAAGAAGGTTATCTTGAAAAGGATATTTGTATTTTAACCAGAAAAAAAGCAGATGGAATTATTATTAGTACTCACCTTCAAGAAAACAATATTAATGTTATTTCTTCAGAAACATTACTTTTAAAACAGTCCTCTAACGTTCTTTTTTTAGTTCATTGTCTTTATTTAAGCTTGTTTCAAAGTCATGAGGAAATAAAAATTAAATGTTTAGATTTTTTATACGAACGCTCTTCAGCTTATACTGATAAACACAGCTATTTTAACTCGTTAATAAAGGATATTAATTTTGTTAATTATTTAAAAAAAGAGTTTAATTTTTCATTTGAAGAAATAAAACTAAAGCCACTCTTTGATAGTGTCGAATATATTTTAAAACGGTTTGGTTTAGAAAAAAATGTAGATGCTTACATGGTTGGATTTATGGATATGGTTTTCGATTTTAGCTTAAAACCAAACTCAAGTAAATTAACTTTTTTAGAAGAATGGGAAATTAAAAAAGAAAAAGCAAGTATAGTAATTAGTGAACAAATTAATGGGGTTCAACAGATGACCATTCATAAATCGAAGGGACTTGAATTTCCCGTTGTTATTTTTCCTTATGCAGATTTAGACATTTATAAATTGAAAGAGAATAAAACTTGGTTTCCTTTAAACCAAAAAGAACTTGGGTTCAAAGAAACACTAATTGATTGTGGAATCAACAAAATAGAAGAATTTGGAACAGAAGGAAAAATAATCGCTCAAAAACAAAAAGAAACATTAGAACTTGATAACCTTAATTTACTTTATGTTACTCTTACTAGGGCTACAACACAATTGTATATTTTTTCAGGAAAACCAACCCACAAAAAAGATAATTTTATAAAGACATATAGCCAATATTTTTACGAATTTTTGAAAGAAAAAAAGCTTTTAGAACATGATAAATGGACATATGAATTTGGACAAAAACAAACAAATAGTGAAAAACATCATCATTTATTTTTAAACACTATTTCTCACACTCATCATTTCTCACTACTTCAAGATCTTGATTTAACTATTTCCTCAAGAGATGCTTTTCTTTGGGGGACCAATGTTCAGGATGCTTTAGATAGCGGAACATTAGTTCATGAGTATATGCAAAAAATAGTACGAGAAGAAGACTTGATGCTTGTTATTGATGATGTTAAAGAAAGCGCAACATTACCAAATAAAAATGAATTGATTAAGGTGTTATCTCAGATAGTTAAACATCCAGATCTAAACCAACTTTTTAAATCTTCAGAAAAAGTGGAAGTGGAAAGAAAAATAATAACATCTAAAGGAACTGTTTTAATACCTGATCGTTTAAATATTAATGAAGCTGGAGAAATAACAATAACTGACTATAAAACGGGGAAATATCAAAAAAAACATGAAGTTCAAATTAATAATTATGAGCTTGCATTACAAGAAATGGGGTTCATAATATCAGAAAAATTATTGATCTATTGTTCTTCTAAAGAAATTGAGATAAAAAAGGTTTAATTTTGAAATTTTAAAAATCAATTATGTACGGTAAAATCCAAGAACATTTTTCAAATGAAATCCAAGAGATAAAAGACAATGGTCTTTTTAAAAAAGAAAGAATTATCACTTCTCCACAAGGAGCAGTTATTAAAATTTCTTCAGGTGAAGAAGTAATAAATTTTTGTTCAAACAATTATTTAGGCTTATCAGATAATCCTGAAGTAATTCAAGCAGCAAAAGATGCTATGGATTCCCACGGTTTTGGGATGTCATCTGTTCGATTTATTTGTGGAACTCAAGATATCCACAAAACATTAGAGCAAAGAATCGCAGATTTTTATCAAACAGAAGACACAATCCTTTACGCAGCAGCTTTTGACGCTAATGGTGGAGTTTTTGAACCTTTGCTCACAAAAGAGGATGCAATAATCTCAGATTCATTAAATCATGCATCAATTATTGATGGTGTAAGGTTGTGTAAAGCAGCAAGATATCGCTATAAAAACAGCGATATGAATGATTTAGAGCAGCAATTAATTGAAGCAAATAAAAATGGAGCAAGATTTAAATTAATTGTTACTGACGGGGTATTTTCTATGGACGGTATTGTAGCACCATTAGATAAAATATGTGAATTAGCTGAAAAGTATGATGCGTTGGTTATGATTGATGAATGTCATGCAACTGGATTTATTGGAAAAACCGGTCGTGGAACTTTAGAGAAAAAGAAAGTTTTAAATAAAATAGACATTATTACAGGTACGTTAGGAAAAGCTCTTGGTGGTGCAATGGGAGGCTATACCACAGGTAAAAAAGAAATTATAGAACTATTAAGGCAACGATCTAGACCTTATTTATTTTCTAACTCTCTTGCTCCTGCTTTAGTTGGAGCATCTATTAAAGTTTTTGATTTAATTTCCAACGATACACAATTGAGAGATCAACTTGAAAACAATACAAATTATTTTAAAAAAGGCATGAAAAATGCTGGTTTTGAAATCGTTGAGGGCGATTCAGCGATTGTTCCTGTTATGTTGTACGATGCAAAGTTATCTCAAACCATGGCAAATTTACTTTTAGATGAAGGAATATACGTCATAGGATTTTTTTATCCTGTGGTTCCAAAGGGCAAGGCAAGGATTAGAGTGCAGCTGTCTGCATCACACAATAAAGAACATTTAGACAAAGCAATTCGTGCATTTGTTAAAATTGGTAAAAAGCTTAATGTAATTTAAATATAAAAAGAGTCTTTTTAGCAATAAAAACAAGCATTTATTAAAAAATTTAATAGATTTATTTTTGTTAATAAATTTTAACAACTTACTTTTGCCTTTAATAACACTTAAAAAATTTAAACATTCAAATATGAAACATCTAAACATTTTTTTAGTAGCAATACTCTTTACGATAGGAGTAGGTGTGTCTAATGCACAGGATAAAAATAATCCTTGGTCAATTGAAGTTGGTGTAAACGCAGTCGATTTTTTTCCAATAGAAAAAACTGATGATGGAAGATTTCCAGCAACAACAAAAGGCGGTATTTTTACCGAATACTTTAACGCAAATGACCATTGGAACATGGTTCCTACACTTTCTGAATTGAAAATAGGAAAATACCTAGATAACGGATTTACATTCGCGGTAGCTGGTTCTTTCAACAAGATCTCTAGAGTAGGTGATGAAGCAGCTAACGATTTATCATATATTGGGATTGATGGAGAAATAAAATATAGTTTGAGAGAATTATTAAATGATTGCTGGTTTGCACCATACCTTGGTGTAGGTGGTGGTTATACATGGGTTGATAATGTTGGATTTGGAACTGCTAATGGGATTTTAGGAGTTGACTTTTGGGTTGCCGAAAACTTGGCATTATCTGCACAGTCAACCTACAAACATTCATTTGAAGACAATTATGGAGTTACTCATTTTCAACACACTGTTGGTGTTAAATTTAAGTTTGGTGGTAAAGACACTGATGGAGATGGAATTTACGACTACGAAGATGAATGCCCTGAAACACCAGGTTTAGAAGAATTTAACGGATGTCCTGATACAGATGGAGATGGTATAGAAGATAGAAACGATGAATGTCCAAATACTCCAGGCCTTCCTGAATTTAATGGATGTCCTGATACAGATGGTGACGGTATACCAGATCATTTAGATGCGTGTCCAAATACAGCTGGTTTAGCTGAATATAACGGATGTCCTGATACAGATGGTGATGGCGTTTCGGATAACGAAGACGAATGTCCTACAGTTGCCGGTCCAAAGGAAAACAATGGATGTCCTTGGCCAGACAGAGACGGTGATAGCGTTCCAGATAATGTAGATGAGTGTCCAGATGTTATGGGAACAGTTGCCAACAATGGCTGTCCAGAAGTTTCTGAAGCTATAAGAAAAGCTTTAAGTACTTACGCAAAAACAATCTTGTTTGATACAGGTAAATCAACAATAAAATCAATATCTGCTGGTGTTTTAAACGATATATCTGGTATTATGGAAGAATATCCAAACGCTAGATTTATGGTTGAAGGACATACAGATAACACAGGTAGCGAGGCATTTAATTTGACTCTTTCTAAGAAAAGAGCTAGTGCAGTTGTAGATTACCTTACTGAAAAAGGAGTTGATGCTGGAAGATTAGATTCTACAGGTTATGGAGAAAAAACCCCACTTGATTCTAACAAAACAAAAGAAGGTAGAGCTAACAACAGAAGAGTTGAAATTAGCCATATTAAATAATATTTAATATTATATATATAAAATAAACGTCTCGACTTGTCGAGGCGTTTTTTATTTTTATATGATGATTACATTCTTAGAAGAGACGCTCAATAAAATAAAAGAGGAAACCTTTGATATTTCTGAACTCACAATTATCCTTCCAAGTAAAAGGGCCTGTGGATTTTTACTAAATCATCTAAAATCATCTCATAATAAAACAATTTTTTCTCCTGAAATTATTAGTATTGAGGAATTTATTCAAGAGATTTCAGGTCTAGAGATTATTGATAATACTGATCTTTTATTTGAGAGCTACAAAGTTTATCTTAAGGTAGTTTCGAGCCAAGAAAAAGATAGTTTTGAAGTTTATTCAACATGGGCAAATACCCTTCTAAACGACTTTAGTGAGATAGACAGACACTTAGTCCCAACTAATTCATTTTTTAATTATTTGAGTAAAATTAAAAATATTAATTATTGGGATGTACAAAGTGAACCAACCGAATTGATAAAAAACTATTTAAAATTTTGGAATAGTTTACCTTCCTTCTATAATTTGCTTAAAACAGAATTATTACATAAAAATCGAGGATATCAGGGTATTGTTTATCGAGAGGCAGCAGAAAATATAGAACATTATAAATTAAACAAGACAAACAAACCTCATATTTTTATTGGATTTAACGCTCTTAATAACGCAGAACAGATAATAATTCAAGAATTTCTTGAAGATAAGCAAACTAGAATTTATTGGGATATTGATCAATATTTTTACGACAGTAAAATTCATAATAGCTCTTATTTTATAAGACAATACCTATCAAAGTGGAATTTTTATAAAACAAATCCGGCATCTTATATTTCTAATAATTATTGTTCAGATAAGAAAATAGATATTATTGAAACACAAAAAAATATAAGTCAAGTCAAGTATATAGGAGATTTACTTTCTAGGCTGCCTGCTTCAGAATTAAACCAAACTGCTATAATTCTTGCAGACGAAAATTTATTAATACCACTACTTCATTCTATTCCAGAAAACGTTGATAAAGTTAATATCACGATGGGAGTTCATCTTAAACAATTTCCTATAACAGGTTTTTTTAATTTACTAATTACGCTCCATAATTCCAATAAATCCCTATACTACTTTAAAGATATTATTGCGATATTAAACCATCCAGTTATCACTAAAATCTATCCTGACTATTCAAATATTATTGAAAAAATCACAGTAAATAATTTGACATATTTAACATTTGAGAAGCTAATATCTTTATCATCTGATAAAGATCGCCATGTTATTAATATTCTTTTTGCTACTTGGAATAATAATAGCAATAAAGGGCTATCTGCGTGTTTAGAAATTATCGATTTTATAAAAAATACCAAAGCGTTATTTATTGAGAGAGCAGCACTTTATCAAATATTTAATGTCTTTAAAAAAATAGAGGATCTTAATTATAAATTTACACATTTTAAAAGTATAAAAACATTTCAAAAGGTTTTTTCAGATATCATAAATACAACAACTGTAGATTATCAAGGCGATGCCTATAACGGGCTTCAAATTATGGGGGTTCTTGAGACCCGAGTTTTGGATTTTAAAAATATAGTAGTAACTTCTTTAAATGAAGGTACTTTACCATCGGGTAAATCTAATAACTCTTTTATAACTTATGATTTAAAAAAAGAATACAAGCTCCCAACCTATTCAGAAAAAGATGCTATTTATACGTATCATTTTTTCAGATTGTTGCACAGAGCAGAAAATGTAACTTTACTTTACAATAACTTCTCGGAGGGCATAAGTGGTGGAGAAAAAAGTAGATTTATTTCTCAAATTGAATTTGAAGAAAACCCAAGACATACAATTACTAAAAAGATAATAAGTCCTAATATTAAAAGTTGTAAGATAGAATTAAAGAGTATAAAGAAAACCGACGATGTAATTCAAAAAATTAAAGATATTGCTAAAGAAGGGTTTTCACCCTCTGCTTTAACATCCTACATTAGGAATCCAATAGATTTTTATCTTCAAAAAGTATTGGCAATTAATCAAACCAAAACTGTAGAAGAAATAGTGGCTACAAATACTTTAGGTACTATAGTTCACGATACATTAGAGAGCTTTTATAAGCCGCTGGAAGGAGAAAAATTAAAATTAGACACTCTAGAAGCTATGAAAATTAAAATCGGTTCAGAGGTCGAAAAACAATTTAAAAAAACCTATAAAGAAGGAACTTATAATAAAGGTAAAAACCTAATCATATTTGAAGTTGCAAAATATTTTATTTTAAACTTTATTAATTATGAAATGGATGATATTAAAAAAGGGAATGTTATTAAAATATTAAATATTGAAAGTAGATTAGCATCTGATTTCCCAATTAATGACATTGACGTTGACACAAAGATTAAAGGAAAAGTAGATCGTATTGATGAGTACAATGGAACCTTAAGAATTATAGATTACAAAACAGGTGTTGTTGAGCCACGTGATTTAGAGATCGGTGATTGGGGAGATTTAACTTTAGATTATAAATATAGCAAGGTTATTCAGGTACTTTCATATGCTTTCATGGTAAACAAAACAGCTAGCTACGAAAAGATTGAAGCTGGAATAATCTCTTTCAAAAGATTAAAAAAAGGATTCATAAAATTCACTCAAAAAGGAAAGCCTAAACAAAATAATATCACTCAGGAGATTCTTGATAGTTATACCACTGAATTAAAAAAATTAATCCTTGAGATCAGCAATAAAGAAATTCCATTTAAAGAAAAAAATGTTGAGTAGATGATTATAAAAAATCTGATTTTAGAGAGAAAAAATAAAAAATCTATTGTTTATGATGTTTTTTACAAGGAATCCAATACTCCAAAACCTATAATTATTTTTTGCCACGGCTATAAAGGTTACAAAGATTGGGGGGCATGGAATTTAGTAGCTAAACAGTTTTTGGAAGAAGGATTTTTCTTTATAAAATTTAATTTTTCTTACAACGGAGGTACAATTGAAAATCCAATTGATTTCAACGATCTTGAGGCTTTTGCAAATAATAATTTTAGTAAGGAGCTAGATGATCTAGAATCAGTTATTAATTTAATTAATTTAAATACTAATTTTAGTAAGGAGTTAGATTCCACTAATATATCTTTAGTTGCACATAGTAGAGGTGCTGGTATTATTCTAATTAAAGCATCTGAGGATAGTCGAGTAAAAAGCGTAATTACTTGGGGGGGGGTTAGTGATTTTAAATCAAGGTTTCTTATAGGTTCTGATCATTTTAATAATTGGAAAGAAAAAGGAATTACGTTTATAGAAAATTCAAGAACAAAACAACAGATGCCTCATTATTTCCAATTTTTTGAAGATTTTGTGAATAACGAAGAACGCCTTACCATTAAACTTGCAGTTAAAAAGATAAAAATCCCAATGCTAATAATTCATGGTGCAGCAGACGCTACTGTAATGGAAAAAGAAGCTAGACTTTTACATCAATGGAATCCACTTAGTGAATTAAAAGTACTTGAAAAAGCTGATCATTCTTTTGGCACAAGACACCCCTGGAAAGGCAAAAATCTGCCTAAAGATTTAAAAAAAGTAGTTGAAAGTTCTATTTCTTTTCTAAATAAATTAACTCTGTGAGCGCCCCTTCAGTCTGACTTCTATTTTCTTTTTTATAACTGTAAGGCGCTTCATTAAATCCATAAGTTCAGGATCTTTATTTTCTTTATAGATTTCATTTACACCTAATATAAGTGCTTTTACCTCTCTAGAAGCAACTATTCTATCACTCGTGGTTTGAAAAGAAAGTTTTCTAGTTTCAAACTCTAAGGCTTTATCTATAATTTCCATAAGGTATTATTTTGTATTATACCGTAAATATATTTATATAAATGAATTAACCAATAATTTATTAAAAAAATTTTGATAGAGTTTTTTTTAAAACAAGAAGCTTTTTGTGGAGACTAAGATTGTTTAATATATTATTGCAACTAATTTAATAAATTTGAAAAAATAAAGTGATTAAATGATTCGATTAGCAAAAGAGACCGAATTACTTGAAATAATATCAATAACTAAGGCTTGCACAGCACATATGATGGATCAAGGTATCTATCAATGGAATGATGATTATCCTTCAAAAAAAGCCTTTATTAAAGATATAAATAGAAAAGAGCTTTTTGTTTTGAAAATCAATAGTAAACCAATAGGCTGTATGGTATTAACGCCTGTTATGGACCAAGAATATGAGCCTATTAATTGGATTACGGATAATAATAATAGTTTATACATACACAGATTAGCAATACACCCAAAAGAACAAGGAAAAGGATATGCTCAAAAAATGATGGACTTTGCTGAAAATTTTGCTATCAGGAATACCTATAACTCTATAAGATTAGACACCTTTAGTAAAAACATTAAAAATCAAAAGTTTTATGAGATTCGAGGCTTTAAAAGGCTAGGAAATATATATTTTCCAAAACAAAGTGAATTTCCTTTTTACTGTTATGAATGGTTATGCAAAAAATAGATATTTCATTTAAAAGAATTCAGCAGTTAGCTTTGCCGGCTATTGTTGCAGGAATTGCGGAGCCTATATTATCTTCTACTGACGCAGCAGTTGTAGGAAATATCTCAGAATTTGGGACAGAATCACTTGCAGCTGTTGGAATCGTAGGATCGTTTCTTTCTACTATTATTTGGGTTTTAGCTCAAACAAGAAGTGCTATTTCGGCTATTATTTCTCAAAATTTAGGCGCAGGAAACCTAAAAAGCCTCAGATTTTTTCCAGCACAAGCGATATTATTTAACGTGTTATTAAGTTTTATACTCTTATTTTCTACTTATTTTTTTATTGAGGAAATTTTTATATTTCTAAAAGCTGATGGAAAAATATTAACCTACAGTAAAGACTATTACTATATTCGAATTTGGGGCTTTCCCTTAACCTTATTCACATTTGCTATTTTCGGAATATTTAGAGGACTTCAAAATACATTTTGGCCAATGATCATTGCGTCTTTTGGAGCAATTATAAATATAGTTTTAGATATTATTTTAGTCTATGGAGTAAACAATTTTGTTGACCCTATGGGGGTAAAAGGAGCTGCTTGGGCAAGTTTAATCGCCCAATTAATAATGGCAATTTTATCATTATCTCTTCTGCTCTATAAAACCAACGTTTCCTTGAGGTTAAAGCGAGCATTACATCCCGAATTAAAACGATTAGTAACTATGAGTTTTAATTTATTTATACGGTCAATAGCGCTTAATATAGCTTTGTTATTAGCTGTACGGGAGGCAACATCTTTAGGTAAAGAGTACATAGCTGCTCATACGATAGCAATTAATTTATGGTTGTTTTCTGCATTTTTTATAGATGGATATGGTGCTGCAGGTAATATTCTTGGTGGTAGATTATTGGGTGCTAAAATGTATCAAGAATTATGGACACTAACCAAACGTGTTAATATTTATAACTTAATTGTTAGTTTATTATTAGTTTCAATAGGAGTATTGTTTTACAATCATTTAGGTTTAATATTTACTAAAGACACCCTGGTTTTGACGACTTTTTACAGTATTTTCTTTATTGTATTAATTTCTCAACCGTTTAACGCTTTAGGGTTTACCTTAGATGCTATATTTAAAGGTCTAGGTGAAATGAAATACCTTCGAAATATATTAGTCGCTGCTACCTTTTTTGGATTTATACCCACACTATTAATAGGAAATTATTTAGATTTAAAATTAAAAGGAATATGGGTTGCGCTGGTGGTTTGGATTGCTTTTAGGGCTATTGCTTTAATTTATAAATTTAAAGTAAAATATTATCCATTAGCAAAAAGTGAATTAGTCAACCATAAATAAATTCTTATCATTAAAATAGTATCTTTACCCTTTATTTTTTTAATATATGAGTAGCACTATCAGAATTACGAAACAATTTACTTTTGAAGCAGGCCACGCTTTATATGGCTATGACGGTAAATGCAAGAACTTACATGGTCACAGTTATAAACTTTATGTAACAGTCACAGGTAAACCTATTTCAGAAACTAATCATGTTAAATTAGGCATGGTAATAGATTTTGGTGATCTAAAAAAAATAGTGAAAGATAAAATAGTAAATATATTCGATCATGCCACAGTGTTCAATAAGAATACTCCTCATATTGAATTAGCAAAAGAATTAAAAGACAGAGAGCATAATGTTATATTGGTCGATTATCAACCTACAACTGAAATGATGATAATTGATTTTGCTAATATTATCATGTCCGAATTACCATCACATGTTCAACTTCATTCTCTGAAACTACAAGAAACAGTCAGTAGTTATGCAGAGTGGTTTGCATCTGATAATTCTTAATTACATTCGTTATATTTAACCCATGCAAATTCCAAAAGGAAAAAAAATATATTTTTCAAGTGATAATCATTTAGGAGCTCCAACTAACGAAGCAAGTTTGCCACGTGAAAAAAAATTTGTAAAGTGGTTAGACGAAATAAAAAAAGATGCAGCAGCTATCTTTTTATTGGGAGATTTATTTGATTTTTGGTTTGAATATAAGACGGTAGTACCAAAAGGATTTGTAAGAACCCTAGGAAAACTTGCTGAAATATCTGATAGCGGAATACCTATTTATTTTTTTGTGGGAAATCATGACCTTTGGATGAATGATTATTTTGAAAAAGAATTAAATATTCCAACTTACCGTGATACAAAAGAATTCTCTTTTAACGGGAAGTCTTTTTTAATTGGTCATGGAGACGGGAAAGGGCCTTACGACATGGGTTACAAAAGAATGAAAAAAATCTTTATGTATCCATTTTCAAAATGGATTTATCGTTGGTTGCATCCAGACATAGGTGTTAGAATAGCTCGGCATTTATCAGTGAAAAATAAATTAATATCTGGAACTGAAGACAAAAAATATTTGGGAGATGACAAAGAATGGTTAGCCTTATACGCTAAAAGAAAATTAGAAACGAAACACTTTGATTATTTTATATTTGGCCACAGACATTTGCCTATGGAAATTAAAGTTGGCGATAGTTCAACCTATTATAATCTAGGCGATTGGATAAACCATTATACTTATGGTGTATTTGATGGGTCAGATTTTTCCCTCAAAAAATATTAAATGATAGAAAATCAATATTATAATCTCTCTGAAATGCCGTGGATTCTTATTCCTGGATTATAACTTCTTCGTAATTTAATCACCTCTTCAGTAACCGAATAGTTGCTAATTATCAAATTTAATTTTTACTAATTTATTAATTTATGAAAAACATCATTGTTTTAGGAGCTGGCATGGTAGGGAGTGCTATTGCAATTGACCTGTCAAAAAAACACAACGTAAGCCTTACAGATTTAAACCCAGATGCGTTAATAAAAGCCTGTCAAAAATGCAGTAATCTTGAAACCTTTTTACTAGATGTCACCAAGAAATCAATCCTACAAAAAACTATTAAGGATTTTGATCTAGTAGTTTGTGCTGTCCCAGGATTTCTGGGGTTTGAAACTCTTAAGTCAATTATTGAAGCTGAGATGAATGTTGTTGACATATCCTTCTTTTCAGAAAACTCATTAGAATTAGACACAATAGCAAAAGAAAAAAACATAACAGCTATTGTAGATTGTGGTGTCGCTCCAGGTATGGATAATATTATTTTAGGGCATTATAATGAGAAAATGAAGCTAACGGATTTTGAATGTTTAGTAGGGGGACTACCCAAAGTAAAAAAATGGCCCTTTTGTTATAAGGCTCCCTTTTCTCCGGTAGACGTTATTGAGGAATATACGCGTCCAGCGCGATATATTGAGAATGGAAAAATGATTACTAGAGAAGCGCTTACAGATTGTGAATATATAGAATTTGAAGGTGTTGGCACTTTAGAGTCTTTTAATTCAGACGGCTTGCGATCTATAATGTTTACCATGCCTCATATTAAAAATATGAAAGAGAAAACCTTGAGATATCCTGGACACGTAGAATATGTTCAGGTATTGAAGCAAAGTGGTTTTTTTGACACTACCGAAATAGAGATTAATGGTAATAAAGTGTCACCATTAGAGGTGACAAGTAAAGTATTATTTAATGAATGGAAGTTAGGCGATACCGAGGAAGAAATTACGGTGATGCGAATAACGCTAAAAGGAGAGAATTTAGCAGGAAAAACTGAAGAGGTTGTCTATACATTACACGATCAATATTGTAGAGAAACAAATACTTCTTCAATGGCGCGTACAACAGGTTATACCGCTGCAGCTGCAGCCAATATTCTTTTAGAAAACAAGTTTTCAGAGAAAGGAGTTTTTCCTCCAGAATTAGTTGGTAAACATGAAGTTTGTTTTTTTTATTTTCTTAGTTACTTAGAACAAAGAAATATAATTTATCAAAAAAAGTCTAAAATACTTGAATAGTTTTTTATCAAAAAAATCCAGTTCAAGCTATTTACTATTTATATTTGATTAATGAATAAAGTCTTATTACTTAACGTTAAAAATTTATCTATTTCTTTTGGAAACACAAAAAATAGTGTTGAGGCAGTGCATTCTATTTCTTTTCATATTAACAGAAATGAAATACTTGGCGTTGTAGGGGAGTCTGGCTCGGGAAAGTCAGTGACTGCGATGACAATTTTAGGTCTATTATCGAAAAAAGAATCTTTAGTAAGTGGTGAATTGCTATTTGAGGGGCAAGATTTATTGAAGCAAACCAATGAACACATAAGAAAGTTAAGAGGAAGCAAAATTGCTATGATATTTCAGGAGCCAATGACCGCATTGAATCCTTCTATAACCTGTGGGGAACAAGTTTCAGAGATTATTAGATTATACTTAAAACATCCTAAATCAAAAATAAAAAAAGAAGTTATTACATTACTTAAGAAAGTAAAACTTCCACGTCCTGACGAGATTTACAGTAGCTATCCACATCAAATAAGTGGAGGGCAAATGCAACGAGTAATGATTGCTATGGCGATAGCTTGTAAGCCAAAATTATTAATTGCTGATGAACCTACAACTGCTCTTGACGTAACGGTTCAAAAAGAAATTATAGCTCTTCTAAAAGAAATTCAAAAAGAGACAGAAATGAGTTTACTTTTTATATCTCATGATTTAGGCTTGGTTTCACAAATTGCTGATCGAACACTAGTTATGTATCAAGGCAATATTGTTGAAGAAGGTACTGTACACGAAATCTTTAAAGCTCCAAAAAAAGCATATACAAAAGCTTTAATGTCTTCTCGACCAGGATTGAAAGGCAGATTAAAAGTGTTGCCAACAATTACCTTATTAGCTAAAAAAGAGTTTACCCCTATTGAAATAACACCACAGGAAAGAGCATTTAAACATAAAAATATATACACCAAAACACCTATTTTAGAAATTTTAAACATAAAAAAAGAATATTATTCTGATGTTGGATTTTTAAATAAAAAGAAAATAGTTAAAGCCATTGACGATATAAGTTTTAAAGTTTTTGAAGGAGAAACCCTAGGATTAGTTGGAGAATCTGGATGTGGAAAATCAACATTAGGTAGGGTTATTTTACAACTGGACAAATCAACAAGTGGAAGTATCAAATACAAGGGCAAAGAGCTCACGACTTTATCGTCAAAAGAATTGAGAAAACTTAGAAAAGATATTCAGCTGATTTTTCAGGATCCTTATTCATCACTTAATCCAAGGATGTTAATAGGAGAAACAATCATGGAACCTATGAAAGTTCACCAAATAGGTAAAAATGATAGGGAAAGAAAAAATAAGGTTATAAGTATTTTAAAAAGTGTAGAGTTGGATGCTAGTTTTTTTAATAGATATCCACATGAATTATCTGGAGGACAAAGACAACGAGTTGGTATTGCAAGAACCATTGCGATGGAACCAAAGCTGATTGTATGTGATGAATCTGTATCTGCTTTAGACATATCTGTTCAAGCTCAAGTACTTAATTTATTAAATGAATTAAAAGAAGTTTATGGGTTCACTTACATTTTTATATCTCATGATTTAGCTGTTGTTAAGTTTATGGCGGATCAATTGTTGGTTATGAAAGATGGAAAGATTGAGGAAATTGGTGATGCTGACGAAATTTACGCAAACCCTAACAAAGAATATACTCAAAAATTAATTGAATCTATCCCAAAGGGAATTTGAAATTTATTTTTTAACTTATGGTTAAAACTTTATTTCTGGGATGTCTCCTTCAATGATTAGGTTTCCTTCTGTAGCTTTTTTAATTTCTTCGATACTCACACCAGGTGCTCTTTCTAAAAGATGGAAGGAATTGTTGACAATTTCAAGCACTGCAAGATTGCTTACTATTTTTTTCACACAGTTAACACCTGTCAAGGGTAAACTACATTTTTTTAATAATTTAGAATCGCCAGCTCTGTTTGTATGCATCATTGCTACAATAATATTTTCTGCAGAAGCAACTAAGTCCATAGCTCCTCCCATTCCTTTTACCATTTTCCCAGGAATTTTCCAATTAGCGATATCACCATTTTGAGATACTTCCATCGCACCAAGAATCGTTAAGTCAATATGTTGCCCTCTAATCATTGAAAAACTCATAGCTGAATCAAAAAAAGAAGCACCGGGTAATGCCGTAATTGTTTGTTTACCTGCATTAATTAAATCTGGGTCTTCATCACCTTCAAAAGGGAAAGGCCCCATGCCTAAAACACCATTTTCACTTTGAAAATCTACTTCGATATCTTTTCTCACAAAATTTGCCACTAAAGTTGGAATCCCTATTCCTAAATTTACGTAGTAACCGTCCTTAACCTCTTTTGCTATTCTTTGAGCTATTTGTTCTTTACTTAATGCCATTAAATTCTCTTTCTTACCGTTAATTGTTCAATACGTTTTTCATAGTTATTCCCTTGAAATATTCTTTGAATAAAAATCCCAGGAATATGAATTTGATTGGGGTCAAAAGACCCAACAGGAACCAACTCTTCCACTTCAGCAACTGTAATTTTTGCAGCCCCACACATATTTGGGTTAAAGTTGCGCGCACTTCCTTTAAAAATTAAATTACCAGCAGCGTCCCCTTTCCAAGCTTTTACAAATGCGAAATCAGCGTTAAAAGCGTATTCTAATAGGTGCATTTTTCCATTAAATGCTCTACTTTCTTTGTCCTGTGCAACTTCAGTACCATAGCCTGCGGGAGTATAAAAAGCAGGAATTCCACTTTGGGCAGCTCTACAACGCTGAGCCAAAGTACCTTGAGGAATTAATTCAACTTCTAATTCTCCACTTAGCATTTGCCGCTCAAACTCTGCATTCTCTCCAACATAAGACGAAATCATTTTTCGAATTTGTTTTTTCTGGAGTAATAACCCTAATCCAAACTCGTCCACTCCTGCATTATTAGATATGCAAGTAACCTCTTTTACATTTAATCGTACCAGTTCTGCAATAGTGTTTTCCGGAATTCCGCTTAATCCAAATCCTCCTAACATAAATGTCATTCCATCTTTTACACCTCGGCAAGCCTCTTGAACATCTGGTACAGTTTTATTAATCATAGCTACAATTTTATTTTTTATATTTTTTTGAGTTAGATTTTAATAACAAGTAAGGAATTCCAGTAGCCATAGCTATGCAAAAAGAATAATTCACTAAATTTTCATTTTTAGTTAAGTCTCCAATAAGAGCTCCTGATATTATCATGAAAGCCATTACGAACATAACATTTCTGAAAACAGTTGCTATTCTTTCAATATCATATTTTTCTTTTTCCTCTTTTGACATGGTGTTGTAACCAGCTATGAGGAAATACATTTTTCCATATTTTATAAAAATTCCAAAAACAATAAATAAAATGGCAGTTATTAACATATTTTTTAAATTATTAAAGGCCTGTTTGACTTAAGTTAAAACTCATCTGGATATTCGTTTTCTATTACTTGTTGATTTTCTTTCCATTTTTCACAGTCCGTCTCAATGGACAGAAACTCTGGAACCGAAAAGTCTTCTTTTGAAATTTCTAAAGTTTCATTGTTATAGCAATCTCTCATATAATTTGCCCAAATGGGAAGTGCCATGGAAGCTCCCTGTCCATAGGCGATTGTAGAAAAATGAGTGGAACGATCTTCACCTCCTACCCATACTCCAGTTGCTAAATTTGGAACAACCCCCATGAACCATCCATCACTTTGATTTTGTGTAGTTCCTGTTTTTCCTGCAATAGAATTTGTAAATTTCCAAGGATATCCAGTAATAATATCCTTATAAACGGGAAGGTTCGATGCCCAGTCTGATCTTAATCGTTGACCAGATCCTGATTGCGTAACACCTTCCATTAAACTAATAGTGACATAGGCTGCTTCTTCACTAAGGACATCTCTAGTTTCTGGTACATGCTGATATAAAACAGTGCCATTTTTATCTTCAATTTTAGTAATTAATGAGGGCTTAATATAAACTCCTTTGTTAGCAAATGTACTGTATGCACCTACCATTTCATATAAGGAAACATCAGGAGTTCCTAATGCAATAGAGGGGACTTCTAATATTTTTTTTGTATCAACTCCCATTTTTCTTACTAAATTTAGCACAGGTTTTGGTCCAACTCTATCGATAAGTCTTGCGGTAACCGTATTAATAGATTGAGCCAAAGCAGCTTTTAAAGTCAACATTCCTCCATATTTGTCACTTGAATTTTTTGGGGTCCAAGGCTCATTTAAGCCATATTTTCCAACTTCAATTGTGTGCAAAGTGTTAGGTAAGGTATCACATGGTGACATATGCATTTGATCAATTACGGTTGCATATACAAAGGGCTTGAAAGTAGAACCAATTTGACGTTTTCCTTTTCTAACCATGTCATATTTAAAATATTTATAATTGATTCCTCCTACCCAAGCTTTGACTTCACCTGTTTGAGGTGTCATAGACATTAATGAGGCTTGAAGAATTGACTTGTGATACCTGATAGAATCCATGGGAGTCATTAAAGTATCTATATCACCACTCCAGGCAAAAATTCGCATGTTGGTTTTTTTATAAAAACTTGCCTTAATTTCTTTTTCAGGTTTTCCTAGCTTTTTCATTTCTCTCCAGCGATCACTTCTTTTCATTGCAGATTTTAGAATAAAATCAACTTCTTCATTTGTGACTTCTCTAAATGGTGCTAAGTCATTATTTCTGTTTTGTTTGTCAAATTCATTTTGAACATTTTGCATATGGTTGTCAACAGCACTCTCAGCATATCTTTGCATTTTAGAATCAATTGTGGTGTAGATTTTTAATCCATCACTATAAATATTGTATTCTGTGCCATCTGCTTTTAATTTTTTTTTACTCCAATCATGCATGAAATTTCGAGTGTACTCCCTGAAGTAGGTAGCAATCCCCTTATCATGCCCTTGAGGAGTAAATTTGATTTCTAATTCAGTATTTTGAATAGAATCTTTAACACTCTCCGAGATAAATTTATATTTTGCCATTTGGCTTAAAACAACATTTCTTCTGTTTTTTACCCCGACTGGATTCCGAACGGGGTTATATAACGATGAATTTTTAAACATTCCTACAAGAATTGCAGACTCTGAGATGGTAAGGTCTCTTGGAGCCTTATCAAAATAAATATGAGCAGCAGACTCAATACCTATCGCTTGATTTAAAAAATCATATTCATTAAAATACATTGTTATAATCTCTTCCTTCGTATAACGTTCCTCAAGTCTAATCGCGATTACCCATTCTTTAGATTTTTGAAGAATTCTTGCCATTATGTTTTTTGAAGCATTTTCAGTAAAAAATAATTTTGCTAATTGTTGGGTAATTGTACTAGCGCCCCCTTTACTCCCAAGAAAAGCAATCGCTCTTAGGGTCCCTCTTGCATCAATTCCAGAATGATTATAAAAACGAACATCTTCAGTTGCAATCAATGCATTTATGAGATGCTCAGGTAATTCTTTAAAATTCACCGGAGTTCTATTTTCTTTATAAAATTTTCCTATGGTTGTACCGTCGATAGTGATGATTTCAGTAGCAAGATTTTTTTCGGGGTTTTCTAAACTTGTTTCATCTGGTAATTTTCCGAAAAATCCCCAAGAGGCCAGAAGAAATATAAAAAAAATAATAAAAAGGCCAACACCAAAAAATCCCCAAAACATTTTAATATTTCGATATTGAGTTTTTGGTTTTCTTTTCTTTTTTATTGTTTTTCGCTTAGTCATAAATTATTTGAATGTTTTTTCCTCAAGACTAAATCCTACATCAATAATCCCATCAAGATTTTTAACGCCTGTAACGTCACCATTATTGCGCATGGCATGAGATATACTAACTTTATAGGTTCCTTTTTCTGTGAAAGAAACATTTTCTTTATACCATAACTTATTTTCCTTTACATCACCTATTCCATTCCCCAACCAAGTTCCGTCAGGCTTTGCCATTTTGTACTCCAATGTATCTGTAACTATTTTACCATATGGAAAATTCATCGCAACAATTAAATATAAATTATTAAATTTATAATCGTTGGTATTCCTAAGATTTATAAATAAATTATAACCTTTCAAACTATCTAACTCTGGCAAATTAAATGTTATAATCTCTTGCTTTTTCCATACTCCTGACAAATCTTTATTCATACTAATTAAAGTTTTTGAGTCGCATGAAAAAATCAGGATTAGAAAAAATGAAAAGGCAAAAAGTTTAGACATTCTTTTTGATTTTTTTATGTTGGTGGGGGTGTGTGTTTCTGGATTTATTTTTATTTTTCCTTTTTCTATTATTTTTAGATTTTGGTTTATCAAATCGAGTAAGACTGTCTTGACCAACAACATTCTCAAATATTTTTGTTCCAGAAATATGTTCCTCTACAACAAATTCTTCTAAGCTTGAAACTTTAATGCCTTTCTTGTTTAGCGCAATAATCTCGTTGGCATTATCAACACTAATCTTATGCCAATTCATCCCCTGTTTTTCATAACCGTACCAGAGGAATCGTTTAAAAATATCTGTTTTATGACAAATAGCAGTCCCCTTTTCAGTTATTAATTTAATACCACTTTTAGGAATATCTTTTAGGGCATCTAGATAGGTATCTAGCTCATAATTTAGACAGCATTTTAGTTTTCCGCATTGACCTGCTAATTTTTGAGGATTTAAAGAAAGCTGTTGATAACGAGCGGCAGATGTTTTAACAGATCTAAAATCAGTTAACCAGGTGGAACAGCATAACTCGCGGCCACAGGATCCAATACCTCCTAGCCTAGAAGCTTCTTGCCTAAAGCCAACTTGTTTCATTTCAACTCTTGTACTAAATGCACTAGCAAAATCTCTAATTAATTGTCTAAAATCTACTCGTTCTTCAGCAGTATAATAGAATGTTGTTTTAGATCCATCACCTTGATATTCAATATCAGATATCTTCATTTTTAATCCAAGATGAATAGCAATTTCACGTGATCTTTTTTGAATCTCAGCCTCTTTAGCTCTGACCGTTTGCCAAATATCAATATCTTTTTGAGTTGCCTTTCTGTAAATTTTTGGAAGATTATTAGTAGTTTCATTATGGCTTTTCTTTTTCATTTGTACTTTTACCAATTCACCGGTAAGAGTAATAATTCCAATATCATGCCCAGACATTGCCTCAGTAGCAACAATATCTCCAATTGATAAAGATAAATTTTCTGAATTTTTGTAAAAGTGTTTTCTTCCGTTTTTAAAACGAACTTCCACTCCAATAAATGGTTTTTGATCACCTGGTAATGACATGTTAGATAACCAATCGAAAACAGTCAACTTGTTACAACCATCAGATCCACATGTGCCATTGTTTTTACAGCCTTTTGGCTGCCCATCAACCCCAGAACTACAACTTGTACAGCCCATAATTATATATAAAAGCTCTTAATTACATAAGAGACGTCGATTAAACTTTATAAAATCGTTTAAATTTTATTGGAGTAAAGATATTAATTCTAAACAAACCTTGTTAAGGTATTTTTGTTTTTCTTATTTTTACCTTTGTAGTGCTAATAAAGAAATAGTACATTAGCATAATAACATTTTCAATAAAAAAAGACAGACTAATGAGCAACGAAAAAGACGCAAAATTAAAAGCATTAAAGTTAACTTTAGATAAATTAGATAAAACATATGGTAAGGGAACTGTAATGAAAATGGGAGATGCAGCCATAGAAGATATGGAGATTATTCCAACAGGTTCTTTGGGTTTAGATGTTGCTTTAGGGGTAGGAGGTTATCCAAAAGGGAGAGTTGTCGAAATATATGGGCCTGAATCGTCGGGTAAAACTACCTTAACTTTACATGCAATTGCTGAGGCTCAAAAAAAAGGAGGAATAGCTGCTTTTATTGATGCTGAACATGCTTTTGACAGATATTATGCAGAAGATCTAGGAGTAGATGTTGAAAATTTAATTATTTCGCAACCCGATAATGGAGAGCAAGCATTAGAAATTACCGATAATTTAATTCGTTCCGGAGCTATAGATATCATTGTAATTGATTCTGTAGCCGCTTTAACTCCTAAGAGCGAAATAGAAGGAGAAATGGGAGATTCTAAAATGGGACTTCATGCCCGTCTAATGTCTCAAGCTTTGCGTAAACTAACGGGGTCTATTAGTAAAACTAAATGTACAGTTATCTTTATTAATCAATTGAGAGAAAAGATTGGAGTTATGTTTGGTAACCCAGAGACGACAACAGGAGGGAATGCACTAAAATTCTACGCTTCTGTAAGACTTGATATAAGAAGATCTACACAAATAAAAAATACAAATAGTGAGGTTTTGGGCAATAAAACAAGAGTCAAAGTTGTTAAGAATAAAGTTGCTCCTCCATTTAAAACTGTTGAATTTGACATTGTTTATGGGAAAGGTATTTCAAAAGTTGGTGAAATCATAGATCTTGGAGTTGATTTTGAAATCATTAAAAAGAGCGGCTCCTGGTTTAGTTACGATGACACAAAATTAGGCCAGGGTAGAGAAGCTGTCAAGTCTTTACTTTTAGATAATCCTGAGTTAATGGATGAACTTGAGCAAAAAATAAAAGAAGCAATTACAGAAAATAAATAGTATTTTTTTCTTCTTACGCAACCTATTTGTTTATTAGGTATCTATTCCTTGTAGATGTCTTTTAGTTGTTGTTTGTTTATTATTTAGTTAATTCAACATTTTATAAAAGTTTAAGATACTACGTTTGACATTAGAAGAGCTCATATCAAATTGTAAAAAGCAAGATTTAAAAGCTCAGGAAGAGTTATATAAGAAATTTTCGGGGATACTATTTGCTGTTTGCTTAAAGTATTCTCCAAATTATCATGAAGCAGAGGATAATTTACAGGATGCTTTTTTAACAATTTTTCAACGTATTGAGCAATTTAAGGGCAAAGGTTCTTTTGAAGGTTGGATGAAACGAGTAACCATTAATACAGTGCTCCAAAAATATCGAAAGAAAAAAATATTTCATCTTTCGAATGAAGAACAGATTGAACAAGAAGAGGTTGTTGAAGTCGAGAATAATCAGGTTCCTTTGGATTTTTTATTAAAAATAGTCCAGGAACTACCTAACAGATATCGATTGGTTTTTACCATGTATGTCCTGGATGATTATTCACATAAAGAAATAGCTGATTCTGTTGGGATTTCAGTGGGAACCTCCAAATCGAACCTTGCAAGAGCAAGGGGGATTTTGAAAATAAAGATTGAAGATTATTACAAAGTAAAATTAAAAAATTAATTTTTTTTAAAAATATCCATCAAGGATCAATGAAAGTTAAAAAAAATATAGACGATTTATTTAAAGCTAGCTTTAAAAATTTTGAGGCTGTTCCTTCACCAGACGTTTGGAAAAATATTCAAACAAAACTGAAAGAAGAAGATGATGATCGTAAGGTGATTCCAATTTGGGTTAAATTTAGTGGAATTGCCGCCCTTTTAGCTTTGTTTTTTACCATTGGGAAGTCTTTACTAAATGATTCATTTAACCAGACAAACACACCTGTTGTTTATGAAACTAACTTAGAAATAAATAAAGATTTATTAGATGAAAAACGTATAGAAATCACACCACTTTCAAATAAAACTGTATCCAGCCAAGGAGATGATCATACTGAGTCAACAAATAAGCCCCCTTCAGAAGTTGCTGCTAGCTCAAAAACAGTTATTTCTAACAATAAAAATTCTAAAAAGAAAATAATACTCCAAAATAATCTAGAAGCTCTGAAGAATAAAATAGCTGTCTCAGAAAGGAACACTCAATCAAAATCATCTACAAATATTACCCTCAATAAAGGTATTATAAATAAAGAAATTAGTACCGGAACAATTTCTGAAACTGCAATTGCAATCAATAACTCTAAACATAGCAAAGAACAGGACTTTTTAAAAGAAAATCCTGAGCAGGACATCATTGAAAATAAAAAATCAATTTTTGATGCGATTAACGAAGTTTCAGATGAATCAACAGTTATTGTAGCAGATGATTCGCCAGATCATCGTTGGGAACTAACCCCTAATGTAGCACCAGTTTATTACAATACACTAAGTGAAGGGTCCTCAATAGATCCTATGTTTTCTGATAATAGTAAAAATAGCGATTTAAACATTGCCTACGGAATTAAAGTAAGTTACAATTTAACCAAAAGATTTAGTATTCGCTCCGGAGTTAGCAATGTTAATTTAAGTTATTCAACAACTGGTTTAGAGCTAGGAACTGGTCCTCTTAGTGCAGCCTCAACTACTGGCATCGATTATTACGAAAGAAATAATGTCACAATTGTTGTAGATAAAGGAGCGCTAGCAGATCAAGGTTCAGACAATCCATTTGGAAATATTACTCCAAAATCAACAAATGGAGAAACGTATTTGAACCAAAATATAAGTTATTTTGAAATGCCTTTAGAATTAAATTATGCAATCATAAATAAAAAATTTGGAATCAACCTTATAGGTGGATTTAGTACCTTAATACTAGGTAATAATGAAATATCTGTAGAAGCGGGAGATTTTAATGAAGTCCTTGGTGAGGCTAGTAATTTATCATCTCTAAGCTTTACAACTAACATCGGACTGGGTTTGAATTATAGTTTTTCAAAAAAGTTAATGTTTATTATCGAACCTATGTTCAAGTACCAACTCAATCCATATACAGATTCTTCTGTTGATTTTAAACCCTATTATATAGGTGTTTATAGTGGTTTGAGTTTTAAGTTTTAGTTTAGGTTAAGTTTGTTTGGGTTTGTAAACAGCGAACCATTTAAGGAAAACCATCTTTCGCCATAAGATGGTTTTTTTTATAGAGAAGGATTTTCCAATTCATTTAAAATAATAGCACGTGTCTTAGCTTTTAATTCTTTTTTCATTTCTAAAGAATAATTAGTTGTCGCTAAAGGTTTATGTATCAATGCTCTAATCTTACCTGGGCCACCACTAAAAAAAGTATACGAAAACCTTTTTTTATTGTCGTGAAATATCATTGGAACGATTGGAAGATGGTGCTCTATAGCTAATCTAAAGGCGCCATCTTTGAAGGTGTCCAGGACAATACTCTCATCGTAAGGGACTCCTCCTTCGGGGAATATGCAAATACTATAACCTTGGTTAATTTTTTGTTGTGCACTTTTGTATACATTTCTTCTACTTTTAGAGTCATTTCTATCAACGAGAATACATGTACGCTTATAAATAAATCCAAATAAAGGGATTTTACTCAGTTCTTTTTTACCAACAAATACAACAGGATATTTAGTAATGTAAAGCATTAACATAATGTCAATCATTGAAGTATGATTTGCGACAATCATGTGGCTAATCCCTTTTTTTAGCTCAAATTCTCTTTTAATTACAGGCTTAAACCCCATGCCAATCAAGATAATATAAGCCCAAATTCGAGCAATTTTAAAAAAAGCAGGATACCAGGCGCTTCTTAAAACACTTGTAAATAGAAAGATAAACAATACGATAATACTAACAGCATTTAGTAGGTAATACCAAATTCGATATAAGAGGATTGCTATGTTTTTGAAAAAAATCAACACTTTTCAAAAATAGCAAAATGAAGACAATCAAAACCTTTAAAAAAATTATCTTTGTAAATACTTAAAAACAAATAAGTTATTTTTGAATACAAATTATTTTTCATAAACACGCAATGTCAAGAATTTTAACAGGCATACAAAGTACGGGAACTCCTCATCTAGGAAATTTATTAGGAGCTATTTTACCTGCTATTAAGATGGCAAACAACCCAAAAAACGAATCCTTTTTATTTATTGCAGACTTACACTCATTAACTCAAATTAAGGATGCTAAATTAATACAAGACAATACATACAGCACTGCAGCAGCTTGGTTGGCATTTGGATTAAATTTAGAAAAAACGGTATTTTATCGTCAAAGTGATATCCCGCAAGTATCAGAATTATCGTGGTATTTAAGTTGTTTTTTTCCATATCAAAGATTAACATTAGCGCATTCATTCAAAGATAAAGCAGATCGATTGGAGGATGTAAACTCTGGATTATTTACCTATCCGATGTTGATGGCAGCCGACATATTATTATACGACGCTAATATCGTTCCAGTAGGTAAGGATCAGCTTCAGCATCTTGAAATGACCAGAGATGTTGCGTCAAGATTTCATAGTAAAATGGGAGAAACATTTATTATGCCTGATGCAAAAGTGCAAGAAAACACGATGCTTATTCCAGGAACTGATGGTGAAAAAATGAGTAAATCAAAAAATAATATTATCAATATATTTCTAAATGATAAAAAATTAAGAAAGCAAATCATGGGAATACAAACAGATAGTATCCCCATGGAAGATCCAAAAAAAACTGACTCTTGCAACGTTTTTACATTGTTTAAATTAATAGCTTCTCCAAATGAAATAGCTAGTATGAAAGCGAATTATGAAGGAGGAAATTATGGGTATGGACATGCCAAACAAGCTTTATTTGAATTACTCATCGAAAAGTTTTCAAAAGAAAGAGAAACGTATAATTATTATATGGAAAATTTATCAGAAGTAGATAAAGCATTAGAAATTGGCGCCAAAAAGGCTTCATTTGTAGCGAATGAAGTACTTGCAAGAGTTCGAAAAAAACTTGGTTATTAAATTATATAATTTCAAATAGCTTACCTGGTAGAGGCCTTATAATTTCTTTTAATTCCAATGATAATAAAATAGCTGCTAATTTAAAGGTTGGAATACCACATTCAATAGAAATGACATCGAGTAACGCTTTCTCTTTTTCTTTTAAATAATTAAAAACTACATTTTCATCCTTGCTTAGTTTTTCGAATAATAGTGTTTGTGATTGCTTTTTTATTTTATTTTCAACTTCCCAGCCCAACATATAGATTAAATCTGCAGCACTTGTAATTAAATGCGCTTGTTGCGATTTAATAAGGTTATTACAACCTTTGCTTTGGGCATCGTTTGCTCTACCAGGTAATGCAAATACATCTCTGTGATACGAATTTGCGATATCTGCTGTAACAAGGCTTCCCCCTTTTTCTGCAGACTCAATAATTATAGTTGCCTCTGCTATTCCTGCTATAATTCTATTTCTTTTTAAAAAATTATTTTTAGTAAAGGGATCACTACTCCAAAATTCAGATATAAAGCCACCATTTTTTAAAACGTTGTTCACGTGTTTAGTATGGACTTTTGGATAAATTTGATTGTGACCATGCGCAAGACAAGCGATGGTTTGCAATCCATTATTTATTGCTGATTTATGAGCTGTTATATCAACTCCATATGCAAAGCCCGAGATAATAATTGGATTTAATGGGGAAAGTTCATGAATTAATTCTTCACAGAAAGATTTTCCATAGCTCGTGATTTTTCGAGTACCAACAATACTAATAATTTTATTGTGATGAAGATTTATTTTTCCTTTTTGAAAATAAAGAATGGGACCATCGTTACAGTGTTTTAATTTTTCAGGATAATTTTTATCTAAAAAATAGCGGTATTTAATATCGTTTTTTTCCATGAACTGGATTTCTTTTTCGGCTTCTCTTAACTGAATTTTTTTTGATAGTGCTCTTAATTTAAAAGGACCTAACCCCTTTATCTTTAATAGATTTCTTTTCCTTTCGCTAAAAACCCCTTCAGCCGATCCGACTTTTAAGATTAATTTTTTGGCAGTTGCATCACCAAGATAGGGTACACGTTGTAAAGCTAAGGTATAGCGTAATTCGTTTTTTGAAAACATAAGAGTAGTTATAAAAGGGGGAGTGTTTAAAAATAACATTTTTAAACTGTTAATAAAAATATAGATTTAAAATGGTTTAAAAATGAATTTCTATTATATTTGTTTTGATGCAAATTACGACGTACATAAATGATTTATTATATCGCTACGAATGTGTTATAATTCCTGGCTTTGGAGCCTTATTGACACAGTGTCATTCTGCCAGAATTGATAGCGATACTCATGTACTATTTCCGCCAACAAAAACCTTATCATTTAATAGGCAACTTCAAACCAATGACGGATTGCTGGCCAACCATATTGCTTCTGTTGAAAAATGCAGCTATGAGTCTGCACTCCAAAAATTAAGAACCTACACTAAAAAATTATCTCTACAGTTAACAGAGGGAACGACTGTTTCTTTAAGTAATATTGGCGATTTTTGTTTGAATGAAGAAAATTCTGTTCAATTTACTCCTTCCTCTGCGCAAAATTTTAATACCACTTCCTTTGGATTATCAGCTGTTGGAATTCATAAAGTTTCTAGACTAAAAGAGACTCATCAGCAAGAAGAAATAGTCCCTATTCCTATGAATCCTGGAAGGAGATTTAAAAATGGTTATTTAAAATACACTGCGATAGCTATAATAGCAGTTTCTTTAGTGAGTCTTGGAGGAATAAGTATGTATGAAGACGAAGTACAAAAATATAATTTTGCTGAAAAACAAAAAGCAGTTACCGTTGTAGAAAATCAAATCCAACAAGCTACGTTTAGTCTCGAAAATCCATTACC
>CALTCK010000009.1 GCA_943842625.1 uncultured Flavobacteriaceae bacterium
TTCCAATGCATACATGATTAAAGGAGTTGTTTGTGGTTATCGAATTGAAGAAATAGAAGATGAATTTGAATTGTATAAACAATGCAGACAAATGGAAAAGCTAATTGATGAATTGGCAAAAGGTAGAAAGATCGAAAAGATTTTAAGGCAATAATCCTAATCGAAATAATGGCAAAAACAAAGACAACTTACACAGGAGAAAACGTAACAGATTTCATAAACTCATACGTTGATAACGAACAGAAAAAAGCTGACAGTTTTCGTTTGATCGAATTGATGCAGGAATGGTCTAGTGCTGAACCTAAAATGTGGGGGCCGACAATTATCGGATTCGGCAACTACCATTACAAATATGCTAGCGGACACGAAGGCAATGCACCTGTTCTTGGTTTTTCACCGAGAAGAGCAGCGTTCTCGCTCTACGTTTATTCTGATACGGAAAGAAGTAAATTGTTGTTGGCTGAACTTGGTAAATTTAAAATGGGTAAAGCCTGTATTTATGTGAAAAGACTCTCTGATATCAATATTACAGCTTTACAAGAACTAAGTAGAGAGTCAATTAATTACATTAATGAGCATCACGAATGTTCTTGCAGAAAAAAACAAACTAATTAACGAAAGAAAGAAAAACTGTTGGTAACACTGTATATATCAAATAGGGCGTTCGGTGATTCACAAAAGTTAAGTGCTATTTACAAACACCACCAAATTTTTAATTTGGCTTTTAAGATGAATAAGTTAAAAACAAAATATAAAAATTTGGTTCAGAGCAAATCTGAAAGTGAATTACTTTCTACTGCCCTACTTGCCATATACTAACCGTTAGGCACAAGCTAAAAATCACCTAGCAGCCAACAACGTATAAAATTAATGTGGGTTTTAGCCAAACCGTTACCTGTAATTGCTTAGAATAGTGGCTCTATTCAATTATTTAATTACAGAAAGCAAAAATTATGTACATTGTATTATTAAACGCATACTATGATTATAAAAGCTAATTTTCTTTTTCTAAGAACATACGTCTTGCTATTGTTTTCTATTTCTTATGTTATATCTTATTCTCAAAACATTATTGTTACCCCATATTTACAAAATGGGAGCCCATCCCAAATGTCTATTATGTGGGAAACTGACGCACCAAATGACGGATTTGTAGATTGGGGAATTGATGTTTTTTCTCTAGACAACACTGAGGTAAGCACTTCAATAAACAGTGATGCCAATAATCGTATTCATACTGTTCTTATTTCTGGATTAGCCCCAAATACAAAATACTATTACAAAGTTAGAATGACCTCTGGTACCGAATCTTCATTATTTAATTTTAAAACACATCCTACAAAAACATCAGAAGCTTCCTTAAATTTTGTCGCTATGTCCGATATGCAACGTGACAACTCCAATCCTGATGTGTTCGAAACCATTGTAGATCTTGGGGTTATTCCTATTGCTAATGCCAGTTATACAAATGGTATTGAAGCAATTGAAGCTATACTTATACCAGGAGATTTAGTAGGGACTGGAACGCATAATTCTTGGCGGAATAGTTTCTTTGAACCCTCTGATGAAATTACACCTTTCATTCCTACGTATCCTGTGCCTGGAAACCACGAATATTATGGGGATGGAATTTCCTTATATTTGGATTATTTCAATCTTCCTTTAAATGGTACAACTTCCAATCCAGAAGAATGGTGGTTTAAAGACATTTCTAATGTGCGATTAATTGGAATTAATTCAAACAGTTCTTCAGCAGATTTAGAAATACAGTTAACTTGGTTGCAAAGTGTATTGGATGATGCAGGAACTGATAACACTATAGATTTTGTATTCGTACAATTGCATCATCCATTTAAGTCGGAACTTTGGACTCCAGGCGAAATGGATTTTACCGGCGAAATCATTGCACTATTAGAGCCATTTTCAACATTGTATAACAAACCGTCAATTCACTTTTTCGGACATACTCACGCCTATTCACGTGGACAATCAAGAGATCATAATCATCTCTGGGTAAATGTTGCTACAGCAGGTGGGGCTATTGATAATTGGGGAGAGTTTCCTAACGCAGATTATGATGAATTTGTAATTAGTGAAGATGAGTACGGATTTGTAATGCTAGAGGTTGAAGCTGGTGCTGACCCAAAATTTACATTGAAGAGGTATTCCCAAGGAGATTCAGTACTATTTGAAAACAACACATTAAGTGATGAAATTACCGTCAAACGTTTTGATACATCGCCTGAAATACCAACTGGTTTAACTCCCACAGGAGATATACTTATAAATTGTGTAGAATTAAAGGCTTCTGCCTTTGAAAATGGTGAAAATACTCATCAAGCAACCCATTGGCAAATTGTATCAGGGTGTGATTTTAATGACCCAAGTGTAATCGATATTTGGAAACAAGCAACAAATTTTTATGATGAAGTAAATACGCAACTCAACGATAATCTCACAGATGAACAATTAGGATCCATAACCCTTAATACAGATTACTGTTGGAGAGTTCGTTATAGAAATGATAATTTGACTTGGAGTGATTGGTCTACTCCACTAAGCTTTACGACCACAACTCCTAATTATATAACAACAAATTTATTGTTAAACCCTGAAGCGGAATTGGGTATAGAAAACTGGACTGGAGATATAGAGAGTTTAACTTCTAATGAATGTGATTCGGTTCCAGTTTATCAAGGCACAAATTTTTTTGGAGTAGGTGGTATCTGTGTTAATGAAATGGAAACTGGAATTGCTTTTCAAGATATTGATGTGTCTTCCTTTGCAACAGAGATTGACGCAGGTAGTTATTCCGTAGAGTTTTTGGGTTATTTAAGGACATTTGATATAGATAATGATTTACCAGAAATGTTTATGGATTTTATTGATGGAAACAATGTAGTTTTAAACACTACAACCACAATATCCAACAATACACCTGAGTGGCTTTTAAGAAGTGTTTTTGATAATATACCATCAGGAACAAGAGTTTTAAGAGCAACCCTAAAAGGTAATAGATTAACTGGGTCTGATAATGATAGTTATTATGATGCACTTAGTGTAAGACTCATGGAAACAAATTGCGAGACACTTGACATAATTGATACGAATTTGGAAAATAACATTAAAATTTTTCCAAACCCAGCTTCTGGACTACTTAATTACGATTCAGTCAATATATTTGAAAAAGTTGAAATAACAGATTTGTCTGGACGAAATATGTATTCAGAAAAAATCTTAGTTAAAAAGGGTTTTGTAGATATTTCCAATCTTAGCGGAGGAGTTTATATTATTTCTTTTATCAATGGCGAAAAAAGGCAAAGTTTAAAATTTATAAAAATTGATTAAATAGTTTAGACAAGCCAATGAAATTTATAGTTTTTCAAAACTTTTATAAAATTCCGCAACAATAGGCAACAACGTGTGTAATTGATTGCTGGTACTTGCCTAATTACGAAAATCCTTGCGGATTTTCTATTTGGTGTGTTATTTGCTAAATTTGTACAAACGCATCGAAATCATACACAAACACGATGTGCGTAATTGAACAGAATTATTTATTTTTCCAAAACGATTTGACAAACAAACTTTTAAGGCTAAACCAGAAAGCTAAAATTCCTGACAAATTCGATTTTGGAGACTTCCCCTTCCCTATGCGCTGAATTTGAAGTTCATACCAAGGTAATTCTACCCCACCAAGTTGATCTAAAAACGAAATGCCGATTTTGGGAGTCGGAATGTCAAAACGTTTTACTGATCCATCAAAAATTTGATTTGCTAAATGAGGATACATACAAAATGGTCTTGCTAAACCTATAACATCCAAAATGCCATCCTCCAATGCTTTCTCCATTACCGAGACAGATCGAAATCCACCGGTAAGAAGTAGAGGTGTTTTTATTAATTTCCGAGCTTTTTCTATATAATCGAGGAAATAAGCTTCACGCAATACGGTACTTTTCTTCCGATCTCCTTGCATCATAGCTGGTCTCTCATAAGTTCCACCAGATATTTCAATCAAATCGATACCTTCAGCATCCAGGAGGCGAATCACGTCCATAGATTCTTCTTCTGTAAATCCACCTCGCTGAAAATCTGCAGAATTAATCTTAATCCCTATTGGAAAATGCGAGCCTACTTGACGACGAATTTCACGATAAATCTCCAAAACAAAACGCGATCTATTATTTAAAGAACCACCCCATTGATCTTTTCGAATATTACTGTTAGATGATAAAAACTGACTCACTAAGTACCCATGAGCACCATGAATTTGACAACCTGTAAAGCCGGCTTCTTTTAAAATTTTTGCAGTAGTTCCAAAGCGTTTTATAATATCCCAAATTGCATCTTCTGTCAATGCTATAGGTGTTTTAAACATTTTGGAAGCACTTCCCATATTAAGTGATATGGCTGATGGTGCTACTATTTTTCTATTAATAGCTGCAAAAGCCTGTCTTCCTGGATGATTTATTTGTGGCCAAAGATGTACGCCAGTTCCTTCCACCGATGTAGCCCATTCTTTTAATAAATTAAAATGCTTATAGTCCTCGACTACTACATTTCGTGCTTCCCCTAAGGCCATTGAATCTACCATCACATTTCCTGTTATCAGTAAACCAGGATTGCCTTTTGCCCAAACACGATAGGCATTTATTAAACCTTTAGTTGGGGCATGATTCCTTGTTCCAAAATTTTCACTCATTGCAGACTTTGCAATCCTATTTTTTAAAACAGATCCGTTTGGTAGAGTAAAAGGAGTAGCAATATTTTTCATTAATATTTTTTTTCAAATATATTTAAAACAGGACAAAAAAAGCTTTTTTATAAAGCGTCTTCTATTATTTTAAACATTATTAAAAATAATTCTAATTATGTATTATAAACTTTCCTTTACCCAGTATATGATTGTCATTTTTAACCCAGAAGTAATAGATACCATTTGCTAGGCTACCTTTTTCAATCCATATTTTGTCATCAATTATTTTTGAAATAAAATTGATTTTACCCCCTTTATTATCAACAATATACAACTTAACACTAGCTGCAATGTAACCAATTAAACATAAAACGAATTGAGCTTTCTCTCAAATCGCTTTTGCTTTTTCAGATGGATAGCAAACTTTTAACGACTCTAATCTGTTATCTTTTCAATATTCGGCAATTGCCATGACTTGTTAAAATATGGTTCTGTAGGAGCATACAATCTTAAGTAAACAAAGAAACCTTCATTTGAGTTAGTTTTTATAAAGTTATTTTCCATTCCGACTGGTGCTTTTCCGGGGCCAAAATATAAGTCTACTGATCCATCTTCGTTTATATTAAGATCTTGACGCGACGATCTTTCAGCACTCCCCGTTCCATTTTCAATCAGACAGCGAGTAGCTTGATTATAAATAGTTATTGACCAAAACTGTTTCATTGGGGCATTGGCTGGCACCTTCATACGGTAATTAGAAGAACCACTAAGCCAGTTTCCATCACTATCACGGTAACCACCCAAATAAGCAGAACCAACACCCGGTATTTTGGTAGTCATACCGGCGGATGTAGTTACCGCCTCATAGGCATATGCTGCGCGCTCGTCCAATTGCTCATAATCACTTCCTCGTTGACTTGGCTCGAGGAAAATTACGTATTCCCAATCGGCATCTTCACGATACTTAACTCCTTGAAAACGTGACTCAAAACTGTTAGATTGTGCCATAGCTTCGCCAACCAATACTGCTTCTTTTAAAATCTCTTTTTGGCGTTCGTTAGGCTCAAAAGGCTTTCCTTTTTCAATCCCAAGAAATCGTAAAGAAGCCATCATAAATCTATCCCGCTCAGCTACTGGCTCCCTTTGTATGATCTCATGAAGTCTTTCCCAATAGTTCAACCCACGCGGTTGATATTGGAACCATTCACCTTCAGCGTTTGAATATTTCTGCACAACTCCGGGGGTAGAAGCCGGATAAATAAGAGAAGAATTAAGTAGACGCTTTCCTTCAGCCGGGTCCGGCGTTAAGATTCGTGTTCCAAACAGAATATTCATAGTACCGCTTTCAAATACATAATCTGCTTTTACTCCCTCTGGTGGAGTCTGTCCAGGTCCAAGGATAAGATATTTACCACCCTTTCCTTTATCAGGGCCTGCTAAACCAAGGTCTGTTACTGGTCTTTGCCAAAAATCATTAACCAGTCCACCGGTAGGACCCTCTGGAACATCAATAATTAATGGACCAGATCGACCGAGATCATTAAAAGCAACTATATAAGGTGTGGTAGCATTAGCTGTCAAGATACCAAGCTTTTCCTCTGTAGTCGTATACACCACAATGTCACGATCTTGAGCATTGAATTGCCCCTCATGAACACCTTGCCATTCCGCCATACTAACTATAGGCAATGCCCAAATATAGGCCTGACAGGCACGTTGAAAATCCATCTCATCAAACAAGTTTTCTACAGATTTACGACTTGGGTAACCGTTCTCAAAAGTCAGTTTACCCATGCGTGTATCAACGGTGCCATTTTGAACTATGCCATCCTTTCCGTATGTTATATCCGAAGATTGTCCCTCATTTTTTGTTTCTGTTTTACATCCTGTTACAATTAGTGTAATTGCCAAGATCTGAAGAAGTCTATTTTTCATTTTATTTATTATTCTAGTGATTACTTTTATTCATCAATTTTACGATTTTTTTTTAAAAAAAATATCAAAAATTTTATTTAGTATTTCTTTTGGCTCCATGAAATTATTTCCTAAAAATTATTTAATAGAACTATGAGGTTGTTTTTTTGTTAAATAATATGAAATAAAAGTTCTTCTTCGTTTGATTTTTATATTTTAGATTACTTAAAACCAACTAAATAATGAATAAATATTTTACCCTTCTACTTTTGCTAATACAAATGTCATTAGCAGCTCAAAATTTTTCTACTGAACTTTTAAAGGATATGAAGCCAAGAAGTATTGGACCTGGTGGAATGAGTGGCCGAGTAACTAGTATTGACGTGGTTCATGATAATACAGATATTATGTATGTGGGAACTGCTTCAGGAGGTCTGTGGAAGTCTGAAAGTGGCGGTGTAAAATGGGAACCTATTTTTGAAAATGAAGCTACTGCATCCATTGGTGCTGTTGCAATACAGCAATCAAATCCCTCAGTTATTTGGGCTGGTACTGGAGAAGGAAACCCCAGAAATAGCTTAAATGGTGGTTATGGTATTTATCGTTCTTTAGATGGCGGGCATAGTTGGGACTTGATGGGGTTGGAAAAAACGCGACATATCCATCGAATCCTTATAGATCCTACCAATCCAAATATTGTATATGTGGGTGCCATAGGATCACCCTGGGGAGCGCACAAAGAACGTGGTGTTTTTAAAACCGTGGATGGCGGAAAAACATGGAGTAAAGTTTTGTTTTCGAATAATAATACGGGGGTTGGTGATATGGTAATGGACCCAACGAATCCAAACAAATTAATAGTCGCATTGTGGGAACATAAAAGAGAGCCTTGGTTTTTTAATTCTGGTGGAGAGGGTTCAGGAATTTTTATAACACATGATGCAGGAAAAACTTGGGAAAAAAGAACTGAAAAAGATGGACTACCTGAGGGAGAATTGGGTAGAATTGGACTGGCCATTGCAAAAAACAAACCCACTATTGTTTATGCGCTTATTGAAGCGAAAAAAAATGCATTGTATAAAAGTACTGATGGAGGCTTTTCTTTTATTAAAGTAAATGATAAAGACGATATTGGGAACAGACCATTTTATTATTCCGATATTTTTGTGGATCCACAAAATGAAAATAGAATCTATTCTGTTTTTACCTATGTGAATGTTTCTGAAGATGGAGGGAAAAATTTTAAACAACTAATGCCAGCATATGGAGTCGATAATGGGGTGCACCCGGACCACCATGCCTGGTGGATTCATCCCAGTAATGGAAATTTTATGATTGATGGAAATGACGGGGGAATGAACATTACGCGTGATGGAGGTAAAACTTGGCGTTTTATCGGTAATCTTCCGGTGGCACAATTTTATCATATTGCTGTAGATAATGAACTTCCATACAATGTGTATGGTGGTATGCAAGATAACGGCAGCTGGAGAGGACCTGCTTATGTTTGGCGTTCTCAAGGAATCAGGAACGATTACTGGCAAGAAATTTCATTTGGCGATGGTTTTGATGTACTTCCGGACCCTGATAACAGCCGTTATGGATGGAGTATGAGTCAGCAAGGCTATGTTAATCGGTATGATTGGAAAACAGGAAATAATTATACGGTACGCCCCATACATCCAGATCCAAATATAAAGCTAAGATTTAATTGGAACGCTGCTATTCATATAGATCCTTTTGATAACAATACAATTTATTTTGGAAGTCAATTTGTACACAAATCAACTGATAAAGGACTTACTTGGAAACTCATTTCAGAGGATTTAACAACCAATGATCCAGAAAAACAAAAACAAAATGAAAGTGGTGGAATTACCATGGATGCGACTGGAGCTGAAAATCACACAACAATTCTTGTTATTGAACCCTCCCCTATGGAACAAAATATGTTATGGGTAGGAACTGATGATGGTAAAGTGCACTACACTCAAAATAGTGGCACTTCCTGGATAGAAGTCACTAAAAATATACCCAAGCTTCCCAAAGGCACCTGGATTACTCAAATAAAAGCTTCTAATAAACAAAGAGGAGAAGCATTGCTTGTGGCAAATGATTATAGAAGGTTCAATTTTACTCCGTATGTATATAGGACGACCAATTATGGAAAAACTTGGAATCGAATTGTTGATGAAAACGACGTATTGAGTTACGCTTTATGTATCGTTGAAGATCCAGAAGAAAAAAACTTGCTGTTTTTAGGAACTGATGATGGTCTCTATATTTCTATGGATGCAGGAATTAAATGGGAAAAATGGGGTCATGATTTTCCAACAGTATCTGTTAAAGACCTTGTGATACAAGAAAGAGAAAATGACCTAGTAATTGGAACTTTTGGAAGAGCTGCCTGGGTTTTAGATGACGTAACACCATTAAGAGTTATGGCAAATAACAATGAAGTTTTATCATCAAAAATTAAATTATTTAAAGCACCAACAGCCTATATAGCAAACTATCAACAACCTACAGGGAGTCGATTTGGAGCAGATGCCATATTTAATGGAGACAATAAAGAATATGGCGCTAGAATTATGTTTTATTTTACAAAAAATGAAACTGAAACTAACGAGGAATTAACTGAGGATAAAGCCTTACTTAAAACGGGAGCGCACAAAGACTCTATATACTTGAAGATTTATGATAAAGATAGATTGATAAGAAATTTAAAAAGAAAAGTACCAGATAGTACAGGTGTATACAAATGGAGGTGGTTTATGGATGAAGCTGGAGTTGGCCGCCCTTCCAGAGAAACCAGGACGATAACAAATGAACCAGGAGGAACTATTGTAAAGCCAGGTGTTTATAATTTGGTAATAAGCCATCAGAATCAAAAATCTATGAACACCATCGAAGTAAAGAGTGATCCGAGAATAGAAATTTCGGAAACTTCGATAAATGATGCTTATGAAGCTAATAAAGAAATTGAAAAATTAATACAAACGGTTAACACTGCAGTAAACCAATTAATTGACAGTAAAAATATTGCCGCCTCTTTTAATAATCGATTGACAGAAAAAGATAAAACGACCTACGAGCATCAAATTAAATTATGCAAAGAAATTACTAAAAAAGCAGATTCTTTAATTGACCTATATCTCGGGAAAGTGGATAAAAGACAGGGTATAACGAAGTCTTCTGATGTTTCAGTGATGCAAAGGATTGGAACTGCAAATTGGTATGCATCGAGTAGACCTAACGGTTTAACAACTACCGAAAAAACATTAATTAATCAATCTAAAATGAGGCTGGAGGAGGTTTTGGTAGCAACCAATAAGTTTTTTGCACTTGATTGGTTAAACTATCAGACCGAATTAGAAAAAATAAACCTATCGCCTTTCAAGGAAATAAAAATATTTAAAACAAACTAGATACATTATCATGAAAAAATCAATACTCATTTTATTAGGACTTCTTATTTTATATTCTTGTCAAGAGAAGAACGAAAAAAAAGTAAATTCAGTCAAACAATACACTATCGAACAATTTTTAGAAAATGAAAATTCTTTCGCCAATGGTTTTTCTTCAGATAAGAAAAATGTGTTATTAACCAGTAATAGATCTGGAATTTACAATATGTACACAACTAAAAGTGAAGGAGGAGAATTAATTCCTATTACTAAATCTGATAGTGCATCTGTTTTTGGAATTTCTTATTTCCCAGAAGATGATCGTATATTATTTCGAATGGATGGAAATGGAGATGAGATATTTAAAATCTATATGAAAGATAGTTCTGGAATTAAAAATTTAACTCCAATAAATGATGTAAGAGCATTGTTTAGAGGATGGTCTGAGGATGGAAAAAGTTTTTTTTATGGTAGTAATGAGAGGGATTCAAAATTCATGGATCATTTTGAAATGGACATTGCTACTTTTGAATCTACTTTAATTTATCAAAATAATGATGGAATGGACTTTGGAGGGATGTCTGAAGATAGAAACTATGTTTTATTAACAAAAACGATTAATACAAACGATAGTGACTTGTTTTTACTAAATACAAAAACAAATGAATCTGTGAAGATTAATAATAACTTAAGTGGTAATTCACCACAAGATTTTGATCCAGATGGCAAATCATTTTATTACACTACAGATGATAATGCTGAATTTTCCTATTTAATGAATTACAATTTAGAAGATAGAACTAAAACCAAAGTAGTAGAAAAAGATTGGGATATTAATAGTTTTTATTACACTAGAAATGGAAAATACAAAGTTCTTTTTACCAATGAAGATGCAAAGTCAGTAATGGAGGTTAAAGACGCTTCAACTAATGAGATTATAACTTTTTCAGATATTAATAATCAAAATATTACTGGAGCAAGATTTTCAAGAGATGAATCTATGGCAATATTAACCGCCTCTGGTTCTAATATGCCAACCAATTCATATTCTTATACAATTGCTAACAAAGAATATCATCAATTAACAGATGTATTAAATAAAGAAATTAATGCAGATGATTTAGTTACTGCTGAAGTTGTTAGATACAAATCATTTGATGGATTAGAGATACCTGCCATTTATTATGCGCCACAACAAGCTTCGACTACTCATAAAGTTCCTGCACTAGTTTGGGTACATGGAGGTCCAGGAGGACAATCTGGGCAGCGATTTAATTCTACCATACAATATTTAGTTAATCATGGTTATGCAATTTTAGCAGTAAATAATAGAGGTAGTAGTGGTTATGGAAAAACATTCTACAAGATGGATGATCAAAATCATGGTGATAAAGATTTAAAAGATTGTATAGCTGGTAAAAATTGGTTAGCATCACAAACCATCATAGATTCTTCAAAAATTGGAATTTTAGGAGGATCGTATGGAGGCTATATGACTATGGCTGCATTGACCTACGCTCCTGAAGAGTTTAAGGTTGGTGTTAATTTATTTGGTGTTACCAATTGGATAAGAACATTAAAAAGCATACCGCCATGGTGGGAATCCTTTAAAGAGGCATTGTATACCGAAATGGGAGACCCTAATACACAGGATTCTGTTAGACTAAAAAAAATCTCCCCACTTTTCCATACGGATAAGGTAACCAAACCATTAATTGTATTACAAGGTGCTCAAGATCCTAGAGTACTTAAGATTGAATCTGATGAAATCGTAGAAGGCGTCAGAGATAATGGAGTTCCAGTAGAATACGTGCTATTTGAAGACGAAGGCCATGGATTTGTAAAAAAAGTTAATCAAGTTGAAGCCTACAGCAGAGTATTACAATTTCTTGATAAATATTTAAAAGGCAACGGATTACAATTAATAGATGCTAATAAAACAAAAAATGCCCAGATAGATTAGGATGAATTATTTGATTTTAATAAGGAATCCTTTATATTTAAAAAAATAAAAAAATGAAACAAATTATTCTTTCGATTTTAACGGTTCTATTTTTTTTAACTACATCTTGTGTAGAAAATGAAAAAAAAGAAACTAAAAAAATGAATACTAACGTAAATTTATCTGAAAAAAAAGAAATCCAAGTTCAACTAGAAGCTAAAAATAAGAGTGGTGCTTTTGGTAAATTAATCTTTAATGAGACTGACGGAATGGTTATGCTAAAAGCTAAATTTATGAACTTATCACCTGGAATGCACGCTATTCATTTACACGAGAAAGCTGACTGTTCTTCTCCTGACGGAAAATCTTCTGGTGGGCATTGGAATCCAACTTTTAGCAAACACGGTAAGTGGGGAGATGAAAATGGCTATCATAAAGGGGACATCGGCAATTTTGAAGTGGATGAAAATGGGAATGGATTGATCACAATGGAAACCAAGGAATGGTGTATCGACTGTGAAGATGAATCAAAGAATATTATTGGCAAAGCAGTTATTGTCCACCAAGGAACTGACGATTTAACGAGCCAACCTTCTGGTGCAGCAGGTTCTAGGATTATTTGTGGGGCTATATTGCAATAAAAAAGCTTTTTATATTAATACGCTTTTTATTCGATTGTCAGCGCAGGTTCCAAATAAGGAAATGGTAATGAAAAGTCTCTGTTTCCAGGTCCAACTCCATCAGTTGTTAACTGGGGAGTGCTATTATTTCCATCAAATCGATCACCATTTGCACCTCCAAAAATTAATCTAAATGTTGTATCCATTACGTCATCTGATAAGGATCTGCCAGTAAAAACTAAGTTTTCATTTTCATCATAATAAGTGGTTGGTCCGTTTGGCGCAACTTGAAGTGCATCATATTGAGACATTACTGTGGAAAAAATATTCGCATCCCAATTGAGAACATTCGTCTCAAAATCTAAATCATCTACAGGAACCTCTAATGAAATTGCATAAATATCATGATAAGCCTCTAAAACAGTTCTAAATTCCTCTTGGAAATTACTTCTATTAGAAACCGTTGAAATATTGTATTCATTTTGAGCAAGATCACTAAATCCAAAGATCATGTTTACTGCCGGTCTTCCTGCTATATCCTCTTGTATAAAAGTACCGTCAAAGTTGATCCCAGAATCTTCGCAAGGAGAACAAAATTCTCCACCACAATCAATCCCTTGCTCATCACCATTTTGAATTCCATCTCCGCAATTCACTTGATATATTACATTACCATTATCATCATCATCTTTACACTGTACAAATAGTAAAAAGTTAAATAGCAATAATAGCAATAAGCTAAATTTTTTAGTGTGAATTAAAATGTTTTTCATGACTTATTGTTTTCTTTTTGATGAAACCCAAACATTATAAGCTTGAGGTAAACCATTTATATATCCTTGGGATTCTAGTATATGAGTTGGAGCATCACCTAAAAGTATATTAGGTACTTCTATTACGATAGCCAAAGTATTTAGTTCGTTAAAAAAGTCGGTTGATTCTTCAGGAGTGTAGAAACCTGAAGGAGCAGCATTCCCTAATTTTATATCCATAAAACGATTCATATCAAAATAAAAAGAATCTCTTCGTGGCCCTGCGAAAAAACTCATTCCATTTTCATTCGTAATAAACGTATCAGTACTAGTAGATATTTGCACCACATTGTGCGTAGTAGTTGTTATAATCTGACTTTCTAAACCTGTTTGATTTGGAACAACAGGTCCAAAGAAATGGATTGAATCTCCACGTTTGATAGCCTGGATAACTAGATCCTCTACTAAATCTCCAGTATTGTCTATATTAAACTCTATAAGAACATCTTCGTCAAAATTAGCATTGTCTGTTACTCCACCCGGGTTTAAATTTCCTTGAATGGTTGCAATAAAAACTGTTGAATCGGGATCTTCACCTTCAAAAGCATAAAAGTCTGCAATATCAGATGTAGTTCCTTCAATATTCGTTCCATCTAAGTGATCCGAAGAAATTAAAGTCACACAAAGTAGCAAAAGAAACAGAGTTCCTATTACTGCAAATAATTTTGTTTTTTTCATAGTTCAAACTTAATTATTTAAATTTACATTTAATGATGAATAAATTTAAAAAACAAAATTAATAAAATTAGTTCATATGAACCCCTCAGCAAAAGGTTGGATTCCGAAAATTTTAACTACACTAGATAAACAACAAATAATTACAAATTCAGAATCTTTAATGTTTTTTTATAAACAACTAAAGTCTACAGGTTTTTTATATGGAAATTCATCGGAAATTTTAATTAGTAGTACTCCTAGTCATTTAAATCTTACTAAAAATGAAAGTACTAAAATTAATCTTTTTCAAAGTTTACTATTTATATTTTTCAAAAAAAATCCCGACGAAAATATAAATGCAGCAATAGACCACATCATTTTGTTTTATAAAAAATTAGACAACAGCAAATTAGGTTTTCTGTATAAATTTTCAACTTCGGAAAAAGCTACTGATAATCTTGAGCATATATTAGCAGAAAGAATACAAGAAACCAATAGTTTTTTTAATAAAAAGTACAATTCTATATTTACCTATACCCTTCTATTTATAGATATTCTTGCCTTTAATAAATTTTTAAGTTTTAATGATGATTATAAAATTTTTATCGAAGATTTAGAAAAAAACTTAATTAACCTATCCTTTTTGGCATTAAACTCTAAAAAAATTAAAGATAAATCTGACAAACAAATGATTAAGCAAATTGAAAGCTCTTCAGTTTATATTAATCTGCAGTACCATAAAAATAATTTTTTAAGCTTAGCTAATTTGGATCTTTTAAATTATAATAATCTAGAAAAAAAGTATCTTTTTGATATTAGCTTCTTAGCAGTTTGGAATGACAAAGAATTAGACCAAATGGAGCATTCTTTTTTAATAAAACTAGCAGACAAATTGCAATTAAGCCCTTTACGAATAAAAGAGAATATTGATTACATCAATACATTTTCTGAGAAGTATTCAAAAAAAATTAAATTATTTGAATACCAAAACCCTTTAAAACATATTTATAAAGAATCTACTTCTACGGTGAAGTTATTGATTGAAAGAAATAAAAAAAGATTGTTACTGGAACTCAATGAAAGCGGAGAATTAGTGAAATTATTGAGTCAATCTACCTATAGAGAATTAACAAAAGATGAAAAAATTAAAGTAAAAGAACAATTATTAGATATTTGTAAAACGATTCCTTCCTTAACTATATTTTTAATTCCTGGAGGAAGTCTACTGCTTCCAATATTAATAAAATATATTCCGAGTTTATTACCATCGGCTTTTAATGAAAATAAAATAGATTCTAAATCATAAAGATCAAGAATGTGAATTCATACCATACTTGTTATTAAAAATTATCCTAATTTTGTCTAAATCGGTTTTTTTTCTGAGGTTATAAGATGAGATCATTAATTTTTATTTTTAGTTTGTTTATTGCGGTACTTACAGTGTCTTGTGAAAGTGACGATAGTAGCACTATTCGTAATGGATATAATGACATCTATAATTTACCTGAAACTCCCTATAATTATAGCAATCCAAGTTTCCCTAATACATTTACTCCTTATGTTTTTGGATTTGATAACACACCGTCAGACAATATCATAAGCGATGACGGAGTTACTTTGGGAAGAGTATTGTTTTATGATAAAAAATTATCTGCTGACAATACCATTTCTTGTGCAAGTTGTCACAAACAAGAGTTTGGATTTTCTGATAACACCTCAAAAAGTATAGGTATTTCTGGAGAACATACCTTTAGAAACTCGATGGGTTTTGCAAATGCAGGATTTTATGCTGCAGAAAATTTCTCATGGGATCACCAAGCAGCAACTCTTGAGGATCAAATTCTAATACCTATAACAGATGAATTAGAAATGGGAATCACTTTAGAGAATTTAGTAGAAAAATTGAGCAATTTAGCTTATTACGAACCTCTTTTTATTAATGCTTTTGGTGATAGTCAGATTACAAGCACCAAAATTTCAAAAGCATTATCTCAATTTGTAAGATCTATATATTCATATAACACAAAATATGATAGAGGAATTGAAATTACAAAAGATATCTTTATTGACTTTCCGAATTTTACTCCAAAAGAAAATCTTGGTAAAGATATTTTTAATGGTAAACTAACCCCTGGAGCTATTGGTACTTGTATTACTTGTCATCTTCCTAATAGCACTCCGCTACATTTTGATCAACCCATTCCAGAAAATGCAAATCAAGTTATATTTAGTGGTGCTGAACCAGACAATATTGGTTTGGATATCGATTTAAATGTTGAAGATAACGGTTTGGGAGTTGTTTTAAATGTCGAATCATTTTATGGGCATTTTAAAACTCCTTCTTTAAGAAATATAGCATTAACAGCGCCTTATATGCATGATGGAAGACTAGAAACATTAGAAGACGTCGTAGAACATTATAGTACAGGTGTTTTAGCACATCCGTATTTATCAGCTCATATGAAAAACGGAGAAGGTGAGCCTAGACATCTAAATTTAACACCTGAAGAATCAGAAGCATTGGTAGCTTTCATGAAAACATTAACAGATTACGAATTAATTATCGATGAAAAATTTTCGAATCCTTTCGTGAACTAATTAAATTCGTTTTAATGTATTTTTTGCTGTAACAAAAAGAAATGAATCGCTACTAACTTTAAAACTAACTTACCGTCATTGGACAAAAAACTCGAACATCGTTTTGTAAAACTGCTTGAGGCGAATCAAAACATTGTGCACAAAATATGTAGGTTATACACCAACGATAAAGATGCGCATGATGATTTATTTCAAGAAATCACCATACAATTGTGGCGAGCCTTCCCAAAATTTAGAGGAGATTCAAAATTTAGTACTTGGATGTATCGAGTAGCACTTAATACTGCTATTACTTTATATAGAAAATCTAAACGACAAATTGATACTCAAGATTTTGAGTCCTTAAGTTTTAAAATAAAATCTGAGGAATACGATGATACCACCGAACAACAATTAAAATTAATGTATGATGCCGTAAAGAAATTAAATGATATTGATAAAGCTCTGGTATTTCTATATTTAGAAGATAAATCTTATAGGGAAATATCAGGAACATTAGGGATTTCTGAAGTTAATGCAAGAGTTAAGATGAATAGAGCAAAAAATAAACTACGTAAAATATTAAATCCGTAACCGTATGGATAAGCTAGATAAGTTAAAAGAAAATTGGCAGTCTGAAGAACACGAACTTCCCAAGGTGAGTTTTGATAAGATATATAAAATGCTATTAAAAAAATCCTCCTCCATCGTAAAATGGATTTTTGTAATTAGCGTTATTGAGTTATTATTTTGGATCAGTCTTTATTTCGTATTGCCCGAGGACAACGTGAATATGATGAAAGAACTAGGTTTAGAACGAGTTATGTTTTATTGCGAAATATTCCATTTTTTTATATTTGGTATTTTCATCATCTTATTTTATAAAAATTATCAATCTATACAAGTAACAGATAGCACTAATGTATTAATGCAAAATATTTTAAACACTCGCAAAACAGTTCGGTACTTTGTTTATTATAATGTTGGGATGACCATAGCTTTTAGTATCGCTATCGATACTTATTTATACAACAATAGCGATAAATTGTATGAGGTAATGGACTTCGCTAAACAAGGCATTCCAAAAGAAGGGTTTGCCAATATTTTTATAATTTCTCAAATAATAGTCGGATTCATAATTATAGCACTCTTAATATTATTTTATTGGCTTGTCTATGGAATTTTACTCAAAAAATTAAAGGGAAATTACAGAGAACTTAAAAAAATTAATTCTTAAACTAATATTCCCAATTCCTATTTTTGTTGAACTCCTCTTCTTTAACGAATTCACTCTCAGGGATTACATTGAGTAAGGAAGGGTGTTGTTCGATAGCAAACTGAAGTTTTTCGACGATGGTATCTACCGAATCGTTTTCATAGTCAATATCCATTGGGGGCTTAATAATAAAAGATTGTAAGACTCCTCTTTTTTTAATTCGCAATCCTTTTTTATCAAAAGATCTTCTGAAACCATCGATTACAATTGGTACAACAACTGGTTTATTTTTTTTTATAATGTGTGCAGTACCTCTTCGGATCGGACGCCAAGGCTTAGTTGTTCCTTGAGGGAATGTAATTAGCCAACCATCGTCCAGCGCTTTTGATATACTACTTACGTCACTCATTTTAACTTGTCGATTTACTTCTTTCCCCTCAGATCTCCAAGTTCTTTCTATACTTACGGATCCTGCATAAGCCATTATTTTTGGTAATAACCCTGACTTCATAGTTTCTTTAGCTGCAACAAAATATATATTTAATTTGGGTTTCCATAAATAACCAACATTTTTAATATTGTCTGTCCTTCCACTTAAACTAGCATTGAAAACATGAAACATCGCCACTACATCTGCAAAGTAGGTTTGATGATTGGACACAAAAAGGACATTGGTTTCTGGTAATTCTTTTATAACCTCGCTACCTTCAATTTTCAATTCATTAAAACCATTGAAGCGTCCGTGAGACATAGCCCCTAAAACTCTAATTATCCAGAGTTTTATAAATAAAATATGACCAAAAGGATTTTTTTTAAAAATTCTCATATCAGAGGATAAATTCTTTAATAATCTATTAATTTTAATAAATTCACAAAAAATACTAGTTTACGAAGATACAAAAATACAACTCTTACAGAAGCTGTTTGAGCATTTCTCTTACCTCACTCAGCATCATAGCTGTGGCTCCCCAAACTCGGTGATTATTCAAGTTAAAAACAGGAACTTCTATGTTTTTAGCATACGATGTAGATAAGTTTTGAAATGATTTAATAGAATCATCCATAAAATATTTTAGTGGCACTTCTATCAAATCTTCTACTTCATCTTCTTGTAAAATAAAGTTAGGTGTCTTATTGGTGTAACCCAAAAAAGGTTGCACAAAAAAATTACTTGGTGGAATGTATACTTCGGTAAGTTTTTTTAAAACTATTACCTTGTTTTGATTAACTCCAATTTCTTCTTCTGTTTCCCTAAGAGCAGTAACTCTCAATGAACTATCCATAGCTTCAAATTTACCTCCAGGAAAACCAATTTGAGCAGAATGAACTCCCTTATATGTTTTTCTTAATATTAAAGCCAACATAGTTTGCTTTGATACTGAAGGATAAAACAAAGCTAATACCCCCGCTTTTTTTGCACTTTTTTTAACATCAGCTATTTTTTTTAATTCATTAATACGTTCCTTTGGTGCCATTTTAAATTGAGCACTCTCCCCCGGAAGTTTCATTTTTTTTATTTTTACAATCTTATGTTTAAATTCTTCAAATTCCATTTATGAAAAATATATTGATTATTGTAGCCATACTTTCGCTATTTGTTGGATGTGAAGATAGTAAAAAGAGAACTACAGAAATTAAAGAAACTATTTTAAAAAAGAGTTAATTCCCAATTCTAACACTAAAAAAAAGGAACTTAAACCAAAAATTAAACTTACAAATGAAAATGCGGTTTCGTTTTTAACTGAATTTGGGAGAAAAAATCTAGAAAATAACATTCGAGTTATAACACCATATGGTAATATAGATATAGAACTTTTTAAAGATACGCCTATTCATAGAGCTAATATCATTTATTTAGTTAAACAAAAATATTTTAATAATACCTTTTTACATAGAGTGGTTCCTAACTTTATTATTCAAGCTGGAAGTAGTGATTTAAAATCTACATTTAAAAAAAGAGCACGTATAGGAAACCATTACCGATTACCTTATGAAAAAGGAAACAGTAGAATTCACACTTATGGCTCAATTTCTGGTGCAAAAGAATATCGAAAAAATCCAGATAAGATGACCTCCCCTTTTGAATTTTTTATTTATTTAGGTTCAAATACAAGCAATAAACATTTAAATGGAAATTATACTGTTTTTGGCAAGGTAACAAAAGGTATGGATATTGTTGAGATACTCTCTGAGTTGCCAGCTGACGAGCAAGACTGGCCATTAAATAATATTTATATTTCTGTAGAAATATTAGATCAATAGTTTTTTTTAATAATCACAAACAACTATAAGAAATACTGATATATTTTTTATATTTGATATAAAATATTGATTATGACTATTACACAACTAAAATATGTTTTAGCAGTTTCTGAACACAAAAATTTTACAAGAGCAGCAGAGCACGTATTTGTTACACAACCAACACTTAGTATGCAAATTCAAAAGCTAGAAGAGGAACTAAATATTTTAATCTTTGATAGAAGTAAAAAACCCATAGAACTTACCAACGTAGGAAAAAAAATCGTAAATCAAGCAAGAAGTATTGTTAACGAAGCAGAAAGGATGCAGGATGTGGTTGATCAAGAAAAAGGCTTTATTGGCGGAGAATTTAAACTAGGAATAATTCCGACAATCATGCCCACCCTATTACCAATGTTCTTAAAGAATTTCACAAGTAAATACCCGAAAGTTAATTTAAAAATTGAAGAACTTACGACTGTTGAAATAATTTCAAAATTAAAAGATAATCATTTGGATGCTGCTATAGCAGCAACTCCACTTTTACAGGAGAAAATTAAGGAACGTGTTTTATATTTTGAACCTTTTGTTGGTTATGTCCCCAAAAGTCACCGATTAAATTCAAAAAACAAATTAGATAGAACCGATTTAGATATTAACGATATTTTATTATTAGAAGATGGTCATTGTTTTAGAGACAATGTAGTTAACATCTGTAAAAACTTAAAAAATAGTCAATGCTAAAGATTCATTTCAATTAGAGAGCGGAAGTTTTGAAACTCTCATTAAATTATCGAATGAGGGGTTTGGCATGACTCTATTACCCTATTTAAATACGTTAGATTTTTCTGAAAAAGAACAAAAAGAATATTTGAGATATTTTAATGAGCCTTCACCAGCAAGAGAAGTTAGTTTACTCTATAAAAAGAGTGAGCTTAAAATGCAAATTATAAATGCTTTATATGACAGTATATCTGGAGTAATTAGGGGTGCTATTGCATTTCATAATATCAAAGTGGTTAGTCCTCTGAAATAAAATTTTATAATAAAAAATCCCTCTTTCGAAGGATTTTTATTATGACTTTAAATAAATTAAACATTGATTCAATTGTGGTTTCTTTTCTATTAGAACATTTAACCATATTTTTAACTCAACGATTTCGTGAGGAAGTAAACGTGTTAAAGCTTTTTTTAATTCGATACAGAAAAGATTTACATCAAAACTTACTTTGTTTAGTACAGACTTGGTGTAATCATACATCGCTCTTGCCATTTTTAGAATATTAAATTAAGTATTTTTCTGCTATAGGCTTAAATTTTAAATTCATTTAAAGATAGCAAAAAAAATGATATTTATAGTATAATTCACTGATTAAAAAGAGTAATATTATTGAGTTAAGATGAAGGAGGTTTCACTTTTAGTGTCCATTCAAATTCAAAAACAGAAACCAAAATACCATCTTCATTAAAACCCTCCGACTTCATCCAGCATGTTTTCCCTTCTCCGCTTAAAAGAGCATCTTTGATTGTTTGCTCGATCAATTTTCCATCATTACAGGTAAAGGTAATTTTTCCAGTAGCTTTTTTGTAAAAAGTAGCTTTATTATTAGCTACCAGCATCGATACATTTTTTTTTGATGCTCGAATACAACTCATCACCATCGCTCCTGTACTTAATTCGGCAGCCATACCTTGTACAGCCCAAAATAATGATTTGAACGGATTTTGAGTAATCCAACGGTGTCTAACAGCTACAGAACAGCTTTGATGATCTATGGATTTTACCCGAATACCTAACCAAAACACAGAAGGCAGTTTTAAAAATGTAAAAAAAGTAATCTTTCTTATACTTAAAGACATATTATAATTTTAACAAATATATTTAAAAATAAAATCCTAGTAATAATTTAAATTAAGATTTATTAATATAGTACACGTACCTGTTTTTCAATGATTTAAAAAAAATAAATGTTAAAATATTGTTAATAACAGTACTATGCGTAACAAAGTACCTTTTTTTAGACATATATTTGTATAGGAATTTAATAAAATTTGATTTTAAATAATTCTTATTTATCACATTACGTAAAAAAATTTTAAAATTAACCAAAAAATGATTGCCTTATTTTATCTAGTTTTATCGATCGTATTTAATTTTCTAATCAGTGGAATAAATGATAATACCCCCTCAAAAATTTCATTTAATCATTCTCTAAAAAAATGTAAAAATAAAAATTATAGCGTCAAAGAACTAAAATCTCATTATATGATTACTGAAGAAGAGTTGTCAAAACACTTAAAAGGAATCTACTAAAAATAATCAAATGAAAATTGAAAATACAAAAGCACAAATGCGAAAGGGTGTTTTGGAATATTGTATCTTATCGATATTAAAAGATGGAGAAGCCTATACCTCAGATATTCTTGAAACATTGAAAAATGCAAAAATGCTTGTAGTGGAGGGCACTGTCTATCCATTATTAACACGTTTAAAAAATACTGGCCTCCTAGCATACCGTTGGGAAGAATCCACTAGTGGCCCCCCTCGAAAATATTATTCGCTTACAGAAACAGGAAAACTATTTTTAAATGAATTAAATACTACCTGGAGTGATTTACAAACGGCAGTAAAAAAGGTAACAAGAGAAAAAACAAAGAAATGAACAAAACAGTAAACATAAATTTAGCAGGTATATTTTTTCATATTGATGAAGATGCATATGCAAAACTTACAAACTATCTTAATGCAATAAGAAATTCTTTTTCAGATCCAGATGGACAGGATGAGATAATAAAAGATATTGAAGTACGGATTTCTGAACTTTTCTCTGAAAAAACACATCATACTTCCCAAGTAATTACTATTAAAGAATTGGATGAAGTAATTTTAATAATGGGGCAACCTGAGGATTATAAAGTAGATGAAGAAATATTTAACGATTCTGCGCCCAACGAAAAACAACAAACCAGGACATCTTCACATAAACAATTGTTTAGGGATATCGACGACAAATTTATAGCTGGTGTTTCCTCTGGTTTAGGACATTATTTTGGAGTTGATGCTATATGGATTCGTCTAGTTTGGGTAGCACTAGTATTTTTGGGTGTTGGAGCACCAATATTAATATATATTCTCCTTATGATTTTAGTTCCTGAAGCCACTACGACTTCCGAAAAATTAAAAATGAAAAGAGAACCTGTAAATATTTCTAACATCGAAAAAAAAATTAAAGAAGAGCTCAAAAATGCAGGTGAGAAAATAAGCTGGGATGAAAACCAATGGAAAAATAACGCAAAAGAAGGCGTCTCTGGGTTCTTTAATACCGTAAAAAAAATTATAGAACTGAAAATATTTTTGTTAAAAAAAATAGCAAGAGGGCTTTTTAAAATATTTGGTAAATTGTTTGGAATATCATTAATAATCCTGTCTTTTTCAACTATTATATCACTAATAATTGGTTTATTTACGACAGGGATAACCTTTGGATTTTTGTGGGATGGTAATGAGATATTTGATTACTCGTCAATCGTTTTAGTTGATTTCTTTCCTTTTTGGCTTATAGTACTATTGGTTTTTTTAATTATTGGAATTCCAGCTTTTGCATTCTTTATATTAGGTTTAAAATTAATCATAACTAATTTGAAGTCGATAGGTATGACAGCAAAAATTGTTTTAATAGTTTTTTGGATATTTTCAATTGTTGGCTTGAGTATTTTAGGGATAAAACAAGCAACTGAACAAGCTTACGATGGTGAATTTATATCTGAAAAAATGATTCCGATTAGTAAAAATGACACCTTAAAATTGAAGATGGTTAGTAATAATCGTTATGAATACAATGAATCTAGAAGTGGTAACTTTCATTTAAAATCTGATGAAGATGGAAATAAAATCATTTATTCAAGTAATATTAGACTAATCGTTAGATCTACTAATGATGTTACTGCAAAAATATTCATAAACCGTAAAGCTGATGGTAACTCCTTTGATAATGCAAAAGAAAGAGCAAAAGCAATCGATTATCATTACACTTTCAATAACAATAAATTAACTTTAAATAGTTATTTCACCACAAATATTAGTAATAAGTATAGAGATCAACTAGTGGAAGTAATTGTATATTTACCAATTGGATCTATTTTATATGCAGATAAAAACACTTTTTCGTATCATAGAAATAATTCAAATTATAAAGATATTTTAAAGAATGGAGATGAAGAAAAATATTTATTAATCAATAGTTTAAAAACTGATTGTTTGGATTGTGAAGACACGTCCATAAATGCAAAATCATTGATTCCAGTTACTCCTAACACTCCAAAAATCAATTTACAAAAGAAAAGTAACGATTCAAACCAATGGGTAGAAGAGGTAAACGATCAATTTAAAAATTTAAATACCACAAATAATTAATATACTTTTATAATGAAATTAATTAAAATTCTACTATTTCTCCTATTCGGAGTCTCCTTAAACTCCTGTTTTTTCGCTGTTAATTACGGAGATGAAGATGGAAATGGAAATCTTAAGACTGAGGAAAGATATGTAAATCAAAACTTCAATGAAATTATCGGTTCGGGAGGGCTAGAAATTTATCTAACTGAAGGTTCTGAAAATAAATTAATTATTGAAGCTGACGAGAATCTATTAGAAATCATTGAAACTACAATTTCTGACGGTATATTAACAGTCCAAACAAAGAAAAACATAATTAGCTCAGAAGCTAAGAGAGTGCTAATTACATTTAAAAATTTATCTGTCGTTAAAGCAAATAGTGGGGCAACTATCATAGGAAAATCAATTATTAGAAATAAAATACTAACTCTTGAAAGTAGTAGTGGAGCAAATATAGATATGGAAGTTTTTGCAAAAGAATTATTTACTGAAACTAGTAGTGGTGCAAACATCAATATTAATGGAAAAGCTACAATGCTATATGCAAAAACATCAAGTGGCAGCGAATTAAACGCAAAGGATTTAAACACTATAAACAGTAATATAAAGGCTCACAGTGGATCAAAAATTATGATAACTACTCAAAACAAACTTGAAGCCACTGCGTCAAGTGGAGGAAATATTCAATATTACGGAAACCCAAATTCTATTATAAAGGATGCTGGTTCCTCTGGAAGTATAAAAAAAATGTAACTCTTTTTCGTCTAAATGGAAAAAATAAAAATAGTTATTATAGACAATTACGATTCGTTTACCTTCAATTTAGTTCATATCCTAGAGGCCTTAGATGTAACTGTTACAGTTATAAGAAATGATCAATTTCAAATATTAGATCTTGAAGTGTATGACAAAATAATGATTTCACCGGGTCCAGGAATACCATCTGAAGCAGGGCTTACAAAAAAGGTAATTCAAGCTTATTGTAAAAAAAAACCTATTCTAGGGATTTGTTTGGGGCACCAAGCAATTGCTGAGTGTTTTGGAGGTGAATTAAACAATTTGAGCGAAGTTTTTCATGGCGTTGAAACAACTATTTTTACTCAAAAAGATTATTTATTTAAAGATTGCCCTAAGGTATTAAAAGTCGGTAGATATCACAGTTGGGCAGTATCAAAAACATTGCCTGAAAGCCTGGAATCTATAGCTGAAGATAAAAATAAAATTAATATGGCATTACGACATAAAAACTATGACGTTAGGGGATTGCAATTTCACCCGGAAAGTATTTTAACTCCACTAGGGTTTCAGATTATCAAAAATTGGGTAGATCATTAGCTTGAAATTAAGCTAATGTTTAATCCTCTTTAAATCTTCATTTTTGAATTATCATTTCTATTCCAAAGTGCCCAAATAGCGCTCTGAATCAAGAGCTGCCATACAACCAGTACCTGCAGCAGTAACAGCTTGACGATATTCTTTATCCTGCACGTCACCGCAGGCAAAAACACCCGGCAAATTTGTTTTAGTAGATTTTCCCTCAGTAATTAGATATCCTACCTCATCCATATCCAACACCCCTTTAAACAAAGTGGTATTTGGAGTATGTCCAATAGCTATAAAAACCCCTGTTACATCTATAACTTTTGTTTCTTTAGTTTGGTTATTAATTATACGAACACCTTCAACAACTGTTTCTCCTAGAACTTCATCAATTTCAGTATGATACAAAACGGTTATGTTTTGGGTTTTGTTAACTCTATTTTGCATCGCTTTTGAAGCTCGCATATAATCTTTACGAACAAGTAAAGTTACTTTTTTACAGATGTTAGCTAGATAAGTAGCTTCTTCTGCTGCAGTATCCCCTGCTCCAACTACTACTACATCTTGTCCCTTGTAAAAGAATCCATCACAAGTTGCACATGCAGAAACTCCACCACCAATTAAGCGTTGCTCACTTTCCAATCCTAAATATTTTGCAGTTGCACCGGTTGAAATAATAACAGTTTCTGCCTCAATTTCTGTTTTATTATCTACAATAACTTTATGAATACCACCTATCTCATTACTTAAGTCAATAGAGGTTACCATTCCAAAACGAACCTCAGTACCAAATCGTTCCGCTTGATTTTGTAAATCATTCATCATAGCATTTCCATCAGTACCATCAGGGTATCCCGGAAAGTTATCAACTTCTGTAGTCGTAGTTAACTGACCTCCAGGTTGCAATCCCGTATACATTACTGGATGTAAATCTGCTCTAGAAGCATATATTGCAGCTGTATAGCCTGCCGGTCCGGAACCAATAATCAAACATTTAATTTTTTCAACACTATCTGACATAACTATATTTTATATTTTCAGTTGTCAAAAATAATACTTTAAACAATCAAACTAAATTGTTTTTAAAGAGAAAAAAAATCATTTATTAACTATTTTTAAAAAGAAATTAATTAACTGAAGTGGTCATACAAATCAAATCTCATATCTTAATCTAAACGTTATAAATCTTGGTTGTATATAAGTTCTTGACTCAGAAACAAATAAATTAGTGGCTGTATTGCTTATTCTTGAATCTGCATCTAATAAATTCGTTGCGACTAATTCATATTCCCATTTAGCATCTCTATTTTTACGATAAGCTAGAGAAGCATTCCAAGTTTGAAAAGAATCACTATTTCCATTTTGTAGCCTTTGATGTGTATAGGTATAATCTGATTTTAAAGTAACTGATTGCCATATATATGCATCAAAGTCAATAGAGGGTGCATTGGTATAAAATGTTGTTTTGTTAGGCCCTTGATTGTTTTCAGAAATCCTGAAATTATACTTTAATTTGACATTAGGCGCCTTTTTAAAATTAGTTCTCAAACTCGGAGTGTAGCTTTGGTTAAAACTTTCGTTTACAGATTGTCTAGCATCCACAAATTGATTTATATTGCTGTAATTAAAGCTTAAGTTGATTGTTGCTATTAATTTGCCAAAAGTACGTTGAACCCTCCCAAAAGCGGTAAGGCTCTCATCTGCAAAATTAGAATTGAAAAAAGTATTAGTCGTTATTATATTTTCAAAAAAAGTAATGTTTCTAATTTGGTCTATATTGTTAGCGTAGGCAATACGACCAAAAACATTGGTATAATTGAAAAGATTAAAACTTGAATAGATTAAACTCAGATTATGTGATAGGGCGTTTTGTAACTCTGGATTTCCAAATTGTATACTGTCGTAATTGTTTAGCACTAAACCTTTTGCGAGTTTTGTGACATCGGTGAATTGATTACTCATATCATACCTAAAAGTAAGACTTTCGCTATTTTTAAACTGAACTCGTGTTTCAAAATCGGGCATAATTCTAAAAAAATCATCAGCGTACTCGTTGTTTAATTGTATGTTTTTGTTTCCATAAGAATGCAATGAAAATCCCGGAGTCATCGTAAATTTTCCAATTTTAACTCGATAACGAGCAGCTAAATAAATATCATTAAATTTATATTCGACATCATTGCTAATTAATCCATCATTGAATGATGGGTTTGGATCAAAAGTGGAATTGTTATCTAAAAACTGAAATAAGGTTGAATTAAACTTTTGATTGCTAAATATGCTACCAAAAGTTAAATTTAAATTACTTTTTGGATTTATAATGAAGTAATAATCTAGTTTCGCATCCAACTGATTCGATTTTATACGTCTATCTTGAGCTAAATTATAATTAATTTGATCTGTATTTAAACCTAAAGATTCAGCAGTGGCCTCATAATTTTCTTTTTCTTCTAGGACCGCATTATAAAAAGGATCTTCATCGCTCCATAGATGCTGAACTTCTAAAGCGAAGATACTAGACTCATCCAACGTAAAATAATAATTTAAATTTTGGTTGACGCTAAATGGAGTCGTCTCCTCAATTTGATTGGTATTACCAATTACAGAGGAAAATACATTTTGAGTTTGTTTATCATTTGAAATTCTACCTAAAATATCGTAATCAATTTGGTTGTTAAAGTTCGGTTTGTAGGAGGCACTTAATTTTAATAATCCTTGCGTTGAACGTTCATCAGTAGAATCTTCTTTTAATTCATTTGGGATTCCTAAATCTGAATCTGTGTACTGTCTAAAAGTTCTTTCTTTTGAATCAATTTGGCTACTATTATAGATTGCAAATCCGGTGATATCTAAAGAATTTTTTGGTGAGTAACTAAAATTAGTAGCGCCAAATATATTTTTTATAGCCAGCGCATTGGCTTGATTTGTAAGAAAATTTAAGCTATTGTTACCTAAATCTAAATTGGTTCCACTGCTTCTGCTTGGTGGTTTAAAGCCTCCGTTGAAATTTCTAATATCTCTTCGATTTAATACCAAATCACCTGTGTTATTAAAGTCGCCAAGAAAGTTAAAAGTTGCTTTTGGCGAATAATAAAAAAGTTTAGGTTGAATCAAATAAAGACCTTCGTCGTTTGCAGAATAACCACCTCCAGTTTTTACATTTCCAAACCAAAAATTTTCCTTTCCCTCTTTAAGTTTAATATTTAATGCAAAACTATCAGAGTTATTAGTAACACTCTTTAATTGCGATACTTCAGAATAATTTCGTAGAACTTGAATTTTATCTACCGCATTGGATGGTATATTTTTGGTTGCGATTTTTGTATCTCCGTCAAAAAAATCTTTTCCATTTACCATTAACTTATTAACTACTTTCCCTTCCACTTCTACTTGGCCATCTTCATTTATTTCTACACCGGGAAGTTTTTCAATAACGTCCTCTAAATTTCTCTCAGATCCGTTTTTGAACGAATCGGCATTGTAAACGATGGTATCTCCTTTTACAGTAATTGGAATTTCATAGGTGATTTGAACTTCATCTAGAATATTATCAGGAACTAAAGTAAAATTTTTAGTTTCATTACTTTCAGAAGTTTTTATCTGAATCTCTAAGCTTTTTTTTCCAATATAACTAACTTGAAAATTGTATAAAGTGTTTTGTTGTAGTTCTAATGAATAGGTTCCTTTTTGATCAGTAATCGAATAGGATTCTAAAAGATTGGTAGCATTATCAATTGCAATGACGTTGGCAAGCTCGAGTGGATTACCAATACTATCTTTTACGATTCCATTAAAGCTGACTTGAGAAATTAAAGTTGTTGCAGTAAATAAAAAGAACAAAAAAAAATATTTTGTTTTCATATGCTAGTTTTAGTTAAGAATTCAGGTCGATAGTTAATTACTTCTTCGTCTACCTCTGTTATTTCTCATTTCTATCATTTTTCCAGATATGATAGCCTTATACTCTTGTTTGGTAGCTTCTTTACCTTTTTGGGGGGCCTCAATTTTTAATTTTTCATCTGGATTCATGACAATTTTGGAACAAAGCATCGTAGTATTTCCAACATTAACCTCTAAAATTAAACCTGGCAGTCCCCAATATTCAAGTGGCCCTTGGCTTATTGGAATTTGAGGTGAATACCATGCGGTTACGATTGTAGTTGGGATAGTTTCTTCTTCCATTTTTAATGGGGTTCCATCTAAACCAGTTTTGGATATGGAATCGGTTTGTTCTTTTTTGTTATTGGGTCTTAGTTCATTCCAAGAAAAATTGTACCAATTAAGGTCAGTATTTAACAATGTAGCAGTTGCTTTGAAACAAACATAATTACCTATTTGTTTTGTTTCTTTTCCTAAAACCCAATTAATGTCTAATAAGTTATCTTTTATCAAGAATTGTTTGCCATAAAATTCTTGCTTTTGGATCAATTCTCTAGTTTTAATGTTTTTGTACTGTTTACCAGGTGTAAAATTTTTACCCCAAGTATCTGTTGCTCCTGAGTAAGCGTCTACTTTTTCATCTTCTTTAAATATGGACTCCTCCTTATTAAACGATAATATGTATGTTTTTTCGAGTCTATTTTTTAATCTTTCCTTGATTTGTTTTTTTTGTGCTTCATTCATGGTAGCACCAAATTTTCCGAGTTCCATGGTAGATTTTGAAAAATAATAAGCTTTACCTTGAAACTCTTGTGAAAAAACAATGGTTGTTGTAAAAAATAAGGTGGTAAACAAGAAAAAATTAGATAGTGATGCATTCATGGATATAATTTTTGTTTTGTGTTTAACAAATGTATGTTTTTATTATACAACAATGAATCGATTTTCAGATTTTTTAACATATTGTAGCATTAAATAACAAATTTATACTATTAATTAAATTGTCCTACATAAAATAAACATCAACTATCAAAAATAATTTACTTAATTTATACACAGTATGACTATCTTATATTACTAAAGTTTAATTTCATAGTTATTTTTTTTAATGATTGTAAACATAAGCTGAAGGCAAAAAGTCATTTTAATTAACAAGAAATATCTAGTTTGGTATTTAGAAACACAATAATATTTTTTAGTAATATTTTTATTTTTCATATTGTTATGTTAATTTTGTTTAACTATTTTAGTTATTTGTTAAACATTTTATATATTTACAAAAAATAGAAATTTTCATGGCAAGAAAAAAAGATATAAACGAAGAAAATATTATAAATTTCTACATGGAGTACGTTTTAACCAATGGTAAAAAACCAGACTCTGTTTATAGTTTTTCCAAACAATATAATTTTACAGAAAAAGATTATTATGAATATTATGGAAATTTTAATTTGTTAGAGCAATCTATATTTAAAGTTTTTTATGAGAAGACTATTAATCTACTAGAAAAAAATGAAGACTATCAAAATTACAGTGATAGAGATAAAATACTTAGCTTTTATTATTCATTTTTTGAACTACTGACAGCTAACAGAAGTTACGTTGTTTACGCTATAGGGTCACAAACAAAAAAATTAAAAAATATAGATACCCTTAAATTACTTAAGAAAAGTTTTTGCAATTATATCGATAAACTAGATATCAATATATTGGAAACCAACCAAGAAACTTTAGATAAAATACAAAATAAGACATTAAAAGAATCAGCTTGGTTTCAATTAGTTTTAACCATGAAATATTGGTTAGAAGATACCTCACCATCATTTGAGCGTACGGATATTTTTATTGAAAAAGCAGTAACTACTAGTTTTGATTTAATGAATATTACACCCCTTAAAAGTGTCCTTGACTTAGGTAAGTTTTTGTTAAAAGATAAATCATTTATGAATTAATGAAAACAATCGATAAAATACCTACATCAAAAATCCAAAGAGCCTCGAAACTTTTTAAAACTGGAGCAAAAGTTGGTGTAAATTATCTAAAGTATTACGGTGAGAAAATAGTACGAGACGAAGACAAAGCTAAAAAACGTCTAAATAAAAATAATGCAGAAGATATTTATGACGGACTAAAAAATCTTAAGGGAAGCGCTTTAAAGGTTGCTCAAATGCTGAGTATGGATAAAAGCATTTTACCGGAAGCTTATGTAGAAAAATTTTCCTTATCACAATTTTCTGTTCCACCTCTATCACCACCTTTGGTCATAAAAACGTTCAAAAAATATTTAGGAAAAAATCCAAATGAGCTTTTTGATAGTTTTAACGCGACTTCAGTTAACGCAGCGAGCATAGGTCAAGTACATCAAGCAAAAAAAAACGGGAAGAAATTAGCTATAAAATTACAGTATCCAGGAGTTGCCGACAGTATATCGTCAGATTTATCGTTAGTAAAACCAATAGCTGTAAAAATGTTTAACTTAAAAGGAAAAGATACCGACAAATACTTTGATGAGGTGGAAGGAAAATTAATTGAAGAAACCAACTACTTACTTGAGGTCAAACAAAGTAAATTGATTCGGAAAGCGTGCAAAGGACTACCAAATATTAAATTTCCAAACTACTACACCAATTTATCGTCAGAAAGAATTATTTCCATGGATTGGATGGAAGGAGAGCATCTCTCTGACTTCACAAAGAAAAAAAACAAACAGGAAAAATTAAATAAGTTGGGACAAACTCTTTGGGATTTTTACATGTTTCAAATTCATCAACTTAAGAAAGTGAATGCAGATCCTCATCCTGGTAATTTTTTAATTTCAAATCAAGGAGAATTGATAGCTATCGATTTTGGTTGTATGAAAGAAATCCCAGAAGAATTTTATACACCCTATTTTGAGTTGGCAGAAAAAAACAATCTTAAAGACCAAAAGAAATTTAAAATTAAATTAGTAGAATTGGACATACTTAGAAAAGAAGATACCGAAGAAGAAATTGAATTTTTATCTAATATGTTTCACGAATTATTAAGTCTATTTACGATGCCATTTCAGTCTGATTATTTTGATTTTTCTGATCCTATATTTTTTCAGAAAATTGCCAAATTAGGCTGCAAAATTTAGTAAAAATACTGAATTACGTAAAGTAAATGGAAATAGAGGCTCTAAGCACTTTATATACATGAATAGAACTTTTTTCGGACTCTACAATTTGATGTTTGATCTTAAAGCAAAAGATATAAAAATCAATAATTATAAATTATTCTCTTAAATAGATATTATGAAAACCAACGAAATAAAAAAAATGGGAATTAATATTCAAAATTTAAATGGCTTATCAACAAGTGAGATAGGTGATGATCATATTTCCACAAGCCTTGAAACTCCTATGAGAAAAGATGCTTTTAAAGCTACTGATGAAGAAAAGAAGAATAAAATTGCCTTGTTATTCGAAGAAATTATGAACGTCATGGGTCTAGATTTAACCGACGATTCATTGAAGGGGTACCCCAAAACGAGTTGCAAAAATGTATATTGATGAAATTTTTTCAGGGTTAAACCCCGAAAATAAACCAAAAATTGCATTGTTTGAAAATAAATACCGATACAATCAAATGTTGGTTGAGAAAAACATAACTTTTTATTCCAATTGTGAACACCATTTTGTTCCTATTATCGGAAAAGCTCACTTGGCTTACATTTCTTCTGGAAAAGTTATAGGTTTATCAAAATTAAATAGAATTGTTCAATATTTCGCAAAACGTCCACAGGTTCAAGAGCGACTTACAAATCAAATAGCAAACGAGCTTTCCAAAATTTTAGGAACTGATGATATCGCAGTAATTATAGATGCTAAACACCTGTGTGTATCCTCAAGAGGAATTAAAGATGAGTCGTCTGCGACAGTAACTTGTTACTATGGTGGGGTTTTTAATGACTCAAAAAAAATAACTGAGTTACAAAATTACATCAATAGCTAATTAAATCTATAAATAAATACTAGTAACTTAGTCTAATAAATTGATTCTGTTACAGAACGAATAAATGAAACATAATTTAATACTAATACTTATGCTCACTTTCTTTAGCAAATGTCCGTCTCAAAATAAATTATCTGAATCCATTTACGATATCAAAATAAATAATTTAAATGGTGAGCCAATTAATTTAAACGATTGTAAAGGAAAATATATATTGTTTGTTAATGTTGCTTCCGAATGCGGTTTCACTGGTCAGTATGATGATCTACAAAATTTATACGATACTTATAAAGATAAATTAATCGTGATAGGTGTTCCCTGCAATCAATTTGGTAACCAAGAACCAGGATCTGCAAAAGAAATTCAATCTTTTTGCAAAGCCAACTATGGGGTTTCTTTTTTGATGACCGAAAAAGTTAATGTGAAAGGAAAAAATAAACACCCACTTTATCAATGGCTGACGGAAGAAACAAAAAATGGTAAAACTAGTACAAGTGTAAAGTGGAACTTTCAAAAATACCTAATCGGCAAAAACGGTGAATTTATTGATTATTATTACTCTATAACAAAACCTCTAAATACAAAAATCACTAAATATATAAAGTGAAATGAAACTTTTAAAGATTAGTATATTTTTTTTAGTTTTAAATTTTAGCGCTCTAGCTATCGGAAGTTGGCTTATGGAAAATGGTCCGATGACAAACTGGTATATGAACTTAAATCAAGCTCCATGGACGCCACCAGGTTGGGTTTTTGGTGTAGCCTGGACAACCATAATGATATGCTTTTCAGTATACATGGCTTATTTATTTATGGAAATATCTAATATAAATTTGATTCTATTATACCTAACACAATTGGGATTAAATATAAGTTGGAATTATATTTTTTTTAACCAACACGCAATTGGATTAGGGCTATTTTGTATCATGGCTCTTACCATAATTGTTACTTTATTTTTAATAAACTACAGAAAATTACTACAATTTAAAAGTCTATTAATAGTTCCATATTTTTTATGGCTTTTAATCGCAACTTCACTTAATGCTTACATATACTTTTATAACTAGCTGCGAAATTTACAATTAAGATTAACAACAAAATTCAATCGTTCTATAAATCTTATTTTAATTTTGGAAATCATTTTTTTATCAATAACTAGTTGAACCTTCCCTATCTTCGATTATTATTTCTATTTGAGGACTTAGTGTTAGTTCTTTTTGTGTGATTGTTGGAGGATTTTTTCTTGTGCCTAGAGTTATTTTTCCCTTGTCGTTGCCCTCTTTTAAGTGGTTCTGTAGAAGCGTTTGGGTCCGGCTCGAAGCCTTCAATTACTTCAGTAGGAATCTTAATTCCCACTAATTTTTCTATGGATTTTAAATAAGAAGTTTCGTCAGCACTAACTAATGATAGTGCTTCTCCACTAGCTCCAGCTCTTCCTGTTCTACCAATTCTATGTACATAATCTTCAGAAATATTTGGTATTTCAAAATTAATTACATGGGGTAATAAGGGAATATCAAGACCCCTAGCAGCTATATCTGTTGCAACTAAAACCCGTATGGAATTACTTTTAAAACCAGCTAATGCTTTAGTTCTTGCACCTTGTGTTTTATTACCATGTATTGCTGCGGCAGAAATTCCTGCACTGATCATTTTTTTACAAAGCCGATTAGCTCCATGTTTAGTTCTAGTAAAAACCAAGACTTGTTTCCAATTTCCTTCAGAAATTAATTTTATAATTAACCCTGTTTTCTTATCCTTTGCAACTCGATAAATTTTTTGATTTATTTTATCAACAGTACTATTTTCAGGTGAAACTTCGACTATAGCAGGTTGGTATAAAAATTCTGTTGCTAATTTTTTAATATCCTTAGAAAAGGTTGCGGAAAATAATAAGTTTTGAGTTTTTGAGGGCAATAAAGAAATTATTCTTTTTATGTCTCTTAAAAACCCCATATCAAGCATTCGGTCTGCTTCATCCAGTACCAAAATTTCTACATTTGAAAGCGAAAGAAACCCTTGGTTTTGTAAGTCTAACAGGCGGCCCGGAGTTGCAATTAGTACGTCGACCCCTCTCTTTAGCGTGGCTACTTGAGGTCGTTGATTAACCCCTCCAAATATTACTGTAGATTGTATATTTAAAAATTCACTATATGATTTTACATTCGCATGAACTTGCGCTGCCAATTCTCTGGTAGGGGTAATTATTAAAGCTCTAACTTTCCTTCTTTTTTGAGATTGTCCTTGAGATAATCGTTGAAGCATTGGCAAAGTAAAACCAGCTGTTTTTCCAGTTCCTGTCTGCGCAGATGCTAAAATATCCTTGCCTTTCAGGATTAAAGGAATCGCTTTTTCTTGAATAGGTGATGGTGCAGTATAACCTTGGTTATTTATGGCTTTTAATAAGGCTTTAGATAACCCTAATGATTGAAATGACATAAGTGAATTTATAAATGACAAGAAATAGTCATTTTATTTGGTTCAAATATACTGTTAATAATCAAAACAAATTAAATAAAAAAAACCTAATTAAATCGAATCAATTAGGCTTTTGATGTCGGGATGAGAGGATTCGAACCTCCGATCTCTGGTCCCCCAGACCAGCACTTTAACCGGACTAAGCTACATCCCGAATAAAAAGGTAAAAATATACATAAAAAGTAATCTATCAAATAACAACTAGTTTTAATTACATTAATATTTAGGTAAAAAAGTGCAATTCAGTTACCTTTGTAAAAATCATTTTTATGCTTGTAATTGGAATAGCCGGAGGAACCGGAAGTGGTAAAACTACTGTCGTTAACCAAATAATACAAGAACTGCCTGAAGGTGAAGTTTGTGTTATCTCGCAAGATTCATATTATAAAGATACGAGTCATCTGTCTTTAGATGATAGAGCAAAAATTAATTTTGACCATCCAAAAGCTATTGATTTTGATCTTTTAGTTTCACATTTAAAAGAATTAAAGAAGGGTAAATCTGTAGAACAACCTATCTATTCCTTTGTGGAACATAATCGTACTAACAAAACGATCACTACTTATCCAAAAAAAGTAATCATAATAGAGGGTATATTGATATTAACACATACTGACATTCGAAAGCTTTTTGATATAAAACTCTATGTTCACACAGATAGTGATGAGCGTTTGATTAGAAGATTAAGAAGAGATATGGCTGAAAGAGGTAGAAATTTAGATGAAGTGTTAGATCGTTATCAAAATACTCTAAAACCGATGCATCAACAATTTATTGAACCTACCAAAGAGTTCGCGGATATTATTATTCCCAATAATAGATACAACACGGTTGCTGTAGGTCTTTTAAGAAAAATTATCAATCAAAGATTAATTGAAAATTGAAGCTGTTCTCTAAAATAAAAAATAATAAATGGGTTCGAATTTTTAGTAATAAATATTTGATTATTACGGTTTTGTTTATCATTTGGATGCTTTTTTTTGATACCAATTCATATTTAATTCATCATGAATTAAACAATGATATCAAAAAGTTAGAAAAAAACAAAGAGGAGTATCTGGAGGAAATAATGAATGATAAATTATTTATTGAAAAAATGAAAGATAGTTCTGAAATTGAAAAATTTGCCAGAGAACAATATTACCTCAAAAGGAAAAATGAAGAAATTTATTTAATCGAACACGAGGATAGTGTTAAAACAAAAAATTAATGAGTCATTATTTGTTTAATGAGTTTAATGAAGTTTCCGCTAAAGAATGGAAACAGAAAATTCAAGCAGATCTAAAAGGTGCCGATTATAATGACGCGCTCGTTTGGAAAAATTTAGAAGGAATTGATGTAAAACCTTTTTATCACCTGGACGAAACAGACACTAATCATTATTCCATAGAAGTAAAAAATCCAAATGATTGGAACATTGCACAAACCATATTCATTAACAACGAATCTATTAGTAATCATTTCATCCTAAATGCAATAGAAAGAGGTGCAGAGTGTGTCTTATTAAAAGCAGACAAAGAGTTTGATATTCCTAGTGCTTTTAAAGATTTTCCATTTGAAAAGGCTAGCATATACTTTAATTTTTCTTTCCTTTCTGAGCCTTTCATTATAAAATTAATTAATTTTTTTTCAAATAAGAATGGCCTTGTTTATTATAATTTAGATCCAATTGGTAATCTATCAAGAACGGGGAACTGGTTTCGTAACTTAAATGAGGATTTTGAGATTCTTAGAAAGATAAAAAATCAAAAAACACAAGAAAATATTGTAGCGATAGATGGAAGTTTATATCAAAATAGTGGTGCTAACATAATACAACAACTAGCATATAGTTTAGCGCATGCAAATGAATATCTAAACTACTTTAAGGATTCCAATCTATCTGATTTTAAAATTACTTTTAAATTAAGTGTTGGATCAAATTATTTTTTTGAGATAGCAAAAATAAGAGCACTTCGTATACTTTATGAAATGCTTGCAAAGGAATACGATATTTCGGAGACTTGCCATATCATCACCATGCCATCACACCGCAATAAAACTATTTATGATTACAACATTAATATGCTTCGAACCACCACTGAATATATGAGTGCAATAATTGGTGGATCGAACACAATTTGTAGTGATGCCTATGATTCTATTTATCATAAAAATAACGAGTTTGGGGAAAGAATTGCCAGAAATCAACTACTAATTTTAAGAGAAGAGAGTTATTTCAAAGCTTCAAACAATCCAGCCAAAGGATCTTATTATATTGAATATTTAACCCGACAACTCTCAGAAAAAGCTTTGATTCTATTTAAAAACATTGAAACAGGTGGAGGTTTTTTAAGTCAGTTAAAAAAGGGAGTTATTCAAAAAAAGATTAAGGAAACTGCATCAAAAGAACAAGATTTATTTAATTCAGGGAAACTGATTTTGTTAGGGACTAACATACATCAAAACCAAGAGGATCAAATGAAAGATAATTTAGAGTTATATCCTTTTTCAAAATCCAATCCCAGAAAAACATTAATTGAGCCAATATTAGAGCGACGTCTATCTGAGATAAATGAACAAGAAAGGCTAAAAAAAGAAAATAAAGATGAAAAAATATAGCTTATTAATTATTTTTATTTTGATAGTTACAAGTTGCAAGGAGCCAATAGAATATCAATTTATTAACAGTCCTAAAACTATAGATTGTGAGGGTTTAGATTACGACTTGGCTCATGATGCCTATTATAGTTTTAGACAAGATCTAGCTATTTATGTTAAAAATTTACGAATCGGTTATAACTACCTTAATTATCAAGAAAGTTTAGGGTATTACATCTACAGAGGAGCCTTAGGTAATTTTGATTTTAATGAAATTGTGACACCACACACTAAAAAACTTTTAGTGTTATTGAAAAAAAATGAGGAATTATGGGATACAACATCAGAGAAAAGTAGTTTAAATTATAAATCAGAATTTGTTACTTGTTTGGTAGAAAATATAAAAAATGAAGAAGTGAAAACTACGCTAAAAGCCTTAATAGAGACCAACACCATGAACTCAAGTATTTTTGCAGAGAATTATCGCGCTAACGTATTTGATTGCAATACCGACAATCATTTTGGTATGCTATTGGCTTTTGACACCTATTATCAACATCTATATCAAATGAAATTTTAATACGTACTATGAAACGTAAAAACCTACAACACCTTAATTTTTCGTCTACTTTACACTCAAAAAGTGAGACTAAAAAATACAAACATCAAAATTTCGTTGCTGGTATTCCACCATTTTTGAGAGGGCCCTACTCAACTATGTATGTAAGAAGGCCTTGGACTATACGCCAGTACGCAGGTTTCTCTACAGCAGAAGATAGCAATGCATTTTATAGAAGAAATTTAAAAGCAGGTCAAAAAGGGCTTTCTGTTGCATTTGATTTAGCAACACACCGAGGCTATGATAGTGACCATAAAAGAGTGGAAGGCGATGTAGGAAAAGCTGGTGTAGCCATAGATAGCGTAGAGGATATGAAAATTTTATTTGATCAAATTCCCTTAGATAAAATGAGTGTATCGATGACCATGAACGGAGCAGTTTTGCCAATTATGGCTTTCTTTATAGTAGCAGCAGAGGAACAAGGAGTAGCAAAAGAACACCTTTCAGGAACTATTCAAAACGATATATTAAAAGAGTTTATGGTCAGAAATACCTATATCTACCCTCCTTCTCCATCGATGAAAATCATAAGCGATATTTTTGAGTATAGTTCGAAACACATGCCTAAATTTAATTCAATTTCAATTTCTGGATACCATATGCAAGAGGCTGGAGCTACTTGTGAAATTGAATTAGCGTATACCTTAGCAGATGGTTTAGAATATATTAGAACAGGAATTGCTGCAGGGATGGATATCGATATATTTGCACCAAGACTTTCCTTTTTTTGGGCGATAGGTATGGATCATTTTACAGAAATTGCTAAGTTAAGAGCTGCAAGGATGCTTTGGGCAAAATTGGTTAAAAGATTCAATCCAAAAAATTCAAAATCACTTATGCTAAGAACTCATTGCCAAACTAGTGGCTGGAGCTTAACGGAGCAAGATCCTTTTAACAACGTAGCACGAACTTGTATTGAAGCTGCGGCTGCTGTATTTGGAGGAACACAATCTTTACATACCAATGCATTAGACGAAGCCATTGCATTGCCTACTGATTTTTCTGCAAGAATTGCAAGAAATACTCAATTATATCTTCAAAGTGAAACACAGATAACAAAAACAGTAGATCCCTGGGCTGGAAGCGAATTTGTTGAAAAGAAAACAGAAGAAATTGCAGAAAAAGCCTGGGAGTTGATTCAAGAGATTGAAGAATTAGGTGGGATGACAAAAGCAATCGAAGCTGGGATTCCGAAATTAAGAATAGAAGAAGCTGCAGCAAAAAAACAAGCTCGTATCGATTCTAATCAAGATACTATCGTAGGTGTCAATAAATACAGGTTATTAAAAGAAGATCCTTTACAAATTTTAGATGTTGACAATGAGAAAGTAAGAATTTCACAGGTCAACCGACTTAAAAAAATTAAAAATAATAGAGAGACTCATAACGTTAAAAACGCATTATTAAAAATTACAGCTGCAGCTAAATCAGGTGAAGAAAATTTATTAACTTTAGCAGTCGATGCAGCTCGATCAAGAGCAACCTTAGGCGAAATCAGTGATGCGTTAGAGGTTGTTTTTGGAAGGCATAAAGCACAAATAAAATCATTTAGTGGCGTGTATAGTAAAGAAATTAAAAAAGATTCCTCTTTTGAGAAAGCAAGAGAATTAGCAAATAAATTTGCTGAATTAGAAGGAAGACGTCCACGTATTATGATCGCAAAAATGGGCCAAGATGGCCATGATAGAGGAGCAAAAGTTGTCGCGACCGGTTATGCAGATGTAGGCTTTGATGTTGATATAGGACCTTTGTTTCAAACTCCTGAAGAGGCTACAAAACAAGCTGTTGAAAACGACGTTCACATTATCGGCGTTTCGTCTTTAGCTGCAGGACACAAAACACTAGTTCCTAAAGTAATTAAAGAATTAAAAAAATACCAACGTGAAGATATTATGGTAATTGTTGGAGGGGTGATTCCTCCTCAAGATTATCAATTTTTATTTGATGCGGGTGCTGTTGCTGTATATGGTCCTGGAACAAAAATTAGTGAAGCAGCAATCGATTTATTGCAAATATTGATTGATTCCGTAAATTAATGCAGGATTTTATTGTTTTTAATCAAAATCCGATCTCAGTCATAAAAAAACTAATTTTATAAATAAATTTTAATTATGAATTATAAAAATAAGATGTTGCGTGATGACGCATTAAAAGGAAAAACAATCGTTGTTACAGGTGGAGGAAGTGGTCTCGGAAAGGCAATGACAACCTATTTCCTGGAATTAGGTGCTAATGTGGTTATTACCTCAAGAAATATAGAAAAACTTGAAACAGTAAAAACAGAATTAGAAACACAAACGGGAGGAAAAGTTTTGGCAGTACAATGTGACGTAAGGCATTACGATCAAGTTGAAGCGTTAGTTAAAGCTTCAGTTGAAACTTTTGGAAAAATAGATGTTCTACTTAACAATGCAGCAGGAAATTTTATTTCTCCGACAGAGAGACTTTCAGCAAATGCTTTTGACACTATAATAGATATCGTGTTAAAAGGAACTAAAAACTGTACGCTTGCCTTCGGAAAACATTGGATAGCTGAGAATGAAACGGAAAAAGTAGTTTTAAATATTGTGACTACTTATGCTTGGACAGGATCTGCTTATGTAGTTCCAAGTGCTACTGCTAAAGCAGGAGTATTGGCCATGACGAGATCTTTAGCTGTTGAATGGGCTAAATATGGCATGAGATTTAACGCGATTGCGCCAGGTCCATTTCCAACAAAAGGAGCATGGGACCGATTACTTCCGGGTGATTTAAAAGAAAAATTTGATCTTTCTAAGAAAGTACCTCTAAAAAGAGTTGGTGAGCATCAAGAATTAGCAAATCTAGCTGCTTATTTAGTCTCAGAATTTTCCGCATATGTCAATGGAGAAGTAATTACAATAGATGGAGGAGAATGGCTTAAAGGAGCGGGACAAATGAACTTATTGGAAGATGTACCAAAAGAAATGTGGGACATGTTAGAAATGATGATTCGAGCAAAGAAAAATCAATAAAAAAGTATTTTTTTTATTAGTTTTTCAAACTTACACCATTACTCTATTGTTCATTACCTGTTAACAAAAATAGCTTTAAAACCGCATAAATAATCGTATTTTTAAAGCAAATACTCGTTTCATATTTATGGGAAAAATAATAGCTATTGCTAATCAAAAAGGTGGGGTTGGAAAAACAACTACATCTGTAAATCTTGCAGCATCTCTGGGAGTTCTTGAAAAGAAAGTGCTTTTAATTGATGCTGACCCACAAGCCAATGCCTCCTCAAGTTTAGGTATTGATATCGATGTGGTTGATAATGGCACCTACCGATTGTTAGAACATACTATAAAAGCCGAGCAGGCTATACAATCTACCAATTCTCCAAATGTTGATATTATTCCAGCACATATAGACTTAGTTGCTGTAGAAATAGAGCTAGTCGATGTAGAAGCTAGAGAGTATATGCTTAATAAAGCCATCAATCATTTAAAGGAATCCTACGATTATGTTTTAATTGACTGTGCTCCATCACTGGGTTTGCTTACATTAAATGCGCTTACGGCGTCCGATTCCGTAATCATTCCCATACAATGCGAGTATTTTGCTTTAGATGGTTTAGCAAAATTATTAAATACTATCAAAAGTATTCAAAGAATTCACAATAATTCACTGGATATTGAAGGTTTATTGCTTACCATGTATGATTCAAGACTTCGTCTGTCTAATCAAGTGGTAGAAGAAGTGAAAAAACATTTTGATAAAATGGTTTTCAAAACAATTATACAACGAAATGTTCGTTTGGGTGAAGCACCTAGTTTTGGAGAAAGTATCATAAGTTATGATGTAGATAGTAAAGGTGCTAGTAATTATTTGAGTTTAGCACAAGAATTAATCGAGAAAAACGAAACCGAGTAAATGGCTAAAGCAACAAAAAAACAAGCCCTAGGTAGAGGATTATCGGCATTATTAAAAGATCCAATCAATGATATAAAGTCGATAAGCGATAACAATGAAAATCAAGGGAATAGGAACTATAATTGATTTAGACTTAAAACTAATTGAAATGAATCCATTTCAACCACGATCTAGATTTAATGAAGAATCGTTAAGAGAATTAGCATCTTCAATAAGTGAATTAGGAGTCATTCAGCCCATTACGGTCAGAAAACTTGAATTTAATAAATTTCAATTAGTGAGTGGAGAGCGAAGATTTAGAGCCTCAAAATTAATTGGAAAGATTACTATTCCTGCATTTATTCGAGTTGCCAATGACCAAGAATCTTTAGAAATGGCTTTGGTTGAAAATATTCAACGTCAAGATCTAGATCCCATTGAAATTAGTTTATCATATCAACGTTTAATTGAAGAAATAGAGATAACACAAGAAGTATTAAGTGATCGAGTAGGAAAAAGTCGTTCTACTATTGCAAATTATTTGAGATTGTTAAAATTAGACCCAATTATTCAGACAGGAATGCGAGATCGCTTTATCTCCATGGGACATGGGAGAGCTATTATTAATATAGAAAACTCGAGAGAGCAACTTCGTATTTATGAAAAAGTTATTTCTGAAAATCTTTCGGTAAGGGAAACAGAAGCCCTCGTTAGAAATCTTAAAATTGAACCAAAGAAAAAAACGTTAACAAAAAAAACAGTTCTTCCAAACTATTTAAAAACTGCAAAAAAAGAACTTTCTAAATATTTAGACAGCCCAGTTATCATAAAAAGTTCTGCTACCAACAAAGGGAATGTTTCCATCCCTTTTAAAAATAAAAAAGATTTTTATCGAATCTTGAATTTACTTAAACGTGAACAATAAATTTATCTATATATTTCTTTTTTTATCTGTAAATAGCTTAATTGCCCAAAAATCAGATACACTTACCCTAAGTAAACAAAAAGAGCTTACTTTTAAAGATAGGCCCACTGAAGAAAACAACTATTACAATCCTCTAGCGCCAGCAAAAGCGGCATTTTACTCTGCTGTTTTACCAGGTTTGGGACAGATTTACAATAAACGATATTGGAAGGTTCCAATCGTCTATCTTGGAATAGGAACCAGTATTTATTTTTACAAACTAAATAATGACGATTACAATCGATTTAGAAACGCTTACAAAAGGAGATTAGCTGGTTATACAGATGACGAATTTTGGGGAAATGGCACCACCCCTATTGTTTCTTCAGATCGACTGGAAGATGCACAGAAAACAGCTAAAAGGAATAAAGATTTAAGTATTGCTGTAGCTGTAGCTTTTTATTTATTAAATATAATTGATGCCAACGTAGACGCTCATTTAAGGCAATTTAATGTTAACAACGACCTAACGTTGGAACCCGTATTTGAGTTAAATCCTATAGATACAAAAGCAAATTATAGTATTTCTTTAAAATATCGATTTAAATGAAAATAGCACTTTTTGGATATGGTAAAATGGGTAAAACTATCGAACAAATAGCTTTGCAAAAAGGGCACACGATTGTTTTGAAAACTTCTGGAAAATCGTCACTTGAAAAAATTATTGAAGCAGATGTAGCTATTGATTTTTCAACTCCCAAAGCAGCAGCCTCTAACATTAAATTTTGTTTGGAACGTCAAATACCGATTATTTGTGGAACTACTGGATGGCTTGATAATTATAATGAAATCATAAATTTTTGTAATAAATGTAACGGAGCTTTTATCTATGCGTCTAACTTTAGTATTGGTGTCAATATTTTTTTTAAAATGAATGAATATCTAGCTAAGCTCATGAAGCCATGGAAAGAGTATCAGGTTTCTTTGGAAGAGATACACCATACAGAAAAACTTGATACACCAAGTGGAACTGCAATAACATTAGCTGAAAATATAATTAAAAATTCAGATAAAAAAAGTTGGAATTTAAAAAAATATGAAAAAAATAATATTAAGATTACTGCAAAAAGGGTAACTAATGTTAAAGGAACTCATACAATTAACTATCAATCAGAAATTGATACTATATCGATTCAACATGAAGCGCACAGCAGAGAAGGTTTCGCTCTCGGTGCTTTAATTGCTGCAGAATGGCTCATAGGCAAAAAAGGAGTCTTTTCCATGAAAGACGTATTAAAACTAAAATAACAAATCAAATAATAAAATGACTTTTACCACTATACTAATTTTAATTCTAATTGTTCAAATAATTCATTTTTTAGGAACTTGGAAGTTATATAAGAAAGCTGGAAGAAAAATTTGGGAAGCTGCGATACCCATTTATAATTCGATAGTATTAATGAAAATAATCAATCGCCCGTCGTGGTGGACTTTACTCCTATTTATTCCTATTATCAACTTAATAATGTTCCCTGTTATCTGGGTTGAAACACTAAGAAGTTTTGGAAAAAATAGTACTAATGATACTATTTTAGGAGTAGGTACTCTAGGTATGTATATCTACTATGTTAATTATTTTCAGGACGCAACCCATATAAAAGAAAGGAGTTTAAAACCAAGAACTGCAACTGGCGAATGGATTAGTTCTATTTTATTTGCAGTAGTAGCAGCGACCATCATTCATACCTATGTGATGCAACCCTTTACTATACCAACTTCTTCTTTGGAGAAAACACTATTGGTTGGAGATTTTCTTTTTGTGAGTAAGTTTCACTATGGAGCAAGAGCACCAATGACAGCAGTTTCTTTTCCCATGGTTCATGACACTATACCAGTCCTTAGAAAAAAATCTTATTTAGACCAACCACAACTACCGTATTTAAGATTTCCTGGATTTCAAAAAATTAAACGAAACGATATTGTTGTTTTTAGTTGGCCTACGGATACTTTAATTGATATTAATAGACCTTCTAAAGGGTTTAAGGTAAAGCCATTGGATAAAAAATCTAATTATGTAAAAAGATGTGTTGGTATTCCTGGGGATGAATTAGAAATCAAAAATGGATATGTTTATATAAATGGTAAACAAAATAGTTTACCAGATAGAGCAAAGCTTCAATTTCGTTATAAAATAGTATCTAAAAGTTCTTTTGTAAAAAGAGATAATTCAGGGAGGTATTTGAATCAACCATCAGCATATGTTTCGAGCCATTTTGATATATCAGACATATACATATCGGACATAGATAGAAAAAACAAAATTATTACGCACATAGCGCAATTAACAGATGAAGCTTATCAAAAAGTAAAAAACAATCCAAATGTCATAGAAGTTGAAAAACTGAACGTAGAGGAAGGAACCTGGAATCAAAGCACTTTCCCACAAGACCCAAGATTTAAATGGAATACTAAATACTTTGGACCGATAACAATTCCTGAAGCAGGAAAAAGTACAGAAATAACGATTGAAAATATTGCTCTATATAAACGTATTATCGAGGTTTATGAAGGTAGTGAATTTGGAATTCAAAATAAAATTTCTTTATCTGGAACTCAGGTAAAATTAAACGGAAAAATTTTAACTGAATATACTTTTCTACAAGATTATTATTGGATGATGGGAGATAATCGAGATAATTCACAAGATGCTAGAATGTGGGGCTTTGTCCCATTCAATCATGTGGTAGGAAAACCTGTATTTATTTGGATGAGTTGGGATAGTAATGCGGAGGGCTTTATCAATAAAATTAGATGGGAACGACTATTTACAACTGTTAGTGGCGAAGGGAAACCTATTTCGTATTTCATATATTTTGTTGTCTTGTTGGGAGCTTGGTTTATTTTTGATTTTTTTAGAAAAAGAAAAGCTTAACATCCAAAAAATATTAAATTATTGGAAACCATATTAATTCATCCTACTTATTTTACTTCCATCACTCAGATGGTAGCTTATGTCCAGGCTGAAAAAGTATTTTTTGAAGCTGATGATAATTATCAAAAGCAGAGTTATAGAAGTAGAGCTTACATAGCTCATAGTAATGGAAAATTATTATTAAATATACCTGTTAAACATTCACAAAAGGGAATAAGAAAAAAAACGAATGAAGTAGTAGTTGAGAATAGTTTTCCTTGGCAAATTCAACACTGGAAATCTTTAGAATCTGCTTACCGAACTTCGCCGTACTTTGAATATTACGAAGATGAGTTGAAACCTTTGTTTTTTAAACCTGTCCGTTCCTTATTTGATTTTAATTTAGAAGCTTTTGATTTAATCTGTGAATTGTTAGATATAAGTAAAAGATATAAATTCACTAAAGAATATTTTAAAAACCCATCCCAATTAGACCTAAGAAAACTCGTAAACCCTAAGTTGGATTTAGACATAAAATTAGAACCTTATTTTCAAGTATTGAATAAAGAAAATAATTTTATCGCTAACCTTTCCATACTAGATTTATTATTTAGTGAAGGCCCCAATGCCGTCTCTTATTTAGAAAATCAAAAAATAAATTTTAATCAAATTAATTCCATCCAAAAGTAGCACTAATGGGGTAGTGATCTGAAAATGTTTTTTTAATAGTATTGAAGTCTAAAACCTTTAAATCTTTTGTTGCCAACAAATAGTCTATTCTCATCGGATAATTTTCGAAAGTGAAGGTAGTTCCAATGTCACTACCTGCTACCAAAAATGCATCATTCATATCTTTTGAAAGTTGATGATAAACATAAGAAAATGCAGTATTATTGAAATCACCCGAAATAATAACTGGAGAGTCAGATTTATTTTTGTGTTGAATAATTTTATCAACTTGATTTTGTTGTTTTACAAAACGTGTACTAACTTTTTTTCTCAGAACTTCGTTGTCCACTTCTTGCAAATATTTCATGCTTGGCAGTATACTAAAAGACTGTAAATGTATGTTGTAGACGCGAATAGTATCTTTCCCCTTTACAATATCAGCTGCTATGGTATTATTGTAGGAATCTTTGAAATTAAAAGTATAAGTATTAATTAAAGGGTATTTTGAAAAGATAGCATGTCCTAAAATATTTTTGTTTTTAAAGTGAATATACCGGTGAGGGTATTCCGAGAAATTTATGTTCATATTTTTATTGAACTCTTGTAAACAAAGAATATCAGGTTGTTCTTTTTTAAGATAAGAATCCATCATTTTGGGAATTTTTTTTTGGGATTTCTTGGTTTCGTAAAAATTAAATAACCGAACATTGAATGAAAGAATTTTTAGTTGATTTTGTGCATTAATAGTAGGTTTTTTAGTTGATAATTTAATAAAAGGACCAAAGTGGAAATAAGCTAAGACAACTATTATGAGTGATATAAAAACATTGCTTTTGATTTTAAAAAACCAATAAACACAAAATAAAATATTGATTAAAATTAATGGTGACACTACTAAACTCAATAACGATAAGTTTGGAAAAGATTTAGGAGTCAAATAAGGTACCAAAAAGGTAACTAATAACAAAAAGGCAACAACAATGTTACTCCAATATATTAACCAATTAAAAAAACTAAACTTTATTTTCATTAGTTAATCTTTACCTGCTTTAAATAAAAAATCCTTCTCAGCCTTGGTCAAACTATCATAACCACTTTTTCCTATTTTATCAAGAATACGATCAATTTTTATTTGGTAATTAGTAGTTGGGTTTCGTTTGGTATTTTTTGGTGCTGATTGTTTTGTTTTATGAACTTGCTTAAAATGTTTGTATTTATTAGACTTAAATAGATTTACTAACAAATCCATAAAATTTTCAAACCAGATACCTATATCGTTCCCCTTTTTTAGGTGGATAGCATATACATAACCAAAAATTGCTCCACCCATATGCGCTATCAATCCGCCGGCATTACCCGAAGATGGGAGTTGAAATAAATCTAACAAAACCATAACCAATCCAATTTGCCAAAGCTTAATTCGAAATGTAAATATACGTACCATAGCGTCAGGAGTATAGGTAGCAATAAAAATGACTATTGCCAATACTGCTGCTGAAGCTCCCATTAAATTACTTGATATATTATTAAATACTGGAAATAAGTTATATGCTAAAACATAAAAAAGACCTCCATTTATAGCTCCTAACAAATAGATAGTTAAAAATCTTTTAGAAGTAAATAAATTTAATACATAAAGGCCAAACCAATAAAGTAAATACATATTCCAAAATAAATGCCAAAATCCAGCATGTAAAAAAGCATAGGTCACAAAAGACCAGGGTTGACAGACTATTTCTAAAAAACTAGTAGGCAACACAAACCAAGAAACAAGTGTAGATGGGGATAATTTAAAGAAAAAAGATCCCAAATAAAAGATTAAAAAAATCAAAGTATTTATTACAATGATTTTTAAAACTATCGAAAGTTGCTTAAACTGACCAATTAGATTATTTGTATTCACTTGTTATAAAATATATCAGAGTTTTTAATTAATTCCATCGATGCGAATCAAAACTATTCTTTTTCCAATAATAAGCCATTATAAAACCAAATAAAGCGCCTCCTATATGAGCAAAGTGTGCTATACCAGTGGCGGTACCTGAAATTCCAAAAAATAAATCACCAGCAATTATAATTGGTATAAAATACTTTGCCTTTATTGGGATTGGTAAAAATATAAGCATTAATTCGGTATTGGGGTACATCATACCAAAAGCTACTAAAACTCCGTAGATAGCACCAGAAGCTCCAACGGCTGGAGTATTAAAACTTACATACAAAGACTCTATACTTTCAACAGAAACAGCTTCTAAAATCCCAGAGTTATATTGACCTGTAGTTAACATACTCATGATTTCTGATTGATTCATTCCTATATTTAAAAGAGCATTCATCCCCTCTTGAATCTGGTAATAATTAACTAAAGTATGAATCAAAGCAGCACCAAAACCAGCAGAAAAATAAAAGAATAAAAACTTTTTAGTACCCCAATTCATTTCCAAAGGAGATCCAAATGCCCATAATGCATACATATTGAACAAAATATGCATTAAACCTCCATGCATGAACATGTGGGTTAAGGGCTGCCAAAATCGAAAATTTGGATTCTCGAAATAATATAAAGAAAATAATTTATAAGCGCCTTCTCCTAGAAAACTTGAGCCTATAAAAAAAATAATATTAACTATTATTAAAGCCTTTATGGTTTCAGAAATAGTTCTCATTTAAATAAATTTTTTATCAATATCTGATGCATCTAATATCATTAATACTGATTGATTAGTTGGAGATTTCGTAGGCTCTTTGCAAGCAAATAATTGATGAACCAAATGTTCTAACTCAGCTTCATTTAATGCTTTACCTGTTTTTACTGCCAATGATTTCGCTAATGATTTTGCTAATAGGTCATTTTGACTAAACCCTGGGTCCGGAACCTCTGTTCGAATATCACTGACCAAACAATCTAATATATTTTTTATCTCGTTCTCTTTTACAGCAACAGGAATGCCATTAATTTCGATCGTATCTTCCTTAAAAGAGGAAAAACTAAATCCCGTATGTTCCAATTGCTGTTGAATACTCTTTAATATTTCCAGATCTAATTTTGAAAAAGTTAATTGCAATGGAAACAATAGTTGTTGACTGGTTGCCTCTTTTACGGTAATATTTTTTAATATTCCTTCATATAAAATTCTTTGATGCGCTAAATTTTGATGAATAAACATAATTCCGCTTTTTATAGGACTCATTATATATTTATTCTGAAATTGGAATATAAAGTTGTTGGAATTGTTTTCTTCATTTTCGAAAAGACTTCCTGTTACTTTATCACTTTCGAACTCAATAGAATCAAAGTCTGTATTATTCTGATCACTTTTTAATCCAACATACATAGCCTCCCATGAATTTAAATTAGAAACAGTATTTTTTGATGTGAACGTATTAAATTTAGAATTCTGATTCTTATTTTCCTGAAAGGGGTTAAAATTTTTATCAACCTCTACAGTAGGAGCAATTGGGCTTTTTTTACTCAGATCATAGGGCGTATCCATTTCTGGATCTTTATTAAAATCTAAGCTTGGGACAATACTAAATTGACCTAAACTATGTTTTATAGATGCTCTGAGCATGGCATAAATTGCATGCTCATCGTCAAATTTTATTTCAGTTTTTGTAGGGTGAATATTTATATCTATCGTTTGAGGATCGACATACAAAAAAAGAAAATAACCAGGTTGATTGCCCTCTTTTAATAAACCCTCAAAAGCCGATAAAATGGCATGGTGTAGATAAGAACTTTTTATAAAACGATTGTTTACAAAAAAAAACTGCTCTCCCCTACTTTTTTTTGAAAATTCAGGTTTAACTACAAAACCATCTACTTTAACAATTTCTGTTTCCTCAGATACAGGTACTAACTTTTCATTTGTTTTAGCCCCTAAAATATTAACAATACGTTGTCTAACATTTGAAGGTGGCAAATTGAAAACCGTACTTTCGTTATTAATCAAAATAAACTCTACATTGGGATGAGCCAGCGCTACTCGATGAAATTCATCGATAATGTGTCGCGTCTCTACAGGGTTACTTTTTAAAAAATTCCGTCGAGCAGGAATATTATAAAATAAATTTTTCACTGAAATAGAACTTCCCACAGGAACTACCACAGGAGTTTCGGATATTATCGAACTTCCCTCTATAGTAATGTGAGTTCCTATTTCATCTTTTTCAGTTTTAGTTTTCAATTCTACATGAGCAATAGCGGCAATAGAAGCTAAAGCTTCTCCACGAAATCCTTTTGTATGAATATTAAATAAGTCTTCGGCTATTTTAATTTTAGAGGTAGCATGACGTTCAAAACAAAATTGAGCATCTGCCTTCGTCATTCCTATTCCGTTGTCAATTACTTGTACTAACGTTTTTCCAGCATCTTTTATGAGTAGTTTAATCGATGTGGCTTTTGCATCTATAGCATTTTCGAGTAATTCTTTAACTAGGGAAGCTGGTCTTTGAACAACTTCTCCTGCAGCTATTTGATTGGCAACATGATCTGGTAATAATTGAATAATATCTGCCATTAGCTTTTAAAAAATATTGATAAATCAAAATCAATAATAAATAAGAATATTAAAATTAAAATAGTGAAAATAAAAAATAAACGATAATTTGTGTTTTTATCAGAGGTTTTTTTTAGTTCAGTAAAGGCAGCTTTAAACTTTGCTTTTAAGTTTTTACTTTCACCTACGGTTGATCGGTAACTATCGAATTTATGCTGCATTTGGAAAGGACTACCCGAACCTTCATTATTATAATAACGAGGTTCATATCCAAATTTTTTATTTTTTCGTGGCTTTAAAATTCCCATTAATCAAAAGTAATTAAATTCAACTTGTTTTAGAAGTGTTTTAACAACGTATTGACAATAAATATACCAAAATTAATAACCGCCTATCGTTCTTAAAAAAAATTAAGAATTTAAATTATTATTCATTCAAAACTAATTTCAATTCAAAATAAGAATATTCATTATTCAGTTTTGATTTTAAATCTGTTAAGTTTTCGTAGGTAAGTTGTTCCATTTTATTTTTTAATTCTAAAAAACGCTTTTCTGAAATTAGATCGTAGATGTCAATTTCTCCCTGAGCTACAAAGTAGGACAAGTGAAATTCGATAGTTCCTCTAACTAAACCTCGCTTTTTTGCAATATCTGGAATTGATAGACCTTCCTTAAATAGTTTTAGAGATATTAATTTGGTATTTACTTTTTTGATTTTTTCGTTAACAACAATTTCATCAATAATAACATTATTCTCATCTGCATATTCATTGATACAAGCTAAAATTTCATCACCATATTTTTGAACTCTAATTTTTCCCATTCCATGAATAGTTTTTAATTGCCTATTATTGAGTGGTAATAATTCTGAAAGTTCGTAAAGAGTATGTTGAGTAAAAACTTGAAAATGCGGTATAGATTCAGCTTGCGCTATAACCGATCTTAAATTACGTAGATTATCAAATAAAATTGGATGCTTTGTTTCTGCAGAATAAGCTTTATTTTTTTTTGGTTTCTCTGGTTTTAGTAAAACAGCTTCAGCTCTAAGTTTTAAATATTTTCGGAATTTATAATTTCCATTTAAACCTAATAAACAATAAAGTTTAGACTTTAATAATTCTTCTATTTTATTCGTATTTTTTTCAAATTCTTTTTGAAGCCCTTTATCTTCGGTTGAAAAAGAAAATTCATCAAAGGGAGACTTTATTTTTTCTTTAGTGTGATTAATAAAATAAGTAATAGCCCTATGAATTCTCTCTAAAATAATTTCATCATTTTCAATATCTAATTCTTCATTACTTAACTTAAAAAGCTGGCTATTAAAATTAGTAGCAATTTTTAAGATTGGTTGTATACCTTGTTCTTTTATAACTATCAAAGGAGTTTCAATAGCACCTTTTAAACTAGATATATTTGAATAATATAGATTTAATAGTCGCGTGATTGGGGGTAAAAAATCATAGTAGTTTAAGAGTTCACCTATAAGATTTAATTGAAATATTTTTTTTGAAACTAATAAATCACTCTCTTTTGGAGGAAATTCGGTAATGTGATTCGTGAAAGTTGCTACTCTTAGGTCAGTAATGATACTTTCTTGATTAATTTCACTTTTCAATACGACACCATTTAATGTTCTACAACGACTCAAGGCAACATAAGTTTGTCCATGGGCAAAAGCTGCGTTAGCGTCAATTATAGCTTTATCAAAAGTTAAACCTTGACTTTTATGGATGGTAATTGCCCATGCTAATCTTAAAGGTATTTGCGAGAAAGAACCTATACAATTCTCAGATATTTCATTAGTTTTTGAATCAATTTCGTAACTTACATTTTCCCAAGTTTCGGGGCTTACCGTTATAGTTTCAAGTTCTCCTTCGCATTGAACTTTTACTTCTTTTTTATGAATTGCTATTATTTTACCTATTTTACCGTTGTAATATCTTTTTTCTGGATTACTATCATTTTTAATAAACATTACCTGTGCACCTTTTTTCAAAAGTAACTCCTTGTGGGTTGGGTGTGAAGTTTCTGAAAATTTACCTTGAATAATAGCTTTATAAGTTTCGGATTTTCCTTTTAATTTATTTAAATTTTTATCATTAAGTACATGTGTCTTTTTATTATGAGTCGTAAGTGTAATAAACCCCTCATCCTCCTTTGGAATAAAATTTGGCAAGAATCTTTCATTAAGTTTTTTGATTGAATCTTCAGACATTTCACCGGCTCTTATTTCATTTAAAATACGAATAAACTCTTGATTTTCTTGCCTGTAAATATGTTTCAGTTCAATATTTACGGTATGACTGTCGATAAATGCTTTACTACTAAAAAAATAGGGAGTCTCGTAATGACTTTTTAATAAATTCCATTCATTAGTATTTACAACAGGAGCTAACTGCTGTAAATCTCCAATCATTAAAACTTGAACTCCACCAAATACTTTACGTTTATCTCTATATCTTCTTAAAACCTGATCGATGCCGTCCAATAAATCCGAACGCACCATACTTATTTCATCAATAACTAATAGATCCAACGACCTAATAATATTAATTTTTATTTTACTAAACTTATGTTGAAACGAGGATCCTCTATTATTAAATTTAGAATCATTAGGTAAAATAGGTCCAAATGGCATTTGAAAAAAAGAGTGAATTGTTACTCCTTTAGCATTAATAGCTGCCACACCTGTTGGAGCAACTACAATAACTCTTTTTAAAGAATTAGATTTTAGTGAACGTAAAAAAGTAGTTTTACCAGTTCCTGCCTTTCCTGTTAAAAAAATTGTACGGTCTGTTTTTTCAACAAATTCCCAGGCTAAGTCTAATTCAGGATTTTTAAGCATACCATTAGAATACAAAACTTTATTTATGTAAAGTTATGAAAAGAAAAAAACTTCTTTACAAATGGATTATTTGGCCTCTTTTCTGAGTTGAGCCATTTTAATAGCAACGATAGCGGCTTCTACACCTTTGTTTCCATGTTTTCCTCCACTACGATCTATGGCTTGCTGCAAAGTTCGGTCTGTTAATACACAAAACATTACAGGGATATCATTATCTAAATTTAATTGCATTATTCCGTTTGTAGTAGCTTCACAAACGTAGTCAAAATGTTTAGTTTCACCTTCAATAACACTACCAATAGCGATGATCGCATCTAACATTTGGAAACTTTGTTGCATTTTTTTACAACCGTAAACTAGCTCGAAACTCCCAGGAACATTCCAACGTACTATATTTTCTTTTATAGCACCACATTCCAAAAGAGTATCATAAGCACCCTGAAACATTCCTTCTGTTATTTTTGAATTCCATTCAGAAACAACAATCCCAAACCGAAAATTTTTCGCATTTGGGATTGTTGCTTTATCATAAGATGATAAGTTATTGTTTTCTGTCGCCATATTATTTCATTGCTTCAGCTTTTCCTAGGTATAAAGTAGCTTTATCAGCTTCAGGTGATTTTGGGTAGTCATCTAAAATAGTATTTAAATGTTTTAATGCAACAGAAGGTTTACCTAAATCGATAGCTATAATTCCTGCTTTTAATAAAAAACGTGGAGCTGTAAGTTCGCTAGAACTCATTGACACAGCATTTTCGTAATACTTTAAAGCTTCTTCTTGCTGATCTAATTGAGCAAAAGCATCTCCAATAGCCCCTTTTGCAATAGGAGCTACATTAGCATCATCTGCTTTAAATTGGTCTAAGTGCTTAATTGCTTCTAGATATTTCCCTGTATTTAAATAGGCAACACCTGCATAATAATTTGCTAAGTTAGCTGCATTGGTACCGCTGTAATTATCGATAATATCGACAAAACCAAATTTTCCATTCCCTCCATTTATAGAAAGATTAAATAAAGAATCTTTTGTGGTGGCAGTCTAATGCTTGCTCATAATAGGATTGAGCTTGAAACATTTCGTTCATTGCCTCAGTTTCTTTCGGTTCTTGGATAAAGTTTTGAAAACCTAAAAATCCTAAAACGCTAACTGCTACAACTCCAACGAAAATTAAAATTGCTTTTTGATTTTTTTCTACCCAGGCCTCAGTTCTTGAAGCTCCTTCATCAAGGGTACTAAATACCTCTGCCGTTGTACTTTCCTCTTCTATTTGAGAAATTTTCTCGGCTTTGTTTTTAGGCCTACCCCCTCTTTTCTTGTATGTTGCCATAATATGCTTTGTTAAGTGTGCAAAAATATAATTTTTATTAGATAATAAAAGCACAAGTTTTTATTATTTTTCAATAATTTGCACTTATAAATAAACAAAAGCAAAAATTGGAGTCAAAAGACTCTAATATACTGGAATACATGGTTTTAAAAAACTTATCACTTCTTAACTATAAAAACTTTGAAACCGCTTCTTTTGAGTTTGATTCAAAAATAAATTGTTTGGTAGGCAATAACGGTGTCGGAAAAACGAATGTTTTAGATGCAATTTATCATCTTTCCTTCGGTAAAAGTTATTTTAACCCAATAACCGTTCAAAATATTAAACATGGAGAAGGTTTTTTTGTAATAGAAGGTAATTATGATAAAAAGAATAGAGAAGAAAAAATTATAGTCAGTGCAAAAAGAGGCCTAAAAAAAATAATTAAACGTAATGGAAAACCCTATCCAAGATTTAGCGAACATATCGGTTTTTTGCCTCTGGTAATTATTTCTCCTGCAGATCGTGATCTTAATTGTCGAGGGAAGTGAAACAAGGAGAAAGTTTATGGATGGAGTTATTTCGCAAGGGGATAGTGATTACTTAAACACTTTATTAAACTATAACAAAATCGTTGCTCAACGAAATTCATTACTGAAATATTTTGCGGTAAATCATACCCATAATCAAGAAACTCTTGATATTTACAATTTACAAATGCATGATTTAGGAACAACTATTTACGAAAAAAGAAAAGCGTTTTTAAATGATTTTATGCCCATATTCAGTAAACGATACCAATCTATCAGTAATTCGAAAGAAATAGTAGAAATTCAATACAGGAGTCAATTAAATGAACAGGATTTATTAATTTTATTAAAGGAAAATGCTACAAAAGATAAAATAAGTCAATACAGTAATTTTGGAATTCATAAAGACGACCTAATTTTTGATATTGAAGAACACCCAATTAAAAAATTTGGTTCACAAGGACAACAAAAATCTTTTTTAATAGCTTTAAAATTGGCTCAGTTTGATTTTATCAAAACACAAAGTAAAGTAAATCCAATACTACTGATGGATGATGTTTTTGATAAATTAGATGAGCAACGAGTCGAACAAATTATTGCACTCGTAAAAAATCAAGACTTTGGTCAATTATTTATAAGTGATACCCACGCAGATAGAACCGAAAAAGTGATCAAAAAAATACATCAATCGTATAAAATGTTTAAGTTATAAAATGGCAAAAAGAAAAGGAGATCAAAACTCAATGAGTGATGTATTAAAAGGGTTTATAGAAACCAACAGACTACAAAAAGGCTTGGATAAAGTTTCGATTGAAGATGCATGGCACAAGGTTATGGGAAAAGCTATTTCCAAATATACCACTGGAATAAAGTTAGATCGACAAGTGCTTTATGTTCAATTAAGTTCTTCTGTATTACGAGAAGAATTAAGTTATGGTAAAACAAAAATAATAGCGATGATTAACGAAGAAATGGGTAAAGAAATAATTAATAAAATTATTCTGCGTTAACCATAAATTATAGTATAAAAAAACCTTCCGTATATGGAAGGTTTTTTTGTATTTAAAATATTTTTTAAAACATTTCTCTGGCTGAAAAATGAAAAGCGCCTTCAATGGCTGCATTTTCGTCACTGTCACTACCGTGAACAGCATTTTCACCAATAGAGGCAGCATATAGTTTTCTAATCGTACCTTCTGCAGCCTCAGCTGGATTGGTAGCTCCAATCAAAGTACGGAAATCTTCTACTGCATTATTTTTTTCAAGGATAGCAGCAACGATAGGACCACGGGTCATATATTCAACTAACTCACCGAAAAAAGGACGCTCACTGTGCACTGCATAAAAAGCTTTTGCGTCATCCATGGTCATTTGAGTAAGTTTCATAGCTACGATTCTAAATCCGGAAGCTGTAATTTTTTCAAGTATGGCACCAATATTTCCTTTTTCAACACTATCGGGCTTTAACATAGTAAATGTTCTGTCTGTTCTCATTTTTTATAATTTTTTTGCAAAAGTATGCAATTTGAAATCATTTACCACAAGTAAACACTAATAAATTGTATATTCGCATACTATGAATTCAGAGGAAATTTTGATACTAAAACAAGCCCTGGCCAACACGAGCAATATAGTTATTGTAGGTCATAAAAACCCAGACGGAGACGCAATTGGGTCCTGTTTAGGCTTGGCTAATTTTTTAAAACAATTAGAACACCAAGTAACTGTGGTTATGCCTAATGATTTTCCTGAATTCTTAAAATGGATTCCTGAAACTCAAACAATCATTAATTACGAACAGCATCGAGACAACGTAAAAAATTGTCTTAGCGAAGCAAATCTTGTTTTTACCCTAGACTTTAACGCCTTGAATAGAACTGGAGATTTAGCACAAGAATTAATGGCAACTAAAGCAGATTTTATACTCATTGATCACCACCAAGAACCAGATGATTACGCCCTTGTAACCTATAGCGATGTAGGTATGAGTTCAACCTCAGAAATGGTATATCATTTTATAGAATTTATGGGTGGCCTCAACTTGTTAAACAAAGAAATTGCCACGCAGTTATATGTTGGTATTATGACCGATACGGGCTCTTTTCGTTTTCCAGCGACAACAGCCGCTACCCATAGGGTAATTGCCCATCTAATCGAAGCTGGTGCGCCTAACTCGATCATTCACCAAAACGTCTACGACACCAACAGTCCCTGACCGATTAAAGCTCTTAGGAGTTGCCTTAAATAATATGGTTATGCTCCCCGAATTACAAAACGGCCTTACATCACCTTGAGTCAGGAGGAATTGAATAATAACAATTTTAAAAAGGGAGACACCGAAGGTTTCGTCAACTATGCGCTTATCAATGAGTGGTGTTGTTTTTGCGACTGATTTTTATTGAAAATAAAAAAGAAAAAATCATAAAGATATCGCTTCGAAGCAAAGGTTCCTTCTCGGTGAATGAGTTTTCAAGAAAATCACTTTCAACGGAGGTGGGACATCTGAATGCCGCCGGTGGCAGAAGTATCAAGAACTTTATCTGAAACCGTTGAAGATTTTATGAGTATCTTGCCCGGCTATAATAAAGAATTAAATGAAGCGTAATTTATTTTTAACCTTTACGTTTTTACTGGTACTGTTTTCCTGTAAAAGTCCTGAAGCAAGAAAACCTGTACAGTATACACATCGGGTTCATTTATTTCTACATCCATTCGAAAGAAATAAAGCTATTTTTGAAAAGGAAGAAAAAGAAATTATCCAACTTTTAGAGGCTCAATAAAACACAATCTTATTTTACTTCGGAATCTGGTTTTTGGTATTATTATGAGGTAAAAGATAGTTCTAAAACTAAAGTCCCTGAGTATGGAGATAAAGTTACTTTTCTATCACTAACATCAAAGATTTAAATGGCATAACGATACTATCAAAAAATGAAGTTGGCCTTCAAAATTGTGTTATCGATAAAACTAATCAAGAACTAATTTCTGGAATACGTGATGGCCTTAAATTAATGAAAGAAGGAGAAACGATTACATTTTTATTTCCATCCTACAAAGCATATGGCTATTATGGAATAGAAAATAAATTAGGAACTAATCGTTCCTATACAATGCACAGTAACATTAAATTCAATAAATAAAACAAATGAAAATTACTAGAATTATGAAAAAAGGAGCATTTTTAATTTTAATACTTAGCCTTGGTTTGGCTTCTTGTCAAGAAAGTAATTATCCAAATCTAGAGAAAGGTGTTTATGCAGAGTTCAACACTAACAAAGGTGTTTTTGTAGCAAAATTATATCATGAAGAACTCCACTTACGGTTGCCAACTTTGTTGAATTGGCTGAAGGCAGAAACGAATTAGTGGATTCAGCATACAAAGGAAAAAAATATTATCGATGGATTGACTTTTCATAGAATCATAAAAGACTTTATGATTCAAGGTGGTGATCCATTGGAACAGGATCAGGAAATCCAGGCTATACGTTTCCAGATGAGTTTTCGGATAATCTAAAACATGATAAAAAGGGCATTTTGTCGATGGCTAACTCTGGTCCAGCAACCAATGGTAGTCAATTTTTTATTACCCTAAAAGAAACTCCTTGGTTGGATGGTAAACACTCGGTATTTGGAGAAATTGCAATAGGTCAAGATGTGGTAGATTCTTTAGGACTTGTCGAAACATCAAAACCAGGTGATAAGCCTGTTGAACCTGTTGTCATAAACAAATTAAATATCATCACGAGTTGGTGGTGCTGACGTTATTTCATTCAATGATGCTGATGGAAAAGCCGAAGAAAAAGTAAAAGAAGAACAAGCAGCAAAAGAAGCAGTAGCAATATAACTGCTGAAACGTTAGCGAGTGATATTGCCAAAGCAGAAGAAATGCCTTCAGGTATTAAGTTTATTTTAATAAAAAAGGGAAAGGTGTAAAACCAAACGAAGGTTCCAAAATTAAAATGAACTATGCGGGTTATCTAAAAGATGGATCTTTATTTGATTCAAATCTAGAAGAGATAGCAAAAAAATACAATACTTTTGACCATCGTAGAGCTGATGCTGGTGGATATCAACCAATCCCAACAGATTATAGTAAAAATGCTCAATTAATACCTGGATTTAGAGAAGGTTTATTAATGATGAGTGTAGGTGATAAAATCTACACTTTTAATTCCATCGCATCTAGCATATGGCGAACGAGGAATTCCAAATTTAATTCCTCCAGGAAGTGATTTAATTTTCACTTTAGAATTAGTGGAAATTGTAAAATAAAAGCTACTATTAAAACAGAAAAAGACCTTCTTACTAGAAGGTCTTTTTTTATCCCTTTTTTACAAAGTTTAATTATAATTTGTAATTTTAGGTACTAAATATTCCCTTTTTCTTTGGGCGACAAAAATATTTCAAAAATGAATAAAACAGCAGTACTCCTTCTCAGCCTTATTTTTTTCATTTCATGTAATAAAAACAAGAAAGAAATACTTAATAATACTAAAAAGGATTATACTCAGTATGTCAATCCCTTAATTGGTACTAGTAAAATGGGGCACGTTTTTCCTGGTGCCACTGCTCCTTTTGGGATGGTACAATTAAGTCCACAAACTAATTTTGAACTAATGTATGATAAGGATGGTAGTTACAATCCTGAAACATACGAATATTGCGCTGGTTACCAATATCGTGATTCAATAATTATTGGTTTTGCTCATACCAATTTTAGTGGTACTGGACATGCAGATTTAGGAGATTTACTTGTCATGCCAACAGTTGGGAAAATGGTGCTTGAGCCTCTAAAAACTCAAAATGGTCAAAAAGGTTTTTACTCAACTTTTTCGCATAAAAAAGAAAAAGCAACTCCAGGTTATTATCAGGTAGAATTGGATAGTTATGGTATTAAAGCAGAACTTACAGCAAGTGAACGAGTTGGATTTCATCAATATACGTTTCCGGCATCTGATGATGCACATATCATTTTGGATATGGTTTATAACGTATATCACCACGAAAATAAAAACGTGTGGACCTTCATGCGTGTTGAAAACGATTCGTTAGTCACCGGTTATCGTCAAACAAAGGGCTGGGCTAGAACTAAAAAAGTGTTTTTTGCTATGAAATTTTCTAAGCCTTTTAAAAGTTATGGTCATAAAAAATACAATAAAGAAACTTACGATGGCTTTTATAGACGATTTGACCAGTCTAAAAATTTTCCTGAAATGGCAGGAAAAGATATTAGGGCCTACTTTAATTTTGACACAAAAGATGGGGAAAAAATAAATATCAAATTCGCACTGTCTGCAGTAAGTACCAATGGTGCCCTAAAAAATTTAGATACAGAAATTCCACATTGGGATTTTAACAAAACACTTCAAGAAACGAAACAAAAATGGAATGAAGAACTCTCTAAAATCGAAATTAAAACCTTCACTGAAGATCATAAAACTACTTTTTATACAGCATTATACCACACTAATCTTACACCCATCCTCTATGAGGACGTGGACGGAAACTACAGAGGTTTAGATCAAAATATATACAACTCAAAAGGTTTTACTAATTATACCATTTTCTCGCTTTGGGATACTTATCGCGCCCTACATCCATTACTCAACATTACCCAGCCTCAACGTAATAATGATATGATTAAATCAATGTTGGCGCATCATGACCAAAGCGTGCATGGTATGCTACCAATTTGGTCACATTATGCGAATGAAAACTGGTGTATGATTGGGTACCATGCTACTTCCGTTATTGCTGATGCTATGATTAAAAATATTGGAGATTTTGATCATCAACGAGCTCTGCAGGCTTCTGTAAATACAGCAAGCGTAACGTATTTTGACGGTCTAGGTGATTATATGAACTATAAATATGTACCAGATGACAAGAGTCATTCCTCAGTATCTAAAACTTTAGAATATGCCTATAACGATTGGTGTATCTTTCAAATGGCTAAAAAAGTTGGTGACAAAAAACTCGAAAAACGTTTTAGTAATCGTTCAAAATATTACAGTAATGTTTACGATCCTAAAATTGGTTTTATGCGTCCAAAATTATCGAATGGTAAATTCAGGAAAGATTTTGATCCCATGGATACTCATGGTCAGGGATTTATTGAAGGAAATGCATGGAATTATGGTTTGTATGTTCCACAAAATATAAACGGTATGATTAATATGATGGGAGGTAAAGAACGTTTTAGCCAACATTTGGATTCCCTTTTTACTATGAATATTGATGAAAAATACATAGCAAAACATGAGGATATCACTCGAGATGGTATTATAGGGAATTATGTTCATGGTAATGAGCCAGGACATCATATTCCATATCTATACAATTGGACGGGGCATCCAAAAAAAACTCAGGAACGAATTCGAATGATTATGGATACCATGTATGGTCCTACAGTTGAAGGTTTATGTGGAAATGACGATGCTGGACAGATGAGTGCTTGGTACATATTTAGTAGTCTAGGATTTTATCCAGTAACTCCAGGCTCATTAAATTATGCCCTTGGAAGTCCTTTAATAAAAGAAGCGGTAATTCACCTTGAAAACGGAAAAGACTTGTCTATTATAGCCAATAATCAAAGTAAAGAAAATATTTATGTTAAGAGCGTCTCGGTAAACGGGATAGCAATAAAAGAAAACTTAATATCACATACTGATATTGAAAATGGAGGAACTCTTATATTTGAAATGACCAATAAAAAAAATTAATAAGTACAATGGTTCAATTATACTATCAAGCTTCTTTTCTTATTTTTATTTTAGTAACTATTCTTTGGATTTGGAGTATTTATTTAAAAGACGTTAGCATTGTAGATATTTTTTGGGGCTTAGGATTTGTAATTCTAAACATTTTTTATGTTTTTAATTCAGGAGATTTAAATTCAAGAAAAATACTGCTAGTAGTCTTAGTAAGCGTCTGGGGACTTCGACTTAGTATTTACCTTGCATACAGAAATATAGGCAAGGGAGAAGATTTTAGATATCAAGAATTTAGAAGAAAATTTGGCCCCAAACGATATTGGTGGTTTAGTTATTTTCAAGCTTTTTTATTACAAGGTGCTTTGATGATCCTTATTTCTAGTACACTGCTTGGAATGAGTTTTTCGTCTCAACCAACAACACCTAGTTCTTTAGATTATATAGGTATCGGTATTTGGCTAATCGGATTTATTTTTGAGGCTGGCGGCGATTACCAATTGATGCGTTTTAAAAAAGACATTAATAATAAAGGCAACGTATTAACTTCAGGGTTTTGGAAATATACCCGCCATCCAAATTATTTTGGAGATGCTGCAGTTTGGTGGTCATACGCAATTTTCAGTATTTCTGCAGGAGGTTATTGGCAGGTAATTGGCTCCATACTGATGACCTTACTAATTATTAACATTTCTGGAGTAACATTGCTTGAAAAATCTTTAAAACAAACAAAAACTGCCTATTCTGATTATATCGATAAAACGAGTTCTTTTTTCCCTTGGTTCCAAAAAAAATAATTAAATGGATTTTATAAAGAAAAATATATGGCTTATTCTTTTTATTTTATGGGGCTTACCATTAAGTTATTACAGAAGTAAATTTCGAAAAATAGTTTATCAAACTGATAGTTGGTTTATCAATATTAAACCCTATTTCATCAAAGAAATAAAAGGTCTATTCGGAACACTTTATCCAAAAAACAAAGCTTATATAAAGTTTAGAAACTTTTATCTGTTTTATTTATTGGTTTATTTGTTGTTTTTTTTAGCTTACGTATTTTTCGATAAAAAAAATTAAATTAATTTTAACCATAATTTAAAACGTATATTACAGCGCTATAAAAAGTACTCTTAACCTTAGCGTTTCTATAAGAACTCATGTCTAAATTACCCAAAGAGCATAAATTTATTGATCTTTCAGACTATGGACGTCCGATCGCCAAAATCATCGCAAATTATCTTAAAAACACCGTTTTAACGCCAATTCATGTAACCATTGGATTTATCATTGCTGGTTTTTTAGCAATTTATTGTATGTTAGAAAACTTATACTGGTATGCTGCGTTTTTTTTAATTTTAAAATCAATTTTAGATGCGGCAGATGGAGAGTTAGCTCGTGTAAAACAAAAACCTTCCTATACGGGCCGCTTTCTCGACTCCGTAGCAGATATAATATTAAACGCCCTCTTTTTTATAACCATAGCTTATATTACCAATGCTAATTATTGGGCTTGCTTTTTAGCATTTTTCGGGTTCCAACTGCAAGGGACTCTATACAATTACTATTACACCATCTTAAGAAATAAATTTAATGGTGATACAACCAGTCGAATTTTCGAAAATAGTACCCCAATAGCATTGGCTGGCGAAAAGCAAAAACATGTCACCATTTTATTTAGTTTATATAAACTACTGTACGGAGTTTTTGATAAAATTATATACCAATTAGATTCCTCAGCAGAAAAAAGCAAATGTTGGCCAAATTTATTTATGACGGTCGTATCTATTTTTGGCTTAGGATTTCAATTACTCGTAATTGCAGGGATGCTAGTATTGGGTTTAAAGGCTTTTATTATTCCTTTTTTCCTGATCAATACCATGCTTGTTTTTATATTTATTGCAATTAGAAAATTATTTTTTAATCGTCATTAAAAAAAATATCTCTTATTTTAAAGGAATTTCTTTTAGAATTTCTTTTAAAAAACTCCAAAATTTTTGAGTAGATGATATGCAAGCACGTTCATCTGGGGAATGCGCTCCTTTGATGGTTGGTCCAAAAGAAATCATATCCATTTTCGGATAATTTGTTCCTAAAATTCCGCATTCTAAGCCAGCATGACAGGCCGCTACATGTGCTTTTTCACCATTCATTTTTTCATATAAAGAGTCTAATACTTTTAGAATAGCAGAATCCATATTCGGAGCCCAACCGGGATAATCTCCTGATAAGACCACGCTGAAACCAGCTAATTTAAATACTGATTTTAATGAATTTACCATATGTTCCTTTGAGGATTCTACCGAGGAGCGTGTTAAACATTCAATTTTAATTTGACCCTCCTCTAAAATTATTTTTGCAATATTATTAGAAGTCTCCACCAAGTCGGCTATGGCTGGGCTCATCCTAAAAACACCATTGTGTGCTCCGGCTACTGCTTTTAAAAATAATTGTTGACATTCGTTACTTATTATGGTTTTTGGCAGCTCGTGGAGTTTCTCAATACTGATGGTCATCTCTGATTCTATGGGCTGGTATTCATCTAATAAATCAGCTTTAATTTTTTCAAAAGCAGTTATAAAATTAGTTTCATTGACTATCACAACCTGAGCATTGCTTTCCCTAGGAATGGCATTTCTTAAACTTCCACCAAGTAAGGACGATATAGAACAACAGTCGTTGGTTGCTATGAGAATACGATTCATTATTTTATTTGCATTGGCTAGGCCAAGGTGTATCTCCATACCACTATGTCCGCCTTGCAAACCTTTAACGCTTATTTGGTAGGCAATCGTATTTTCTGGAGTGGATTGTGGAGAGTAACTTTTAGAGGCTGTAACATCTACTCCACCTGCACAACCTACACCAATTTCATCGTCCTCTTCAGTGTCTAAATTAAGAAGTATTTCGCCTTTTAATAAACCGCCTTTTAACCCCATAGCACCAGTCATACCGGTTTCTTCATCAATAGTAAATAAAGCATCGATAGCTGGGTGAGCAATTTCTTTACTTTCTAAAATAGCCATGATAGTGGCCACTCCTAATCCATTATCTGCACCCAATGTGGTGCCTCTAGCTTTCACCCAATCACCATCCACAAACATTTCTATGCCTTGAGTTGCAAAATCGAATACGGTATCGTTATTTTTTTGATGTACCATATCGAGGTGCGATTGCAATACAATCCCTTTTCTATTTTCCATTCCTGGAGTAGCAGGTTTTCGGATAATTACATTTCGAACATCGTCTTCAAAAGTTTCTAAACCTAAATGATTTCCAAAGTTTTTTATAAACTCAATGACTTGTTCTTCTTTTTTAGATGCTCTTGGTACTGCATTTAAATCTGCAAAATTATTCCAAAGTCTTATTGGCTCTAAATTTCTTATCGATTCATTCATTCGTGGACAATTTAAAAATTTAAAACAAAATTACGATTTACTTGCTTAAAAACGAGCATGTCGTCTTTAAAGAAATTTAATTTAATAAATTGTTGGTAAATTATTGGGCCCCATGGTAGTTACTATATACTTATTATGATCTGAGAAAAGAGCGCTAGTTACTTTGTCATTTTTTTTGGTAAGTTCCCTGAATTTTAAATTTTCTAAGCAAATATTTGCTAATTCTGCCTGATACATTAACCATTTACTATTTGTAATGGTGTTGAGAGTAATTGAAGATTTTGAGCTGCACGAAGCAGCGATTAAGACCGGTTTATCTAACAAAAATCTTTTCAATACCTCTTGTCAGCAGCTCCAAAATCATCTGCTTCGTAGATATCTAAAACAATCATTTTAATACTCATTTTTTATTTATTAAATTTAGTATTTAAAAATAAAAAAAATATTACTATTACAATCTGTTTTATCTAATTAATTAATTTGTAATAGAATGAAAGTATTTATTGTTTTAAAAGAATTTGATGATACCGGCTTTTCAAAGGATATTGATGTTTTTTCAAATATTATTGATGCAGAAGCATTCAAGCGTAAGACCGAATTAGATTATGTCTTTTTTATGGATTTTAAATGTGCTATCATAATAGAAGAAACAGTGAAATAAAAATTGTGCAGCTTTAATTTGTGAGTTTGAAATATGAAAAACAAAGGAAAATTACTTCTAATTAGCTTAATTCCAGTTCAGGTCATTGTTTTGCAGATATTAAAATATTTTCCAGAATTCGTTGAAGTCTATTACAGTACAGGAATTTTTCCATTAATTTCTGAAGCCTTAAGATTCACCTTTGGTTGGATTCCTTTTTCTGTTGGAGATATTTTTTACCTCATTTTTATTATCCTGATCGTTCGATGGTTATTTAAAAACTTGATAAAAGTTCGACGCGATCCTAAGTCTTTTTTTTTAGATGTATTTTCAAGCTTATCCCTAATTTATTTGTTCTTTAATTTAATATGGGGATTCAATTATTACAGAATTCCATTGCACGAATCCTTGTTAATAAAAAAAACATACAATTTAGAGCTACTTATTAATACGACTGAGCGACTTATAAAAAAATCGAATGAAGTACATCTTGCTTTGGGTTTTCAAGATTCAGCTAAAGTTGAAGCTCCATACAACAATCAGCAACTATTTGACAAATCAATAAACGGGTATCAGAAAATTCATAAAAAACACCCCAATCTTGACTATCAAAAATCCAGTATTAAAAAAAGTAGTTGGAGTTTGCTTCTTACCTACATGGGCTACAGTGGTTATTACAATCCACTAACTGGGGAGGCACAGGTTAACGATTTAATTAAACACTACGGGTTTCCGGTAGTTAGTTGTCATGAGCAAGCCCATCAATTGGGTTATGCTGCTGAAAATGAAGCAAATTTTATCGCAGTTTTAGCGACCATCAATAATGATGACCTTTTTATAAATTACACCGGGTATATTTTTGCACTCCGCTATTGTTTAAACGAAATTGCTAGAAGAGATTTAGATAGGTATAAAAAGATGTTGCCTACCGTTCATCCTGGAATTTTGAAAAGCTATCAAGAAATGCAAGATTTTTGGAAAAGTTATGAAAATCCTTTTGAAACTATTTCAAAAACAGTATGGGATCGTTTTTTAAAAGTGAATAATCAAACTAATGGAATAAAAAGTTATAATTATATGGTCGGCTTAATTGTAAACTATTATGAAGAACAACCCTTTTAATATTTTTGTGTTAAAATTTTAATTAATTATTTTAAATAAAACAGTATCCGTATTTTTAAATTTTACTGATAATAACTCACCCATGAAAAAAACATTATTTACCTGCCTACTTTTAATTAGTGTTGCAACATCAATAGCTCAAGATTATTTTCCTACAAACTCTGGATTAAAACAAGAGAATAATAACTACACGGCATTTACAAACGCTACCCTCTATATTTCTCCCAACAAGGTTATTAAAAAAGGAACCTTATTAATTCAAAATGGAAAAGTAGTTGAAAGTGGAAAATCTGTTGTAATCCCGGATAATACGATTGTTATAGATCTTAACGGGAACTATATTTATCCTTCATTTATTGATCCATATTCCAGTTTTGGAATCCCGAAAACCAAAAAAGTTAAATGGGAGAACGGACCTCAATACGAATCTAAAAGAGAAGGTTTTTATTGGAATGATCATGTGATGCCAGAAAATCGAGCAATTGATAGGTTTGAGTACGATCGTAAAAAAGCCGATGAACTCAGAAAAGCAGGGTTTGGAGTTATAAACACCCATATTATGGATGGTATCGCCAGGGGAACGGGGATTTTGGTAACACTTAGTGATAGGTTGAATAATTCAGAAAGAATTATTAATGATAGTTCTGGTCAATACTTTTCTTTTAAAAAATCAGAAGCAAGCAGGCAGTCCTACCCTTCTTCTCACATGGGTGCCATTGCTTTATTAAAGCAAATGCATTACGATGCCAAATGGTATGCCGATGGTCATGCAAAAAATAAGGACTTATCATTAGAAGCTTTAAATACCAATAAATCGTTACCTTCTTTTATTGAAAGTGGTGATAAAAGAAAAAACATCAATGCAGATGATATCAGTGATTTATTCGATTTGAATTATACTATTATAGGTGCTGGTGACGAATACGAAGCAATTGAGAGTATAAAAGCTACTCAATCTAAATATATTATTCCAATTAATTTTCCGAGCCTTATGATGTTAGCGATCCTTATGCTATTAAATATTTGACCATTGCAGAAATGCGCGATTGGAATCAAGCTCCTACAAACCTCAGGGTCTTATCAAAAAACAATATTGAATTTGCATTGACCACTTTTAAACTTAAAAAAGTTTCTGAGTTTGATAAAAACCTAAAAAAAGCTATTAAATACGGCTTTGACAAAACCAAAGCATTAGAAGCTTTAACGGTTATTCCTGCAGCGATGCTAGGACAGAGTGATAAGGTAGGAACCTTAAAAAAGGGTCGATATGCAAATTTTTTAATCATGTCTGGAGAGTTGTTTGATGAAGAAACAATTCTTTATGAAAATTGGGTACAAGGGACCAAAAACAGTATCAATTCATTAAATAAAAAAGATATTAGAGGAACTTATACCCTGACTACAGATGAAAAAAAATTCGATATTTCTATAGCTGGGAATATTAATAAATTAAAGGCTACAGTTAAAGTTGACACCTTAATATATGACTCAAAATTGTCGTACAAAGATGATTGGGTTACAATTTCGATTACTGATAAAGAAACAAAGGATGTGTATAATTCCACAGCTTTAATAGAAAAAAATCATTCTAATTTCTCAGGTATATTAATTTTACCGGATGGTACACAAACCAACTTCACCGCATTAAAAAAAGAAGAGAAAAAAGAAGAGAAAAAAGAGAAGCAAAAAGAAGAGAAAAATAGTGACGTTGAACAGTACCTCTAACCTATCCAAATGTTGGCTATGGTTATTTAGAAAGACCCAAAAAACAAACTATTTTATTTAAAAACGCAACTGTTTGGACCAACGAAGAAGTTGGAATATTAACTGAAACTGATGTATTGGTAAAAAATGGGAAAATTGAAAAGATTGGAAAAAACTTAGCTTCAGGAAATTTATTGACCATAGATGCCACAGGGAAGCATTTAACTACTGGAATTATTGACGAACACTCACACATTGCTGCAACTAGTATTAATGAAGGTGGGCAAAATTCTTCTGCTGAAGTTACTATAGAAGATGTGTTAGATCCTGAAGATATTAATATTTATAGAAATTTAGCGGGTGGGGTTACCGCTATTCAAATTTTACATGGCTCTGCCAATCCTATTGGAGGTCGTTCTGCCATTATTAAACCTCGTTGGGGAGCAGATGCAAAAGGTCTGTTATATAAAGATGCTCCAAAATTTATAAAATTTGCTTTAGGGGAAAACGTAAAACAATCCAATTGGCAAAGTTATAGTCGTTTTCCACAAACGAGAATGGGTGTAGAACAATTGTATGTTAATTACTTTACCAGAGCAAAAGAATACGAAGTAAAAAAATTAAGTGGAAAGCCCTATCGTTACGACCTCGAAATGGAGGTTTTAGTCGAAATATTAAATAAAGAACGTTTTATTTCCTGTCACTCATATGTACAAAGTGAAATTAATATGTTAATGAAAGTCGCAGAGCGTTTTAATTTTAGAATTAACACATTTACGCATATACTAGAAGGCTATAAAGTTGCAGACAAAATGAGAGAACACGGTGTCGGAGGTTCAACATTTAGCGATTGGTGGGCATATAAATACGAAGTAAAAGATGCGATTCCTTACAACGCATCCATTATGGCAGCTGCAGGGGTCACCGTGGCTATTAACAGTGATGACGCAGAAATGTCAAGAAGGTTAAATCAAGAAGCGGCTAAGTCAATAAAATATGGAGGAATGTCTGAGGAAGAAGCATGGAAAATGGTAACCCTCAATCCTGCTAAATTGTTACATTTAGATGATAAAGTGGGTAGCATAAAAGTTGGAAAAGATGCAGATTTAGTTTTATGGAGTGATCACCCATTGTCGGTGTATGCCATCGCTGAAAAAACATTAATTGAAGGAGCCGTTTATTTTGATATTGAAAAAGATAAATTACAACGTGCCGCGATTAAAGAAGAGAAAAACAAGCTTATAAAGTTAATGAGGGATGATAAAAGATAAAGGTGTAAAAAAGAAAATACCTGTAAAAAAACAGAAAAAACAGTTTACTTGTGAAAGCTTATAACCTAATCAAAGAAATTATGAAAACATTAAAAAATATACGAACGATACTAATTATGAGCTTTGGTTTTATTGTTTATTCACAACAAACACCGGCTCCTTTACAAAAAGAAGTGTTAACTATAACTGGAGCAACTGCCCATATTGGAAATGGTGAAATTATTCAAAACAGTATCATCACTTTTGAAAATGGAAAGTTAGTAGCAGTAGCTGATGCAACTACTTCTAAAATACCTTTAAGAGGAACTATTATTGATGCTAGCGAAAAACATGTTTATCCCGGTTTTATAGCTCCAAATACTACCTTAGGTCTCGTAGAAATAGATGCCGTTAGACCCTCAAGAGATCTAGATGAATTAGGCCAATTTATTCCAAATATAAGATCATTAATAGCATACAATGCTGAAAGTAGGGTTGTTGAATCGTTAAGGCCTAACGGGGTTTTAATTGCGCAAACTACGCCCAGAGGAGGAATAATTTCTGGAACCTCATCTATTGTACAACTTGATGCTTGGAATTGGGAAGATGCTGCAATAAAGGTGGACGATGGTATACACTTGAACTGGCCAGAAAGTTATGTGCAAGGAAGATGGTGGTTAGGAGAGTCTAGTGCTGAAAAACCAAATAAAAAATATCAAGAAGAACTAGAAAGTATTACAAGTTTTATTGTAAACAGTAAAACCTATGGAAAATCAACTCCTGAAACAATTAATGAATCCTATAAAGCGATGCAAGGACTTTTTAGAGGTGAGCAAAAAATGTTTATTCATGCTAACGGTGAAAAAGAAATGATTGACGCTGTTTCCATACTTAAAAATAATGGAATAGATAATTTAGTTTTAGTTGGTGCTTATGAAGCTCATAAAATTACAGATTATCTAAAACAGCATCATGTTCCTGTTTTAATTCAACGAGTGCATACCACACCAGAAGGTGATGATGATGATTATGACCTACCTTATAAATTAGCAAAACTATTAGTGGAAGAAGGAGTATTAGTAGCTTTACAATCTAGTGGACAAATGTCTAGGATGAATACAAGAAACTTACCTTTTTATGCTGGTCAAGTTGTTGGTCAAGGAATGGATAAAGAAAAAGCATTGCAGTTAATTACTGAAAATCCAGCAAAAATCTTAGGAATTGACAATTCTTATGGAACCTTAGAAGTAGGGAAAAGTGCTACGCTCTTTATAAGTGAAGGAGATGCATTGGATATGATGTCCAATCAATTAATTAAAGCTTTTATTGATGGAAGAGAAATTTCTCTTGAAACACACCAAACAGAACTTTGGAAACGCTACACCAATAAGTACAGTAATAAATAACTGATTGTTTAGCAAAAACTTATATTTGTCCTATGCTAAAAAATATTTCAAGCACTCAAAATCCGCTAATAAAAAAAATTATTTTATTGCAGGAAAAATCTAAGGAACGTAAAAAAACAGGTGCCTTTGTTATTGAAGGAAAACGAGAAATTGAATTAGCATTAAAGGGAGGTTATCTAATAGAAACTATTCTTTTCAATTCAGTTATTATATCAAAAGAAGAAGTCTTAAATCATTTTGGAGAACCGACCATTAATTTAATAGAAATTAGTGCTGAAGTTTATAAAAAAATTGCCTATCGAAGTTCTACAGAGGGCATTATAGCTATATCAAAAACTAAAGATTTGAGCCTGATTAATTTAAATCTACGAAAAAAAGATTTATTTGTGCTCGTTGCAGAAGCTCCAGAAAAACCAGGTAATATAGGAGCCTTTTTAAGGACGGCTGACGCTGCAAATGTTGATGCTGTAATTATTGCAAATCCTAAAACAGACTTATACAATCCAAACATTATTAGATCTAGCGTTGGATGTCTTTTTACTAATACGCTTGCTACTGGAAGCACTACAGAAATTATCACTTTTTTAAAAGAAAAAAAAATAAATATATTTAGTGCCATTCTCCAAGAATCTGAGCCTTATTACACTCAAGATTTCACAAGAAATACTGCGATTATAGTAGGCACTGAATCTACTGGTTTATCGCAAGAATGGAGAACAACTAGTTATAAAAATATCCATATTCCTATGCAAGGGGAAATCGATTCGATGAACGTCTCTGTAGCAGCAGGGATACTTTTATTTGAAGTTAAAAGACAACGAAATTTCAAATGATATTTATTAAAATTTCAAATCCTATCTAAAAAAATAGATTTTACAAATGACATCCGACACGCTCTTTTATATTCTCATTTCCATATTAATAATTAGCTTTATTGTTGATAAAGTTTTAGATGCTTTAAATGCAAAACATTACAAGGACCCCATACCTCCTGAGCTCAGTGATGTATACGAAGAAGAAGACTATCTAAAATCACAAAATTATAAAAAAGCAAATGATCGTTTTAGCTCCATTGCTTCATCAATTTCGTTAGTTGTAACATTGTTTTTTTTCTATTTAGATGGTTTTGCTTTTGTAGATGAATGGGCTCGAACATTTTCAGACAACACAATTATAATTGCGCTCCTCTTTTTTGGAAGTATCATGTTTGCTAGTGATTTATTAAGCACTCCTTTTAGCTATTACCATACCTTTATCATTGAAGAAAAATTTGGATTTAATAAAACTACTTTAAAAACATTTCTTGTGGATAAAATTAAAGGATGGTTAATGTCTGCTATTTTAGGAGGTCTATTACTTTCGATAATTATTTGGTTTTATGAATCTGTAGGCAGTAATTTTTGGTTGTATGCTTGGGGTATAATAGCTGTATTTGTTTTTTTTATAAATATGTTTTACGCACGTTTAATTGTCCCTCTTTTTAATAAGCAAACACCACTTTGTGATGGTTCATTAAAAACTAAAATTCAAGATTATGCTCAAAAAGTAGGATTTAAACTAGATAAAATAGTTGTAATTGATGGTTCTAAAAGAAGTACAAAAGCCAATGCTTATTTTTCAGGTTTTGGAAGTGAAAAAAGAGTTACGCTATTTGATACCTTAATTAAAGATTTAGAAGAAGAAGAAATTGTTGCAGTTTTGGCACACGAAGTAGGCCATTATAAAAGGAAACACATACTATTTAATTTAATAATTAGTATTTTAATAATGGGGTTTACTTTCTGGTTATTATCGTTATTCATAGGAAATCCAATATTATCAGAAGCCTTAAATGTAGCTTCACCTTCCTTCCATATTGGTTTAATAGCTTTTGGAATACTCTACAGTCCCATTTCAGAGCTTACAGGATTGGTAATGAACTTTATTTCGAGGATATTTGAATACCAAGCCGATAATTATGCAAAAGAAACCTTCGATGCTGCACCATTAATTTCGGGTCTAAAAAAACTAAACAAAAATAATTTAAGCAATCTAACTCCCCATCCAGCTTATGTTTTTGTTTATTATTCACATCCAACATTACTTCAACGATATCATAATATGAAAAAATAAATACGCTATTTTAATTTAGCGTTATGAACTTTAAAAAAAAACTTAAAATCTAATATAAATAAGATTTTATTTTATTGTTTATTTCAATCATTTGTGTATTTTTAATTTATGACAGATAAGGCACTGGATCTAGAAAATAAGGAAATTGCTAAGCAGTATAAAAAATTGCTTAAAATTAGTTATCGAACACTTTCGAAAGAAGATAAAAAACTAATCCGAAGTGCTTTCGACATTGCAGTTGATGCCCATAAAGAGCAAAGAAGAAAGTCAGGTGAAGCTTACATTTTTCACCCTATTGCTGTAGCAAAAATTGTAGCTTCTGAAATTGGGCTGGATTCCACTTCCATCGCAGCAGCATTATTACACGATGTTGTTGAAGATACTAATTACTCTTTAGCTGACGTGGAACAAATGTTTGGGGAGACGGTTGCAAGAATCGTTGATGGTTTGACCAAAATTTCTCATTTATCTACAGATAAAGATATTTCTCTTCAAGCTGAAAATTTCAGAAAAATGCTTTTAACTCTTAATGAAGACATTAGAGTTATCATCATTAAGATTGCAGACCGATTGCACAATATGCAAACTATGGGGGCTATGCCTCCAGACAAGCAAGTAAAAATAGCTTCAGAGACATTGTACATATATGCGCCATTGGCTCATCGAATTGGAATGTACAATATTAAAACAGAATTGGAAGATTTAGGATTAAAATACACAGAACCTGAAGTTTACAATGATATATTTAGTAAAATAAAGGAGAGTAAACAACAGCAAGACAAGTACATTAAAACTTTTACTAGTATTGTTAAAGATACATTAGATAAGGAAAAATTAAAGTACGAAATTAAAGGAAGACCAAAGTCAATTTTTTCAATAAGAAGAAAAATGATGGTTCAAAATGTTTCTTTTGATGAAGTTTATGACAAGTTTGCTGTGCGAATAGTCTATAATTCTAGTGAAGAAAACGAAAAGTTCATCGCTTGGAAAATATATTCTATAGTAACTGATAATTTTCGCCCCAACCCCACCAGATTACGTGATTGGATTTCATCGCCAAAATCGACAGGTTATGAAGCGCTTCATATAACAGTTATGGGACCTAAAGGACGTTGGGTTGAAGTTCAAATTAGATCGGAACGAATGAATGAAATTGCCGAAAAAGGTTTTGCGGCTCATTACAAATACAAAAACAAAGAAAAAGGAGATATTGAATTAGACAATTGGCTCAATAAACTTCAAGAAACTTTGGGTAGTTCAGAAATTAGTGCGGTCGATTTTGTTGAAGAATTTAAACTCAATCTTTATGCTAAAGAAATATTTGTATTCTCTCCTATGGGCGATTTATATTCTTTATCAAAAGGTTCTACTGCCCTCGATTTTGCTTTTCACGTTCATACGGAAATTGGGCTTCATACCAGGGGAACAAGGGTAAATGGTAAATTGGTTCCACTGAGTAAAAAATTAAAAAGCGGAGATCAAGTTGAAATCATCACTTCAGATAAAGCTAAACCAAATTCAAATTGGTTGGATTATGCGGTAACTGGACGAGCATTATCAAAAATAAAATCCTCATTAAAAGAGAGAAGAAAAACTAATAGCTAAAGAGGGAAAAGTAATTTTAAGTAGAAAATTAAAATCTCTTAAAATTCCTTTTGATGAAAATACAGTTAACCAACTTGTATCCTATTTTAAAATCAATACAAGTCTGGATTTATTTTATCGCGTTGGAGTCGGAATTATAGATAATAAAAAGCTAAAAGAATTTGTTGCAACTAGAAATAATGCTTTTGTCAGTTTCTTTAAAAATAGATTAAGAAAAAATACGAAGCCAGAGGAAATCGATAAAGATGAAATTACTGCAAAATACGATTTGTTGGTGTTTGGAAAAGATGAAGAAAAATTAGATTATAAATTATCTGCGTGCTGTAATCCAATACCAGGTGATAACGTATTTGGTTTTATAACCGTATCTGACGGAATTAAAGTTCATAAAAAAAATTGTCCCAATGCCTTACAACTTCAAAGTAACTTTAGTTACAGAATTATAAATGCTAAGTGGAAAGATTCGACACAAAGTGACTTCAAAGCAGAAATTGTTATCTCTGGAATAGATACTATTGGGTTGGTTAACGAGGTCACAAAAATAATTTCTAACAATCACAACATTAATATGATTAATCTTCATTTTGAAAGTCACGATGGTGTTTTTAACGGAAATATTGCTGTGGTGGTAAAAAATATTACCATTCTTGATAACCTTGTGAAAAACATTAAAAAAATTAATGGTATCGATAAAGTTAGCAGACTATAATTAAGTATTTTTGTGATATCATGAGTACAAAAGTAAATCAAAATAATCAAGTAATTGTAAAGAATGTATTTACGGCTTTTTTAAGTGAAAAAGGTCATAGAAAAACACCTGAGAGATATGCAATACTTCAAGAGGTATATGATCTAGAAGAACATTTTGATATTGAGTCATTGTACATCAACATGAAAAATAAAAACTATCGAGTAAGTAGAGCTACGCTCTATAATACTATAGAATTACTTTTAGAATGTGGTTTGGTAAGAAAACATCAATTTGGACAAAGTCAAGCACATTACGAAAAATGTTATTTTGATAAACAACACGATCATCTCATTTTATCCAACGGAGAAGTAATAGAGTTTTGTGATCCTAGGATCCAATCTATTAAAAAAACCATTGAAGAAGTTTTTAATGTAGATATCATTAATCATTCACTTTATTTTTACGGAAATAGAAAAAATCCTGAAACCAAACAAGACAAATCATAACTTATGGCAGTAGATTTATTATTAGGATTACAATGGGGAGACGAAGGAAAAGGAAAAATTGTAGATGTTCTTACAAAAAATTATAACATAATAGCACGTTTTCAAGGTGGTCCAAATGCAGGACACACCCTGGAATTTGACGGTATAAAGCATGTGTTAAGAACAATCCCATCTGGTATTTTTCATGAAAAATCTATCAATGTGATTGGTAATGGTGTGGTAATAGATCCTGTTGTTTTTGTAAAAGAATTAGAAGGTCTTGATAAATATCATATTGACTACGTGTCTAAATTAATTATTTCAAGAAAAGCACATTTAATTTTACCTACTCATCGACTACTAGATGCTGCATCTGAGGCTTCTAAAGGGAAGGCAAAAATTGGCTCTACCCTAAAAGGAATTGGTCCTACATATATGGACAAAACAGGTAGAAATGGCATTCGTGTTGGAGATTTAGAACTAGAAACTTTTAAACAAAAGTATAAATCTCTTGCAAAAAAACACGTTGCAATGATAGACTTCTACGATGTAGATATTCAATATGACTTGGACGAAATGGAAGTAGAATTTTTTGAATCCTTAGAAAAACTAAAAAAGTTAACTTTTATTGATAGTGAGGAGTATTTAAATCAAGCTATCAAATCTGAAAAAACGATCCTAGCAGAAGGAGCTCAAGGTTCTCTTTTAGATATTGATTTTGGAACCTATCCATTCGTAACTTCTTCTAATACCACTGCTGCAGGAGCATGTACTGGTCTTGGAGTTGCACCTGGAAAAATAAAAGAAGTATATGGAATATTTAAAGCCTATACAACACGTGTAGGGTCGGGACCATTTCCAACAGAATTATTCGACGACGTTGGAGCTAAAATGGCTAAAGTAGGTCATGAATTTGGTGCAGTTACCGGTAGAGCAAGACGTTGTGGTTGGTTAGACTTGGTTGCTCTAAAGTATACTTGTGAAGTGAATGGAGTCACTCAATTGATGATGATGAAGAGTGATGTTTTAAGCGGTTTTGATCATCTTAAAGTTTGTACCTCTTATAACTACAAAGGTGAAGTCATCAAACATCTCCCTTACAATATCGAAGCGGAAAACGTAACGCCAATATATACCAACTTTAAATGTTGGAAAGAAGATTTGACTAAAATGACAGAGGCTAGTCAGTTACCTAAAGAGTTAAACGATTATATCGATTTTCTTGAAAAAGAATTAGAATTACCCATTAAAATAGTTTCTGTAGGTCCTGATAGGAAACAAACAATCCCAAGGTAATACCAATTCTTTAGTATCTTTGTTAACTTAAATACAAAGAATTTTATTTGAAATTTAATAATTACATTCTAGTATTGATTTTTATTTGGTGCGGCTATACTTTAACCGCTCAAGAGGAACCTATTAATCCCAGTGAAAAAACTCAAGTAACCATTAAATCAGGTTATTGGGAAAAGAAACCTGATATGCCAGATGCCATTATCTATACCAGAGATAAATCTGGACAAGTTTATATTATCCATGAGGGAGTTGAAATGTGGTGTGATCAAGCTTATGTTTATACTAAAGATAATTTTGTAAAGGCATATGGGGCTGTAAAAATCATACAGGGAGATACTATTTCCATGAAAAGTAATTATAGCGAGTACAATGGTAATACTCAATTTGCTTTTGCCAGTGGCGAGGTTTCCTTCAAAGATCAAAAAACATCTTTAAAAACAGATACCTTATACTTTGACCGTATTAAACAGCAAGCCTACTATAATAGTGGTGGAATTGTAAAGGACACTTCAAGTACATTGACTAGCATCATTGGAAGGTATTTTGCCAAATCTAAAAAGTATCAATTCTCTTCGAATGTAGAGATAAAAAACCCAAAGTATACTATAAACTCAGAACAATTAGATTTCTTTTCAGAAACAGGTATAGCGTATCTGTATGGTAAATCTACCATTACAGGTAAAACGAGTACTGTATATTGTGAAAAAGGTTACTACAACACCAGAAAAGATATTGGATACTTTGTCAAAAACTCAAGAGTTGATTATGAAAATAGGATCATGTATGGTGACAGTATTTATTTTAATAGAAATAAAAACTTTGCCTCTGCAACAAATAATATACAAATTATTGATACCCTAAATAAAAGTTACGTAAGAGGACATTATGCAGAAGTTTTTAAGAACAAAGATTCTGTTTTTATAACGAAAAGAGCGGTTGCAATAACAGTTCGAGAAAATGATTCCATATATGTTCATGCAGATACCTTAAAAATTACTGGAAAAGCTGATCGTCGAGTTTTAAGAGGATTTTACAAAGCACGGTTTTTTAAAAAAGGACTGCCAGGTGAAGAACCCACCAGCGGTAAATGTGATTCTATTTACGTAAATGAAAGAACCGGAATTACTAAATTATTACGCAATCCGATATTATGGTCTGGAGAAAATCAAATTACAGGTGATACCATTCATTTATTAAGAAACATCAATACAGATAAATTAGATACTTTAAAAGTCTATAATAACTCGTTTGTTATCCAAAAGGATAGCGCTGGGTACAATCAAGTAAAAGGAGAACGATTGATTGGGTTATTTACAAATAACGAATTAGACACTATAAATATCAAAAAAAATACGCAAGTAATTTTCTTTTCAAGAAACGAAAATGAAGAATTAGTTGGAATAAATAACACAACGAGTAGTTCTATTCAAATGTATCTTGAAAATCAAGAAATTAGAGGGATTCGATTTATAAAAAAAGTAAATGGAAAATTATATCCGCCATCACAATTTCCAGAAAATGCAAGAATTCTGCCGGGTTTTAAATGGTTTGGGGATGAACGACTCTTAAAAGTTAGCGATTTATTTAAAGGAAAACCGGCCCCTATTCTTCCTAAAATTAAAGGCATATATTTACCAAAAAAAGAGGAAGATTTTTTTAATAATGAAGCTAAATATCAAACTATTTCACAGTGAGAAATCAATGGAAAAAGATTTTTTTAAATATCAAGCTCAAACCACTCCGCATCCTCTTGCCCTCGAGGTGTTAAAAGCCAAAGGATCTTACATTTATGACCAAAATCAAAAAAAATATTTAGATTTTATAGCTGGTGTTTCTGCTTGTAGTTTAGGTCATTGTCATCCTAAGGTCGTAAAAGCGGTGAAAAATCAGTTAGACAAATATCTTCATGTAATGGTTTATGGAGAATTTGTTCAAGAACCAGCAGTTCATTTAACAAAACTTCTCCACGATCATCTACCAGATAATTTAACGACTACATATTTAACCAATAGTGGTACCGAAGCTATTGAAGGGGCTATTAAACTTGCTAGAAGAGCTACTGAAAGAAAAGAAATTATTTATGCAAAAAAGGCATATCACGGAAGTACGCTTGGAGCTTTAAGTATTTTGGGGGTTAAAAGTCAAAAACAAAAATTTGAACCACTAATTCCTGAGTGTCATGCAATCAAATTTAATGCTGAAAGTGAATTATCAAAAATTACCAATAAAACAGCTGGCGTCATATTGGAGACTATACAAGGTGGCGCAGGTTTTATAGTTCCAAAAAGTGATTATTTAAAAAAAGTAAAGAAACGTTGTGAAGAGGTTGGTGCATTATTAATTTTAGATGAAATTCAACCTGGATTTGGTAGAACTGGAAAATTATTTGGTTTTGAACATTTTGAAATTTCACCAGATATTTTGGTGGTTGGAAAAGGAATGGGTGGAGGAATGCCAATTGGTGGTTTTATTGCTTCTAACGAATTAATGATGTTATTGTCTAACCATCCTAAATTAGGACATATCACTACTTTTGGCGGAAATCCTGTAATAGCAGCTGCTGCTCTAGCAACACTGAAAGAATTAACCGAAACTTCATTAATTAAAGAAACTCTAATAAAAGAAAAACTTTTTAAAAAACTTTTAGTTCACCCATCCATAAAAGAAATTCGGGGGAAAGGATTAATGCTTGCTCTAATAGTTGAATCTCCAGAACTCGCTTCAAAATTAATATTAAAGTGTAAAGAAAAGGGAGTATTGCTTTTTTGGCTGCTTTTTGAGAATAAAGCGATTCGTATAACTCCACCCTTAACAATATCTGAACAAGAAATTAGAGAAGGTTGTGAAATTATACTTGAAGTATTCGATTCAATTTAAACTAATTAACCACCCCCACTAACTCTTAAATTAGAGTTAAAAATCCCTTCATCTGTTAATAAGTCCGTTAACAACAAAAACGGCACAACATTTGAATGTTGCCTTACATTAGTATATTTAATTAAGTTAAAATTTTATTTTCTTAAAAAATTATATTTGAGCGAGCAAAACAACATACCACTTACGCGTTTCGAATCTATGTTAAAAACAAATAACGTGTTTTTCTTTGATTCTAGTGAGTTTGAAGACATTATTCATTATTATCTAAATAATGGAAAAATAGCACTTGCAAAAAAGGCTACAAAACTAGGATTAGAACAACATCCAACTTCTACCAACCTAAAGTTATTTCAAGTTGAAATGTTCATTTTTGAGAATGAATTAGAAGTAGCAGAAGAGCTACTAGAAAACATCTATTTGCTTGAACAATTTAATGAAGAAGTTTTCATACAAAAGGCCAATATTCTCTCAAGAAGGGATAAGCATTTAGAAGCTATTAAAATGCTAGAAAAAGCTCATGATTTATCTACAGAATCCTCTGATGTCCTATCTCTTATTGGGATGGAGTATTTATTTTTAGAAGATTTTGAAAATGCAAAAAAATATTTTATTCAATGTCTTTTTGAAGATAGCGAAGACTTCTCTGCATTGTATAATATTATTTATTGTTTTGAGTATTTGAATCAAACCGAGGAGGCTATAGAATATTTAAATGGATTTTTAAATAAAAACCCATACTGCGAAGTTGCGTGGCATCAAGTTGGAAAACAATATTTCTTATTGAAAGATTACAGAAAAGCATTAGCTGCCTTTGATTTTGCAATTATTAGTGATGATCGATTTATTGGAGCCTACCTTGAAAAAGGAAAAGTTCTAGAAAAGTTAAATCGATATAATGAAGCAATAGAAAGTTATACGGTAACATTAGGATTAGATGATCCAACTTCCTTTGCTTTATTAAGAATAGGTAAGTGTTATGAAAATTTAGGGAATAGTGAATTAGCGCTTCAGTTTTTTAATAAATGTGTAGAAGAAGATGCTTTGTTAGATAAAGGCTGGATTGCTATTACTGATTACTATATTAAAATTAAAAAATTCAAAAAAGCATTGTATTATATTAATAAAGCTATCAATATCGATAGTGAAAACGTACTGTACTGGAAACGATATGGAAAGATAAACTTTAGACTTAATCTTTATGAAGAGGCTGAGGTTGGTTACCGAAAAACGTTAGAATTGGGGAATTATGAACTTAACTCTTGGTTGACACGTAATGATATTTTGTTAAAATTAGGAGAATTTGAAGCTGCAAAGAATAACTTATTTCAGGCAAAAGAATTTTATGAAGAAAGCGCAGAAATAGAATATCGATTAGCAGGTTTGTTTTTTAAAAACTTAGAATTCAATAAAGGTGAATTTCATCTAAAAAATGCTCTTAAATTAGATTCTGAATTTTTAATTATCATAGAAGAACTTTTTCCAAAAGTATATAGCTTAAAGAAAGTTAAAGAAATAATTAAAGTACACAAAAAAGCTTCCCTTTAAAATGTGTATTTTTGATGTAATTAGTTTTTTTAATGCATCAAAAAATAATGCCAAAACGCAATTTTATAGATTATCTTATTATAACAGCTAAAGGAATAGCTATGGGTGCTGCTGATGCTGTACCTGGTGTATCTGGTGGAACAATAGCATTTATTACTGGAATTTATGAAGAATTAATAACTACTTTAAGTGGTATTAATCTTTCACTCATTAAAACATTACAAAAACAAGGTTTAGCAGCTTTTTGGAAACAACTAAATGGAAATTTCATTCTGGCATTGGTAGCCGGAATTACAATTAGTTTTGTGAGCTTTATGAGAATTGCAAAATACCTAATTGAAAACCAAGCAATCTTAATTTGGTCATTCTTTTTCGGGCTTATAGTTGCGAGTATTTTATACATTGGAAGGCAAATCAAAAAATGGTGTTTTAAAACCTTATTAGCATTAATTTTGGGGGGTCTTATTGCTCATTTTATAACTACCATACCTCCTATTACAAACAATGAGCAGCCCTTTTTCCTTTTTTTAGTAGGAGCAATCGCTATTTGTGCAATGATTTTGCCAGGTATTTCAGGCTCATTTATACTGTTAATATTAGGAGCTTATAAGACCTTGAGCGATGCAATACATGACTTTAATTTAAAAAATATTTTAATTTTTGTAGGAGGAGCCTTTATAGGTTTAATTAGCTTCAGTAAACTATTAAAATGGCTTTTTAAAAATTATGAGGATTTAACCTTAGCTGTTTTGACGGGATTCATTATGGGTTCACTCAATGTAATTTGGCCCTGGAAGCAAACGATAACAGTTTTTTCTAAGGAAAAAGGTTTAGAATTATTTTTTAACCAAATTTCAGATTTAGGGACTCTTTCAGTTTTTCAAAAACAGAATTTTGATTTCAACAGTTATAAAAGTATCCTGGAAAAAAGCATCAGTCCTTTTACCTATTCAGAAATAAATAATGGAATTGATCCTCAAGTATTACTCTCCGTTGTTCTAATGCTTTTAGGCTTTTTAATTGTATTTTTATTAGAGAAAACTGCTACAAAAAAACCAAGAAATGGCCATTGAAAGATCATTAGCTGATAAAATATGGCTCGTACTAAAAGGCCTAGCAATGGGTACAGCTAATAAAGTTCCGGGAGTTTCTGGAGGAGTTGTTGCATTTGTTGCTGGTTTTTATGAAGAGTTCATATACTCCTTACAAAAAGTAAATAGAAAAGCATTTCTTCTCCTATTCAATAGAGGTTTAAAATCATTTTTGATTTATACCAATGCTCGTTTCCTAGGTTTATTATTTTTAGGGATGATCATAAGTTATTTTAGTATTTCGAAAATACTAGATTATCTACTGGTTAATTTTGAACTTTATGTTTGGTCTACTTTTTTTGGAATGATCATCGGATCCTTATATTATATTGCCAAAGACTTTCAAAAATGGAACCGGAAATACCTATTTTATTTATTACTTGGTATCTTAATAGGTGTTAGTATTAGTTTTTTGGAGCCTGCAAAAGAAAACGATAATTTATTTTTTGTTTTTTTATGCGGAATTATTGGAGTATCTGGTATGACATTACCCGGATTATCGGGTTCTTTTATTCTAATTCTATTGGGTAATTATGTGTTACTTTTAGTAGATTCTGTAAATGCACTCTACGAAACTTTTTCGGATATACTTCATAGTGATTATAACTTTTTAAAAGATGCAAAAAGAATTCATTTATTAAAAGTATTATCTGTATTTTCTTTAGGATCTATAACAGGATTAGTGACCCTTTCTAATGTTTTAGCATTTCTCTTAAAAAACTATAAAAAAATAACAAATGCATTAATCATTGGATTTATAGGTGGCTCGCTAGGGGTAGTTTGGCCATGGAAAGAAAAAATTTTAGATAAAGATAGTTTTGGAAACATTCTAATGGATTCCAACGGAAGAGAAATCGTTATAAGCTACCAAAGATACTTTCCAACAGAATTAACCCCTGAATTCTTTTTAGCGTTTTTATGTATGGTAATAGGTGTTCTAATTCTTCTTTTCATAGATGGATATCATAAAATTAAAATAAATTCGAATGGCTAAATACGGATTAATTGGAAATAATATTAATTATTCCTTCTCAAAAACTTTTTTCAATTCTAAGTTTAAAAAGGAAGAAAGAAGTGATTCGTATGAAAATTTTGATATTCCCGATTTGAGCCAATTTTCAAAAGTTCTTCATAAAAATCATAAATTAAAAGGTTTAAATGTAACGATTCCTTATAAAGAAAGTATTATTAAGTATTTAGATAGCATTGACTCTAATGCGCAAAAAATTGGAGCAATCAATACTATAAAAATTACTCCCGAAGGAAAACTAATTGGCTACAATACAGATTACATTGGATTTAAAAAATCCCTAAACAATTTACGACCCATATCAAAAAAGAACGCGCTAGTTCTTGGAACTGGAGGAGCTAGTAAAGCAATTGTATATGCTTTAAAATCATTAAATTATAAGGTCACCCAAGTTTCTAGGGTAAAAAAAGAAGGCATTACTACTTATGGAGAATTAAATAAAGAGGTCGTGATTCAAAACCAACTAATTATCAATTGCACACCACTGGGCACATTCCCAAATATTGACCAATACCCTAGTATTCCTTATCAACACATCACAAAAAGTCATCTTATTTTCGACCTCACATATAATCCGCTTGAAACTATGTTTATGAAATTAAGTAAAGAACAAGGAGCTAGAGTCAGTAATGGATTAAAAATGTTAGAATTCCAAGCCGAAGAAGCTTGGTCGATATGGAAAGCACAGAATATTGAAAAAAATATTTAATTACCTTGACCTTCCTTTGGTAATTAGTCAGTAGTTAGTATCTTGATACCATAAAATTACGCAGAAAAAATCTGTATACAATTGAACTTTAACATTGAAAAAAATGTCAGAAAAAGAAAGCAATAAAGAAATTGAAACTTTTGAAACACCTGCTTCAGAAACTTCGAATCAAATAGAAACAGTTGAAAAAAGTTCTACTGAAGCAACTGAAACCGAAGGAAATACTGGAAAAGAAATTTTAAAAACTATTCCAAAAAATACGACTCCCGTTGAAGAAAAAAAGGTGCGAATAAAAGATGATGAAAAGTCTGAAAACAAGGAAGAACTCTCTATTATCGATTACAGTAAATTATCCGAACTAGAATTAATTTCTGAACTTAAAGCTGTCTTAGATAGTAAACCAGTAAACGAAATTAAAGAGGTGGTTGAAATCATAAAAAATGAATTCAATTCAAAATTCCAAGATGAATTAGAAAAAAATAAGGAAAGCTTTCTAGCAAAGGGAGGAAATATTATAGATTTTTATTTTACAACTCCAGAAAAAAAAGAGTTTGATACTTCCTATTACTACTATAAAGACAAAAGAAGTAATTATTATAAAAACCTCCAAAAAGATCAAAAAGCTAATCTTATCAAAAGAGAGGAAATAATTGAAGAATTAAAAAGTCTTTTTAATGCCAAGGAGAATACAAGTACTATCTACAAAAGATTTAGAGACATTCAAGAAAGATGGTTTGATGCTGGCTCAATACCCAGAGATAAATACAATACGGTTTGGAATAATTATCATCATCACGTTGAAAACTTTTATGATATACTTCACTTAGACAGAGAATTTAGGGATCGTAATTTTAAACAAAACCTAGAACATAAATTAAGATTAATAGGAAGAGCAGAGGAACTGACTAAAGAAGAAAATAACAACAAAGCTTTTCGTGAATTACAAATGCTCCACAAAATGTGGAAAGAGGAAATTGGCCCTGTTGCTAAAGAATTCAGTGACGATATTTGGGATAAATTTAGTGCAGCTACCAAAATCATTCACGACAAAAGAAATCAACACCTTGAAAAACTAGAAGTAGAGGCAGAAAAAAATGTTGATTTTAAAATTGAAATAATAAATAATATAAATTCCTTAACAGACACTGCGAAAAACAAAGGGCATCAAGTTTGGCAAAATACCATAAAAAAAGTCCAAGAACTCAGAGATCAATTCTTCGAAGCCGGTAATGTACCCCGTTCAAAAAATAAAGAAATTTGGAATTCATTTAAAGAAGCTACTCGGAATTTTAACAAAGAAAAGAATGCTTTTTATAAAAGCCAAAAGAAAGAACAGTTTGATAATCTTGCTAAGAAAAGAGAATTAATAAAAGTTGCTCAAGATAATAAAGATGGAGATGATTTTGAAACATTAACTCCATTAATGAAAAAAATACAAACAGATTGGAAAAAAATAGGGCACGTTCCTAGAAAGGATAGTGACAAAATCTGGAAAGAATTTAAAGCTGTTTGCAATCATTATTTTGATCGTTTACATTCTCAAAAAAATGAGGCAAATAATGAACAAATTGCAAATTTTGAAGCCAAAAAAGTTTTTTTAGATTCCTTAGAGTCTTTCTCCTTAGAAGGAAATTATAAAAAAGATATTGTTAGCATAACAGCAAAAATAAAAGAATGGAAAGGATTAGGAAGAGTACCCTACAATAAAAAAAATATAGAACAAGATTTTAATAAAAAATTAGATGATCTATTTGAAAAATTAGATTTAGACAAAAAACAAATAGAGTTGATTAAATTTGAAAACAAATTAAACTCTTTTGTGTCAGAGGAGGATGATAGAAAATTAAAAAATGAAGAGTTTTTTATCTCCAAGAAAGTAGGTGAAATAAAAAATGAAATAAGACAATTGGAAAATAATTTATTATTTTTCAAACACGTTAAAGATGACAATCCCCTTGTAAAAGATGTCAATAAGAATATTACAAAACAAAAAGAGCAATTAGATACTTGGGTTGAAAAATTAAAAAAAGTAAGAGTCTTACGAAAAGAACAATCTTAAAAAAATAAAAAAAGGTATTATTAACACCTTTTTTTTATTGCTTTTTTTTAGCTTCTTCCCAATAGATATTCATTTCGGATAAGGTCATATCTTTAATTGGCTTTTTAAGCTTTTTGGCTTTTTTTTCTAAATATTGAAATCTCTTAATGAATTTTTTGTTTGTTCGCTCTAGTGCATTTTCAGGATTTACATTTAAAAAACGAGCATAATTAATCATAGAAAATAAAACATCACCAAATTCAGCTTCAATATTATCCGTATTGTTTTCTAAAATTTCGTGATCTAACTCTTGGAGTTCTTCTTTAAGTTTATCATAAACCTGATGCGGTTCCTCCCAATCGAACCCTACACCAGCTACTTTATCTTGAATTCTATTAGCTTTAACAAGTGCTGGCAATGAATTTGGAACCCCTTCAAGAACACTTTCTTTTCCTTCCTTAAGCTTTAAGGACTCCCAATTTTGTTTGACTTCCTCTTCATTGTTAACTTTTACATCACCATAAATATGAGGATGTCTTGAAATTAACTTATCACAAATAGAATTAGCTACATCCTCAAAATCAAAATCTTCTGTTTCACTTCCAATTTTAGAATAAAAAATAATATGTAATAATAAGTCTCCTAGTTCATTTTTTATTTCCAGCAAATTGTTATCAAGAATAGCATCACCGAGCTCGTAGGTTTCTTCAATAGTTAGATGCCGAAGTGATTCAAATGTTTGCTTTTTATCCCAAGGACATTTATTTCTTAGCTCATCCATAATGGTAAGAAGTCTATCTAATGCCTTAAGTTGATTAGCTCTCGAATTCATTTGTTATTCTTCCTCTTCAGAAGATTCATTTTTAAATTGTGATATTCCATTTTTGGTTAGTAGATTATACCATTGAACAATTTTTTTTATATCACTTGGATAAACTCTATCCTCATCATAGTCAGGTAAGATTTCGAAAAAATATTCTTCTAATTCATCCTTTGTAGACTTATGACTTATTGCCTCACCCCCTTTTTCCTTGTCAAATATTTTAGTAAAAACTTCGCTTAAAGGTAACTCTTTGGTTAAAGTATATATAGCTATTTCCGCCAAAATACTAACATTTTGTCTAGCACTTACACTTATTTTTTTTCCATCGATTAAAGAGGTTGCTAAAAACCCATTTCTTGTTTGATTTTGAAGTTGGTAAAGACCTGGTTTACCTGAAATCGTTAATATTTTTTCTAAGCTCATTATGTAAATTTAGGATTATTTTTATTTATGATTGAACAAATATGTTATGTGTAGATAACTGATGAATTTTTTAACGTTTTTTTTTCATATCTGGAAAACGCATTCGATAATCAATTCTTACCTTTCCCCTAGATATGTTAGCAAGCTTACCCTTGATCAATCGTTTCTTTAAAGAAGAAAGTTTATCAATAAATAATATTCCTTGAATATGATCATATTCGTGCTGAATAATTCGTGCAGCAATTCCACTAAATTCTTTAGTATGCTTTTTAAATTTTTCATCTAAATATTCAATTTTAATAGTTTCATTTCTAAAAACATCTTCTCGAACATCAGGTATACTAAGACAGCCTTCATTGAATACCCATTCATCACCAGTCTCATCAATTATTTGTGCATTTATAAAGACTTGCTTAAAAGTGCTTAAAAAATTTCTTTCTTCTAATTCTAATTCTTCAGCGTCTTTAAAAGGAGTTGCATCAACAATGAATATTCGAATAGGTAGACCTATCTGTGGAGCTGCCAAGCCAATTCCTTTTGCTCCATACATCGTTTCAAACATATTCTCCAATAAGGATTCTAATGCTGGATATTTTTTATCAATACTTTTTCCTAACTTCCTTAAAACAGGATCCCCGTAAGCTATAATTGGTAATATCATTGTTTTATTTTTAAATAATCTTGTAAAATAATAGTAGCACTAATTTCGTCAACTAGAGACTTATTTTGTCGCTTTTTTTTACTTAAGCCACTTTCTATCATTGTTTGTAAAGCTATTTTACTCGTAAATCGTTCATCCATCCTTTCTATACTTAATGTTGGAAAAGCATTTGTTAATTTTGATATAAAATTCTTAATACATACCTCAACATCAGAATGCGTACCATCTTTTTGTTTAGGTTCTCCAATTATAATAAGCTCAACGTCCTCTTTTGCAAAATAATCTTTTAAAAATGAAATTAAATATTTGGTTGAAACTGTTGTTAAACCAGACGCTATTATCTGCATTTCGTCAGTAATTGCGATACCCGTTCTTTTGGTTCCAAAATCTATTGCTAATAATCGTGCCATATTTTGTGCAAAAATAAGGGATTAATTAAAAGTGACTTCTATCTTTGTGAAATTATTAGATAAATATGACTGATTTACAAGAAATTATTGAAAAAGCATGGAACGACCGATCTCTATTAGCTGATCCAACTTATATCAATACTATAAGAGAGGTAATAAGTTTACTGGATGATGGTAAACTTCGTTGCGCAGAACCTACCAAAAATGGTTGGCAAGTTAACGAATGGGTAAAAAAAGCAGTAGTTCTTTATTTTCCTGTTCAAAAAATGGAAGTGTTGGAAACCGGTATTTTCGAATACCATGATAAAATTCCCCTAAAAAGAGGATATCAAAAAAAAGGAATACGAGTAGTACCACACGCGGTTGCAAGACATGGCGCTTATATTTCGAAAGGTGTTATTTTAATGCCCAGTTATGTTAACATAGGAGCTTATGTCGATGAAGGTACCATGGTAGACACATGGGCCACAGTCGGAAGTTGTGCACAAATCGGCAAAAATGTACATCTAAGTGGAGGCGTTGGTATTGGTGGTGTTTTAGAACCCTTACAAGCTGCTCCCGTAATTATTGAAGATAATGCTTTTATTGGATCTCGTTGCATCGTAGTTGAAGGTGTTAAAGTTGAAAAAGAAGCTGTTCTTGGAGCTAATGTAGTTTTAACAGCATCAACAAAAATTATTGATGTTACTCAAAGCGTTCCAATAGAGACCAAAGGGATTGTTCCTGCAAGATCAGTAGTTATACCTGGCAGCTACACTAAATCATTTGCAGCAGGTGAATATCAAGTACCGTGCGCATTGATTATTGGTAAAAGAAAAGAAAGCACTAATAAAAAAACTTCTTTAAACGATGCTCTCAGAGAATACGATGTGGCTATTTAGCAATAACGAACTCAAAAAAAGCTTATCTTTCTTGTCTAATTCATAGTCATAAAATAATTAATGAAAATACTTGTAATACAACAAAAAATGATTGGTGACGTATTAGTTAGCTCATTACTTTGTAATAATTTAAGAAAAGCTTACCCGAGTGCGCAAATAGATTATATGGTCTATAAAAGTACGCTACCCGTTTTAAAAGGAAACACGAGTATTGACAATTTTATTTTATTTGAAAAAAAACATCGAAAAAGTAAATTAAAATTTTTCAAATTAATATTTGATATTAGAAAAGAAAAATATGACTTGGTTATTGATGCTTATTCAAAATTAGAAAGTTGGTTAACCGTACTTTTTTCTAATGCCACAACTAAAATTTCGTACAAAAAATTTGGTAGAACTTTCTTGTATACGCATAATGTTCCATTATGTGACGAACCTAAATCAAATATAGGTCTAGTAATAGAACGAAGGCTTTCGCTATTATCACCACTAAATCTTGATACAAGAATAGAAGTAGTACCAAGTCTGCTAGTTACAGAGGAAGAACGAAAAATTGTTGCTAAATTATTTAATGATTTTAAATTAGATACCACAAAAAAAACAGTGATGATATCCATTGTTGGTAGTAGATTTAATAAAACGTATCCATTAAATTACATGGCTAGGGTAATTGATTTAATTGCTACGAAAGTAGATGCAAATATCCTTTTCAATTATATTCCTAAACAGCGAGAACTAGCAAAAAAGGTTTATAATTATTGTTCTGAAGAAACAAAAAAAAATATATTCTTTGATTTATTAGGCAAAGATTTGAGGGAGTTTATAACTATAATGGATGCTTGCGATTTTATTGTAGGAAATGATGGTGGTGCTATTAATATGTCTAAAGCTTTAAAAAAACCATCATTTACTATTTTTTCACCTTGGATTGAAAAACGTTTTTGGTCAACTTTTGAAGATGGAAAACTTCATAGTTCCGTTCATTTATTAGATTATCAACCTCAATTAATAAAGGGAATAAAAAAGAAACAATTAAAAAATCAATCCATCGAGCTTTACCAGCATTTAAACCCTTCTTATTTTGAATCTAAGTTATTACAATTTATAGAATATAACTTAAACGAAGAAAAACCTCTACCTATCCCTACTGATTTTGATCAAGTGTATGCCCTGCACAAGGAATTTCCTCTCTCTGCTGTCATAATAACTTATAATGAAGAAGAACATATAGAAAAATGTTTAGCATCACTTGTTGGCATTGCCGATGAAATTATAGTGGTTGATTCTTTTTCTACGGATAAAACAGAAGAGATTTGTTCTAAATATAATGTCAATTTCATCAAACATAAGTTTCAAGGATATATAGAACAGAAAAATTATGCAATACGACAAGCTAAATATAATTATATTTTATCGCTAGATGGAGACGAGGCTTTGTCTGAAAAGTTAAAAAAATCTATTATAGATATTAAAATACACTGGGATCATGACGGTTATTATTCTAATAGACTAAATAATTATTGTGGAACATGGATAAAGCACTCAGGATGGTATCCTGATAAAAAAATACGTCTATTTAAAAAAGGTAGTGGAGAATGGAAAGGCATTAATCCACATGATAGTTACACGCTTAAAAAAGGAAAAAAAATTGGTAAACTGGAGGGTGATATACACCACTGGATTCATAAAGACTATCAAGAACTAATCGATAAAGTGGAAAATTTTTCTACAATCGCATCGAATGCGTACTATCAATTAGGAATAAAATCTACTTATTTCAAAATACTGCTTAGACCAACCTGGGCATTTTTTTATTCTTATATTTTAAGATTCGGTATTTTGAATGGAAAAATTGGTTATAGAATTTGCAAACAAAAATTTAGAATAACATTATTAAAATATCAAAAACTATACAGACTTTGGCATCAAAACTCCTAGAGGCACTTCTTTTTATTCTCCAGAGAAATTATGCTAAATATTTCTAAATTTTTATTTCCAAAAAAATATTTTTTTCTTTGTAGCCATTTTTTTGTGGTATTTTTTTTGAAATTCTTCCGTAAACAACCACATTTGATTAAATATTTTTTTTTCACTTTCATCAAATAACTTGGCATATTCATTTGCCATAACTTTAACCATCTCTTTTCTTGGAGTTAATTTTGAGAAATTTTTCATACGGTCTTTAAAAGACATTTGGTGAAATTTCATTCTATTCAAATCAACCAAGTAAAAATCATACTTTTTTGTAGATTCATTTTTTTTTATAAGCGTATTTCCCGGAGAGTGATCTAAAAAATTAATTCCTTTTTCGTGTAAATCAAAAGTGAAACGGGTAAATTCTCTGAGGATAGTATCAAAATCTGGATAATCTTTATTGTTTACTAATTCTCTGTAGGTGATATCATAATCTAATTGGTTACTTATATAGAAACTTTTGTTTAAAAAATTAAAATTAGAAAACTCAAAGTAAGCAATTGGTTTTGGAGTATTAATCCCATTGTTTATAAGAATCTCTGCATACTCAAAAGATCGATGTGCTTTTGATTTTCTAAAAAAAGAATAAGCAATTCTATTTATTAAATGTGGAACTTTGAAGGATTTAACATTTAAGCTAAAATTTTCAATTGTAATCTTTTTAATGGTATTTCGACTTCCCTTTTCCCCATCAAAATTATCAAAATCTTTTATCACATCTGAAATTATTTTAATAGAGGCGACTGTTTGATCCTTGTTGAATACTTTGTGTTCTTTATTTCTGATTGACATAAAAAGATACCTGTTTTGATAAGGTTTAATGATATTTAATAATATATTTAAATATTGAAATCGTAAATTTGTAAAGATAAAGTTATAATTATAAATGTATATATTCAATTACTTTTAATTACACTTGTTTATGTTAGATTCACAAAACATAGTTTATATTTTTCATAAAAACGGTGCAAATAGTCACTATTTAGCATTAAATCACCTTCTTGATAAAAAAGGAATGGTTTTAGAGTATAGAGAGTTTTCTATAATCAGTAAAGTCATTAAAGCAATTTTAACTTTAAATGGTAAGTTATTTAAGAAACAACTAATTAATTTTTTCTTCATTATAAATCTAGTATTTACTAAAAACAAAAAGATAGTCTTAGGGATTGCTCCTTTTGACTCCAAGCTAAAATCACTCCTAAGAATTTTACAAAATCATAAAGTTTTTTACCATACCTCGTGGACCTACTGGGATAAAAGTTTTCATCCTAAACAAAAAAACAACTCATCTAAAGTCTACCAAACGTGGTGTCAATTTCTTGAAAAAAAGTGTATTCATTTATTTGCAGTAACTCAGCAAAGTAAAAATCAATTATTAAAAAATTATAATATTTCTAATAAAAAAATTAGTGTAGTTTACCATTCACTAGATGGAGTATTTAAAAATGAATTTAAAACAAATAAAAAATCACTTAGTTTTATTTATTTTGGAAGATTAGTCCCACAAAAGGGTCTAAAGGAACTCGTAAATTATTTTGAAAAACAAAAGAATGCAATATTAACTATTGTTGGTGACGGAAAAGAAAAACATCTCGTAACATCAATTGCCGATACAAATAATTCTATAAGATGGATTCCACATATCTCCAATAAACAAAAACTTGCTCAACTGCTAAATACACAACAATACTTAGTATTAAATTCAATAAGAACCCAAAAATGGGAGGAATTATTTGGCATGGCTATCATTGAGGCTATGTCGCAAGGAGTTATTCCGATTGCCACAAATCACTCAGGTCCCAAAGAAATAATTACAGAAGATGTAGGGCTTTTAACTGAAGAAGGCGAAATTACATTAGCTATTTCAAAATTAATTGACAAAAAAAAATTTGAGGTATCTATGTCTAATAATGCAAGAATTGAAGCTAGAAAATATTATGTAGAATCAATTGCACAACGATGGCAACCAATTTTAAATTAATATGTTAGACGTCAGTTGCATTATCATAAACTACAATACTTCAAATTATACTTATGAAGCTGTTAAATCATTATACGAAACCCATAAAAACAATCTAAATTTTGAAATTATCGTCGTTGATAACGCATCAAAAAAAGACGATTACACCACCTTAAAATCAAAATTAGACAGTTTACATAAAAGCAATTTACAATTAATTAGAAGTAATATTAATACTGGTTTTGGTGGAGGAAATATGTTAGGAGTTTCCAATGCGTCGCCTTCTAAATATTATGCTTTTATTAATAATGACACTTTACAAGTGAGTGAATATTGTCTCATACATTTGATGAAATTTTTAGAATCTGAATCTCAAGCTGGTTTGTGCTCACCACAAATGTTGGATGAACATAAAAATTTTAGAGTAACTATAGATCATTTTTCATCTTTACAACGAGAGATATTAAGACGTCCGTTTCTAGAAACATTTTTTCCTAAAACATATCTCAATAGAAAGATAAGATATGAAAAACCTACAAAAGTTAATTACGTTCAAGGATCATTTATGTTTATTGGGAGTGCAGATTTTAACGAAATTGGTGGTTTTGATACAAATTTATTTTTATACTATGAAGAATCTGATATTTCGTTACGTCTATTAAAATTAAAAAATAAATACACCTATTTGGTTCCCTCATTGGAATATATTCATTACAAGAGTGCTAGTATTAAAAAAAATATCGACATTAAAATTGAACAAAAAATTTCTTTGTTGTACCACACAAAAAAACATTATGGTTGGTGGCAACAAAAAATATTGAATTTGTATTTTATAATTAGATATTTTTTTTCCGCTATCGTCAAACCAAAATATTGGAAACTGTTTATGACGCTTTTAATTGGGGCACCTTTATCAAAATCCTTAAAGTTTAAACAATAAAAATATAGCTTTAATTTGTCAATTCATGATTTATGAAAATTTTAAAAATAACAGTGGCTTTATTTTATTATTTTTACCAAGTAATTCAAATCGATAATTCACATGCAAACCGAAATTAATGAATGTCTAAATGTGCTTAAAAAAGGTGGTATTATACTCTACCCTACTGACACGGTTTGGGGTATTGGATGTGATGCAACTAATTATGAAGCAGTCGATAAGATTTTTAAATTAAAAAAAAGAGCATCTAATAAATCTATGATTTCATTAGTGAATGATTTTAAAATGCTCAATCAGTATATTGAAGATGTACCAGAGGTTACCTATGATATCATTAAGTATGCAACCACCCCAACCACCATAATCTATGATCGTCCCTTACACGTGGCTGAAAATTTAATAGCTGAAGATAATTCAATAGGAATTAGAGTCGTTAGAGATGGTTTTGTAAGCAAATTAATCAAAAAATTTAAAAAACCAATTGTATCTACTTCCGCAAATTTAACTGGAAAAGCAACTCCAAATAATTTTAAAGAAATCAATAAAATTATTTTAGAGGGAGTTGACTATGTAGTTCCATTGAATCAACAAACTAAACCTTCAAAACCATCATCCATTATAAAAATTAAAACCAATGGATCTGTTAGCGTTATTCGTAAGTAATTTACTTAATCATTAAAAAAATAGTGTCTAAAAAAATACATACAACAGCACTTTCAAAGCCTATTTTTAAAATAGTAGCTGAAGCATCTTCTTTATTAAACATAGAAAGTTATGTAATTGGAGGATATGTTAGAGACTTCATTTTAAAAAGGGAAAAATCAAAAGACATTGATATAGTAACCATTGGTAGTGGTATCGATTTGGCAAAAAAAGTTTCAAGTTTGATTCCAAGTCAGCCTAAAGTATCCATTTTTAAAAATTATGGAACTGCGATGTTAAAAACGGATGAAATTGAAATTGAATTTGTAGGAGCAAGAAAAGAGTCTTATCAAAAAACTAGTAGAAATCCTGCTATTGAAGAGGGAACCTTGGAAGACGATCAAAATCGAAGAGATTTTTCAATTAATGCAGTGGCATTGAGTTTAAACGAGTATAATTTTGGTGAACTTTTAGATCCTTTTAATGGGATCAATGATTTAAAAAATAAAATAATTAGGACACCACTTGACCCAGATATTACCTATAGTGACGATCCATTACGAATGTTAAGAGCGATTCGATTTGCTACGCAACTTCAATTTAGAATAGAGGATCAGTCCTTTAAATCGATTGAAAAAAATGCAAAACGAATCAGTATAATTTCTACAGAACGAATTGTAGATGAGCTATCACAAAATATTGGCATCTCCGAAGCCTTCTATTGGTTTTGCTATTCTAAATAAAGTTAATTTATTAACTCATATTTTACCAGAGCTTTCAAATTTAAAAGGTGTTGACAGTATCGAAGGTCAACGTCACAAAGATAACTTTTGGCACACGCTTGAAGTGGTAGACAACATTGCTAAAAGCACAGATAATATATGGTTACGCTGGGCAGCACTGTTACATGATATCGGAAAAGCACCCACTAAAAAATTTGATAAGAAAATAGGTTGGACTTTTCATGGTCACGAATTTGTTGGATCAAAAATGGTCTATAAATTATTTAAGCGGTTGAAAATGCCTTTGAATGAAAAAATGAAATTTGTTCAAAAAATGGTATTCATGAGCTCAAGACCAATCGTAATTGCTTCGGATGTGACCGATAGCGCTGTACGCAGATTAGTTTTTGACGCAGGAGATCACATTGAAGATTTAATGACCCTATGCGAAGCAGACATTACAACTAAAAACCCTGAAAAATTCAAAAGATATCATCAAAATTTTCAAAGGGTAAGAGCTAAAATAATTGAAGTTGAGGAGCGGGATCATATCAGAAATTTTCAACCCCCAATTTCCGGAGAAGAAATCATCAAAACATTTAATTTAAAACCTTCAAAAGAAATAGGAATAATCAAAGATGCTATTAAAGAAGCTATCCTGGAAGGCAAAATTCCAAATGAATATATCCCTGCTAAAGAATTCATGCTTCAAAAAGGGAAAGAACTAGGATTAAAAAGTTACTGATATGGAATTTGTAAAATTAGAATCTGATCGTCTATTAATTCGTCCCTTTAAAATAGGAGATGAACAAGCCATACTCGAGTTGAATTCAAATTCTCTTGTTCAAAAATATACAGGAGATACTCTCTTAACCACTAAAGAGCAAGCTGAAGATGTTTTACATAATATCATCCTTAAAGATTATGAAATTTACGGATATGGTAGGTTTGCGGTTATCTATAAACCTGATCAAAAACTTATCGGTTTTACAGGAATTAAGTATTTACCTGAAGCAAATGGAGAATCGGATTTAGGCTATCGTTTTTTACCAGAATATTGGGGAAAAGGTATTGCCACAGAATCCTCAAAAATGGCTTTAAAATTTGCTTTTAAAAAACTTAAACTTAAACAAATTTTTGGTTTTGCAGAGCTAGAAAATAGTGCTTCTAAAAATGTTTTGCTAAAAGTGGGTTTTAAGTTAGATAAAATTGATTTTTATCCTGGTGAAGAAGACATTCCAGAAAAAAAAACTCTTCAATGGTTTGTGTTAACAAAGAAAGAATATGCTAAAACGATTTAATAAGCTTGCTAAAGTATCTTTGATCTGTATCTATTTTATAATTATTGCGGGAGCAGTAGTTAGAATGACTGGTTCAGGAATGGGTTGTCCTGATTGGCCAAAATGTTTTGGATACTACATACCCCCTACTGAAATATCTGAAATTCAATTTCAACCTAAACATCATTACAAATCAGGCCAAGTAATTCAATATGAAGATGTTTTTTATTATGCAAAAGAGAATTTTACATCCGCTTTGAAATTGGACTTAAGCAATTGGGAAATCAACACACAACATAGTTATAATACCTTCAATGTAATTCATACTTGGATTGAATATATTAATAGGCTATTAACAGCTTTTGCAGGTATTCCTATTTTAATACTATTCATTATATCACTAAGACTAAATAAACCTTACAGAAATCTAACCATCACCAGTATACTAGTCATACTTGGGATGGGATTTGAAGCATGGTTAGGTAAAACGGTAGTTGACTCAAATTTATCACCCTATAAAATAACTATACATATGATGGGCTCATTCATCATTATTGCATTATTATTATATGCTATTTATCATTCCCAGCCGAAGAATCTGAAGCCTCAAAAAGTCATTATCTTTCCTCAAGTATTTAAATATGTTTTAATAAGTGCTATTTCACTGACTTTTATTCAAGTATTTTTAGGTACACAGGTACGGCAATTTATAGATGAACAGGTGTTGAATTTTGGTTATAAAAAAGAGTTATGGTTACAAAATCCAAATTTACAATTCTATATACATCGAACATTATCCATACTAATTATCCTAATCAATGCGAGCTTATATATGATCATTAAAAAAATACAGCTAAATGAACCCTTGATAAATTACATCATTTTAGTTATAGGTCTTGAAGTAGTCACTGGAATTCTTATGTATTATTTAAACTTTCCTTTTACTACACAACCCTTACACCTGGTATTATCCGCATTATTATTTGGATTACAATTTTATTTAATATTAAAAACAACCATCAAAAAAGCATAAAATATTAAATTAAACTCCAGCTCTAAAACTAGCTAAGGTCTAAAAAAAATATTCATTATTCATAACAATTCTGTTTGCTTCAAGGGAATTGATTTAAGTATATTTGTCATATAATTAATAATTTATGATATACCGCTTTAGAATTATATTAGATGCAAAAGAAGATGTTTTTCGAGATATTGAAATCGATTCCGAAAATACCTTAGAAGAATTACACAATAGTATCACTCAAGCTTTTGGTTTTGAAGGAAATGAAATGGCATCTTTTTACGTCAGTAACGAAAACTGGGAACAAGGTGAAGAAATTGCTTTATTCGACATGAGTGAGGGAATGGAGAGTATCCGCATAATGAATGAAACTTCAATCGATGATGTGACTGACAGAAATCAACCAAGATTGTTATATGTGTATGATTTTTTAAGTATGTGGACTTTTTTGGTGGAGTTAGCAGACATTGCCGAACCAGATCCAAATCAAACTTATCCCAACCTTATGTTTTCGCATGGAAATTTACCGGATGAAGCTCCTGAAAAAGAATTTATAGCTGAAGGTAAAGAGACCGATGATGAGCTATATGACGACGATTTAGATCCAGAAGATTATGGTGATTTAGATTTTAATGAAAATTGGAACTAATACGTATCAAACTAAAAATAATTCCCAAAAGCTATTAAATGATTAACTTATACGGTGCACACATCACCTCAATTTCAATTCACAGAGTCGGAAATAAAATCAACAATGAACCTATTTTTTTATCGAATGATAGTTTTCATGGCGATGATGAACTAACCCCTTTACTTAAAGAATATTTTTTAAAACCATTTAGAGAAAAAGAAGAAAATTATTTTCAATTTATACACGAGGCAGATTTAGAATTCCATGAATTACACGGTTTGTCTTCCAAAATATTTGAGACTCCAAGCACGATTCACGAGCAAAGTAAAACAATTGCAACACATTTATATGATCAATCACTTCATCCACATATAAAACCAGGTGAGTTATATGTTGTTTATTTTGAAAATATTCAATTGAATAATGAAAAAGTAGATGCTATAGGAATTTTTAAGTCTGAAATCAAACAAGAATTTTTGCAGTTTTCTGAAAATGAAAATCAATTAAAAGCTCACTTACAACAAGGTGTTAATCTTAATAAGTTAGATAAAGGTTGTTTAATATTTAATGTTAATAAAGAAGAAGGGTACAAAATATTATCCGTAGATAGTAATCGTTACGATGCTCGCTATTGGCTGGAGTCATTTTTAGGGGTTGACGCTTTTGAGGATGAAAATTTCTACACTAAAAAATATCTCAAGTTTTGTCAAAATTTTGCTAAAGATGTGGTTTTACCTGCTGAGGACAAAAAAGAAGAAGTTTTGTTTATGAATCGTGCAGTAAATCATTTTGCAAAAAACAATGAATTTGAAGAGTCCTTGTTTATAAATGAAGTAATAGATAATCCTGACCTAATTCCGGAATTTAAGCACTATAAAACGGAACAAGCTCCTAAGTATAAAATAGAAGATTTAACCGAATTTCCAATTGCAAATACAGCGGTTACTGCAGCTAGAAAGAAAATAAAAAACGTTATCAATTTAGACACCAATATTCAAATTAAATTGGACTTTATTAATACCGAAAGCGCTGACAAATTTGTCGAGAAAGGTTGGGACGATGAAAAACAAATGTATTATTATTTGGTTTATTTTAATAAAGAGCAGAAAGTCTAGTTCTCTCACAAAACATTAAAAAGTTTTTTTAATCTCTCAATTGAAATGCATTTTCTTAATTTTGCAGTGTATTTTTTTATCTATGAAATTTAATATCGTTTCTGATTTTGTTCCGACTGGTGATCAACCACAAGCAATTAAGCAATTAGTGGAAGGTATAGCAGCTGGTGAATTAGACCAAACACTTCTTGGTGTTACCGGAAGTGGAAAAACATTCTCGGTAGCTAATGTAATTGAACAAGTTGAAAAGCCAACTTTAATTTTAGCACATAATAAAACGTTAGCTGCTCAATTATATTCTGAGTTTAAGCAGTTTTTTCCAAATAATGCAGTAGAATATTTTGTTTCCTACTATGACTATTACCAACCAGAAGCTTATATCCCATCAACTGGTTTATATATAGAAAAAGATCTCTCAATCAATGATGAAATTGAAAAAATGAGATTAAGTACCACTTCCTCATTACTATCAGGGAGACGAGATATTATTGTGGTAGCTTCGGTTTCTTGTTTATATGGAATTGGAAATCCAACAGAGTTCCAAAAAAATATCATCAAATTACAAAAAGGGCAAATCATCTCAAGAACTAAACTGCTTCATCATTTAGTACAAAGTCTTTACTCTCGTACAGAAGCAGATTTTCAGCATGGTAATTTCAGAATTAAAGGAGATACTGTTGATGTATTTCCAAGTTATGCAGATGATGCTTTCAGGATTCACTTTTTTGGTGATGAAATTGAAGAAATTGAGATTTTCAATGTACAGACAAACAAAGTTATTGAGAAATATGAATTACTAAATATTTATCCTGCTAATATGTTTGTTACCTCACCAGATATTTTACAAGAAGCTATTATTGATATCCAAGATGATTTAACAAAACAACTTGCCTATTTTAAGGAAATTGGAAAGTATTTGGAAGCGAAAAGACTCGAAGAACGAACTAATTTTGATTTAGAAATGATCCGAGAATTAGGCTATTGTAGTGGAATTGAAAATTATTCTCGGTACCTAGATAAACGCTTACCAGGGACAAGACCTTTTTGTTTATTAGATTTTTTTCCTGATGATTATTTAATGATAGTAGATGAAAGTCATGTTTCGATACCCCAAGTTTCAGCGATGTATGGAGGCGATCGATCCAGAAAAGAAAATCTAGTAGAATACGGATTTAGATTACCTGCTGCAATGGATAACAGACCCCTTAAGTTTGATGAATTTGTAACCATGCAAAATCAAGTAATTTATATCAGTGCTACGCCAGCAGATTATGAACTGGAAAAAAGTGGAGGAGTCTATGTAGAACAAATCATAAGACCCACAGGGCTTTTGGATCCTCCCATAGAAGTTCGCCCAAGTCTAAATCAAATTGACGATTTATTAGAAGAAATTCAGTTACGTGTCGAAAAAGATGAGCGGGTCTTAGTTACTACACTTACAAAAAGAATGGCAGAAGAACTCACTAAGTATATGGGAAGAATTGAAATACGCTGTAGGTATATACATAGTGATGTAGATACCCTAGAACGTGTGGAGATCATGCAAGATTTGCGTTTAGGTATTTTTGATGTTTTGGTTGGAGTCAACTTATTGAGGGAAGGTTTAGATTTGCCAGAGGTTTCCTTAGTCGCTATTTTAGATGCTGATAAAGAAGGTTTTTTAAGATCTACGAGATCCTTAACCCAAACCGTAGGTCGTGCAGCTAGAAATTTAAATGGTAAAGCTATAATGTATGCCGATAAAATCACTAAAAGCATGCAACAAACTATAGATGCTACGGAATACCGACGTAAAAAACAAGTAGCCTACAATACAAAAAATAATATTACCCCAAGAGCAATAAAAAAATCATTAGACAACGCATTAACAAAAGAAAGACAGCAAGTTTATACCGCTAATTTAATAGATAATCTTGCAGCAGAATCAAAAAATAAATACTTAAGTCAACCTCAACTTGAGAAGAAAATTAGAGATACGAGAAAAGCAATGGAAAAATCAGCAAAAGAGTTAGATTTTATAGTAGCTGCTAAATTAAGAGATACTATCAAGTATTATCAAAAGGAATTAGAACTTCTTAAAAAAACATAACATCATGTATCATCAAGATTCTAAAAGACTAAATAAAGCGATAAGCGATAGTGGATACTGCTCTAGGAGACAGGCTGATAAATTTATTGAGCAAGGTCTAGTAACCATAAATGATCAACCAGCATCTTTGGGAGATCGTGCGATGCCAAATGATATTATAAAAGTAAAAAATATAACCATCAACAAAAACGAACAATTGGTTTATATTGCTTTAAATAAACCTGTAGGAATCACCTGTACAACAGACAGAAGAGTTGAAGGTAATGTAGTAGACTTTATCAATCATAAAGAACGAATATTTCATATTGGAAGACTAGACAAGCCAAGTGAGGGATTATTGTTAATGACAAACGACGGTGATATTGTAAATAAAATTTTAAGAGCAGGTAATCAACATGAAAAAGAATACCTTGTAAAAGTGGATAGACGTATTACGGATAGTTTTATTAAACGAATGCAGTCAGGTGTCCCAATATTAGATACAGTTACCAAAAAATGTAAGGTAGAAAAAATTGGCCGATTCGTTTTTAAAATCACCTTAATACAAGGTTTAAATCGTCAAATAAGAAGAATGTGTGAGTATTTAGGTTACGAGGTGGAAACTCTAAAACGAGAACGTATTATGAATATAGAATTGGGGAAATTACCTATAGGTAAATGGCGATATTTAACTGAGAAAGAATTAAAAGATTTAAAACAATCCCTTGGAGACTCATTAAATATTTCTGCAAAACAACGAAGTTAATATAGTTTTAAAAGAAACCACGTACCGATTGAGAAGCACGTGGTTATATCAACTAACTAACCAAATTAAATTTCAATTATGAAATCTCAACCATTTTTTTGTGTACGATTGGTCTTTTTGTAATCGGTAAAAGACTTAAAAAATATTTTTTAAAGGTTAGTTCAGAATTACAAATATATAATAAATATATTATTCAAGCATACCTAATTTAAATTATAAGTAACACATTAACAGAAAATTATAAATTATAATTTTCTGTTAAATTGAAAGCGTTTTTTATTAATAACAAAAAAAAATAGTTTTTTTGTTAGGAAAACTTAAACTAAGCTAATACTTCTTGTACTTTATCAGCTGCCTCTTGGAATTCAATTACACTGTATACATCTAAGCCACTGTCATCAATTAATTTTTTTGCAATATCAGCATTGGTTCCTTCTAAACGAACTATAATTGGCACTTCAATTGAGCCAATACTTTTATAGGCATCTATAATTCCTTGTGCTACTCGATCGCATCTAACAATTCCTCCAAATATATTTACTAGGATAGCTTTTACATTTGGATCCTTGAGTATTAAATTAAAAGCAATTTCAACACGTTCTGCATCAGCTGTACCTCCCACATCTAAAAAATTAGCAGGATCTCCACCTGCTTGCTTTATTAAATCCATGGTTGCCATTGCTAATCCAGCTCCATTAACCATACAACCTACGTTACCATCTAGATCTACATAACTTAAACCAACTGCTTTAGCTTCAACCTCCACTGGGTTTTCTTCTCTTAAATCTCTTAATGCTTCGTAGTCCTTATGACGAAACAAGGCATTATCATCGATAGTTACTTTCGCATCAACTGCAATAACACGATCATCACTTGTTTTTAATACTGGATTAATTTCAAATAATGATGAATCCGATTTAACATAAGCAGTATACAAAGAAGAAACAAATTTTGTCATTTGTTTAAAAGCCTTACCACTTAATCCTAAATTAAATGCAATTTTTCTGAGCTTGAAAAGGAAGTAAACCCATGAGTCGGATCAATTTCCTCGTTAAATATAAGATGTGGCGTATTTTCAGCGACTGCTTCAATATCCATTCCTCCCTCCGTTGAATACATGATCATATTTCTACCAGTTGCTCTATTCATTAAAACACTGATATAAAATTCGCTTGGTTCTGAATCGCCCGGATAATAAACATCTTCTGCAACCAAAACTTGACTTACAAGTTTTCCCTCAGCTGTAGTTTGAGGAGTTACTAAATGCATTCCAATAATTTGATCTGCAATTTGTTCTACTTCTACCAAGCTCTTTGCTAATTTAACACCTCCACCTTTTCCACGTCCACCGGCATGAACCTGTGCTTTTATAACGTGCCAACCAGTACCAGTATCTTTCGTTAATTTTTTAGCAGCAGCAACAGCTTCAACTGGATTTTGCGCAACAATTCCTCGTTGAATTTCAACTCCAAAACTATTTAACATTTCTTTTCCTTGATATTCGTGTAAATTCATAAAGTGTCATTTTTCCTAATTAATCGAAATTGTTTTTAAGACTGTAAAAATAACAAATGTTATGATTATTTATTATTTAATCATCTGTTTTTTACTAATTAAATTAAGTTTGTTGACAAGTTATTACTATGATAAAACTTAGAAGATGACTAAGATAATCCAGAAATTTTTCCATTGTTATCGATAGTCATTCCCTCTGATGCAGGTACTGCTGGCAAACCAGGCATACGCATCATACTTCCTAAAATAGGAATCACAAATCCCGCTCCAGCTGCAAACTCAAATTCTCTAACAGTGACACTAAAACCGGTGGGGCTTCCCGTTAATTTATCATTGTCTGAAAAAGATTTCTGAGTTTTTGCCATACACACCGCTACATTGTCTAAGCGGACACCATGTAGCCCAATAATTAATCAGTATTACATTTCCCTTTGATTGATTTAAATTTAAGCTCTTGCTACTGGTGTCGATAAGATTCCAAGTATAACTTTTAAGTACATTACGATCCTCTTTTAGAATTTCTGAGGGACTCAACGAGATGGTGCGTTGTAAAAATACTTGTATTGGCATTCTTGTCTGCGGAAGCATTAATAAAATTATAAAGCATACAAAAAGTAAGTTGCTTCCATATTTTTTTTATAAAATTCATTTTCATACAATTATAGTCAAATATAAACTTGAATACTTACACTATGTGTATAATTGTTTTAAATTTGTTAGATAACCACTTACAATTAAATTAATCACCATGAGTTCAAGAAGAAACTTTGTTAAACAAACCGCAGCACTTGGAGCGGGAATTGCTTTAGCTCCTCAATTAACTTTTGGGAGTACAAGTATCAAGGAAACACTAAATATTGGCTTAATTGGTGTTGGCCTTCGAGGAATCAATCATTTAAATAACCTTTTATTAAGAGGTGACTGTAAAGTAACTGCAATCTGTGATATCGATTCAAAAAGAATTTCCATAGCTCAGGAATTGATTACAAAAAAGGAACAAAATAAAGCAAAAGTTTTTGGAAAATACGATTATGACTATCGCAATTTACTAGCTCTAAAAGAATTGGATGCTGTGATTATTTCGACCCCTTGGTTGTGGCATACCAAAATGGCTAAAGATGCCATGAAAGCAGGAAAATTTACTGGATTGGAAGTTTCTGCTGCCAATACCATGGAAGAGTGCTGGGATTTGGTGAATGTACATGAAGAAACGGGATCGCATTTAATGATCTTAGAAAATGTCTGTTATCGTAGAGATATTTTAGCTGTTTTAAATATGGTAAAACAAAATATATTTGGAGAATTATTACATTTTAGATGTGGTTACCAACACGATTTACGTTTTGTAAAGTTTAACGATGGTAAAACTGCTTATGGAAAAGGAGCTGAATTTGGTGAAAAAGGTATTTCAGAGTCTGCTTGGCGAACCCAACACTCGTTGATGCGAAATGCCGATGTGTATCCAACCCATGGTGTAGGTCCTGTTGCGACTATGTGTAACATCAATCGTGGTAACCGTTTTGTTTCGATGACTTCCCATGCTACCAAAGGAATTGGATTGAACAAATATATCAAAGAGGTAGGTGGCAAAGACCATCCCAACGCTAAATTAACATTTAAACAAGGTGATATTATCACCTCTACCATTGACACTGCCAATGGGGAAACAATTATTGTTACTCACGATTGTAACTCTCCACGTCCCTATTCACTTGGTTTTAGGGTACAAGGTAGCGAAGGACTCTGGGAAGTTGATGGAAATCGTATCTACATCGAGGGTAAAACAGAAAAATCGCACCGTTGGGATGATGCTAGCCCCTGGCTCGAGCACTATGATCATCCTCTTTGGAAACAATTTGGCAAACACGCTGAAGGAGCAGGTCACGGTGGAATGGATTTTTTTGTGATTAATGCTTTTGTGGAGTCCGCTAAACAAAATATTGCACCACCCCTAGATGTTTATGATGCTGCAGCATGGAGTGCCATCACTCCCCTTTCTGAAATATCAATTGCCAATAATGGAGAACCTCAAGATTTTCCTGATTTTACACGAGGAGATTGGGTTAAAAGAAAACCTTATCAATGGAATAAAAACACTTACTAAACGTATGAGTAGGCCTATTTATATAAAAGCTCCTGCAAGAATTTGTTTGTTTGGAGATCATCAAGATTATTTAGGTTTACCGGTTATTGCTTGTTCTATAGCCCGTTTTATTAATTTAAAAGCAGTAGCAAATAAGCATCAAAAATTATATATAAAGCTTCCAAACATTAATTCTGAAAGGATTATTAAAGTCTCCGAAAAGTTCGAAGATCTTGAAAAAGGAGATCATTTTGCAGCTGCGTTAAGGGTCGTTAGAAGACATGGAGTCCATATAGATAGCGGTTATGACATTCAAATAAGTAGTGACATTCCTATTAATGCAGGAGTTTCTAGTTCGTCAGCCTTAGTGGTTGTTTGGATTCATTTTTTATTAAAAGCGTTTGGCACAAAAAAACAGCTGCAACCTGAGTTTATTGCTCAATTAGCCTACGAAGCAGAAGTTTTAGAACATAGTTCGCCAGGAGGTAAGATGGACCAATATACCATTGGTATTGGTCATGTTATTTTCTTAAAAACGGGTGCTGATTTTAAATACGAAATAATAGGAAAAACTCTTGATGGTTTGGTATTAGGTGAATCTGGAATTGGCAAAGATACTTTAGGAGTATTGGAAAATATCAAAGGTAATGCTTTAAAGGCGATAGATATTGTAAAAAAAATTGACTCCGCTTTTAATATAGAAAAAGCGACTTTAAAAGACTTTGAAACCCATCAATCTTCACTATCAGATGACTTAGTTCCTTATTTTTATGCAGCAATACAAAATCATATAATTACTCAGAAAGCTTTAATTGAATTAAAAAAAACTACTTTGAATTATTCGCTTATAGGAGATTTAATGAGTCAACATCATCAGGTTTTAAAAAACAATTTAAAAATTACGATTCCTAGAATAGATGCAATGATTGATGCGGCATTAAATGCAGGAGCCTATGGTGCGAAAATTATTGGTTCTGGCGGCGGCGGGTGCATTTTAGCCCTTGCTCCTGTCCATTTACAAATAAAAATTAGTAAAGCGATCAAGAATGCTGAAGCAAAAGATGCCTATTCGGTAAAAGTAGCTTCCGGAACAAAAATTTTGAATGGATAAAAACATAATCATACTTGCAGGTGGTGCTTCCTCTAGAATGAAAAATTCCATGTTTTCAAAAAATCTTTCGGAAGAAGAATTAAAAAATGCCAATACCAGAAGTAAAGCATTATTGGAATTTGGAAATACTAAACGACCTATTTTAGATTTTTTGTTACTAAACGCCGAAAAAGCAGGTTATAAAAAAGTAGTTATTGTGATTGGCGAGCAAGGAGCATTATTTAAAGAATATTATGGTAACCAACTAAAAGATAATAGTTTTAGAAGCCTGTCAATATCCTATGCGATCCAGTATATTCCTGTAGGAAGAGACAAACCCATGGGTACTGCTGATGCACTGTTTCAGGCACTAGAACAATATCCTATTTTAAAAACTGCATCCTTTACTGTTTGTAATAGTGATAATCTATATTCTATTAAAGCATTACAAGCATTATTAATCTGTAAAGATTCAAACGCTTTTATTAATTATGATCGTGATGCGTTGCAATTTCCGATGTTAAAAATAAAACGTTTTGCATTGACCTTAGTCGATGAAAATTTTCATTTGGAAACTATTGTTGAAAAGCCCTCAAAGAACCAGGTGAGTAATTATAAAGATGCAAAAGGTAAATATAGAGTCAGCATGAATGTATTTAAATTTACGGGGACCGAAATTTATTCTTTTTTAAAAAATTGCCCCATAGATCCTAAACGAAACGAAAAAGAACTTCCCACAGCTATCCTAAATATGATTCGTGAGTCCAATAATTATATAAAAGGAATCTCTTTTGCAGAACATGTGCCCGATTTAACTTCAAAAAAGGATATATCAATTATGAAGGCTTATTTAAAATTGGAGTATCCTACCCAATTTAATGATTAAAGAGATATAGCTCTATAAATTTAGTATAAGAAATAAAGAACATCAAAAGTTATAGTGATATTCTTAAGCAGAAATTAATTACCTTTATATAGATTAAAACTTATTTTATGATAAAACAAATTTACTTTATATGCACAATACTCATTATTGTACTAATTTTTTCATGCAAGTCTGAAAAAAAAGAAAATAGTAATTATAACACAAAATCATTTTCCTATCATGACGTTGTTCCAACCGATTTTCCAAAATTAAATATTAAAGGGTTTAATTTTCCTGAGGATTCAATAACTATCAACAAATGGATTCGACAATCTAAACAAGATTTAATTTATTTACACGGATGGGGTATCTGGACTGGATTGACCTCTTTTACAAATCAAAAAATACCAGGAGATAAGAGATCATTGAGAGTTTTTGAAACTTGGCTTACACCTGAAGAAATGATTGATGAAATTAAACAAAGTTCAGTTGATTACAAATCAAGTACACGCTCAAATAGAGCAAACCTAAAAAAACCTCATCAATTAACACATTTCAGTTCAACACTACAAACTGTAAATGATAGTATTCATGAATCGGTTGCATATAGTCCAGCTGCTTCAAAATTCGCTATTGATAATAAGGTTTTTATGGCTACCACTCTCTACGAATATGCAAAAAACAAAAAAGAAATTCCTTTTTTTCCAAATAATGCAATTACTATCAAACCGGTTTTTAAATTATTACAAACTTCTGGTGGTAAAAAATTGTTTAATATAGCGGCTTGGAATGGTACCACTGATAAACTGGTTGCTTTTCCAGAGCAAGATTGGGAATCATTTGTTACGATAGATATCACAAGTAAAAGTAAAAAAACTGGTTCTACTTTTCATCTTGATGATTTTATTCATTACAAACTCAATGATGAAGATGCTCATTTTTTTAATAATGAATTCACAGAGAAAAAGGATAATAAATTTAACGCAAAAAATGGAGATATAGCAATCTTGGTTGGAATGCACGTAGGGACAAGAGAGATAACGAATTGGACCTGGCAAACTTTTTGGTGGGATTCTAATCCAAATAATCCACCTAGTCCAAGTTCAAAGATCATTGCAGATATAAGGCCAAAAGAATTAAAAGGAGCTGCAAGGAATTACGCTATGTCCTTAGCATATTTTATGGTAAATCCTAATGAACCAAATGAAGGCAAAAATATTTATGGGAGTCCAAATTATTCTTTTAATCCTTACCTTGAAGCTGGTTTTGGACCTGGTGTTTTTAATGACTCTTTGAGTTTTGTTTCTGTTTCTTCGAAAGAAAAAATTCCTACCTTTGTTGGAGTAAGAACCAATTGTATGAGTTGTCATAGGATGGCTTCTGTGAATCCAGAAACTATTTCTACAAGTAAAAGTTCAAAGACTCCTTATGTTGGAAATTCTTTTGTAAGTAGAACAGATTCTTTATTCAAAGGGCAACTTTTATTAGACTTTGCATGGTCAATACATGGTAATATTGATACAAATGGCATAAAAAAATATCTCGAAAATTTTAAAAACAATAAATAAAATATAAATTATTATGAAACACCTAATCCTAGCAATAACTATAACAATTCTTTTTGTAAGCTGCCAATCAAATAAAAAAGAAGAAGCAACAAAAACAGTGCAAGTTGCAACCACAGAAAAAACTTTTTTTAGTAAAGATGGAAGAGCCGTTACTCCAGAGACGTACCCTAGAGATGAAACATCGCGACAATTACTAAAAAAGCAAGACTTAGTAGGGGTTAACGTTTTTATTCATTCCAACCAATTAACACCTACTGATGACCAGCCTATTGTCCGCATGAATAGAGACACCTACTATTCTATGGCTTTTATTGATGTATCCAAAGGAGCAAGTATAACTATGCCTGAAATTCCAGAAGGAAAATATATGTCTATCCAGCCGGTAACCGAAGATCATCGGATTCAAGCAATGAAATACGGTTCAGGCACCTTTGATTTGACTACGCACACTGGGACTCATTTATATGTAATAATTCGACTTGATGCTACTTTTACTGAAGCAGAAGTAAAAAAAATTCAGGAGAAAATGAGTATTAATGCTAATTCAAGTAATCCATTTACAGCCAATTCTGTGAATGAAGAGTCTTTCACAACAGTAGAAAATGCATTAAAAGCTAAAATGCCGGAAGTTTTAAAGCGAGACGGATTCGTCAACGCTACAAAAGGTATGTTTACAGATCCTAATGATTCATCCAATGAACTATTCACCCAGGAAAAGTACGAATTAGGTGCTGCTCTTGGTTGGGGTGGTGCGCAAATGATTGATAACATTTATGAAACATCAGGCAACTATTCGACAGATAATTGCTATGAATTGTCCTTTGAAGATCCAAAAAATCTTGCCTTCTGGTCTATCACCGTTTATGATAAAAAAGGTTTTATGTTTAATGATCTTGCCAATTATAGTTCGAATACCGCACAGGCAAATGAAGATGGAACATATACCGTTAGTTTTGGTTGTGGTGCTGATTCCCCGAACAACCTAGATATTAATAACCCATCGGGTGTGTTTAATATCGTTGTCCGCCATTACCAACCCTCAAAAAGAGTCATTAACGATGATTACCGAATAGTGCCCTTTATGAAGGAAGTGTCAAACGGAAAATAAATTTGCGGTAGATACCTAAATAAAATTTTAGTTTTAACGATTTATTAAATTAAAAAACAGCTCGGGTTATAACTCAAGCTGTTTTTGCTTTTGGTAATAAAATTTTTACCGAAAACGTTCCGCCCAACATTACTAATAATTTATTTCTGAACAATGAAAAGTTCTCTGATAAAATTCAATTTAAATTATTTTTAATTTTTATTAAGATTAATTCTAAATAAGTTTTGTATTTATATTATTCTATAATATATTTGCCCAGTATTTATAACAAGTCTAAATAAAAATAGTTTAAATTGAAAAAAATAATTACACTATTAATATTATCCGTAGCTTTTATATCTTGTTCTAGCGACGATGATAACACTGGTAACAACAACCAAAGTGTTGATGCTCCTGCCAACTACCAATTTACAAGAAATGGAAACAACACAGTAAGTTATTCCGGGCAAACACAACGTATAGCAATGGCTGAAGAGTTAATTTCAGCACTTAAAGACCCAACACGCGATCAAGAAAGCTTAAATGCAATGTTTGCTCACGTAGAGGGCAATCAAGATTTTAGCGATCCAGATATGCTAGAATTAAATGCCTCTTCAAAAAATGTAAGAAGTAAGACAGCAGCATCAGCTGATTATTTCTCTTCAAATTCAACGGATGCTAATGCAATTAAATCAGATTTTGACAGCTGGATTTCCTTACAGGTTAGTGATGTATATCCTAATTGGGGTAATACTGCAGAGCCTGGAATTGCTGGAGGGTTACAAGAATTAGGAGGTGGATCTATTCGATATGTTAACGAAAAAGGATTAGAATATAATCAAGCTTTTGCGAAGTCACTAACAGGTGCATTAATGACAGATCAGATATTAAATAATTACTTAAGTCCAGCTGTACTTGATGCAGGTGATAATGTAACCAAAAATGACAATGATATTTTAGCTGATGGTAAAGATTATACCACTATGGAGCATAAATGGGACGAAGCTTTTGGATATCTGTACGGTCTTGAAGAAGATGAAACTGCACCAGAACTGGGTGTAGATAGTTTTTTAAATAAATACCTAGATAAAGTTGAAGGCGATTCGGATTTTGCTGGAATCGCAAACGATGTCTACGATGCTTTTAAACTAGGAAGAGCAGCTATTGTAGCTAAAAACTATACTGTTCGTGACGAGCAAGTAGAAATTTTAAGAGAAAAGATTTCAATGATAATTGGAATTAGAGCGGTTTATTATTTACAAGTTGGAAAAACAAATTTAGGAGTCGATAATGCAAGTGCGTTTCATGATTTATCGGAAGGCTTTGGTTTTGTTTATGGCTTACAGTTTACAAGAAATTCAATGACAGACGCACCGTATGTATCAAAATCTATGGTAGATGGTTACATAGATACACTTATGACTGGAAACGGTTTTTGGGATGTAACTGCAGAAACGTTGGATCAAATGTCCGAAGATATTGCTGCTGAATTCGGATTTACAGTTGACCAAGCAGCCAACTAAAATTGTTTAATGAATTAATCAAAAAGTAGTTGTCATATTAATTTTTATATGGCAACTACATTCTTATTTTTGCAAAAAAAAATTAAAGTGCTATGTTTAAAAAAATTATTTTATCATTAATATTTTCAATTGGATTCATGTTTGCCTGCTCGGAAGGTGATGATTTGGATAACAGTCAAAATGATAGTTTTGATAGAGGAAACTTGCAAACTAATTTAGCAGATAATATTATCATTCCTGCCTATCAAGACCTAAATCTAAAGCTTGAGCTATTGGTATCTTCAAAAGATAATTTTATTTCAAATCCAAATCAAGAAAATTTAAATTCTTTAAGAGATTCTTGGTTAGAAGCCTATAGGGTATGGCAATCAGTTGAAATGTTTAATATTGGTAAGGCGGAAGAGATTTTATACCATTACCAAATGAACATCTACCCCACTAATATTAATGATATTGAAAATAATATAACTTTAGGAACTGCTAACTTATTACATCCTAATAATAATGATGCTGTTGGTTTTCCTGCCCTAGATTTTATGTTATACGGTCTAGCTAGTAGCGATGTAGAACTGATAAACAAATATAATAATCAAGCCGATGGGCAGGATTACAAAAATTATATTTCTTTACTCATCAATCAAATGAAAAGTAATACCGAAACGGTATTAAATGACTGGTCTATTTCCTTTCGAGACGAATTTATTACTAGTACAGAGAATTCAGCATCAAGCGCAGTAAATAAATTTGTAAATGACTTCATTTATTATTTTGAAAAAGGACTAAGAGCAAATAAAATAGGAATCCCAGCAGGAAATTTTTCTTCAACCCCATTACCTCACACTGTAGAAGGATATTATATTAGAGAAACTTCAAAAGACCTTACTCTAGAGGCCTTAAATGCTTTTCAAAATTTATTTAATGGAACGCATTATAATACTAATGATAGCGGAGTAGGTTTTAAAGATTATCTCAATTATTTGGATAGGAATGACTTAGTCCACCTAATTAATAATCAATTAGATGAAGCTAGAGCTAAAATTTCTATTCTAGATGATAATTATTTTGACCAAATTAATAACGACAACACAAAAATGACGCAAGCTTATGATGCATTACAAAAAGTGGTTGTATTAATCAAAATAGACATGCTTCAGGCATTCAATATTAGTGTTGATTATGTAGATGCAGATGGAGATTAATAAATAAAGATTGTATTTTAGCCAATCTTTTCATGGCAAAAAACCTAAATACATATTTAAATAAAACTACAGATGTTTCTCCCCTAGTTATTTTTAGGATTGGATTTGGAATCATGATGTGTTACGGCATCATTCGTTTCTGGCTTAAAGGTTGGATTGAAACCATCTACATAGAACCTGATTTTCATTTTTCATATTTTGGTTTTGAATGGGTAAAGCCACTAGGTAATTTTACCTATATTTTATTTATTATTTGTGGTTTAGCTACAATTTTTATCGCCTTGGGTTTTAAATATCGGATTGCAATCATTACCTTTTTTTTAAGTTTTACTTACATAGAATTAATGGATAAGACGATTTATTTGAATCATTATTATTTCATAAGTATGATGAGCTTTCTAATGATTTTTTTACCCTTAAATGCTTCATTTTCTTTAGATTCTTATCTACAAAAAAAATCGTATAACTTAGTTCCAAATTGGACTATCGATGTTATAAAAATCATGTTGACTATTGTATATTTGTATGCTGGGTTAGCAAAAATAAATTCTGATTGGTTGTTGAAAGCCATGCCACTAAAGATTTGGTTACCTTCTAAATATGATTTGCCATTAATAGGTGAAAATTTGATGCAGCAAGATTGGTTTCATCACGCAATGAGTTGGTCAGGAATGTTTTACGATTTGTTAATTCCTTTTTTATTAATTTATAAAAGAACCAGAATTTTCGCTTTTATTTTAGTAGTATTTTTTCATGTGTTTACCAGAGTACTATTTCCCATCGGAATGTTTCCATATGTAATGATTATTTCAACTCTAATTTTCTTTGATTCAAATTTTCATAAAAAGATTATCTCAATTTTGAAAATGACAATTCACCGTTTATTGAAGTTGAAAAATGAAATAGTAATTAATGAGGTATATCCATTATTTAACAGAAAAATTTCATTAACTATTGTATTTTTATTTTTGGGTGTCCAACTTTTATTTCCATTTAGATACCTAACTTATCCAGGAGAACTATTCTGGACAGAAGAAGGGTACCGATTTTCCTGGAGGGTCATGCTTATTGAAAAGATGGGATATACTAACTTTAAGATAGTAGACGCAGAGACAAATAATTATTTTTATGTAGATAACCAAAATTTTTTAACTCCTCTACAAGAAAAACAAATGAGCTTTCAGCCAGATTTTATTTTAGAATATGCTCATTATTTAGGAGACCATTTTAAAAAACAGGGTCACAAAAACATTCAAGTATTTGCAGAGAGCTATGTAGCTCTAAATGGAAGATTAAGTCAGCCATTTATTGATAAAAGTATAGATTTATATAAAGAAAAAGAATCCTGGAAACATAAGAATTGGATTTTACCACTAAACGATGAAATTAAAGGGCTTTAAATTATTATGTATTTTGAGCTTTGTAAGTTTTAACTTAGTTTCTCAAAATAAAATTACGGGTATAATCACTGATGCAATTACAAATTTTCCAATCGATAAAGTTAGTGTTTTCGATAGAGATTATGGTCTTTTAGCAACCTCTAATTCAGATGGGTATTTCCAGTTTGAAACTAAAGAAAAAGAGCTTCATTTAATATTTTATACTCTAAATTATGAAGTTTCTGAACTTGATCTTATAATAACTGAAGATGTTTCAATTAATCAAAATTTATCTGTATTATCAGAACAATTAAACGAAGTTGAAATAAAGGCCAGAAAAGCAAAAGTATTTGAACTAAGTCGTTTAAAAGATGTAGAAGGAACTTCTATTTATGCAGGTAAAAAAACAGAAGTAGTTTTAGTTGACCAATCAATGGCAAATTTAGCATCCAACAATGCAAGACAGATTTTTAGTCAAGTAGCTGGATTAAATATTTTTCAAAATGATGATGCAGGATTGCAACTAAATATTGGAGGTAGAGGTTTAGACCCTAACCGTACTTCTAATTTTAACACCCGTCAAAATGGATATGACATTAGTGCTGATGTATTAGGATACCCTGAGAGTTATTATACACCAGCTTCAGAAGCTCTAAAGGAAATACAAGTTGTCAGAGGTGCAGCTTCATTACAATACGGTACTCAGTTTGGAGGATTAGTAAATTTCATCATGAAATCACCAAATCCCAATAAACCCTTCGAAATTATTGTTCGAAATACTTTAGGAAGCAATAGATTGTATACTAATTTTACCAGTATAAGTGGTACCAAAGAAAAGTGGAGTTATTATTCTTTTTTTAACTACAAGAGAGGAAATGGTTTTAGACCAAATTCAGAATTTGAATCTAAAAATGCTTATGGACATATAGGATATCAATTTAATGATCTTACATCGCTAAAAGCAGAGATAACCTATTTTTCATATCTAGCTCAACAAGCAGGAGGATTAAATGATCAGATGTTTGATGAAAATCCGTTTCAGAGTAATCGAAGTAGAAATTGGTTTTCTATTGATTGGCTCTTATATAATTTAAAATTTTCTCATAAATTTTCAAGCAAAACAAATTTAACAATTAATGCCTTTGGATTAAACGCAACAAGGAATGCCTTAGGATTTAGAACGAATCGTGTTGACCAAGTTGACTCTTTGGAAGAAAGAGATTTAATAAAAGGAGATTTTAATAATTTTGGTTTTGAGGCCAGGTTATTATACGAATATCAACTATTTAGTAAAAAAGCAACGATATTAATAGGGTCGAAGTTCTACAAATCAAATAATACCGCGCTACAAGGTCCTGGATCCGAAGGAACGGACGCTAATTTTAATTTTCAAATTGAAAATTATCCAAATTATCAAAATCAATCTAATTATACTTATCCTAATCAAAACATCTCCGGTTTTGGAGAAAATATTTTTTATATCAATGAAAAACTATCCATCACACCTGGTTTTAGGATTGAATATATAAAAACTGAAAGCGATGGTTATTACAAACAAATTAATACCGATGCTGCAGGAAATGTAATTTTAAACGAAACTATTTTTGATAGTGAAATACGAAAAAGAACTTTCGTTTTATTAGGTATAGGTACTAGTTTTAAGCCTCTTCCAAATACTGAAATTTATGGAAATATATCCCAAAACTATCGATCAGTCACTTTTGCAGATATTAGTATTGTTAATCCTGCTTTTACAATTAATCCAGAAATAGATGATGAAAAAGGATTTACTACAGATATAGGTTTTAGAGGCAACTATAAAAGAAAAATATCATTTGATATCGGTGCTTTTGGTCTGATTTACAAAGATCGAATCGGTTTTGTACAAAAGGCTTTTTCTGATGGAAGCGTAAAAAGCGAGCGTGGTAATGTGGGTGATGCATTTATGTATGGAATAGAATCACTCATTGACTTTAATTTGAATAAAATTTTCATTAAAGATAATAATTTTAGTTTTAATTATTTTATCAATATATCAATTATTGATTCTAAATATACTAGCTCCCAAGTAAATGGTATCAAGGGAAATAAAGTTGAATTTGTTCCAAATTTAAATTTTAAAACTGGAATTAAGTTTGGCTACAAGAATTTACTATCCAATATACAATACACCTATCTGTCAGAACAATTTACAGATGCCACAAATGCAAAAAAAGGTAACTTAAGTGGTGTCATTGGGCAAATACCTGCCTATAATGTACTGGATATTTCCCTTTCATTTACCTATAAAAAAATTAAGTTAGAAGCGGGGGTAAATAATGTTGCTAATAATTATTATTATACGAGGCGAGCAACAGGTTATCCTGGTCCAGGAATTATTCCTTCACCAGATAGAAATTTTTATACCAGCCTAGAAATAAAATTATAATATAATACTAAATTTGTATATGTTTTTTAGTTACAGTATATACCAAGTATAAATTTGATTTAAAGAATTATAATGAATCGATTACAACATATAGAACAAGAAATTTCCGAATTAAGAAATCAGCTTAAAAATCATCAGCTTTATAATACTCTAAAGAGTGTTGAGGATATCACAATTTTCATGGAGAATCATGTTTTTGCTGTTTGGGATTTTATGTCTCTTTTAAAATCTCTTCAATTAAAATTAACTACCGTTGAAACTCCATGGTTCCCGTCAAAAAATGCTACTTTATCAAGATTTATAAATGAAATTGTACATGGTGAAGAAAGTGACATTAATGAATTAGGAGAGCCAAAAAGTCATTTCGAAATGTATTTAGATGCAATGCAACAAGTAGATGCAAATACAGATAAAATAAATAAACTAATCAAATTAATTAAATCAGGGAAATCACTCAGCTATTCGCTAAACCAAGTTAATATCGATAAGAGAATCGCTGAATTTGTTCAGTATACTTTTTTAATAATTAATACAAACAAACCTCATATGATGGCTTCTGCCTTTACCTTTGGCCGAGAAGATCTTATTCCAGACATGTTTATTGAAATTTTAAAAAATTCGGATGCTGAAAACAAAAAATATAATAAATTGATTTATTATTTAGAGCGTCATATAGAAATAGATGGAGATGAACATGGACCTCTATCACTAAAAATGGTATCTGAACTCTGCGGAAATGATGAACAAATGTGGGACGAAGCGCAAGCGGTTGCAATAAAATCATTAGAAAAAAGAATATTATTGTGGAATGCAATAAGTGATTTAATACAAAAAAATCTAAGTCTAAAATAAAACAATTTATAATGAGAGGTACGTACACTATTCTAATTATTTTTCTAGCTTTAATGTGTTCTTTTTTTACTGTAAACGCACAGTATATACAATTCGAACACGAAGGTATTAATCGTCAATACATATACTACGAGCCATTGGAGTTGAATGAGGAAAAACCGCTTGTTTTTGTTATGCATGGTTTTACTGGTGATGCCAATGGAATAAAAAATTATTCAGGAATGAATCAAATTGCGGATCAATACGGTTTTGCTGTTTGTTATCCTAGAGGAACTACAGATTCTGAAGGAAACCGTTTTTGGAATGTCGGTTATGCATTTCACGAAGATGAAACTGTTAATGATGTCGGTTTTTTAACTGAACTAGCAAGTTATTTACAAATCAATCATGGTTTAAATCCAGATTTTACCTTTGCTACAGGAATGTCTAATGGAGGAGAAATGTGTTATATGTTAGCCTGCCAAGCAAACGACACTTTCAAGGCAGTAGCTCCGGTTGCAGGCATGATATTACAAGATATTTTAGACGAGTGCCAAGACAGTAATCCAATTCCTATATTTGAAATTCATGGCTCAGAAGATAATGTAACTCCAATTTCAGGGGACCCAAATAATAACGATGGATGGGGAGCATATCCAAGTATTCCGTTTACAATTAATTATTTTTCAGAAAAAAATGAGTGTTCAACATTACAAACGGAAACACTACCCGATTTAGACCCTTTTGATGGAAGTTATGTGGTCAGTGAAAAACATCTTAATGGAATCAATAATAATGAAGTTTGGTATTATGAAATAATTGGAGGAGGCCACGATTGGCCAGGAGCTTGGGGTAACATGGATATTAACGCTGGAGAAGAGGCATGGTTGTTTTTTCAAAAACATATAGATGATATCCTTTTAAATAATAATTATAGTTTTTTGAATAAAAGTATTTATGTTTTTCCTAACCCAACTAATGGATTAATTCATATAAAATCAAATCATCTATTTGAAATTTTAGAAATTACATTATACAATACATTAGGAACAAACATTAAAATAAATCTAACTAACGAAAGTATAGATCTGTCAGATATAAGTTCAGGTATTTATTTTTTGAGGTTAAAAACTTCAAAAGGTATGATTACTAAAAAAATTATGAAATTTTAATTAATGAATTTTTTGTTTAAAAAAATACTTTCTTTTTTTTATGGACCATACCAATGTTGCCGGAACAATAGCTAATGTCGGAATTGTTGACGCTAAAGGTGCTGGGGTCCCCTTAACTAAATGCATTCCATAAGTCAATAGTATCGTGATGGTTGAAGGTATACATACTGCTAAAAATATTGCTAATAGGTATTTTTTGACATATACGGCAATATATTCGGCTCCTTTCATAAAAAAACCTCCTAAAAAAAAAGTATAGGAAGCTTGTTTTATTGAGGCAATCATAGAATCAAAAGCTACATAAGTAATAAAATAATTTATGCAAAAAACAGTTACAGCCATTACAACGGATCCTGCGATTCCAATTTTATAATCAAAATAGCAATTTAAATTATTTTTCATAAATCTGATAAAAAAATATTTTATTTTTAATAATCAAAAATAATAAAACTGTTGATGCTATTAGTTAATAATTTTTTCAATCTATAAAACTTCAATAAATGAATCGACATACTATAAGTATTTTAGGTTGTGGGTGGTTAGGAAAACCATTAGCAGAATATTTTATTAAAAATGGAAGAAAAGTAAATGGAACAACTACAACTCCAAATAAGATAGTTTCTCTAACTGAGACAAAAATAAACCCTTACGTTATTGATATAAACAAAAGAAACAATGATTTTAAAAGTTTTCTAAAAACCAAATTATTAGTTATTTCTATTCCATCAAAAAATATTGAAGACTTTGAGTATTTAATATCAGAGATAGAAAAATCAACTATTAAAAAAATAATATTTATTAGTTCTACTTCAGTTTATCCGTTAAACAACTCAATAACTACAGAGGATAACCCAGTTCGTACAACCGCTCTCTCAAAAATTGAACAACTATTTAGAGTTAATACTAATTTTAAAACTACTATTATTCGATTTGGAGGTCTTATCGGGTTTGATAGAAAACCAGGAAAATTCTTCAAAAAAGAAACTATTATTGATCGTCCTAAAGGATATGTAAACCTTATTCATAGAGATGATTGTATACAAATAATTAATTGTATCATTATAAATAATATATGGGAAGAAACCTTAAATGCCTGTTCAGATTCACATCCAACTAGAAGAGATTTTTATACTAAAGAATTTTTAAAAGAAGGACGTAAAACTCCATTTTTTAATGAGTCCTCACCTAATAGTTATAAAATTATAAGTAGTAATCGGCTAAAACTATTATTAAATTATAGTTTTAAATATACTAATTTGATGGAATATTAAACAGCCTCAATAATTAATTAAGCATTTTGCTTCTTTATTAAATTAAGGGCAGAACCCTCGTTATACCATTCGATTTGAGAATCGTTGTAGGTATGATTCACTACAATTATGTCCTTTGTACCATCGGCATGTATTGCTTCAATTGTTAATGTCTTACTAGGTGCAAATTCATTCAAATCTAAAAAGTTAAACGTATCATCTTCCTGAATTAAATCGTAATCACTTTCATTATCGAAAGTCAGACCTAACATTCCTTGCTTTTTTAGATTAGTTTCATGAATTCTTGCAAATGATTTTACAATCACAGCTGCAACTCCTAAATGACGGGGTTCCATAGCAGCATGTTCTCTTGAGGACCCCTCACCATAGTTATGATCACCAACTACAACAGTATGTATTCCAGCATTTTTATAAGCCCTTTGGGTTTTTGGAACCGCATCATAGTCGCCATTTAATTGACTTTTCACGAAATTTGTTTTCATATTAAAAGCATTAACTGCTCCTATTAAGCAATTGTTTGAAATATTATCTAAATGACCTCGATATCGTAACCAAGGCCCCGCCATAGATATATGATCTGTTGTACATTTACCATGTGCTTTAATTAATAATTTTGCACCTTTAATTGAATTCCCAATTGGAGAAAATGGAGTTAATAATTGCAATCGTTCAGAATCTTCTTTTACAGAAACTTGTATAAGGCCTCCGTCCGATTCGGGAGCTAAATAACCATTGTCTTTTACATCAAATCCGTTGGGAGGTAATTCCCATCCTGTCGGTTCATCAAACATCACTTCTTCACCATTTTTATTGGTTAAAGTATCTTCCATTGGGTTAAAATCTAACCTACCAGAAATAGCAATAGCAGCGGTTATTTCTGGTGAAGCCACAAAAGCATGAGTATTTGGATTTCCATCTGCTCGCTTTGCAAAATTTCTATTGAAAGAATGAACTATACTATTTTTTGGAGCATTTTTAGGATCATTGTACCTTGCCCACTGACCAATACAAGGTCCACAAGCATTTGTAAATATTTTTGCATTTAAGTTTTCAAAAACTTGGAGTATACCATCCCGTTCAGCGGTATAACGGACTTGCTCAGATCCAGGATTAATACCTAAATTAGCTTTCATTGGAATTCCTTTATCTAATGCTTGCTGCGCTATGGATGAAGCTCTGGATAAATCCTCATATGAAGAATTTGTACAAGAACCTATCAACCCCCATTCCACCTCTAATGGCCATTCATTATCACTTGCAATTTTAGTCATATTTTGACCAACTTTTGTTGATAAATCAGGGGTAAAAGGTCCATTTAATAAAGGACTTAGTTCGGTTAAATTAATTTCAATCACTTTATCAAAATATTTTTCTGGATTGGTATAAACCTCAATATCGCCGGTTAAATATTTTTTTATTTCATTAGCTGCATCAGCGACATCTGCCCTATCAGTAGACCGCAAGTAACGTTCCATTGATTGATCATAACCAAAAGTAGAGGTAGTTGCCCCTATTTCAGCACCCATATTACAAATAGTTCCTTTACCAGTACAAGATAATGACTGAGCACCTTCACCAAAATATTCAACAATAGCACCCGTGCCTCCTTTAGCACTTACAATTCCGGCAACTTTTAAAATAACATCTTTAGGAGCTGTCCAACCAGAGACTTTACCAGTTAATTTTACACCAATTAGTTTAGGAAATTTTAATTCCCAGGGCATACCAGCCATTACATCAACCGCATCAGCACCACCTACTCCAATTGCAACCATTCCCAATCCACCGGCATTTACGGTATGAGAATCTGTTCCAATCATCATTCCTCCAGGAAATGCATAATTTTCTAAAACAACTTGATGAATAATTCCAGCTCCTGGTTTCCAGAATCCTATTCCATATTTATTAGATACCGATTCTAAAAAATTAAAAACTTCACTACTAATATTATTTGCATTTTTTAAATCGGAAGTAGCTCCTTCTTTAGCTTGAATTAGATGATCACAATGAACCGTGGTTGGAACAGCTACTTTGTTTTTTCCAGCTTGCATGAATTGCAATAAAGCCATTTGCGCGGTAGCGTCCTGACAAGCTATACGATCTGGAGCAAAATCTACATAATCCTTTCCTCTGAGAAGCACCTTGGTTGCATTTCCATCCCAAAGATGGTTGTATAGTATTTTTTCTGAGAGAGTTAATGGTTTTCCTGTAATTTCTCTTGCTTTATCTACTCGCTCTACCATTTGAGAATAGACTTTTTTTATCATTTCAATATCGAATGCCATATTTTATAATTTTAAAAATGAACGTACAAATTCTTTTAGATTAAAGTTTTGCGAAATTACAAAATATAAAGAATATTAACAAATACGGAACAATATCGCTTATTTAATGAGTATAATTTATCAATAATAATAATTATTGATTATATATTAATAAAATAAAGGCTAATGACTTAAATAATTATGAATAATGTAATTTAAAACAAGTTTTTTATGATATTCTCAATACTTAAACCCTCTGCCTCTGCTTTGTAGTTTTTAATTAATCTGTGACGAAGGATACCTATTGCTACTTTTTGAACATCTTCTATATCTGGAGAAAATTTTCCATGAAGTGCAGCGTATGTCTTTGCTGCTGATATTAAATTTTGAGAAGCTCTTGGTCCAGCACCCCAATCTATATATTTTTTTACTATTTCTGGAGCCACTTTACTTTTAGGTCTTGTTTTACCTACTAAAGTTACTGCGTATTCAATCACATTATCAGCGACTGGTATTTTTTGTATTAACTCTTGATTAGAAATAATTTCTTCAGGTGTAAACAGTGAATTAATAGTTGGTATAGAGCCAATGGTAGTATTTTTAACAATATCAACTTCTTCGGAGAAAGTTGGATAATCAAGATTAACAGCAAACATAAATCGATCTAATTGTGCTTCAGGCAGTGGATAGGTACCTTCTTGTTCTATTGGATTCTGAGTTGCCAGAACAAAATAAGGTTTATCGAGCTTATAACTATGTCCCGCTATTGTTACCGATTTTTCCTGCATCGCTTCCAATAATGCTGCTTGCGTTTTGGGAGGTGTTCTATTGATTTCGTCAGCTAGAATAATATTAGAAAATATAGGCCCTTTAATAAATTTAAATTGTCTCTTTTCATCTAATAATTCAGCACCTAAAATATCACTTGGCATTAGGTCTGGAGTGAATTGTATACGTTTAAAGTTTAAACCTAAAGCATCAGCCACAGTATGAACTAATAGTGTTTTTGCTAAACCAGGAACACCAATTAATAAAGCATGACCCCCGGAAAACACAGAAATCAAAACCTGTTCAACAATTTCGTCTTGACCAACTATTATTTTTTTTATTTCATTTTTTAGCTCATTATATTTTATAACTAGCTGATTAATTGCTGTAACGTCTGACATGTTAGTTTTTCTTATTAAGCCAATTATTAGTAAAATTACAATTATTGTAATCTAAACTTACTTTAATATATGTTTCTTTTATCTTTTTTTCTTGCCAGTCTTCAATTGCTCTTAATTGTTTTTCTTTTAAAGCTAGTTCTTGTATTTTTTCGTAATCTTTTACGTAATCTGCAACATGCTCTTCATGTCTATCTGTTACTGTTAGAATTTTAAAGATACTTTTACCGGTACGATCTGAATCGGTATAAACTTTGGTTACCTCTCCTTTTTTAACATTGTATACTTGTGCACTCAGTGTAGGATCCATTTTTGTTAGATCAAATCGGGTATCAAGTGTTTGTGGATTGACCAACAACCCACCATTATTTCTTGTTTCTTTATCGTCTGAATATAATTTTGCAGCTTCTGCAAAAGGTATTTTTTTATCAAGAATACTTTGTCTTACTGTATCAATTTTTTTACGAGCTTCATTGATAATTGATTGTGATACTTCAGGAAATATAATAATGTGCCGCACATCTACTTGTTGCCCTCTAACTCTATCTACTTTAAGTAAATGAAAACCAAATTCTGTTTCAAAAGGATCACTTACCTCTCCTTCTTGTAATGAAAAAGCCATGTCCTTAAATTCCTTTGCCATAGGTGAGTCTTTTCTAACACCTTCAATTACTCCACCTTTAGAACGAGTACCGTCCTTTGAATACAAAACTGCCTTCGTCGCAAATGATGAGCCATTATCTACAATATCTGTTCGGATTACTTTCAATCGGTTGATAGCATCTTGCTTTGCTTTCTCTGTGACTTCTGGCTCTACAACTAGTTGAGAAACTTCAAGTTCTGCACTAAAAATAGGTCTTTCGTCAACTGGAATAGAAAAGAAAAATGTCCTTACTTCTTCTGGTGTTATCGTGATATTAGAGACAATATTTTCTTGCATTCTTTCTGTTAGTCTGATTTCTTTTCTGGCTTTCAGTAAGTCAGCTCTTAATTCTGATTCATTTGATTTTCTATAATAATTAACAACCTTGTCTATGCTTCCTACTTGCTCAACCATGTAAGCCATTAGCTGGTCAACTTCAGGCTTTATTTCTTCATCAGATATAATTATACTGTCCTGTATGGCATGATGGACATAAAGCTTATCCTCCATTAATTTGCCAATCATTTGACAACGATCAATAGAATTTACATCGGTTCCATTTTGTTCAAATTCCAAATAACTTTTATCTATATCAAATTCTAAGATAACAAAATCACCTACTACACCACAAACCCCTTCTGCCTTGTAGCGTTTAAATACGTTTACAGAATCATTGGCTTTTTCCTGAAAGGTTAGTGCTGTATTTCTAGCTACGCCAGTACTATCAATAGTAACTACTTCTTGACTAAAAGACTGATAGATTATCAATAATGATAGTAAAATTGTAAAGCTAGTTTTTCGTAAAAATTTCAAAGTTTTTATTTTTAATTGCATCTATTGTAATGTCTTTCTGAATTTTTTTCAAAAGGTTTTTTTTCCTTTTATTTAAAATTATTTGTTCGATTGTAGGCCTCACATAAGAAAGTGGTGCTATATCATTAGTTTTTAAAATCGCTTCAATTTTTATCAAATATACTCCTAATGAATCTTGTAGCTGTGTATAATTAGGTTTTTTTAACACTTTCAAATTTTCTTCTTTAAGTACAGGTAGTCTCCCTATTAAAACATCACTTTTTATCCATATTGAATCGTTTAAATTAAAGGACTTGAACTTAATGCTTAAATTTATTAAATCTTTTTTATCAATTGAATCATATCTTTTAATTTTTTTTTCCAAAGCTTTTATGTCTAAAAAAAAATTATCGACTTGGATATACCTTACTTTTAGTAATTCATCGTTCAATTTAAAATTTCTTTTGTTGAGATTATAATAATCTTCATATTCTTTCCTAAGTATAACAGTGTCCAGTTGTTTTAATATAATTGAACTTTTGTAAGCTTCTGTATATAGATCTGTTTTATATTGACTAACCATCTCATTGAAGAAATCTTGTTTTTCTTGGGATAAATTGATCATTGATTGATCTATCAATAATTGTTTTGTTGCCCAACGATTGATGAAATTATTTACAATTATTGTACTATCTTCTTTTGAAGTATTATCGGGAATCAAATTAATGATATCTTCATTATATAAATAACTATCATTAACTCTAGCAATAGGAATTATAGAAGCATTTTTTTTTAAATAATTACAAGAACTAAAAAATAATAAACTTAAGATCGTCAGAAAATATTTATTCATTAATTATCTAATTTTTTTTTGAGTTTTTTTAATGATTTATTATTAATTTTTACTTCATATTTATCACGTAAGCTTTGCATCCATTTTTTTTCAATATCTGTTTGGAAATCACTAATAACTGTTCCTCTCACCTCATCAAATTCTTTTAGGGTAGGTTCAATGACTTCTTTGATGTTAACGACAACATAAAAACCATCATTAAGTTTAATATCAGAAACACCCTTTATAGGTTTTAAACCCTTAGGTAATTCACTTTGACTAATTTCAAAAACATCACTTTTAGTGATAATATTAATTTTGCCATCCGAGTTAATTTGTTTTTTTATAGTTGCTAATTTTTCACCTCTCATAAGTAAAGTTTGCACTTGTTTTGTTGTTATCTCATCCGATGAAGAATAAATATCAACATCTAATCTCTTTTTCCATTTATAATTATCTTTCGTTTTTTCGTAATAATTTTTGAGCCCAATAGAGTCTGTTTTTGCAATTTGCCAAATATTTTTATTCATCACATCATAAACCAAAAGACCATTCCTGTAATCATTTAATATTGTTGTATATTCTGTGTTTTCAATTTCTAACCTTTCTTTAAAATAGTTCTCTAGTGTTTCATTTTTAAACCTCAAATACATGTCTAATAGCAGGGATTCCTTGTTAGTGTATTTTTTTAATATTTTTTGATTGTCTCTAAGGTATTCCGCAAAATCTGCATAGGTAACATCATGATCTCCAATGGTAAATAAAATTTTATTTTCTGTCAAAGGAATTGACGAATAAGTCCACTTGCGTGTCAAAATACTATCATTGACATAATTATTAAAGTATGAGATATAACTTTCTCCCTCATTAAAACCATACTTTTTAATTATTTTATCGTTGATAGACTGAGAAACGATTAAAGCTCGTGCGCCTCCTTTAACTTTTTTCTCTATATCATCTTTTTGCTCTTCAAAAGAAGGAATTGGAAACTTTTTATTCAATTTTATGATATGCCAACCAAATGCGCTTTGAACAGGAGCAATGACTTCACCTTCATTTTTTATTGAGTAAGCAGCATTCTCAAATTTTGGAACTCTTAGGTCTCCTTGACCAAAAGTTTTTAATTTACCTCCTTTAAGTGCTGTATTTTTGTCTTCAGAAAATTGTTTTGCTATTTTTTCGAAAGATTCTCCCTGCATAATCATTGCATATAACTCATTAATTCTTTCCTCAGGATCTTCAACTTTTTTATCTTTATTAGAAAAAATCATAATATGAGAAACATTAATTTTTGGTTTCTTTTTTCTCCGATCATTAATTTTTAATATATGGTAACCAAAGGCAGTTCTTGAGATTTCTGAAATTTCTCCAACAGTAGTATTATAAGCTGCATTTTCAAATGGATATAGCATTTCAAATGCAGTGAAGTATCCTAATTTACCTTTTGATTTTTTAGCCCCAGGTTCTTCAGAGTATTCTAATACAAGAGAAGTAAAATTTTCACCTTTAAGTGCTTTGACATGAGCTTCTTGTATTTTATTGTAAGCTTTTAAAGTATCATTAGGAGAGTCGTGTAAATTTGAAAGAACTAAAATATGTTCAGCGTTAATTTCTTCAAGGTTTCTATCATAAGCTTCCTCTACAAGTTTTGAAACAACCCTCTTGTCATAAATATATTTTTTTGCAAGTTGGTCTTTATACTTTTCGAATTCTTTTTTGTACAGTTTATTTTTATCCAACTCTTGAGCATAAGCTTCAGTAATTTTGAGTTTATAATCAATAAACAAGTCTAAATATCCCGCAACATTTTTTTGTGATTCCTCTACTACTAAATCAAGATTTTTATTAAATACTTTCGTGAAATCTGAAGAATAAACAGGTGTGGAGTTTATGGTCAATAAGACATTTTTTTTATTTTGAGCATTTCCATTAAAATAACCAATAAATAAAAATAGGAACAGTAAATTTCTTGTATTCATTTTATATAATTTGTTGTAAAATATTTGAGCAAAACAAATGTAGCAAAAACTATAATGTAAGCAAACTAGATTTTTGTTAAGCTTTAATTAATATCGCCTCTTTTATTTTAATTTATAATATAATAAAAATACCTAGAGCAGTAAATCAAAATACAAATTGATAAGAGAATAAATTTGATTAAAATTTTCAACAAATACTTATTACCTTGAATAATTTGGTGCTTCTTTAGTAATGGTAACATTGTGAGGATGGCTCTCTTTTATTCCTGAAGCAGTTATTTTAACAAACTTTGCAGATTTTTTTAGAGTCTCAACATTTTCTGCGCCACAATAACCCATCCCGGCTCTTAGTCCACCAATGAATTGAGTCATACTCTCAAAAAGCTCTCCTTTATAAGGTACTCTTCCAACAATTCCCTCCGGAACTAACTTCTTGATGTCATCCTCAACATCTTGAAAATAACGATCTTTTGAACCTTTTTTCATTGCTTCAACAGACCCCATACCTCTGTATGATTTAAATTTTCTTCCCTCATAGATAATAGTTTCACCAGGAGATTCTTTAGTTCCTGCAAGTAGAGACCCTAACATAACGCAATCTGCTCCAGCTGCTATTGCTTTAACAATGTCACCAGTATAGCGGACACCACCATCTGCAATTACAGGAACACCTGTACCTTTTAATGCATCGGCAACTTCCAATACTGCAGAAAACTGCGGAAATCCAACTCCTGCAATTACTCTGGTTGTACATATGGATCCTGGACCTATTCCTACTTTAACAGCATCAGCTCCTGCGTCAGCTAAATATTTAGCTGCAGCTGCTGTAGCTATATTACCTACAACAACGTCTAATTCAGGAAATTTATTTTTTATATTTTTTAATACTTTTACTACACCTTTTGTATGACCATGAGCTGTATCTATTATTACTGCATCAACTTGTGCTTTTACCAAGGCTTCGGTTCTTTCCAAAGCATCTGCGGTAACTCCAATTGCAGCGGCAACTCGTAACCTTCCAAATTGATCTTTATTAGCAATTGGTTTTTGAGTAACTTTTGTAATATCTCTGAAAGTTATCAGCCCTAACAAGGTATTATTATTACTTACGACTGGAAGTTTTTCAATTTTATTTTTTTGAAGAATAATTTCTGCTTCTTCTAAAGAAGTTCCTTTACTGACCGTCACAAGATTTTCGGAGGTCATTACTTTTGATAATGATTTATTGTAATCTTTTTCAAATCGTAAATCTCTATTGGTAACAATACCAATTAATTTTTTATGATCGTCTATAATTGGGATACCACCAATACTGTATTCTCTCATTGTGTTCTGTGCATCACCAACTGTTGCATTTTTTGGTAATGTTACTGGATCTAATATCATACCGCTCTCTGCTCTTTTTACTTTTCTTACTTCAGCAGCTTGAGCCTCAATACTCATGTTTTTATGAAGCACTCCTATTCCTCCTTCACGAGCCATGGCCATAGCCATAGCACTTTCTGTTACAGTATCCATAGCAGCTGACAGAATAGGAACATTTAATTGAATGTTTCTTGTAAACTTAGTACTTATAGATACTTCCCTAGGTAAAACTTCTGAATATGCAGGTACTAACAGTACATCATCGTATGTAAGTCCCTCTCCTAATATTTTATTTTGGTGTGCCTTCATTGCAATTAAAATTAAGTTCCGAAAGAAGAAATGGTTACTATTTAATTGCGTGCAAATATACTACAAAAAGTTGATTATTGCTTTGTTTTTAATAACTAATCCAATAAGATATGGCTGTTATAATATTTGAAGAATGATCAATTACTTAATGATTTTAGATAAAGAATAGTAGCTTTTCTTATGTCATATGCTTTTTCTTCTTTATTTGGTCTGTATATTTTTTTTATATTTTTATTATTTGGATTTAGAAAAGGTATGTCAAAACCCTTGAGTAAAAAATCACTAAAAGCTATTTTATAAGTTTTATCCATAATAATTTTTTCTCCTTGAATTAACCACTCTCCGTTTGTTGCTTTTTCTAAATTGTGTCTTTGCAGGTAAGCACCAGTTCCTTTTTTAGAACTTCCATAATCCAAAACTTCTTTTAACAAAATACCTTCTAAATCTACTTTTAATATTCCTCCACCAAAAGGTAATGTTCTAAAGACATCCATACTTGATAAATCTTTCGGAAGCATATCATCAACACGGATTGAACCTCCATTAACCAATGCGGCATCAACTTCATTATCAAAAGACCACATCATCGATTGTGTTAGGATCGCTCCTAGATTGGTTTGGATACTTCTATTTGAAATTTCGGTACCATCTAAAGGCTCAGTTGAATTAAATATTACCTCTGAAGGTTCATCAATAATTTCTTTAATTTTAAGATTTAAAATATTTCCCCATTTATTAATAATATTTTCAATTTCCGGCTTTGAAGTTATTTTATCATTTATATTAAATAACTCGGAGTCAATTCTTAAATCTTTATTTACTGTATTATAAACTAAAGTATGTATGTATATTGTTTTAGCATTAGCATCTGCCTTGGTGATTTTTGAATTTCCTACAGAAACCGACATAGCATAATGCTCATGTCCTCCCATAACTAGTGGTATTTGAGGAATTCTTTTGAGAAACTCTTTGTCCTGACCTAATTCTAGATGAGTTAGACCAAACACTAAATCTACTTTATTTTTCAATTCATCATAGGCTCTTTCAGCCTCATCATAAATATCTCCATAAAAAACATAATCTTTTACACTGTAAGGTAATGTTACCCCTAAAAATCCAATTTTAATTTGCTTATTGTTATCATCACTTACTGAGAGTGAAAAAGTATCATTGACTGACAAGGTATCAGTATGATGCTGAACTTCAAAAAAAGATTTACTATCATTTTTTAAATGTCTTACATTCGACGACATCCAAGGGAAGGAAGATTCATTTAATCTTTTTTGTAAGTCTTTTTCTTTTAAATCAAACTCATGATTTCCGAAAGTGACTAAATCAAATTCCATAGCATTCATAACCTCTATCATTTGTTTTCCGTAAATACGCTCCCCATCAACTTTAATAGTTCCCAAGAGTGAAGGACTCAGAAAATCACCAGCCATGAAAAGAAAAGTATTTGGGTTTTCTTTCTTAATAGAGTCTCGAACGTGCGCAACTCTTGCCATACCTCCAAAAACTCCATCACCTAGTGGAGCTATTTCATAAACATCGTTAAGCTGAATAAATTTAAAGGTTAGCTCATTTTTAGAAGTATTTTCTTTACAACCAAAAAGAATAAATATGATGAAACTAGTTAAAAATAAATAATATTTCATTGAGTAATTTTTTTAGTGATATGTATTAAAGATTTTAGTTGCACTATTATAAGCGCTTTCAAAAGACATTGGATGAATATGTGTTTGTATTTTATTTGCCGTAAAATAACTAAGTAATTTTTCAGTTGGCATGTTTCCAGTCAGTTCATCTTTTGCCATAGGGCAGCCTCCAAAACCCTGTATTGCTCCGTCAAACCTTCTGCAACCAGCTTGAAATGCAGAAGAAATTTTTTCATGCCATTTATTCTTTGTCGTATGAAGATGTGCTCCAAATTCTATATGCGGATATTTTGAGATTAACTCAGTAAATAAATAGGTGATTATCTCTGGATTAGAGGAGCCTATCGTATCACTTAAGGAGATTATTGTTACTCCCATACTTGCTAATTTTTCAGTCCACTCTGCTACAATTTCTAAATTCCAAGGATCCCCATAGGGATTACCAAAACCCATAGATAAATAGGCTACTACAACTTTATTATTAGAATCTGCAATATTTAAAATTTCATTTAGCTGATCGAGAGATTGAGCGATGGTCTTATGAGTATTTCTCATTTGAAAATTTTCAGAAATAGAAAAAGGATATCCTAAATAATCAATTTCAGTAAATCGTACCGCATCTTGAGCGCCTCTTACATTTGCAACAATAGATAAAAGCTTACTCTTAGATTTAGACAAATCAAGTGCAGAAAGCAATTCGGCAGTATCTCTCATTTGTGGAATAGCTCGAGGAGAAACAAAACTACCAAAATCGATAGTGTCAAAGCCGCAACTCAATAAAGATTGTATAAACTGAGCTTTTTCAGCTGTTGGGATCCAATCTTTTATACCTTGCATTGCATCGCGAGGACACTCTATTATTTTTACATTCTGCATTGGTCAAAGATAAGAATTCCTAGTTGTTTATTTTGTTAAAACTTAGGATTAAGGTATTAAAATAAAAATAGCTATTCCAATAAATACAATAATTTGAAGCCATTTTAAAAAACTTAAAACTAGTTGGTTTTTTGTCCATGATGAAGAAATATATCCGGCTAAAAAAGCCAAAAAACTAAAAACAATAAAGGATATTAACATAAAAACTATTCCTAAAATATAAAACTGAAGAACAATATTTTCGGTTGGATCCCAAAGAAAACCAGGAAAAAAAGCTAAGAAAAAAATAAGTATTTTGGGATTCATTAGATTCATTAAAACACCCTGTTTGAACAATTCAGCGGTTGATTTTTTCACAACATTTGCATTAAACCTTAGGGAAGTTTCAGTACTTAAGACTTTATACGCAAGATAAATTAAGTATAGTGCCCCAATTACTTTTAAAATATAAAATACAGTATACGATGCAGAAATAATTGCGGAAACTCCAAAAGCCAACAATGTAGTATGAATAATACAACCACTAACCAGGCCTAGTGTTGTAGCAATTCCACTTTTTGTTCCGTTAACAAGAGATTGGGTAATTACGTATAGGTTATCAGGTCCTGGAGAAAAAGCTAATAGAATAGTCGCAATTGAAAAAGAAATAAGGCTTTCTAACATTCTTTTAATATGGCTCTGTTAATTCGTTTCACCAGACTTGGACCCTCATAAATAAATCCTGTGTAAATTTGAATTAAAGTAGCTCCAGCCTTTAATTTTTCTAGAGCATCTTTCTCGCTATGTATCCCACCGACTCCTATTATAGGAAATGAACCTTTACTTTCTCGATATAAATACCTGATTACCTCTGTTGATTTTTTTGAAATTGGTTTTCCACTTAAGCCTCCTTTTTCTATTTTATTTTCTGAAAGCAAATTATCTCTTTTGGTAGAAGTGTTTGATGCAATAACTCCGTCAATATTAGTTGTTTCTATGAGTTCTATTATTTCATCTAACTGATTGTTATTTAAATCGGGGGCAATTTTTAAGAGTATTGGTTTTTGAATTTTAAATTTTTTGTTGGCCTTTTGCACATCCATAATTAACTCCTTCAAATATTCCTTATCATTCAACTTTGCGTGGCTAGACACATTTGGACAACTAACGTTTAAAACGAAATAATCCACATAGCTGTGTAAGGCATTAAAACAATCTAAATAATCATTCGTGTAATTTTCGGGAGCTGTTTGGGTGTTTTTACCAATATTCCCACCAATAATAATTTTTCTTTCTGATTTTAATCGGTTTACTATAGCATTAACCCCTTGATTATTAAAACCCATTCTATTGATTATTCCATGATCTTCTTTTAATCTAAATAGTCTTTTTTTATCATTCCCAATTTGTCCTTTTGGAGTTACAGTTCCAATCTCAATAAATCCAAATCCAAAATTTGAAAATTCATTAAATAAAACTGCATTTTTATCAAATCCAGCTGCTAACCCAACAGGATTTGGAAATTTAATTCCAAAAACTTCTCTTTCCAGTTTTGGATTTTTTATTTGAAATAAGTTTCTGAAGATAATTCCAAAACCAATTACATTTAAAAATTTAATAATTGAAAAGGTAAGATAATGTACTTTTTCTGGGTCAAAAAGAAACAATATTGGTCTGATTATTAATTTATACATAGAACAATTATGAAGTGCAAAAATACTATTTTTGTGTATTAGATTTTAAGAAAAAAAATAATGATTGAAAAACAACACTTGATAAACCGATTTGTAAGTTATGTAACAGTTGACACAGAAAGTGATCCAACGAGTGAAAGTACACCTAGTACAGCAAAACAGTGGGATCTTGCAAATGCTTTAGTAGAGGAATTAAAAAGTATTGGAATGCAGGAGGTTTCCATAGATGAAAACGCCTATATCATGGCTACCCTTCCAAGTAATTCAGCTAAAAAACTTCCAATTATAGGGTTTATTTCTCATTTTGATACCTCACCAGATTTTACAGGCGCCAATGTAAAACCTCAGATCATCGAAAACTATGATGGTAGTGATATCATTTTAGATAAAGAACAAAATATTGTTTTATCCCCTGCATACTTTGAGGATTTATTACTTTATAAAGGTCAAACTTTAATAACTACTGACGGAAACACTTTGTTAGGAGCTGATGATAAAGCTGGGATTACTGAAATAATATCTGCGATGGAATATCTTATTAATCATCCAGAAATTGAACATGGAACTATTAAAGTTGGCTTTACCCCAGATGAAGAAATCGGACGCGGAGCTCATAAATTTGATGTCAAAAAATTTGGTGCTGATTGGGCCTATACAATGGATGGTAGCCAAGTGGGTGAATTAGAATATGAAAACTTTAATGCAGCTGGTGCTATCGTTACTGTAAAGGGAAAGATTGTACATCCAGGTTATGCAAAGGGAAAAATGATTAATAGTATGTATATCGCGACAGAGTTTATCAATTTATTACCTCAATTTGAAACACCAGAACATACAGAAGGCCGAGAAGGTTTTTTTCATCTTCAAAATATTATTGGTGCAGTTGAAGAAACAAAACTTCAATACATCATTAGAGATCATGATCGTTCTCATTTTGAAGCCCGAAAAAATGTTATCAGTAAACTAGTAGAAGATTTAAATACGCAATATGGCCGGGATGTAATTTCTATTGAAATTAAAGATCAATATTTTAATATGAGAGAAAAGATTGAGCCTGTAATGCATATTTTAGATATTGCAGAAAAAGCTATGATTGAAGCGAATATCAAACCCCTAGTAAAACCTATTAGAGGGGGTACAGATGGGTCTCAATTAAGCTACATGGGATTACCTTGTCCAAACATATTTGCAGGAGGTCACAACTTTCATGGAAGGTATGAGTATGTTCCCGTAGAGAGCATGCAAAAAGCCATCGAAGTGATTGTTAATATAGCACAATTGGTTGCGAGACAATAATTATAAAAGCAATAAAAAACCTTCAGTGATTACTGAAGGTTTTTTTTATTTCTATAGTCAAAAGTTATTTCTTCTTTTCTGGTGAATTTAGTTTTTTACTCATATCCATTGAAATAGCAGAAGTTTCAAATTTCATTTTTCCAGCACTGGTTTCTAAAGACAAGTTCCATCTTCATTAAGATCTAATACTTTAGCATGCATTCCGCTTTTTGTAATAACTTTCATTCCCTTTTTAAGTTCACTTACAAAATTTTTCTCTTGTTTTTGTTTTTTAACTTGTGGTCTTATCATAAAAAGGTATATAACCATAAATAACAATATGAGGGGAAAAAAACTTTGTAATTGTTCCATAGTAGGTTCTTAGTTAATTCTATTATTTTGTGGTAGGCCCACTATTTCCTTTTGGATTTACAAAAGCTTTTATTTTGATAGTTTCTTTTCCAGTTTCAGTATTAGCAGTAATGGTTACCGTTTTACTTACTTGGTTTTTACCACTTCCATTAAATTTAACTAACATTTCTGCGGTAGCACCCGGTTCAACTGGAGTTTTTGGATACGTAGGAACGGTACATCCACAACTACTTTTTGCATTAACAATCACTAAAGGTGCTTCTCCTGTATTTGTGAATTCAAATACGTGTTCTACATTTGTTCCTTGATCGATTGTTCCAAAATCGAATTCTGTTTCAGCAAATTCCATTTTTGGAAATTTTCCTGAATTTGCATCACGTGTTTCCGCTTTTTCTACTTTTTCTTTACTTACTTTAGCTGCAGCATCATCCTTACAAGAAGTAAAAGTAAATGCTGTAATTACAGCTATCATCAAGATTAAATTTTTCATTTTATTTTTGTTTAAATTTTAGCGTTGCTAAAATACTTATTATTTTTATTTTATTTAAGTCCTCGCCCTATTTTATTTAATTTTCCTGCATCTTTTAAGTCCTTTACTATTTTATCTAATATTCCATTGATAAATATAGAACTCTTAGGTGTTGAATACTCTTTAGATACCTCTAAATATTCATTTATGGTAGCTTTTACCGGAATAAACTCAAAATATACAAATTCTGAAATACCCATTTTCAGTATGATCATATCTAAATCTGCAATCCTTTCTTTATCCCAATTAGGTGTTTTACCATCTATTTCTTTTGATAATTCATCGTCATTAAGGATCACTTTTTGAAATAGTTGGATCGCATAATCTCGATCCTCATTATTTTTGTATACTTCAGGGATTAAAATATTATGAATATTTTTATCAGATATTTTTTGAAGCATTTTTAAGATAAGCGTATTAACTAAGGGAAAATCGTCTAACCAGGTTAGTCGCTTATCTTCCAGGTACTCATATAGTTTATCGTTAGGAGCAATAATTTCTTTGAAGATCTTAGTGACTAAGTCTTTATCCTCCAAAAAACTAGTATCATTTTTTGATATGGAATTGATGTACCAATCTTTTTCTTTTAGTTCATTGAAAATGATTGAAACATATTCAGAATCATTTTTCCAAAAATTAAGATTTCTTTTTTCTATTAATTCCTTAAATTTTTCATTTGAGCTTATGAGTGCGATAACTTTATTATCTATAAAAGTTTTACTTGGATTTTTTTCTAGTTCGGTAGCTAGGTGTTTTTTTTGAGATAGTATCAAAAAGTTTTCAGCTTGATCACGCAGTGAAACAAGCATTTGTAGCATCAGCAAATACAGATCCTGCATTTGTTCCATATTATACAACAAAAAATTTTCTTGTTTTTCTAAATCTTTATGTTCACTTTGATTGAAAGCATAAATAGATTGTAAAACCTTTACTCTGATGTGTCTACGTGTAAGCATATTATAAAAGAACGTTGTAAAAAATAGCAATACTATTTTCTGTATTAGTTTAGTTGATCTGCATTATTTTTAAGTTTTCTAGCATCTATTCTAGATTTGGCAACATCAAAAGCAGCTTGGTGTGTCGTTATTCCATTTGCATCTGCATTGTTTAAAATCTCTAAAGTGGTATTGTATAAATTTTCTGTTTTGCGAATAATTTCTGATTTATCATAGTTTTCTAATTCTGCATAAACATTTATAATACCGCCCGCATTTATTAAAAAATCAGGAGCATATGTAATTCCTTTTTCTTTCAATAAGAGACCATGTTTATTTTCATCTGCTAATTGATTGTTCGCAGCTCCAGCAATTACCTTAGTTCGTAATTGCGGTAATGTTTTATCATTAATTGTTGCGCCAAGAGCACAAGGAGCATAAACATCCATTTCTTCTGCATAGATATTAGTTCCCTCGTAAATATTAACATTATATTTATCTCTCACTTCCTCTAACCTTTCTTTGTTGATATCAGTTATAAAAACTTTAGCTCCCTCGTTAGTCAGACTTTCAACTAGAGCCTCACCAACATTTCCAATTCCTTGTACATAAACGATTTTATCTTCAAGAATATTTGTCCCAAAGGCATGATATGCAGCAGCTTTCATGCCCATAAATACACCATAGGCAGTGATAGGCGAAGGATTACCTGCGCCTCCTTTGTCTTCTGAAATACCTGTTACATAAGGAGTTACTGTTCTTACTAAATCCATATCTGAAGTTGCCATTCCTACATCTTCAGCAGTAATATATTTACCACCAAGGGAATGAACGAACTCACCAAATCTGAGCATTAATTCTGGTGTTTTTTGTGTTTTGGCATTCCCTATAATAACGGCCTTACCACCACCTAAATTAAGTCCAGTAACAGCAGATTTATAGGTCATTCCACGAGACAAACGCAAAACATCATTTAGAGCTTCCCATTCGTTATTATATTGCCACATGCGAGTTCCTCCCAACGCAGGGCCCATTACTGTGTTATGAATACTAATTATTGCTTTTAATCCTGTATCTTTGTCATTGCAAAAAACAACTTGTTCGTGATTGTCAAATGATAATTGTCCAAAAACAGGGTTTAATTTTTTAAGTTCGCTTTTGCTAACTACTTCAGTCTCCATATATTAAATTTTTATATCCTTAAAAATCCGGTGCAAAAGTAGTTGTTTGCTAATAATCTCGCAAAAAAATTAAAGTATAATTATGATATTGTTAATAAAATCACAATGATTTAAATGAAAGAATTACAGTACCTTAACCTATATTTTAAAAAATACAGTGGAAGATTAACCTTAGGCCTAATAATTACAATTATTGCTACCATATTTAAAATAATTGTGCCTAAAATTATTGGAGATATTGTTGATGTAGTTAAAAATTACCTTGATAACACTATAACTGATATTGAGATAGTCAAACAAGAATTAATCACTAATATCACAATGATCTTAGGAGCTGCAATATTGGCGGGGTTTTTTACTTTTTTGATGAGACAAACCTTTATTGTCGTTTCTAGATATATTGAATTTGATTTAAAAAATGAAATTTTTAAACAATATCAACGACTTTCTCTCGGATTTTATAAAAAAAATAGAACCGGTGATTTAATGAATCGAATCAGTGAGGATGTCTCTAAAGTTAGAATGTATGCCGGCCCTGCTTTAATGTATAGCGTTACTAATTTAACGCTACTAATTGTTACAATTAGTTACATGTTTTATAAAGCACCAAGTCTTGCTATCTATGCTATTGCACCGTTACCACTGTTATCATTTGCAATTTATAAATTAAGTGCAGCCATTCACAAAAGAAGCACTATTGTTCAACAATATTTATCAAAATTAACCTCTTTCACTCAAGAAAGTTTTAGTGGTATATCGGTTATTAAAGCCTACGGAATCGAGCCCAGAATTATACGTGATTTTAATTTCCTATCCGAGGGTAGCAAAAATAAAAATATAGATCTTGTAAAAGTACAAGCACTATTTTTTCCTTTAATGATTTTTTTAATAGGTTTGAGTAATATTTTAGTAATCTACATTGGAGGAAATCAATTTATAAGTGGACAGATTAAAGAATTAGGAACCATTGTTGAATTTTTAATATATGTGAATATGTTAACGTGGCCAGTGGCAGTTGTCGGCTGGGTAACATCAATGGTTCAGCAAGCTGAAGCATCTCAAAAAAGAATTAACGAATTTTTAAAAGAACAGCCAGATATCTTAAATTATGAATTTTCAAACTCTAAAATTAAAGGTAAATTAGAGTTTAAAAATCTATCTTTCACCTACTCAGATACTAATATTACTGCTTTAAGAAATATTAGTTTTACCGTCAATCAAGGAGAAACTGTTGCTATACTTGGTAATACTGGATCTGGTAAGTCAACGATACTGGAACTCATCGGCAGACTTTACGATGTGGAGAATGGGCAATTAATCATTAATGATAAAAACATCAAAGATCTAAATCTATTTGACTTAAGAAACAGTATCGGTTATGTACCACAAGATGCGTTTCTTTTTAGTGATTCAATTATTAATAACATTAAATTTGGAAAAGAAAATGCTACAGAAGATGAGGTATTTAAGGCAGCAAAAGCTGCAGCTGTTCACAAAAATATAATTGAGTTCAAGAAAGGCTACCAAACTATATTAGGTGAACGTGGCATTACCTTAAGTGGAGGACAAAAACAACGTGTTTCTATCGCCAGAGCTCTTATAAAAAGTCCTCAAATATTGTTATTAGATGACTGTCTTTCTGCTGTAGACACCGAGACTGAAGAAAAAATAATCAATAATTTAGAATCCATTACTAATGATAAGACTACCATCATAGTAAGTCATCGAGTTTCTTCTGCTAAAAAAGCAGATAAAATAATAGTTTTAGATGAAGGTGAAATTATACAGCAAGGAACTCATAATGAGCTAATAAAACAAGTTGGATATTATAAGGATTTATATGCTAAACAATTATTAGAAAAAGAAAACTAACATTAATGTTGTCATACTTATATTTTTTTAAGATTTTTGACATAATGTTAAACCTAAAAAAAATAGTATGAGTGATAATTATATGATGGAGAGAGAAGAAATTCACTCTAAAGTTATGCGAGCAGGTAGAAGAACATATTTTTTCGATGTAAGAGCTACTAAAGCAGGTGACTATTATCTGACAATAACTGAAAGTAAAAAGTTTACCAATGATGATGGATCATTTCATTATAAAAAACACAAGATTTATTTATATAAAGAAGATTTCACCGAATTTAAAGATAGCTTAGATGAAATGATTTCTTTCATCATCGATGAAAAAGGTGAAGAAGTAATTAGCGATCGCCACCAAAGCGATTATAAAAAAGAAAATACTGAAGAAACTGATTCAGAAAATAACGACTCAACTTCTAGTTTTACAGATGTTGACTTTGAGGATATATAATCCTCCTTTTTATAAATTTTAACAAACATCCTCTTATATAAATTTTAAAAGGATGTTTTTTTTTATACTTTAGGCAAAACAAAAACAATAAAATGAAAAAATTTTGCCTCTCATTACTTGCTTTAATTTGTTTTAATGCATCAAGTCAAGATTATCATGTAAGTCTTGATTATTTTCTTCCAAACAATATATCGTATAATTCTGAAATTCCAACACCAGCAAGCATAATTGGTCATGAGCTAGGTGATTGGCACATAACTCACGATAAATTATTACAATACATGTATCGATTAGCAGAAAGTAGTGACCGTATAAGTATTGAAAATAGAGGAGAGACTTTTGAGGGCAGACCATTAATACTTCTTTATGTTACCGCTCCTAACAATCAAAAAAATCTTCAAGAAATTAGAAAAAAACACATTTCACTTACTGAAAAAGGAGCTGATAGTATTGAAGTAAGTAATTTACCAATTGTTGTTTACCAGGGGTTTTCTATACACGGAAACGAACCAAGTGGTTCCAATGCAGCTTTGGCTGTCGCCTATTATTTAGCTGCTGCTCAAGGTCCTGAAATAGAACTATTACTGAATAAATCAGTTATTTTATTTGATCCATCCTACAATCCTGACGGATTGCAACGTTTTGCCTATTGGGCTAATATGCACAAAGGAAAAAATATTAATCCTGACCCTAATGATAGAGAGTATAACGAAATATGGCCAGGGGGAAGAACGAATCATTATTGGTTTGACATGAATAGAGATTGGTTACCTGTTCAATTACCAGAAAGTCAAGCGAGAATAAAGACATTTCATGACTGGTATCCTAACATACTCACAGATCATCATGAAATGGGAACTAACTCAACTTTTTTCTTTCAACCTGGTATACCATCCAGAACAAACCCCTTAACACCAAACAAAAATCAAGAATTAACTGGTAAAATTGGAGAATATCATGCCAAAGAACTCAATAAAATTGGAAGTCTGTATTATAGTAAAGAGAGTTTTGACGATTTTTATTATGGAAAAGGTTCTACATTTCCTGATATCAATGGAGGTATTGGAATTTTATTTGAACAGGCATCTTCAAGAGGACATGCTCAAGAGAGTGAAAATGGAGTTTTAACTTTTCCTTTTACAATCCGTAATCAATTTACTGCTGCTTTATCTACACTGGAGGCAGCAATAGAAATGCGAGAGGAAATCTTAAATTACCAAAAAACATTTTATATAAACGCACGAAAAGAATCTTCCAACGCTGGAGTTATCGTTTTTGGAGACGAAAAAGATGCTACCAAAACACACAAATTTATAGATGTATTAAAACATCATAGAATTGAAGTTCATTACCTTAAAGAAGATTTTTCAAAAAATGGAAAAGAATTTAAGAAAGAATCTAGTTATGTCATCCCAAAAAATCAAAAACAGCACCGATTAATTAATGCTATATTTCAAAAACGCACTAATTTTCAGGATAGCTTATTCTACGATGTTAGTGCATGGACGCTTCCTTTGGCATTCAATTTAAATTACGAAGAAAACGAATCTGTAAATAAATTAGGTGATCGAATATCAAAAAACAAAAGAAATACCGCTCCACCCCCATTATTATCTAACTATGCCTATTTGATGGAATGGAATGATTATAACAGCCCTAAAGTTTTAAATCAATTACTTGAAAAAGGTTTAAGAGCGAAAGTAGGTTTAAAACCATTCACTTTAGAAGGAGTCAAATATGATTATGGTACAATTTTAATACCTGTTCAGAATCAAAAACTTAACACAAAAGAATTATTCAAATTTATATATGAATTAGTAGAAGAAAGCAAAGTGAAAATAAACTCAGTTTCTACAGGACTTTCTGAAGGAATTGATCTAGGTAGCCGAAACTTTAAGTTGGTAGAACCTCAAAAAGTTGCTCTTCTAGTTGGCCAAGGAATTACTCCTTATGATGCAGGAGAAATCTGGCATTTATTTGACCAACGATATGACATGCTTATCACAAAACTTGACACCCGTGATTTTAGAAAAAAAGATTTGAGTAAATATACTGATATCATAGTACCAAATAGTTGGGGGACTTCACTTACAAAATCTGATGCCCTAAAAATAAAAAATTGGGTAAAGCAAGGAGGTACGCTGATAGGTTATAAAAATATTGGTAAATGGTTTGATAAACATGAAATTTTAAAGATTGACTTTAAAATTAAAAAGGATACTGCGCGGAGTATTTCATTTGATCAAAAGCGTGACTTTATTGGAGCTCAAGTAATTGGCGGAGCCATATTTGAAACTAAAATTGATCGATCGCATCCAATAGTGTTTGGTTATAAAAATGAAAAACTTCCTGTTTTCAGAAATTCAACTCTATTTATGAAACCAGATACAAATAGTTATAACAATCCAATAAAATATACGAACAACCCTTTATTGAGTGGTTATATTTCTGATAAAAACTTATTAGAATTAAAAAATACGAGTATGTGTAAGATTGGAACTTTAGAAAAAGGTAAAGTCATTTATTTTACAGATAATACCAATTTTAGAGCCTTTTGGTATGGCACTAATAAATTACTGATGAACGCTATATTTTTTGGTAATGAAATGTAAGTTTAATAAATAGCCATAAGCATAGTGAAAAATTGAGGTTAAAACATTGTACCTTTTAGATTATTTTTTTCAAAGTCAAATTCAGAAATAATTTCTTTTACAATTTTTGAAGCTGGTTGAATTTTATTAATTAAGCCTGTAATTTGTCCTATTTCCAACTCACCATCCTCTAAATCTCCCTCAAACATTCCTCTTTTTGCTCTAGCTCTTCCTAATAAATCAATTAAATCTTGCTTTGAAGGGTTTCTTTTATAAAGTTCAAGCACATCATTTGAAAACTTATTTTTGAGTAATCTTACTGGGGCAAGCTCTTTTAAAGTCAATAATGTATCTCCATCTTTAGCCTCTATTACTTTGTTTTTAAAATTGATATGCGCACTTGATTCTTCACTAGCAACAAATCTACTTCCTATTTGAACTCCATCAGCACCCAAGACCATTGCAGCTAACATTCCCTTTCCAGTTGCGATACCACCCGCAGCAATTAAAGGAATTTGTATTTTTTCTTTCACCATTGGAATTAAGGTAAATGTAGTCGTTTCTTCTCTTCCGTTGTGACCACCAGCTTCAAAGCCTTCCGCTACCACAGCGTCAACTCCAGCTTCTTGCGCTTTTGCTGCAAATTTTACACTGCTTATTACATGAGCTACCTTGATACCATTTTTCTTCAGTCTTTCCGTATGAATTTTTGGGTTTCCTGCAGAGGTAAACACAATTTTAACTCCTTGCTCAATTATTATTTGGATAATTTCTTCAATATTTGGGTATAACATTGGAACATTCACACCAAAAGGATGTGATGTGGCTTTTTTACACTTCTGGATATGCTGTCTTAAAACATCAGGATACATAGAACCTGCTCCTAACAATCCTAATCCTCCAGAGTTACTGACTGCACTGGCTAGTTTCCAACCACTATTCCAAATCATCCCAGCTTGAATAATTGGATATTTAATTTTAAAAAGTTCTGTTATTTTATTCTGCACTATTTTTTTAAAAATTATTTAAGAAATCACACCGCTTCCAATAAGTTCATCCTTAATATACCAGGCAACAAATTGACCTTCTGTTATTGCAGATTGAAGATTTTCAAAGATAACATAAAGACCTAAACCTGTTAAATAAAGGGTCGCTTTTTCTAATTTTTGACGATATCGAATTCGAGACATAACAGCAAGAGATTCTCCATTGTTTATTTTTAGATCTGGACGAATCCAATGAATTTCATCTAGTTGCACTAAAAGACCATATCTATAAAGTCCCGGATGATTTTTTCCTAAACCTACATAAATAATATTTTCATTTACATCCGTGTCTATTACGAATAACGGTTCAGTTGTTCCTCCAACTCCTAAACCTTTTCTTTGACCTTTAGTGAAATAATGAGCTCCTTGATGGGAACCAACAACCTTTCCATCTTGTTGAGTGTAGCTGTATTTTTTTGATTTAGATTCTAATTGCAATTGTAGTGTACTAGAATCTGTATTTTGATTTTGATACCCAATAAAGGTTTTAGGTATTTCAACAATTTCTCCTATTTTAGGTTTTAATTTTTGTTGAAGAAAATCTGGCAAACGAACTTTACCAATAAAACACAAACCCTGAGAGTCTTTTTTATTTGCAGTGATTAATCCTTCTTTTTGTGCAATTTCTCTTACCTCTGACTTCACTAATTCTCCAATAGGAAATAAGGTCTTTGAAAGTTGGTTTTGAGATAATTGGCACAAAAAATAAGATTGATCTTTGTTTAGATCTTTACCGGATAGCAACTGAAAGTATTTCTTTTGATTTTTTTCTATTACGTTTTTACGGCAATAATGACCCGTTGCGACAAAATCGGCTCCCAATTCCAAGCCTATTTTTAAAAATACATCAAATTTTATTTCTCGATTACACAATATGTCTGGATTAGGGGTCCTTCCCATTTCATACTCATTAAACATATAATCAACAATCTTCTCTTTATATTCTTTACTTAAGTCGACAGTCTGAAAAGGTATTCCTAGCTTCTCCGCTACTAACATAGCGTCATTACTGTCATCTAACCAAGGACATTCATCAGAAATGGTGACTGATTCATCATGCCAATTTTTCATAAAAAGACCGATAACTTCATAACCCTCTTTCAATAATTGATAAGCTGCCACGCTTGAATCAACACCTCCCGAAAGGCCCACTACTACGCGTTTTTTCATAAAATATAATTAGTTTACAAAGATACATTATTGCCGATAAAAATGTTTAACAACAACATACTAAATAAAAATGATCAAAAATTTAACATTTATTTATTAAAATATGTTTAACTAAATATTAGTTTTGTTAAACAATTTAACCTAAAAAAAATACTATGAATTATTTAAAAAAAATTAGTCTATTATTAATTACATTTATTGCATTTACATCATGTAGTAGTGACGATGACAACGCTGTTGTACCGCAACCTCAAAATATTGTTGAAATTGCACTTGATTCACCCGACCTATCTTCCTTAGTAGCTGCACTTACAGCTGCAGATGGAGATTTAGTAAATGTTTTACAAGGTGATGGGCCTTTCACAGTTTTTGCTCCAACAAACGAAGCATTTGCTGCTTTCCTAACCTCTAGTGGTTATGAAAATTTAGAAAATGTACCTACAGATGTTTTATCTCAAGTGCTTTTGTACCACGTAGTTGGAGGAAATGTAACTTCTTCTGATTTAACCAATCCTGGTGAAACTACAGCAGAAACTTTACAAGGAGATTCAATTACTATAACCCTACCTGGTACTGAAGAAAATATAGCAAATATAACAGATGGTTCTGGTGCTAGTGACATTGGAATTGTAGCTGTAGATATAGAAGCGTCAAACGGAGTAATCCACGTCCTTAATAAGGTAATGATACCAAATTTATAATAAACAGAGCGGTGTTGTTTTGATTCATTAATTATAACTAATTAATAAATTCGCTTTAGTTAAAAGGGCTCTTGTTGAAAAACGAGGGCTCTTTTTTATTTTTTTGGAAAAACTTCTTCAGCAATTAAATCATTGTTTTTAAATTTTTTCCAAATACCATATTTTCGACCATTTTTATAATTACCCTCAAGAATTTTAATGCCATCTCCATTGTAATAAATTGCAGGACCGTGCAGTTTATCATTCACAAAAATTAACTCTTTTAGAGGTTTTCCTTTAGTTGAAAAATAATTATTGACCCCTGATTTAACACCATTTTTATAAGTAATTTCTTCTGCTAAAACATTATTTCTATAATAAGTAACTTTTTTGCCATTCAAAACTCCATTTGTATAGTGTTCTTTTGTTAAGATATTTTTTGTTCCACTATGGTAGTAGATCCATTCACCTACCCTAAGTTTTTGGTTCATTTGTCCTGAGCTAATTATTTTTCCATTTTTTGAAAAATAACTAACCTCAGCTATTTCACTATTAATGATAAATAGCTTTTTCATGGAAGGTGTATCTCCACAATCACTACAAAAAAAATTAAATACACCAGATTCTTTACCATGCACAAAGGTTCCTTCGTAACGTATTTGATCGGAATCTTTATAGTTTTTCGACCAGAGTCCGTGACGCTGTCCATTTGAATCAAGCTGATTCATCAAAGTTTGAGATATGGATGCAGATATGTTTCCGATAAGACACAATAAAAATATCAACGAAATTCTCATGGTTTGATTAATTATCATTAGGAAAACAAAAAAATATCAGTTTGTAAAACTTCCTATTGGAATTTATATAATTTATCTTTTACCTTTCTTTTTTTGTGCCTCAGCTTGTTCCATCATCTCTGCCATTTTTTTCTGGAATTTATTTTGCTTCTTTGGTTTCTTTTTATTTTCCTGAATTTTGGCATGGATTTTATCGTCATCAATGATAAAGTTTTTAATGACTAACATAATTCCAATAGTAATCATATTTGAAACAAAATAATACAATGATAAACCTGATGCATAATTATTAAAAAACACCAACATCATTAAAGGAGACAAATACATAATAAACTTCATGTTTGGCATTCCTTCTTGTTGTTGCATTGATTGACCCGTTGTCATCATCATGTAAATAAAGATAGCAATAGATGCTAGTATAGGAAATAAACTAACATGATCACCGTAAAATGGAATATAAAAAGGTAATTCTGCGATTACATCAAAACTGGACAAATCATCAGCCCATAAGAAACTTTTTTGACGTAAGTCAAATGCAGTGGGGAAAAAGGTAAATAAGGCATAAAAAACAGGAATCTGCAGTAAGGCCGGCATACACCCTTTTAGAGGACTTGCTCCTGCTACAGTCTGAAGTTTCATTGTTTCTTGTTGAATCTTCATTTTATTTCCTTTAAATTTTTCTTTAATCTCGTCCAGTTCTGGTTTTAATACTTTTAGTTTAGCTTGAGATAAATATTGTTTGTACTGGACCGGTGATAAGGCCAATTTTATTAGGACTGTCAAGATTATGATGGCTATACCAGCAGGTAAAAAACCACTTAAAAATCCAAAAAGCGGAATAATTAGGTATTTATTTAAAAACCCAAAAATACCCCAACCCAATGGCATAGCTTCGTCTAAATTACGATCGTAGGATTTAAAAATCTGGTAATCTGTCGGTCCATAATACATATTCATAGTATAAGATAGCCCTCCAGCTTTAGGCTCTAATAACATCCTTGCACCATATTTTTTTGTGTAGAGGGTATCTACCTCTTCATCTTTCACTAAATCAATAGAACTCAATGCCACTTCTTTAAAAGCAGTATCAGTTAATAACATAGAACTAAAAAAATGTTGACGGAAGTTCATCCAAGTCACATTTTTTTCTAGTTCATTATCATCTGAAGCTGGTGATAATTTACTATGCTTATCTCCATTTTCGTGTTCATAAGTTAATCGAGAGTATCTATTTTCATAAGAGATACTTTTAGCTTGACGATACCCAATAAAGTTCCAATCTAAATAGATTGGTTGTGTTGTATTTATAATATTTTCTAGCCCTTGTGTTTTAATACTAAAACCTAGCATGTAATCAGTTGGATTTAATTCATAACGATATTCAATAAAGTTATTTGCTGAAGTTTTTAATTTCATGGAAAGCACTTGATTACTTCCATTATTTGATAAAGAAGGCTCAAAATATAAATCTTGAGAATTTAATAATCTATTTTCTGACGAAAATTGAAGATTTAAAGAGGAATTTCCATCTTTAATTAAAAAAACTGGAGTACCATCATATATGGTCTGACCTTTCAATTCTGCTTCAACTATATATCCCCCCTTATTACTGATTGTTAATTTTAAAACTTCGTTTTCAATAACTGTAGTTGCGTCTTTTGCAGAGGGTAGGGTACCAGAATAGGCGAAAGATCCTAGTATATTTTGAAGCTTATCAATCCCGATTGAATCACCGAGTTTATTAAAACCAATCTGATTACTTGCATTTTCTAGAGTGATATCTTTCTGATTTTTAACTTCAGAGGTTTTTTTATCATCTTCTAATTGTTCAGATTTTTCTTTAGCTAATTTCTGAACTTCTAACTCTTCAGTAGTGGGCTGATTCTGCCAGAGCATATACAACAATATTCCACCAATCAGTAAAAAACCGATAATCGTATTTAAATCAAACTTTTTTTCTTCCATATGTATCGCTCTAAATTATTATTAGAGATCTTAATTAATAGTCAAATATCTTATTTTCAAATATCGAACCTTTTTTTTTAAATCGTCAAATTGTCGTGAGATTTTTCTTTAAGTGTTCATTAGCAGCATTTACAAAAGACACAAATAAAGGATGTGGGTTTGCCACCGTACTTTTATATTCTGGATGGTATTGAACTCCTACAAACCAGGGATGATTTTCAATTTCTATAATTTCAACTAATCCAGTATCTGGATTTATACCTGAGGTTTTTAATCCTGCAGCTTCTAAGTGACTTCGGTATTCATTGTTATATTCGTAGCGATGTCGATGTCTTTCTTCTATCGAGATATGATCGTAAGTTTCACCGACAATACTTTCTTTGACTAAATTACATTTCCAAGAACCAAGACGCATAGTGCCTCCTTTGTCAGTTATATTTTTTTGAGTATCCATTAAATCAATAACTGGAAATGAAGTTTCGGGATTCATTTCAGTAGAGTTCGCATTTTTTAAACCTAAAACATTTCTTGAAAATTCAATGACTGCCATTTGCATTCCTAAACAAATCCCAAAATAGGGCAAGTTATTTTCTCTTGCATATTTTACAGCATCTATTTTTCCTTCGATACCACGTTCTCCGAATCCGGGGGCTACGAGAATACCATGAAGTCCTTCAAATTTTTCTTTGATATTAGATTCATCTATATGTTCTGAATGAATAGATATCACTTTTACTTTAACTTCATTAACAGCTCCAGCGTGGATAAAAGCCTCTAAAATAGACTTATAAGAATCTTGTAATTCTACATACTTTCCTATTAGTCCAATTTTAATTTCACTTTTAGGATTTTTATGTCTCTCCAAAAAATTATTCCATTGTTCAAGATCTGGTGAACCATGGTTGCTTAAATTTAATTTCTTGAGAGTAATAATATCCAACCCTTCTTTTAACATTAAATTCGGCACATCATAAATGGTAGAAGCATCAATAGATTCAATAACAGCATCTTGTTGCACATTACAAAATAAGGCCAATTTTCGTTTCAGATCATTTGATAAATGATGCTCTGTCCTACAAACTAAAATATCTGCTTTGATACCACTCTCCATTAATGTTTTAACAGAATGTTGTGTTGGTTTTGTTTTTAATTCACCGGCAGCTTTTAAAAATGGAATTAAAGTTAAATGAATTACTAGTGCATTGTCATCACCTAGTTCCCACTTTAATTGCCTGACAGCTTCTATGTATGGAAGAGATTCAATATCACCAACCGTACCACCAATTTCGGTGATTACAATATCAAAATTACCAGTGTTACCAAGTAATTGAACTCTATTTTTTATTTCATTAGTGATATGAGGAACCACTTGCACGGTTTTTCCTAAAAATTCACCTCTACGTTCTTTCTCAATAACACTCTGATAAATTCGACCAGTGGTTACATTATTTGCCTGAGAAGTTGGAACATTTAAGAAACGTTCATAATGCCCTAAATCTAAATCAGTTTCAGCACCGTCATCAGTTACGTAACACTCGCCGTGTTCGTAAGGGTTTAGGGTTCCAGGATCTACATTTATGTAGGGATCTAACTTCTGTATTGTCACTCTATACCCCCTAGCCTGAAGTAATTTAGCTAAAGATGCCCCGATGATTCCTTTTCCTAAAGAAGAGGAAACTCCGCCCGTAACGAATATGTACTTTGTAGTGTTCATTTGTCCTTATTATACGGGATGTAAATGTAAGGATTTATTAGCGAAGCAAAGAGATAAATATTAAGAAACCCATTCAGAAATTGAATAATTTTTTAATCTATAATTTGAATCACATTATAAATCTACTTTCGAATGAGTTTTATGAGTAACTCTTCCAGGCCATTTATTTTGATTTCATCCATCTCCTGCATCAGTCTGCCTAGCTTTCCTTTTGGAAATCCTTTTCTCTTATACCAAGTATAATAATGTTCAGGAATATGAACCAAATAACATCCTTTATATTTACCAAAAGGCATTTTATAATTTGCAAGCTCGATTAAATGATTGGGGTTCAACAAGATACTTTGGGATAATTACTAAAAATTATAAAGATATTTTTATTCCACTACTTCCAATTGTAGTTCATTGTTATATTTCATGATATAAAAAACTTGATTTTTGTAACCTTTTTTTGGGTCAAAAATATATTGAAATTTATTTTCAACATACTCCGTGTAAATATCAGTCGCAAGCGCTTCTTCAAAAACTTCTGCATTAGCTAATCTTAAAAGTATATCGTAAGTTACATCAAAACCTCTGATAGCATATTTATTTGGCATTACACCATATTTATATTTATAACTCACTAAAAAGGGAGTTAACATTTCATAATTATAATGTTTATTTACCGAGGGATATGTGAAATTTAAATTTGCCAAATGTATGTTCGAAACATCGTTATAATCAAAAGCTCGGGATTTATTTACTGCAAATAATCTTAATCGATTGTTACCTACTTTATTACCTAATGAATCCAATATTACCTTTGGAATTCCATTTAAAAGTCCGACTACATTGCTTACTAAAATTGGATTATTTGAATGTAATATTACCCAATTATGTTTGGTTGTATCGATTTGCTTCTCGATATTCTCTAAATATAAATAATTGCCCTCATCTGGTACTATTGTTTTTGATTTTGGTAATGTAGACATAATTACACCTTTACTTTTTGTCCACTCTTTTCCGGTAATAACAATGGTATTGATGGTATCTTTTCTTTTTGAAATGTAAGATAACATCGCTTTTTCCATTGACTCATTGGAGGGTAAAGTTTGGTGTAAGTTGGGGTATTCTTTCAACTTTACTTTAGTCAATGGTGAAAATACAGGGATATTATTTGATTGTAAATCTGCAGCCGCTTTTTCAATACTTTTACTTAGTAAAGGACCAATAACTGCATCGGTATCATTAAAATTATAACTACTTATAATTTGTTCAACTTTAGTTACTTTACTCTCTGTATCAAAAACGGTTATTTCTGTAGAGACTCCTTTATCTTTCATAAATTCTGCAGCCATTAACACACCGCTATAAAAATCAATCGCAACCCCAAGTGTCACATCTTTTTTCAAAAGTTCAATATTTGCATTTATTGAATCTAAATCGATGCGGTTATAGTCAAATGGCAGCATTACTGCTATCTTCTTTTTTCTTTTATTAACTATATACTTACTTAAATCTATTGATTCTTTTTTGTTCTCCTCTTCTGACTTTAAGAGTTTAGGTATCTTTAAAATCATTCCTTCTTTTAAACCTTCAACTGCAGAGGGATTTAATGATATTATTTCATCACGGTCAAGTCCAAGTTTTATTTTCAATCTAAAGAAACCCTCTTTTGGTAAAACTTCATACAATTCAAATTTATTCTCATCAACAACCGTTGATTCAGCTAAAACAATAGTTTTTGGAACATTTATTTTATCTCCAACATTGAGACTTTCACCCATCGTTGGATTTAGATATTCTAATTCAGTGATGGTGATTTTGTATTGTCTAGCAATGCCAAATTTGGTCTCTCTTGGCAAAACCCTATGTATTGTTATATTATTATTAGATGTATTAGACGAAGATGTATTTTTATTTACCATTGTTGTTTTTATCAATGGAATTTTAATTCGTTCGCCTTTATTTAGATCACGATTATGTAAATCCTTGTTGTAGTTTTTTAATAAACTCTGAGGTATATTAAATTTTAAAGCGATACTATTTATACTTTCTTTTCTTTTTACACGATAAACTTTAAGATTTAGAGATACTTCTTCCCCATTTAATGGTAAAATCAAAATCAACCCTGTTTTGATGACATGCTTTACATCTGGATTTAATATATAAATTGTTTCCTCAGAAATCATATACATTTTAGAAATACTATAAACGGTTTCTCCACTTTTAACAGTATGATTTTGATAATTATTTTGTGCACACAACAAATTTGTGCAAAAAATAAGAAACAGTATTAAAATTATTTTTTTCATGAGTAAATGATTTTGGAATATTTTTGTATCAATCAAAAATGATTCCTTTTTTAATGGATCTATTCCCATTCAATGGTTGCCGGAGGTTTTGAACTTATATCGTAAACTACTCTATTAACACCTTTCACTCTATTTATTATCAAATTTGATGTTTCTTGTAAAAACTTATAGGGTAAATTTACCCAATCTGCAGTCATACCATCTGTTGACTCAACTGCTCTCAAGGCTACTACTTTTTCGTAAGTTCTTTCATCTCCCATTACACCAACACTGTTGACTGGCAATAACATTGCACCAGCTTGCCAAACTTGATTGTATAAATTCCATTTTTTTAAACCATCGATGAAAATCGCATCTACTTCCTGTAATACTTTTACCTTTTCTGCAGTAATAGCTCCTAAAATACGAATTCCTAATCCTGGTCCTGGAAAAGGATGTCTACCTAACAAATCAGTGGCAATTCCCATTTGGGCTCCTACTCTTCTTACTTCATCTTTAAATATCATTCTAAGCGGCTCCACTACTTTTAATTTCATAAAATCTGGTAAACCTCCAACATTGTGGTGCGATTTAATAGTTGCCGAGGGTCCACCTGTTGCAGAAACGCTTTCAATTACATCAGGATAAATAGTCCCTTGTGCTAACCAATGAACATCTTCAACAAGATGAGCTTCGTCATCAAAAACTTCGATAAAAACCCTTCCAATTGCTTTTCTTTTGAGCTCTGGATCAACAATTCCTTTTAAAGCATCTAAAAAACGATTTGAAGAATCGACTCCTTTTACGTTTAACCCCATATCCTCGTATTGATCTAACACATTTTGAAATTCATTTTTACGAAGCAATCCATTATTAACGAAAATACAATACAAATTTTTACCTATGGCCTTGTGTAATAAAACTGCTGCTACAGTAGAATCGACACCCCCACTTAAACCCAGAATAACTTTGTCGTTCCCTAATTTTTCTTTTAATTCAGCCACGGTAGTGTCAACAAAAGCAGCAGGTGTCCAAGTTTGTTCAATTTTTGCAATTTTAACTAAAAAATTTTCTAGCATATTTTTACCATAAGTGGTATGGTATACTTCAGGATGAAATTGAATAGCATAGGTATCTTCGCCTTGTATTCGATAAGCAGCATTAGTAACATCTTTGGTACTCGCAAGCCTGACTCCATTTTCAGGAAGTTTTGTTATGGTATCACTATGACTCATCCATACTTGACTACCATTTTCTATGCCTTCGAATAAAAGTTCATTTTCTGATATTTCAGAGAGATTAGCACGGCCGTATTCTCTAATATTTGATGGCTCGACTTTTCCACCATAATGATGAGAAAGATACTGGGCACCATAACAGACCCCTAACAATGGTTTCTTTGTTTTTATTTTAGAGAGATCAGGATGCGGAGCATCTTCTGCTCTTACTGAAAAAGGACTCCCCGATAAAATCACAGCCTTGTAGTTATCTATATTTTTGATTGATTTATTAAAAGGATGGATTTCACAGTAAATATTTAATTCTCTTACACGTCTTGCTATGAGTTGTGTATACTGTGATCCAAAATCTAAGATGAGGACGTTATTTTGCATGTGCAAAAATAGGCTAAAAAATTATTTCACTAAACTATTTGATTAATTTTAGTTAAACATCTTATAAAAAATATGTTAATTTATAAGTTTAGTTTAGATTTGTTTTATAGGAATTAAGATTCTATCGACAGGTTTATAAATAAATGCCTAATTGATAAAAAAATCATTTAAAAATAATGCACACAAATTCTGATAACTTCTTTTAGTCTCAGTTTTAACCACTAATTATCCTCTAAATATGAAAATTGGAATTGATGCAATTGATTATTACGTACCACCAATTGCTCTAAAAATAAAAGATCTTGCAGAAGCAAGAAACATTCCTCCTGCTAAATTAGAAAAAGGCTTAGGTTTAAAAACAATGGCTCTAATAGATACTGATGAAGATGTCGCTTCTATGGCTGCTAATGCTTTATTAAATTTAATAATCAACAATAAGATCGACCCTACAACTATTGGACGTATATATTTAGGTACTGAAAGTGCTCTTGATGCTTCAAAACCGACAGCTACATATGCAGTTGGTACTGTAGAAAATGTTTTAAAATCTAAATATGGTATTCGTTGTTTTAAAAATTGTGATGTAGTAGATTTAACATTTGCTTGTATAGGTGCAATTGACGCTATGGAGAATTGTATGGATTGGGTCAGAGCATTTCCAGATAGAAAAGCTATTGTAATTGCATCTGATGTGGCAAAATACGAATTAAAATCTTCGGGTGAATACACTCAAGGAGCAGGAGCAGTCGCTATTTTAATTGCAAATAATCCAGCTATACTAGAGCTAAATCAAACAATTGGCGTGGGCATGGAGCATGTAGGTGATTTTTTTAAACCTAGGAAAACTATCACCAATAAAGACTTAAAAAACACATCGATTCAAGAAATAACGAAATCCTCTAAAGAGAAAATAGAACTCTATGTGGAAGAACCTGTTTTTGACGGTTATTATTCAAACACTTGTTATCAAAACAGAATTTCTGAAGCATTAGAACACTTTAATAAACAGAAAGAAACTGATTTTTTAAATGACTGGGACCATTTAATTTTTCATTTACCTTATGCATTTCAAGGAAGAAGAATGATGCTAGACATCTGGCTGGATTGGATAAATGAAAAAGATTTGATGGAAAATTTAGAAAAAGAAATTGGAAAACTAGTAGATATTAAGGATATTAAAGTATGGAAAAAAGCAGCTTCAAAATCATCATTTTACCAAAATTTTGTTCGTCAAAAAATTGAAGCAGGTGAAAAAGCTTCTATGCAAATTGGAAACATGTATACAGCTTCAGTTTTTATGTCATTTTTAAGTTTTCTTACTGTCGCAAAGGTTAACCAAAAAGAATTAGTTAACAACGTTGTGGGTTTTTTAAGTTATGGAAGTGGCTCAAAATCAAAAATATTAGAGGGGAAGGTGGTGGATACTTGGAGAGAAAAAATAAATCACTTAAATATATTTGAATCTCTGGATAATAGAAGTTTTATAGACTTTAAAACCTATGAAAAATTACACAACAATAGTCTAGACAAAGTGATCATTAAGAAGAATAGCATGGTTCTTAAAGAAATTAGTAACCAAGAAAATATGCAAGGTTTTAGATACTATTCATGACTATTTAAGTAAAAATAATTATTTATTTAAATAAATAATTATTTTTACAAAAACACTAATCTATAAATCTCATGTGGAAAACAGTATTATTTTTAATGTTCACGCTCATACTCGTTCCAATTGTAACATTTAATTTTGATGTAGCCTTAACGAATCTTCAATATGAAACTCTTAATACTTTATTATGGGTTTATGCAATTGCGGCTGGTCTTTGTTTTGCCGTTAGTACAATTACTAACAACTACAGTCAAGTGGATAAAGTTTGGAGTATCATTCCAGCGCCCTACGCATGGATCATTGCTTATCAATCAGGTTTCGAAGCTCGAATTGTTTTAATGGCTTGCCTTGTTACTTTTTGGGCAATAAGGTTGTCATATAATTTTGCGAGAAGAGGTGGTTATTCCTGGAAATTTTGGACAGGTGTAGAAGATTATCGTTGGCCGATATTACGTGCAAAACCAGAATTTCAAGCACCTTGGAAATGGGTATCTTTTAACTTTTTCTTCATTTCCGGTTATCAGATGGGATTAATTTTATTATTTACTTTACCAGCACTTAAAGCTATGGAAAGTAATGTCCCTTTAGGAATTTATGATTATTCTCTTGCTATCATTTTCATAGCTTTTGTAATTATGGAATATATTGCAGATAATCAACAATATCAATATCAAGAAGAAAAATATCGCCAAATTAAAGAAGGAGATGTAGATGCCTTTCATAAAGTTGGCTTCACTCATACGGGGCTTTGGGCCTATATGAGGCATCCTAATTATACTGCTGAACAAAGCGTTTGGATTGTTTTCTACTTATTTTCTATAATAGCCACCAATATATGGTTGAACTGGTCGATCGCGGGTGCCTTACTATTGGTCCTTTTATTCAAAGGTAGTTCTGATTTTAGTGAAGAGGAAACCTCAAAAAAATATCCTCTTTATAAAAAATATTTAAAAGAAGTCGGACGATTTTTGCCCCTAAAGAAAAAATTTAAAACTAATAATTAAGTAATTCACTTCAAAAATAATTTCCAAATTTTTTTAGAGTTTAAAGATATATTTACAATTCCAAAATTGTGAATTTATGGCAAAGCGGATCTATTTCTTTTTTTAAATGGTTAATAAGATTTTCTCCATAATCCAGATAAAATTCAGAGAAATTTATCGTTCGCTCTTGTAATTTTTGTTCGGGAAATAAATATTCTTGAATAGTTATTAAACGCCCTATTTCGTCTTTAAATTTTCTTTTTTCTGCTTTTAACAATCGTTTTTCTAACTTATCTAAACCATTTAGCTGTTTTTTTTCTTGTGCTTTAACAGCTCCTAAAAAAGAAATATCGGTTTTCTTAACAAGCTCATACAGATCTTTAAACTGCTGTTGTAGATAATTTCGCTGGGGTATAAAGTTTATGTTAATCGCAGATAAATCTTGAGCATGTTTTTTTTCTAAATCGCAAGTATCTAAAAATAAATTATCGACAGATTCATTTAGTTTTTCTAATTTCTTAGAAATTTTTTGAGGCACTAATAAAAGTGAGTTTCGCAATAACAAAATAGGGAAAGTCACTTCCGCACTTTTAAAATAATCTTTTAATTGAAACCAATAAGCCAACTCTCCTCCTCCTCCTACATAACAGAGGTTGGGCAATACTACTTCTTGATACAAAGGTCTTAATAAAGCATTGGGTGAAAAACGTTCTGGATTATTATTTAATTCTACTAAAATTTCATCTTTACTAAAAACAAGTGTAGTATTATTAATTTTATAAACACCCTGGTCTTCAACAATTCGTTCTCGAATTCCTTTAATGATATAAAATAGATTAATCTTTCTAGGGTGAACCTGTTTTTTATAGTCATTGGCTTCTAGTCGATTTGTCGTTTCATTTATAATTGAAAACGATTTATTATCTAATAATTCTTTATGAGCAAAAGGAGTAAATTCTTCTTTAAGCTCTCGATGATTACCATCCATAATAACTAGTCCATATTCTGCGAATAATTCATTTGTTATATAGCGAGTTGCATCACTTAAGTTATCATGATTTAAATAAGATTTTGAAAATAAATCAATTAGTTTTTTGGCATTCTCACTTGTCCCAAATTTAGATTTTAGAGATTCTAATATCGTATTTAAACCACAGGTATCCAATTCTCCTACAGCTCCTCCACTTTCACGAATCCAATCTATTTTGTTTCCAAAGAAGTTGAAGTAATTAATTTCGTCAAAGTCATGATCTTCAGTGGCCATCCAATATATAGGAACAAAATGCTGCTTACTATATTTTTTATTCAAATCCTCCGATAAATTGACTACCGAGATTATTTTATACAAGAAATATATGGGTCCCGTAAACAAATTGAGTTGATGACCTGTAGTAACGGTAAATGTATTATCATTTATAAGTAAATCAATATTTTGCTGTGTCAATTTAGACACCTCAAAACCTTCGTACTGTTTAGTTAAACTGGCTACTAAAACTTCTCTTTTCTTTTTAGAAAAGAAATCTTTTTTTTCATAAAACTGCTCTTCGAAATTTTCTATCCTAGGGAAACGGTTAAAAAAGGGCTGTAAGATTTCTTTTTCAGCTAAATAATCATTGATTAATGCTGAAAAAAAACCTGTTTTTTTGTAAGAAATATGTTTTAGCGCCATAAATTGGATTACGATATAATTCGTAAAAATACAAAATCCTTAATTGTACATTAGAAATAGAATGTTAATTAAAATTATATGGGTCGAAATCTAAAACATTTTTTAAATTGCAAGCACTTTATAAAAAAATTAATTATGATTCGTTATTTCGTACTTTTTTTAATATTTATTTCTTTTGATTTAAATGCTCAAATTAAATCCCCCTCAGAATTTTTAGGCTATGATATAGGCACACAATTTACACGTCATGCTGATGTAGTCAATTATTTTTATTACATAGCTAATAACAGTGATTTAGTTACTTATGGAAGTTATGGGAAAACAAATGAACGTCGTTTGTTAACCTATGCCCTAGTTTCCTCTAAAGAAAACTTAGATAATATCGAATTGATTAAAACTAACAATCTTAAAAATGCTGGAATTAAAGAAGGTGCTGCAAATCCTGAAATAGCAATCGTATGGTTAAGTTATAATGTTCACGGCAATGAGGCTTCGAGTACTGAAGCTGCAATGCAGACCTTATATGAATTGATTGTTGATAAGAAATTATGGCTGGAGAATACAGTCATAATTATAGATCCCTGTGTGAACCCAGATGGTCGGGATCGATATGTAAATTGGTACAACCAAGTGAAAGCATCCCCATACGATACCAATCAAAACGCAACAGAACATAACGAGCCATGGCCAGGCGGAAGACCAAACCACTACCTATTTGATTTAAACAGAGATTGGGTCTGGGCAAGCCAAGTTGAAACGAAGCAACGATTGAAACTTTACAATCAATGGATGCCACATATTCATGTAGATTTTCATGAACAAGGAATCAACGAGCCTTATTATTTTGCTCCAGCAGCAGAGCCATTTCATGAAGTGATTTCAGATTGGCAACGAAAGTTTCAATTACAAATTGGAAAAAATCATGCAAAATATTTTGATCGTGAGAGCTGGCTTTTTTTTACTAGAGAACGATTTGATTTATTGTATCCTAGTTATGGAGACACATATCCCACCTTTATGGGAGCTATAGGAATGACCTATGAACAAGCAGGTCATGGTAGAGCGGGTCTAGGAATTGACAATGATGAAGGAATAAAATTAACTCTAGTGGACAGGGTAAAGCACCATACAACCACCAGTTTATCAACTGTTGAAATATCTTCTCAAAATGCAAAAAAATTGAACGAAGAGTTTAGTCAATATTTTAAAAATGATCAGTTAAAGTATAAAAGCTATGTATTGAACGGAAATATAGATCATAAAAAAAAGCTGACTAACTTATTGAACTTACACGATATAAAATGGGGTTATTCTGTTAATAATAGCATCTCTGGATTTCGATATGAAATTCAAAAAAAAGGATCTATCGATGCCAAAAATGCAATTATAGTCAGCACAAATCAGCCAAAAGGAAAAATGGTAAAAACTTTATTTGAACCAGACACTAAACTCAGTAATCCGCTAACATATGACATTACTTCATGGAGTTTGCCCTACGCATACGGGCTTGAAACAGTAGCTAGCACTCGACTTTTAGAATCTAATGAATCAAAAAATATAGTTACAATACATAACGAGCCTTCTCCAAAAAGTGTTGGTTATATTAGTCATTGGACTAGTATGGATGATGCATCATTTTTTGCTGATTTGTTACTCCATGATGTTAAGGTTCGTTTTTCAGAAAAAGAGCTCAGTTTTAATAATATTTCCTATGCAAGAGGAAGTCTAATTATTACTCGAAGTGACAATAAAAATAATTTATATTTTGATGAATTAATCACAAATATTGCCAACCAACACCAACGTCAATTAGTGGTTGTTAATTCAAGTTTTTCTGATAACGGGACTGATTTCGGTTCTCCAGATGTTAAATTAATACCTAAACAACGTATTGCTTTACTAAAAGGAAAAGGCGTTTCCTCCCTAAGTTATGGATCGTTATGGCACTTTTTTGAAACTGAATTAAAATATCCGGTAACATCTATAGATATAAATAACTTTAGTTACTATGCATTAGATAATTTTGATATATTGATTTTACCAGAAACTTTTTATTGGGATGCTCTCAACGAAGATGGAATTCAACTTTTAAAAAACTGGATTAAAAAAGGTGGAAAAATTATTGCAATGGGTGAATCAGTCGGATTATTTAATGATAAAAAGGAATTTGGAATTTCTCAAAATGAGACGGTATTAATTTCTGAAAAAATGCAAAATAACTTGGAAGAGAAATTACTTCCTTATGATCAAAAAGAAATTAATAGTTTAAAAAACACAATAACTGGAAGTATATATAAAGTAACTATTGACAATTCACACCCGATGGCTTTTGGCTACCCTAAAAACTACTACAGTTTAAAGAAAGGAAGTGAATCATATCAATTAATTGATCAAGGGTATAATGTTGGTTATATTGATGGAGATGCTATAAGTGTAGCAGGTTTTTCTGGTGAAGTTGCTAAAAAAGGTCTTAAAAATTCGCTTGTCTTTGGCGAAAAAAGATTGGGAAAGGGAAGCATTATTTATATGGTGGATGACGTTTTATTTAGATCTTTTTGGGAAAATGGAAAGTTATTTTTAGCGAATGCTGTATTCTTTGTTAATAACAGTAAATTTAGATTGTAATTTTACTTAAAATGTGGTATCAAATTAAATCACGTCTGAATTTTTTGCTAAAATCTTCAAATCAACACGGAATTCATTCACCTTTTGTTTACGATTTAATTACTAAATGCCTTTACGATAAAACCCCTTTCTCTGCTTATCATAATTTAAAAGCATTACGAAACGAATTAATTCATAATCAGGATTTAGTTAATATTAAATATTATTCTGAAGCCTCAAAAGTCTTTAAGTCCAATCATAAAAAAATTTCTACTATTGTAAAAGATGAAGGTTCCTCTTACAAAAAACAAAAACAATTATATCGTATAGCCAATTATTTTAAACCAAAAAAAGTTTTAGAATTAGGAACCTCTGTTGGGCTTGGTTCGGCAGCAATTGCAATTGCCTCTAAGAATTGTATTATTACAACGGTAGAAGTTAATAAAAATATATCAGCCATAGCAAAAAAGGTATTTCAAAGCTATCAGTTAAATAATATCCAAATAGAAACCTCCTCTTTTAAAAACTTTTTTAAAAAAACCAATAATGAAAATTTAGATTTAGTTTATCTTGATGGCACCTATGATAAAAATAGCACTATTGAAAATTTTAATTCCTTATTAAAATACTCCCACAACGAATCGGTGTTTATTTTTAACAATATTTATAGGAGCAAAGAAATGACTGAAGCATGGAATATCATAAAAACGCAAAAAGAAATTACCGTAAGTATTGACACTTTCTATTGGGGTTTTTTATTTTTCAGAAAAGAACAACCTAAACAACATTTCACTATTAGATTGTAACAAGCAATAGCTGGATGCGTCTTATGTAATAAATAGTATATTGTAAAAAATAAAATTCACTACAAATAATGAGTTTAGTAATAAAAATTAGAGGTATTGTAAGAAATTTTCCCTTAGGAAATGAGATTGTAAAAGTTTTAAAAGGAATCGATTTAGATATAAAACGTGGTGAATATGTAGCTTTAATGGGGCCTTCTGGATCCGGAAAATCTACTTTAATGAATCTTCTCGGCTGTTTAGATACTCCAACAGCCGGCACATACGAATTAAACGGTAAAAATGTGAGCAATATGTCTCAAGATGAACTTGCCGAAATTAGAAATAAAGAAATTGGCTTTGTATTTCAAACATTTAATTTATTACCAAGAACCTCTGCACTAGAGAACGTTGCATTGCCAATGGTTTATGCAGGAGCCTCCAAAGAGGAGCGTAAAAAACAAGCAGAAAAAGTATTAGCAGATGTCGGTTTAGCAGATAGAATGGATCACAAGTCAAGTCAACTGTCTGGTGGACAACGACAAAGAGTTGCTGTTGGCAGAGCGCTAGTAAACAAACCTTCTATTATATTAGCTGATGAACCTACCGGAAATTTAGATTCAAAAACCTCTGTTGAAATTATGGGTTTATTTGATGAAATACATAGAAATGGTAATACCGTAATTATTGTTACTCACGAAGAGGATATTGCAAAATACGCACATCGAATAATTCGCTTAGTTGATGGCATTGTAGCAAGTGATATAAAAAATCAATAAACATTTATATTCTATATTTGTAAACTAATTACAAATTATGAATTCTTTTAGTTTATCAAATCCTTTTTTATTAATAATTGGTGGTATTGCTTTACTCACAATACTTTACTTTTGGAATAAATACAACACCAAGACAAGACGCAATAGAGGCAAGAAAAGTTTTAGAAATAATTATTACAAAAAAAAACAAATAAAATGATCAACTAATTGTTGAGAAAAAAATCGTTTTCTATGAAAATATACACAAAAACTGGAGATAAGGGAACCACAGCTTTATACGGCGGCACTAGAGTTCCAAAATATCATATTCGAATAGAGAGCTATGGAACAGTTGATGAACTAAATTCGTATCTAGGTTTAGTTAGAGATCAAAAAATTGATATTGAAATAAAAGAGTTATTGATGCATATACAAGAACGGCTATTCACATTAGGCGCAATTTTGGCAACAGACCCAGAAAAAGAAAAATTAAAAAATGGAAAAGAACGTTTGAATATCCCAAAAATTGATGAAGAGGATGTTAAACTTTTAGAAAATAAAATAGATCAAATGAATGAACAACTTACTCCTATGACTCATTTTATTCTTCCCGGGGGACATCCTATTGTGTCACATTGTCACATAGCGCGTTGTATATGTAGGCGCAGTGAACGTTTAACAACATTACTTAATGAACAAGAACCAATAAATACTCTTGTATTAAAATATTTAAACAGACTATCTGATTTTCTTTTTGTATTGGCACGAAAATTGTCCTCTGATTTGAAAGTAGAAGAACTGAAATGGGTTCCAAAAAAACTTAAAAGTTAATAAAAAACAATTAATTAATAAGTTGTATATCAGCTTACTACATACGTTCTTAAAAATAAATCATAAATAATTACGATTATACTTGACTTTTTGATCAAAAAAATTATTTTTGCAGAAATTTAAATACATAAGTCTATGTACTGGACATTAGAATTGGCATCCTACTTAAGTGATGCACCCTGGCCGGCAACGAAAGATGAATTGATAGATTACTCTATCAGAACTGGAGCACCCCTTGAGGTAGTCGAAAATCTTCAAGCTATAGAGGATGAAGGTGATTCTTATGATTCAATTGAAGAAATTTGGCCAGACTATCCCACAGATGAAGATTATCTGTGGAATGAAGATGAATATTAAATTATTAATAAAAAAAAAGTCTCTAAATAAGAGACTTTTTTTTTGCTTGAAACTCATAAACTAAAACATATTAACCTTTGGCTATGTTGTTTTTTTACAGTTTTTTTGTAAAATATTGTAAAGTAATTTTACTTTTCAATTTGAGTAAACAATACACAATACAAAATGGGAATATTAGATAACGTTCTAAAGCTCTTTGTTGGGGACAAATCCAAAAAAGATATCAGTGAAATCCAACCAATGGTAGCGCTTATAAAAAATCAAGAAGCAGAAATTGCTAGTCTAACAATTGATGAATTAAGATCTAAAACAGTCGAATTCAAAAATAAAATTAAGGCCGATCAGAAAGAAATACAAGATCAAATTGATGCGCTGGAGCTAAAATCTCGTGAAATTGAAGATATCAATAAAAAAGAAGACCTATACAAAGAGATTGATACTTTAAAAGATGAACGCTACGAAATTGAAGTTAAAACTTTAGAAAATATCTTACCAAAAGCGTTTGCGGTGATGAAAGAAACTGCAAAACGATTTAAAGATAATAAAACACTTATAGTTAATGCTACTCCTTTTGATAGAGAAATTTCAGCAACGAATGACTATGTAATTCTTGAAGGTGAAAAAGCAATTTGGAAAAATTCTTGGGATGCTGCAGGTAAAGAAGTTACATGGGACATGGTACATTACGATGTACAATTAATCGGGGGTATTGCTTTACATCAAGGAAAAGTTGCAGAAATGCAAACTGGAGAGGGTAAAACACTTGTTGCTACACTGCCTATGTATCTAAACGCCCTAGCAGGAAACGGAGTACACTTGGTTACTGTAAACGACTACTTGGCAAAACGTGATAGTGCTTGGATGGCGCCTTTGTTTGAATTTCATGGGTTAACCGTTGACTGTATTGATCATCACCAACCTAATTCGGAAGCTCGTCGTAAGGCATACAATGCAGATATTACCTATGGAACCAACAATGAATTTGGTTTTGATTACCTTAGAGATAATATGGCACATGCGCCTGAAGATTTAGTACAACGACCACACCACTATTCCATTGTCGATGAGGTAGATTCCGTATTAATCGACGATGCTCGTACACCCTTAATTATTTCTGGTCCAGTTCCACAAGGAGATCGTCATGAATTTAACGATCTAAAACCAAGAATTGCAGATATAGTCTCTGTTCAAAAAAAATATTTAACAGGAGTACTAGCAGAAGCTAAAAGGCTAATCAAAGAAGGTGATGAAAAAGAGGGTGGTTTTCAATTACTTAGAGTTTACAGAGGTATTCCTAAAAACAAAGCTTTAATTAAGTTTTTATCTGAAGAAGGTGTGCGACAAATTCTACAGAAAACCGAAAACCAGTACATGTCTGATAATAACCGTGAAATGCCTAAAATTGATGCGGAATTATATTACGTAATTGACGAAAAAAATAATCAAATAGAATTAACTGATAAAGGAGTTGATTATCTTTCTGGTAAAGATGACCCTGACTTTTTTGTGATGCCAGAAATTGGAGTAGAGATTGCTCAAATTGAAGAAAAAAATCTGCCCTCTGAAGAAGAAGCTAATTTAAAAGAAGAGTTATTTCGTGATTTTGGTGTAAAAAGTGAGCGAATTCATACTATGAATCAGCTTTTAAAAGCTTATTCATTGTTCGAAAAAGACACTCAATATGTGGTCATGGATAATAAAGTCATGATTGTAGACGAGTCAACTGGACGAATAATGGATGGAAGAAGATACAGTGATGGATTGCACCAAGCTATTGAAGCAAAAGAAAATGTAAAAATTGAAGCTGCTACTCAAACCTTTGCTACCATAACACTTCAAAATTACTTTAGAATGTATCGCAAGCTATCGGGTATGACTGGGACGGCAGTTACTGAAGCGGGGGAACTATGGGAAATTTACCAATTAGATGTGGTAGAAATACCGACAAATAGACCTATATTAAGAGATGATCGTGAAGATAAAATCTATAAAACAAAACGTGAAAAATACAATGCAGTTATTGATGAAGTAACACAACTAACAGAAGCTAAAAGACCTGTTTTAATTGGTACTACATCAGTTGAAATTTCAGAGCTCCTTAGCCGAATGCTAAGTATCCGAAATGTGAAGCACAACGTTTTAAATGCAAAGCTTCACAAAAGGGAAGCAGATATTGTACAGGAAGCTGGACAAGCTGGTATGGTAACTATAGCAACCAATATGGCTGGACGTGGTACCGACATTAAACTATCTGATGAAGTTAAAAACGCTGGAGGTTTAGCGATTGTAGGTACAGAGCGACACGACTCCCGTCGTGTTGATAGACAATTACGCGGTCGTAGTGGTCGTCAAGGTGATCCAGGAAGTTCGCAATTTTATGTAGCCCTAGATGACAATTTAATGCGACTTTTTGGAAGTGAACGTATTGCCAAAATGATGGATAAAATGGGTTTGAAAGAAGGAGAAGTTATTCAGCATTCCATGATTTCTAAATCTATAGAGCGAGCTCAGAAAAAAGTTGAAGAAAATAATTTTGGTATTCGTAAGCGATTATTAGAATACGATGATGTGATGAATGCTCAAAGAGAAGTTGTTTACAAAAGACGTTACAACGCCTTATTTGGAGACAGATTAAGTGTTGATATTGCAAATATGATATTTGATACCGCTGAAGTAATTACTGAAGACAATAAAGCAGCTCAAGATTATAAAAATTTTGAATTTGAATTAATACGGTATTTTTCAATCAGCTCACCGGTAAATCAAAGTGAATTTGAAAACATGAATCCTCAAGAAATTGCAGGTATTGTTTACAAATCAGCACTCAAACATTACCAGGAGAAAATGGTTAGAAATGCTGAAATTGCGTTTCCGGTAATCAAAAATGTTTACGAAACACAAAAGGACCAATACAAACGTATTTTAGTACCTTTTACGGATGGTGTTAAAAACTTAAATGTTGCTACCGATCTAGAAAAAGCATACACAACAGAAGGAAAACAATTAATCCAAGATTTTGAGAAAAATATTTCACTAGCGATTATCGATGATGCTTGGAAAACACATTTACGTAAAATGGATGAATTGAAACAATCTGTTCAACTAGCTGTTCATGAGCAAAAAGATCCCTTACTAATTTATAAGTTTGAAGCTTTTGAATTATTTAAAGAAATGATTGTTAAAGTAAATAAAGATGTGGTCTCTTTCTTGTTTAAGGGAGAATTACCACAAAAAAACCAACAACAAATTAGAGAAGCTCGTCAAGTAAAAGCTAACCGAAGTTTAAAAGAACAAAAGGATGAAATACAAAATTTAGACGAACGAGCATCCATTTCTAGAGCAGCTGGACAAACACAACGTCAGCAACAACAGGTAACAGAAACTATTGTAAGAGAACAACCAAAGATTGGCAGAAACGATAAAGTTACCATCAAAAATGTTATGAGTGGAGAAAATAAAACGTTGAAGTATAAACAAGCCATTCCATTAATTAATAAAGGAGAATGGGTCTTAATTGATTAATCCATTTAAATAGGATCATCATCAATTCAGAGGGAGTTCTTTTTTTAAGATCGATCGTAATTTAACTACTATCATATAAAATAGAAAAGCGATTAAACCAACAAAAAAACCAGTTAATAACTCTGTGACTATAGTTGGAATTAGATGAAAAAAATCATGAATTTGATGAATATTGTGAACAAAAATACCCCCACCCACTAATAACATTGCAAGCGTTCCAATGATTCCTATTATCTTGATTATTTTAGGTAAAACCCAAACCAATCCTCCTCCTGTTTTTAAGTAAAATATTTTTTTAACTCCTTTAAGTTGTTCTGAAATTTTTATCAAATAAAAACCTGCGTCGTCTATCCTGACCAACAAAGCAACAAGTCCGTAAACTCCCAATGTTGCAATAATCGATATAAATGTTACTACAGCAATCTGAGTTATTAAATTAGAATCTACCACCTCTCCTAACGCTAGCATAATAATTTCAAGAGATAAGATGAAATCTGTGAAAATAGCTGATTTTACTTTTTCTTTTTCAACTTTTAATAATTCATTATCTGTTTTAACTTCATCAACATCAATACGATGTCTTTCTTTATAAAAAAAAGTATGAATAATCTTTTCGACACCCTCAAAACTTAAATATACCCCCCCTATTAATAATATTGGAACAATTAACTGAGGTATAAATGCACTTAATAAAAAAGCGAATGGTAAAATAATTAATTTGTTAATAAAAGAACCTTTTGTGATGGCCCATATGACCGGTAATTCTCTTGAGGCCCTAAAGTTAGATGCTTTTTCGGCTCCAACGGCTAGATCGTCACCTAAAATCCCTGCAGTCTTTTTAGTGGCGACCTTTGTCATTGCGGCAATATCATCCATTAACAATGCTATATCATCTAAAAGCGCAAAAAATCCTGACATAATATACTAATTAGCTCTTTTTGTATAATTTTTTAAAAATTCACCTTTTGGAGTTCCTTCATCAAATGAGCTCCCCGTTAAAAGAAATCTTGTTTTATCTCTTGCATCTTCGTTACTCATATCCTCATATTCCATGCGGTAAATAGCGCTGAATAAATGAGCTCTTCCGGCACCATGATAACAGTGTATCAGTACTGGATAATTATCTGGATTGTCCATGATTTCTAAAAAAGAGTCAATAGTCTCTTGGCTTGGTACTTGATGAGAACCCACATTAAAATAAGCAACTCCATCTATATTTTCTATAGCTTCTTTTTCAGCGAGTAACTCTTCTGGAATTTCAGGGTTGTTGATAGTATCCGTAGTTCCTGGAAACCTTAGGTCCACTATACTTTTTATATGGTGTTTTTTTGTATAATCTTCTATTTTATTTGGAGGTATAACTCCAGATTTATAAACTTTATTTTTCGTTATTTCTTTGAAATTATAATTGATATTCACATCGTAAACATACTTTCCAACGAGAACTATTACAACTATTAGTAAGACTCCTAATACATTTTTTTTCATAATTTAAAAAATATTATTTATTTGGATTTCCAAGTTTTTTATTAATGATTCTGTCAAAATAATCTGCTACAAAAGTTTTGGTTACAAGCTCCAAAGAATCCATTTTTTTATTCGATTGATCAATTAAATTATTCTCGAGATTTTTATCACCTATATCATAAAATCCAGTGGCTTTTTCTCCATCAAAATAACATATATAATCATTTTGCTGCAAAACATAACCTGATGCACTATAATTGATTGTGAATGGTTCAATAATAGTATCATTTAACAAACTCCTACCCCAACTCCTAAAAGGTTGATCATACCCAATCAAATCTACTAAGGTTGGATAAATATCAATTTGCTGAGCTAATTCTCTATTAACTCCTTTTAAGCTGTTATCAGGTTTATAAAATAAAATAGGAATTGCAGTTCTGTTGATAGTTTCGTTATAAACCTCATAAGTTGTAATATTTCCATGATCTCCGGTGATTACAAATATGGTATTATCGAACCAATCTTCTTCTTTAGAAGCTTCAAAAAACTTTTTAAATGAAAAATCAGTATAACCTATACATTGATGCATTTGATTATTTTCCGACGGGAATTTTCCCTCATACTCTTTAGGTATTTTATAGGGCTCATGAGAACTTACTGTAAAAATCGTACTAAAAAAAGGCTCTTTCTTTTTGTCAAGTACTCTTTTTGTAAACTCTAAAAACTTTTCGTCCCATATACCCCATGTGCCGTCAAAATCATCATCATTATCATATTCAGTTCTTCCGTAATAATGATCAAAGCCTAAAATATTACCAAAGCCGAGAAAACCCATAGATCCATTAGCAGCCCCATGAAAAAACGAGGTATCATAATCTGTATCTTTTAAAATTGAAACGATAGACTCAATTTCTTGTTTTGAAAAAGGAGATGAAGTAAATGCATCTTTAAATGATGGGATTCCAGCTAATACAGACGACATTCCATGAATAGATTTATAACCGTTAGCAAATGCATTCGGATATATAAGACTATGATTCGCTAAAGAATCAATAAATGGTGTGTAACTGACAAAATCTTTAATATTCATGTCTTTATTAAAAGCTCCTGAATACTCTCTGTCAAAACTTTCGGTGATAATAATAATGATATTTGGTTTGGATTTTTGGTTTACATCATACTGCTTAATTGGCTGAATTAGATGATTTACTTCATCTTTACTTACCTTATAATTTACTTTCTTAAAGGTATTTTTAAATAAGGTTCTTATAAATGCAAAAGGGGTGTTTAAAACAAAATCTGCTTGTTTGATTTGAGTTACATGACGATTGGCATCAACTAAATTGATAGGTCGTGTACTTTCTTTAAAATCTCCTCCCCTGATGCCCCCTATACTCAATACTGTTATTAAAACAATCATCAAAACAGATGTGGTATAATAGTAAGTAGGCTTAATAACTAATGATTCTCTTTTAACATTATATTTCTTGTAGAGATATATCCAAAAAAATGAAACTAAAATAAAAAGAAAAAGAACATGCCAGTAAGTGATTAAGAATCTTAACAACATTCCTGCTATGTGATTTTCATCCTTCAGTACATTTATTACTGAAATAGTAGTTCGACTAAAATTATATTTATAATAGATAAAATCTACAAAATTTAAAGAATAGGCGATGAGATTACTTATAAAATATAAATAAAAAAGAAATCGTTGATAAGTGGCAGTTTTACTAAATTTAAGAGGCAGTAAAGACAATAAAATAAAAAGTGAATTTACATAAAGAATGGCTGTTGTATCAAAAGCAAGACCATAATAATATAATCTAAAAAATTCATAGGTAGTTTCTACCCCCAATAAAGAATAATTATAAATCAAAAAAAGTACTCTAGCAATGAAGTAAAAAAGGTATGCTAACAACAACCTATAAAAAAGCACTTTGTATTCTCGTATTCTAAAAATCGATTCCATTTATATTTATAATTTACAAAATAACATCTTTTTTATATTATTTACTAATTACATCTGATTTGAGTACCTTTAACTATTATTTATGTTTAGTTATGCAAAAAATTAATAAAATATTCTTTTGGATTCTTGGTGTATTAATGGGCTTGATTCTATTAACCATTTTCGTAGGTTGGCCAATACTAAAATCTCAAACTAAAAAAAATAGTCCAGAACAGATTGTAACGTATACGCAGGAAGATTTTGAGATCAGCACTTTATACAGTAGTCCTGGTAAAAAAGGTAGAATCATTTTCGGCAAATTAGTACCATATGATGTTGTATGGAGAACGGGCGCAAACGAACCTACATCGTTTACTACAAATAAAGATCTGGTTATCGATAATAAGAGTTTACCAAAAGGCACCTACTCACTTTGGACTATACCCAGAGAAACATCCTGGGATATAATTTTCAATTCAGAAATGAATCATTGGGGTGTAAAGTTTTCCGATCAAACTGCTAACCGAGATTCTAAGTATGATGTCCTGACAGCAACCGTTATCCCTTCAAAAAGTTTAACAGTTACCGAAAATTTTACAATTTCTTTTTCGGAATCGAATAACAATATACTTATGATGCTAGCGTGGGACACTACTGTAGTTCCAGTATTATTACAAAAAAAATAAAATGACTAAAAAGAAAGCAAAAATAACTGCTTTAAATGAAAAAGAAGGGGTATCACAACCTAAATCCGTAAGTGAAAAAGTGGCTGCTACCTTAAAGAAAAGGAGAAAAAAAGTACCTTCTGTTAACGATTTAATAAAGGGTGTTTTAAAAAAAGACAAAACATCATTAAGTCGTGCGATTACTTTGGTAGAAAGTACCAACAAAAATCACCAAAAACAGGCAAGTAAAATAATAGAAGCTTGCTTACCTCATGCAAACAAATCTATTAGAATTGGGATAACTGGCGTGCCAGGAGTAGGTAAGAGTACGTTTATTGAACAGTTTGGAAAATTAATTGTTCAAAAAAAAATAAACGTAGCGGTATTAGCAGTTGATCCTAGTAGCTCCATTAGTGGAGGAAGTATTATGGGTGATAAAACGCGAATGGAAGATTTAGTAAAAGAATCCAAGGCTTTTATTAGACCATCAGCATCAGGTGATTCCTTGGGCGGAGTAGCCAAAAATACAAGAGAAGCTATCCTATTGTGTGAAGCAGCTGGATACAATGTCATTTTAATTGAAACTGTTGGTGTCGGTCAAAGTGAAACTGTTGTTCATTCTATGACTGATTTTTTTTTATTGTTAAAACTTGCTGGCGCTGGTGACGAATTACAAGGCATAAAAAGAGGTATCATAGAAATGGCTGACAGTATTATCATAAATAAAGCAGATGGAGAAAATATAACTGCTGCAAAGCTCGCAAAAACTGAATTTAATAGAGCACTTCACTTATACCCTGATAAAGGCAATAACTGGGCGCCAAAAACTTTAACTTGTAGTTCCTTAAATAATGAAGGAATTTCGAATATATGGGAATTAATTCAAAAATATATTTCTATCACAAAAGCTAATGGATATTTTCAGCAAAAGAGAAAAGAGCAAAATAAATATTGGATGCTTCAAACTATTGAAAATGCATTAAAAAGTGATTTTTATAATCATTCAAAAATTAAAAAAGAATTAAAAAAACAACTAGCTCTTGTGGAAGATAATAAGCTAACTCCTTTTGAAGCTGCAAATTATTTATTAACTATAAATGATTAAAAATGCTTGAGTTTACCATAATTGTTCCTGTATACAATGAAGAATTAAACTTAAAACGAGTTGAAAAAGAATTACTATCATTTATTAAAATTGCCAAAAAAGAAACAACCATATTAATTATAAATGATGGCTCAACGGATAATAGTCAACAAATAATTGAAGAGATTTGTCAAAAAAATATAGAATTTAGATTCATACATTTTAAAAATAATAAAGGTTTAAGTGCTGCTCTAAAAGCCGGGTTTGATAATGTTGACACCCCTTTATTAGGTTATATAGATGCAGATCTTCAAACTTCACCTAAAGATTTCAATATCCTTTTAAATCATATAGAACATTATGATTTAGTAACAGGTATACGTTCCGAAAGGAAGGACTCTCCAATTAAAAAAATATCTTCAAAAATATCCAATAAGATTAGAACTATTTTTACTGACGATGGTATGGAAGATTCTTGTTGTCCATTAAAAATTATTAAAACAGATTGTGCAAAAAAAATTCCAATGTTTAAGGGACTTCATCGTTTCCTACCTGCAATGGTATTATTACAAAATGGTACCGTTTTGCAGATTCCTATTCAACATTTTCCGAGAATAGCAGGTAAAACTAAATTTGGAATAAGAAACAGATTATTAGGTCCAATTACCGATTGCTTTGCTTATTTATGGATGAAAAAAAAGTATATAAATTATGAAGTGATTAAAAAAGGATGAACGATTACTTTATTTATACTATAGGTTTAATTGCACAATTACTTTTTTCACTTAGACTACTAGTACAATGGATTTTTTCAGAAAAAGAAAATGAAGTAGTTACTCCTACATTTTTTTGGATAGTAAGTTTAATCGCATCTTTCCTTTTTTTTATTTACGGCTACCTTAGAAATGATTTTGCAATTATGCTAGGTCAATTTATTACCTATTACATTTATATTAGGAATTTACAACTACAAAATAAATGGAATAGATTACAAAAAGGAATCAAAATTGGATTTATTAATTTTCCATTAATAGTCTTATTAATTACATTTCTTAAAGGAGAATTTAATTTTTCACAACTCTTTAATCAAGATTTTATTCCCATTTGGCTATTAGCTTTAGGAATTGTTTCGCAACTAATATTCACTTTACGATTTATAATTCAATGGATAATTTCAGAGAAAAATAAATTCTCACAATTACCAAATACCTTTTGGGTTTTAAGTATAGCAGGGTCTGTATTAATTTTAATTTATTCTATTTTAAGAAAAGACCCTATTTTATTTATTGGGCATGCCTTTGGGATTATAATTTATTCTAGAAATTTAATGATTTTAAAAAAACGTAATTAAATTTTTTTTTGAACAATTAATTGAAGTTTGTAAAAGCCCCAACCAATTAAACCACCAAATAAAAATCCAGTTAATACATCTAAAGGGTAATGAACACCTACATAAATCCTACTGTAACCAACTAAAAAAGACCATAATAACAATATAAATGGCAGGTAATAGTATTTTTTACGAAGAATTAAACTTATATATACTGCTATAACCATAGAATTAACAGCATGTCCAGAGAAAAAACTATAAACACCCCTTTTCTCGACAACCATTCTCATTAGACCCTCTAAATCTTGATTCGCCCAAGGGCGTAATCTTTGAAATCCATTTTTAAATAAATTTGCTAATTGATCTGTTGAAGCTATCATCAATCCGGCAACTACCAAAACAATTATAGTTTTTTTTAATCCATAATTTTGATATACTAAATACAAAAGAAATAAGTATAAGGGGATAAATGTAAGTTTATTGGTAATTACTTTCCAAAATATATCCCAAGATTCACCTCCTAAATTGTTAAGAAATAGAAAAAGCTCAGTATCATATTTAATTATTTCCTCAATCATTTTCGTAGGAAGCTACTTCTTTATCGTAAAATTCACTGGCTTCTTTTATTGCTGTTTCTGTTTCTTTTTCCAACTCCTTCTGGTCCTCTTTATCAAACTCTTCTAACCACTCAACCTCATCATTTTCAAGATTAATTATAAAACGTGGGAATTCAGTATGTACAACAAAAATAGCTTTAGGGAATTTAGTGTTATCACCTAATATAAATTTTGGAAGTGTCATAGTTACTTATTTAAGTTAAGTACAAATCTACAAATTAAATATTGAGTCATTACATAGCTCATCAGGATTAATATTAGATAAAAAGATTGTTTCGCTTAAAATAAATTTAAAGAACTTTAATTTACAGATTAGCTACAATTATTTAGTATAATTTAATTGAAAGTTTGTTTTGGTATCTTTGTATTTAAATTTTATAAATGGGAATAACAAAAATTTTAAATGAAATTGGTGTTGTAGAATTAGGTGAAGTTCTTATGGATAAAGCTGAGTCAATTTTATATAGTGATTTTAATATAATTATTCTAGAAATAGAATATGGAGATTTAAAAAGTGAGAATTTTGAAAATATACAGGAATTAGGTTCTGTTGAGTACGGTGATTGGGACTCTCTCAAAAACTTGATTTCTAAAAGTGAAGTCGAAAGAATTAAAAATCAGTTTGATGAAGATTTAAACTATTTTATGGAAGATGAAGACGAGGAAGAAATAAATGATTGTTTACAAATATATACTTCAGTACTTTATTGTAACGGAGAATTTGTCTAGAGCGGAATGACAACCTAAAAGATCCAATACAATATTTAAAATTATGAATATCAAAACTCCAATAAATATTAGTGTACTATTAATAGTTTCCTTTAGATATTTTTTGACATACTTTTAGTTAAAATCATTTTATTAGTTAAATAGTTAAATCTCATAAACAAGAATATACCTGAAGAGGTCAGTCCCGCTAATAATCCTATCCAAATACCAGTACTTTTATATTCTGTATATATACTTAAATAATAAGAAATTGGAAAACCTATAACCCAATACGAAATAAATGTAATTAATGTAGGTATTAACACATCCTGCATTCCCCTCAGAGCTCCTAATGCTATTACTTGTATAGTGTCTGAAATTTGAAAAATAGCTGCTATAATCAACAAAGTTTTTGCTATTTCTAATACTTCATAGTTATCGAATATTTTTGAAGGATCATCAAAATCTAAATACATTTTTGGGAGTAGATTATTAAATATTAAAAATAGAGATGCAAAAATAATAGCAAATAAAATTGCAATCATAAATATTGAAAAAGCTATTCGTCTCAATTCAACATATTTATTTAAACCCATTTGATTCCCTACTCGAATCATTGCCACAACACTTAAGCCCATAGCTATCATAAAAGTCATAGAGGATAAATTCAAGGCGATTTGATTGGCTGCTTGTGGATTCTTTCCTAAAATTCCAGACAACCATATTGCACTAGTAAAAATAGCAACTTCAAAAAACATCTGCATCGCAGAGGGAAAGCCTATATTAAAAAGCTTTTTAATCATAATTTTTGAAAGATTTAAAAAATTTAAATCTAATAGATACGGTCTTGTTTTATTATTTCGTAATAATAAAACCCAAAGATAAAACACCATTATTAATCGAGAAACTAGAGTTCCGACTGCAGCTCCAACTATACCTAATTCAGGGAATCCAAATTTTCCAAAAATAAAAATATAATTTAATATTACATTGATAATATTAGCAACTAATGTAGCAAACATAGGGTACTTAGTCATGGACATACCATCACTAAATTGTTTGAATGATTGAAAAATAATAAGAGGAATTAACGATACTGCTACGAGATTTAAATAAGGAATAGCCAATTCAACAACTTCTTGAGGTTGTTGCATTACATGTAAAATTGGTTTTGCTAAAAAAACTCCAAAAAATAAAAGAACACTAATAAGAGAACATAAACAAAGCCCATGTTTAAATGTCGATTTACCATCTTCGAAATTTCCTTCTCCATCAGCTTTTGCAATTAAAGGAGTAATTGCCGTTGAAAAACCAATCCCCAAAGACATTGCAATAAACATAAAACTATTAGCTAAGGAAACTGCAGCAAGCTCAGCAGTTCCTAGCTGACCTACCATTACATTATCAACAAAAGCCACCAAGGTGTGGCCTAACATACCAAGTATAACAGGATATGCAAGTTTTAGATTATAATTAAACTCTTTTGTATAATTTGATAAAACCAAAGTCAATATATTTGACAGCTAAAAAAAAATGAATAAACAAAAAAAACTGACCAAATCATCAGCCAGTTTTTTTGAAAACGTTTAATATAATTTTTAATCGTTTGTTTTTAAAGCAATATTCATTCGATTTCCAGAAGTTACTTCTGAAGATGATTCAAATTCCAAAACCAAAGGTCTATACTCATTCGTCAGGTTTATATTATATGCAGAAAACACTAATACTCCTGCACGTTCATTTGCAGGAACTACAACTGACGCATCAAATGAATAACTTTCTGGGGGTAAATCCGAGTCTTCCTCTACTACCACAACATTGAAAGTTCTATCTTCTGAAGAACTGGTTGAAACAAAGTAAGATAAAGGGAAATTAATCTCAGGAGTACTTTGTGATAATGGAAGTTCTAGTGTAGCCGAAATAGTAAATCCAATAGTATCGTTTCGAACAGAATTAAAATCATCATAATTTGTTGAACATGAGGTTACAAACATTAGAACTGCTAATATGGTAACTAATTTAGTTATATTTTTCATAAGTCTTAAATTATTAATTAATAGCCTGGATTTTGTTGTAAATTAGGATTTACATCTAAGGATTGTTGTGACAGAGGTAATTGAAACAACGTACTCCCGGATTCTAAATTTAGAACGTCTGAGGGAGTTCCAGATCCATCCGCTTGATCTCCAGCGTTAGTTCTGTTAACTGAAAGCCCCCATCGTTTAAGATCAAAAAATCTTTGATATTCAAATGCAAACTCTAGTCTTCTTTCTAATCGTATCGCATCTCTTAAATCTATTGCAGTTTCACCATTTGGCGGATTTGAATACCTTTTATTCCTTACTTCATCTAATGCACTCCTTGCAGAGGATTCATTGCCTAAATTATAATAAGCTTCAGCTTTATTTAAATAAACTTCAGCTGCACGAAATATTTTATAATCAACTTCACCGTTTGTTTGTCCAGGTCTTCCAAATAACTTTTTAATACCATTATAGGCATTACCTCCACTTAATCCTTCAAATGTATAAGCCTCTTTTCTTATGTCATCGTCAGCGAATAAATTGTATAATTGAAATGAGGTTACATACTCAGGAATTAAAGAAGTCATACTACCTTGACTCCAAGTAACACCGATACTGTTTCCTAATATCGGATCTACATTCGGAATATAAAAAATCAAACCATCTCGATTGGTATCTTCCCAAACTCCTACAACGTTATCTCTAGCTGCTATTTGATAATCAACTTGGTTTGCTGCATCAATCGAATTTTGCCATTCTCCCATGTAAAGATATACTCTAGATAATAACACATTGACTGCGTCAAGATTCATTCTTCCGACCGGATTTATGGGATTTATTTTTGTTTTTGCTTCTTGGAGATCCTCCAGTATTTTTGTGTAAGATTCTGCAACTGATAATCTAGCAGGTTCAATATTAGGATCTGGCTCTTGAACATATGCAACACCCAAACTAGTATTTGCATCTCCAGATTGGGTTGGTATTTTTCCAAAAAATGTAACGAGATTAAAATGAGCTAATGCTCTTAATGCTTTTGCTTCTGCAATAATATTATTTTTACTCTCACCTTCAAAATTCTGAACGTAGTATAGAATTTGGTTAGCTCTAAAAATTAAAGCATAAGCATCTGAATAAGTACCTCCTAGAGTTGAATTAGAGTTGTATTCGTAATCATGCAAAATTCTTTTTGAAAAGCGCCCTCTTTGAGATAAAGTCACATTGTCGGCCAAAATATCAGGAGCACTTAATAAAGATCCAGCATCACTACTACCGTATAAGCCACCTCTTGTTAGCGCAGAATAAACTCCACGTAAACCATTTTCAAAATCTTGAGCAGTGACGTAGGCATTCTCAGTTGCAAATTCATCATAAGGCAACTGATTTAGTTCATCATCACAGGAAAAAAATAATCCTGCAATAATTATCATTGGTATAAATATTTTATATATATTTTTCATTTTTAAAATTTATGTGATTAGAAACTTAAATCAATTCCAAAATTAATTGATTTTGTATTTGGATAACTATATAATGTAGCTTCTCCAGGAGCAACTGTGTTTGCAAAATTAATTGTTTCACCAGAAGATATACCTACCTCAGGGTCGCCATAAAACTCAGTAAAAGTTAATAAGTTTTGGCCTTGTACATACAACCTTAAGGAATTAAATGGAATTTTATCAAGTAATTCACTTGGGAATGTATATGAAAAAGTTATATTTCTCATACGTATGTAATCTCCTTTCTCAAGAAACCTATCAGAATTCACTGAATTTGCTTCATTTTGATAAATTGGACTTGGCTGAACATTGGTGTCACCTGGTTGCTGCCAATAGTTGAAGGCACTTAGGGCTTGGTTGTCATCAATATTTATACCGTCTGAATTTAGATTAGAACGAACAAAGTTATTGATCCAATTTCCAGATTTAAAAACAAAATCAGCTCTTAAGCCCCAACCCTTGTAATTTAAATCTGTAAAAAAACCACCTTCTTTATCTGCAATAGTTGACTTTCCTTGAAGCACTCTATTTTCACCCTCTGGAAGATCACCAGCTCTATATACTTCACCATCAGCTCCGTAATACAAAGGCGCTCCGTTATTAGGATCAACCCCAGCGTATCTAACCAAATAATGTTCATTTATCATAGCTCCTTCTCTAAACAGGATATTGTATGCATTATCCGGAATCACATCCTCTCCATCTGGTAACTCAACAATCTCATGATCTAAAAAGAAAATATTTCCACCTAAAGTCCATTTCCAATCGTTGTTTCTTATAATATCTCCTTGTAATGATAATTCAAAACCTTTATTTTGAATTTCACCCAAGTTTCCAAAAATTGACCCAACTCCAGCCTCGTCAGAGGTAGGTATAGCAAATAATAAATCTGTTGTATTTCTAACAAAATAGTCAGCAACACCTCTTATTCTTCTATTCAATAAATTAAATTCAAGTCCGATATTCGTTGTAGCTGTTGTTTCCCATTTTAATTCTGGATTTCCAATATTAGATGGTATCGTAGCTGAACCTCCTGGATAAGAACCAAAAGAAACGTTGTCTTGAGCAGCGTAACGAGAAATTCCGTTTCTATTACCTACCGTTCCATAAGATGCTCTTAATTTTAAATCGTTAATTTCATCAACATTGAAAAAATCTTCCTTTGCTATATTCCAACCTAAGGATCCGCTGTAAAATAGTCCCCATCGTGTATCTTTACCAAAATTTGAAGATCCATCATACCTTACAGAGGCCGATGCTAAGTACTTTTGTTCAAAATCATAATCCGCAAACATTCCATAAGAAACTAGTGTTAGGATATTTTTTGTAGTACTGGCTGATGTTACTTGAGCAGCGTTAATTTGTGTTGTTAATAATTCTGAAGGAAAACCAATACTTCTTAAATTATAGCCATTATTTTCGTTATAGTTGTACTCAAACAATCCCATTATATTTAGATTGTGGCTATCACTTAAATAGTTGTAATTTAAACGATTACTCATGGTCATATCGAAATAATAATTTCCGGTATCTAATTTATTACCTGGATTATCAGGGTCTCCTATAATACTATCTAGTATCCCTCCGGGTTTTGAGTAACTTTCTGTTCTCCGGTTTAAACTGTTGATTGAGGTATTAAAACCATAACTAAAATTATCAGAAAACATTATTTCTGCATCAACACTCGATAAAAAGTTATTTTTAATCTCAAATGAAGGTTCTGACAAAAGTGCTCCTCTAACATTAAATGTAGTGTGTGTTGGTGTGTAAATAGGGTTTCCGTTTTCATCTAAAATAGGACTACCGTTTTCATCTAACTCAAACTCTGTTTCGTACGCATTATAATCATACATTGCTCTAAATGGATTTTGAACATTGTTTCTATCTCGAGGTTCATCACTTGTTGATCTTGAATAACCAACGTTAACTCCAACTTTTAACCAATCCTTCGCGTCAAAATTTAGATTTAGCCGGGTATTAATTCTTTCGAAGCCATCTAGCTGATCAATAATTCCTCCATTCTTATCGTATCCAACAGAAAAATAATAATCCATATTTTCCATTCCGCCAGACATGGAAACATTATTACTTTGAATGTAACCATCTTTTAACATCAGATCTTGCCAATCAGTTTGATAGTCTAATAAAAATTGTCTTTCTGGACTTCCTGGAAGTGTAGTTACACCTGGTGAGTTACTGGCTGCTGAAATCCCTAGTGAATAAAGTTCTGCTTCATATTGCATTTTTTGAGAGGCATCCATCACATCAAAATTTGGTTGTATTCTTTCTGAATAACCAAACCTTGAACTAAAACGAATTTCTGCATCTTTATTTCTATTACCACTTTTTGTTGTAATAACCACCACTCCATTTGCCCCTCTAGAACCATATCTTGCTGTTGTAGCTGCATCTTTTAAAATAGATAGATTTTCAATATCTTGGTTTGAAATAGTTCCTAAATCTTGTTCTCTAACAACTGAACCATCCACAATATAAAGTGGAGATGATGCACCAGCACTTAAAGAGCCAACTCCTCTAATTCTAACAAAAGCACCTTCTCCTGGTTTACCATTAGCAGCAGTTACCTGAACACCAGCGGCTTTACCTTGTATTAAATTATCAATACTTGTTGAAGGTGTTAACTCTGCTATTTCGGAAGCAGAGATAGAAACTACTGCTGATGTTTGTACTGTTTTATTTCTTCGTGAATAACCAGTTACCACAACTTCTTCTAGTTCTGAGGCATCTTCCTGAAGTTGGACATTATAACTAGTTTTAGAATCTGAAATTTTTCGCTCAATGGAAATGTAACCAATAAAGCTAAAAACAATTGTTTTTTCAGCATCAACATTAAGGGTAAAGTACCCGTCGAAATCTGTTTGAGTACCATTGTTCGAATCTTTCTCGACAATGTTTACTCCGATTAAGGGTTCACCAGAGGTGTCAGTAACTACTCCCGAAATAGAATTTTCTTGAGCAAATACAGTAGTGATGTTAAAAAACATAAACACTAACCACTTAAAATAGTTTTTTTTCATATTTTGTTATTTAAGTTAGTAATAAGTTTAGAGAAAAAAGATTAAAAAAGCAATTTTAAAGCTTACGCATTTTACTTAATTAGGTTTTATTTTTTTTAATCTAATAGATTTTAAAGATATGAAAAAAAAAATAACTTATTCTTTAAAATTATTTCCATATTTATCCATTAGGTATATAATTCCTGTCATTGCTGCCGCTCCCAGTTCCAATTCTCTTTTATTTACCTTATCAAAGGTATCGTTGGCTGCATGATGATAATCAAAATACCTTTGAGAATCTGGTCTTAATCCAGCTAAAACTTTAATTATACCTTGGTTTTTAAGAGGACCAATATCTGCTCCACTCCCTCCTTTTACAAATCTGTTCACTAAATAAGGATCAAACAAAGTCTCCCAGCTCTTAATTTGATCAAAATTACTCTCACTAGTATCAAAAGAAAAACCCCTTGGAGTAAATCCTCCTGCATCACTTTCTAGAGCAAAAACATGCTGCTCTCCTTTCTTTTTAGCCTCTGTTGCATATTTATTTCCACCTCTCAAACCATTTTCTTCATTCATAAACATAACGGCTCTGATTGTATATTTAGGTTGGTAGCCTATCATTTTTAGGAGTCTTAATACTTCTAAAGATTGAACACATCCAGCTCCATCATCGTGAGAACCGTCACCTAAATCCCAAGAGTCTAAATGCCCTCCAACAACAATATATTTATTGGGGTATTTACTACCTGTAATTTCTCCAATCACGTTATAGGATTGAACATCTGGATGTGATTTGCAATTTTGGTTAAAGTAAAATAGCAAGTTAGGCTGTAACTTTAAAGTAGCGCTCAAATAATTTGCACCGTTAGTACTAATGGCACATGCAGGAATTTTTAGATGTTCAGGAGTATCTCCGTAGCTCATTGCTCCAGTGTGTGGAAAATCATCTTGACTCAAGCTCATAGATCGCACCACAACTCCTGCTGCTCCATATTTTGCAGCTTCAGAAGCACCTGAGTATCTTTGCTCAACAGCACCACCGTATGCAAGCATCGTTTGAATTAAATTATCCTGCATTGGTCGATTGAAGAAAACAATATTTCCTTCTATTTTTTCTCTACCCAATTCTTTCAATTCATCAAAACTTTTTACTTCTACTACCTTGGTCTTTAACCCTCCGTATGGAGTTGGAACAGATCCTCCAAGAGCGCAAATATTAGCGATTGATGTAACACCAGGAGAAGTTTCTATATATGAATACTCCTTGGCTCCACGGGTCCATTTTGGAACCATAACTGGTTGAAGCCAAACTTTATCCAAACCTAATCCTTGCATTTGTTCTTTGGTGTAATCGACAGCTAGTTCTGCTCCCAGCGAACCAGAAAGCCTACTCCCTATGTTATTAGACAAATAATCTAACCATTGATAGCTTTGTCCCTCATTTAATGAAGCATTAAAAACTTGCTTAATCATTGTAGAATCTTGCTGATTTATTTTTTGAGAAAAACCAGAAAAATAAATTAAAGTTAGAAATATGAAAAAGATAATTTCATTAATAAAATATTTATTCATTTTGATGTTTTTTTAAAGAATATTAATCGACTTATTTACTTGCAAATAATTTCACGTCATTTTCAGAAACCTGTTTACCACTTAAAATGATTAATCTTTCAATGACATTTCTTAATTCTCTTATGTTTCCAGTCCAATCGTATTTTTGTAACATAGTAATTGCATTTTTTGAAAATTCCTTACGAATAGTACCTTGTTCCTCAGAAATTTTTTTGCTAAAATGTTGAATTAACAGAGGAATATCTTGCCGTCTTTCATTTAATAATGGAACTTTTATTAAGATTACAGCCAAACGGTGATACAAATCTTCTCTAAAATTTCCTTCAGAAATTTCTTTTTGGAGATCTTTATTGGTTGCTGCTATAACTCTTACATTTACTTTTATATTTTGATTACTTCCTACTCTACAAATTTCACTTTCTTGAAGCGCTCTCAAGACTTTAGCCTGAGCAGATAAACTCATATCTCCAATTTCATCAAGAAATAATGTTCCATTATTAGCCGTTTCAAACTTTCCAGCTCGATCTTTAGAAGCGCCAGTAAAACTTCCTTTTTTATGACCAAATAATTCACTTTCTATGAGCTCACTTGGTATAGCAGCACAATTTACTTCAATTAAAGGACCTTTGTTTCTTAAACTTTTTTCATGCAACCAATGTGCAACAAGTTCTTTACCAGATCCATTCGCGCCCGTAATTAAAACTCTTGCATCACTAGGAGCAACTTTTTCAATCATTTTTTAATATGAGAAATAGAAGGAGATTTTCCTATCATTTCATATTTTTTTTGAACTTTTTTCTTGAGACGTTTATTTTCCACAAATAGTTGTTTGCTGTCTAATGCAATACGAACTGTATTCAATAATCGATTTAAATCTGGTGGTTTAGAAATATAATCAAAGGCTCCTAATCGCATAGAATGAACTGCTGTATCTAAATCGCCGTGTCCAGAGATCATAACTATAGGAATTTCTGGTTTTAATTTTTTTATTTGAGTAAGAACTTCTATACCATCCATTTTAGGCATTTTAATGTCGCATAAAATAAGATCAAAATTTTCATTTTCTACGAGATTAATTCCCTGGATACCGTCCTCGGTTTCGGAAACCTTATAATTTGAATTTTCCTCAGAAAGTATCCTTAACAGTACCCTCCTAATGGCAGCTTCATCCTCGATGATTAAAATTTTTGACATAAAATATAACGAAATTTAGAATTTCATAAATGTAACAAATAATATAATAATAGCAGAATTTATATTCACAAAGGAACATCTAAAAAAACAAAACCCACCCTTTAATTTAATAAAGGATGGGAAAAAATTGCTATGAAAAAGAAAAATTACACTACTAAGTAGTGAATATCAAATATAGTGAATTTTTTCTAAATCTTATGGTTACGAAAACATATCTTTAACTTTTTCAAAAAAAGATTTTTCCCCTTTCTCAGGATTAGGTTGAAAATTATAGTTATCACTCATTTTTTTAAAGAATTCCTTTTGTTCCTTATTTAATGTTTTTGGGGTCCATACATTTATATGTACAAGTAAATCACCAGAGCCATAGTTGTTAATACTTGGGATTCCTTTATTTCGAAGTCGAAGAATTTTACCACTTTGTACACCTTGCTCTATCTTAATTCTTACCTTTCCATTAACCGTGTCAATTTCTTTTGAGGTTCCTAAAACAGCGTCTGAAAAACTGATATATAAATCGTGGTGTAAGTTATCACCCTCCCGCTGCAAAGTTGCATGAGGAAGTTCCTCTATAGCTACCAATAAATCACCTGATATACTATTTCCGGGTGCTTCATTTCCTTTTCCGGACACCTTCAGCTGCATACCTTCTACAACTCCAGCTGGTATTTTTATTGAAACTGTTTCTTCGGTTTGTAACATTCCATGCACATCTGCATTAGATGGTTTTTTATCAATAGTTTGTCCAGAACCACTACAAGAATTACAGGGTGCAGAAGTTTGCATTCTACCTAATATAGTGTTTTGGATTCGGGTTACTTGACCACTACCATTACAAGTTGCACAAGTTTTATAGGTGGTACCTTTTGCTACTTTTTTTCGTTTTACTTTAATTTTTTTCTCAACGCCATTGGCTATTTCTTCCAGAGTTAATTTCACCCTTATTCTCAAGTTACTGCCCTTTGTTTGTGCTCTTCGACCGCCACCAAAGCCACCAAAGCCACCACCACCAAAAATATCACCAAATTGGCTGAATATATCGTCCATATTCATACCACCGCCGCCAAATCCACCAAAACCACTACCGCTACCACCTTCGAAAGCCTGATGTCCAAAGCGGTCGTATTTTGCTTTTTTATCAGCATCACTTAAGACCTCATAGGCTTCAGCAGCCTGTTTAAATTTTTCTTCTGCTTTTGAATCACCTGGGATTTTTATCCGGATGAAATTCAATTGCTTTTTTTCGGTATGCTTTTTTTATTTCAGAGGCTGAAGCTCCTTTTGAAACTCCTAATATGTTGTAAAAATCTTCTTTCAATTTGACTTCGCTATTTGAATATTTATATTTTTTTTTATTGCCCAATAACTACCTTAGGGAACCGTATGGTTTTATCGCCTAATAAATAACCTTTTTCAATAATATCTATTACTTTCCCTTTTAAATCATCGGTTGGAGCAGGTATTTGGGTAATTGCTTCATGGATATCGGGATTAAAGACATCTCCTTTTTCAGTACCTACAGGTTTCAATCCTTTTGATTTAAGTGTCTCACGCAGTTTGTTATTAATCAAAATTATTCCTTTGAGATGTCCCGAATCATCAGACTTTTCAATTTCCAGCAATGCTCTGTCAAAATCATCGAGTACAGGTAGTAATGAACTCATTACACCTTCACTTGCTGTTGAAAATAATTCAATCCGTTCTTTACTGGTTCGTTTTCTAAAATTCTCAAATTCTGCAAAGAGTCGTAAATTTTTATCTTTTTCTTTCTCTAAATCAGATTTTAATAACTCTAACGGATCTTTTTCATTTAAATTTTCTTCATTAGTTGACTCTTTTTCAACAGTCAGTATTTCATCCTCAACCAGGTCCTTCTCTTTTTTATTCTTTTTGCTCATCAATGAGATATTTAAATATTTAAAAATCTAAACAGCAAAAGTACTGCCATTTGTATACAAATGTCATAATGTCATTAATTTTTTTTATTAATATTTTAGTCATAATAAAAATCTAAATAGTTAAACTTTAATTGCTCTCAGCATTTCTCTTTTTCCGGGGGGGCCGGGAAGTCTTTCTACCAAAAAACCTGAAGATTGCATTGCTCTTCTAACACTTCCCTTAGCAGAATAAGTGACGAGAACTCCTCCCAGAATGAGAGCATCATACATTTTCATAAAAATATATTCTGTCCATAAATCTGGTTGAACCCTCGCTCCAAAAGCATCAAAATAAATGATATGATATCTATTTTTGTCTTCAATTTCAGAAAACAATTGTTTTCGTTTTTCAAGGGAGAAAAATTGGTCGAAAATTATTTTTTTTTCCCATTGACTTTGATGTAAACTTTCATAATCTTTTTTTGAGCAATTTAGCTGAACTGAATAGTTTAATTTTTTAATTTCAGACATTTCGACTGGATAAGCCTCTACACCAGTGTAATTAATACATTGTTGAAGTCTATTAGATTCTAATAAAGTAATTATTGTATTTAAACCTGTTCCAAATCCAATTTCTAAGATATTTAGGGCTGAAGTTGTATTATTCTGGAGGTAATAATAGAGACCCTTTTCAATAAATACATGTTTTGATTCTTGTATTGCTCCGTGTTTAGAATGATATTGCTCATTCCATTCTG
>CALTCK010000010.1 GCA_943842625.1 uncultured Flavobacteriaceae bacterium
AGCATCAATATTTATGTACAAAGGAAAGATGGCATTTTGTTACCCGACTACAGACTACCCACAGAAGCAGAATGGGAATATGCAGCACTGGGGCTTGTTGGTATAAGAAATTATAACGTTTATAGGGGGAGAAAAAAATACCCTTGGGAAGGTCAATATACGCGTTCAGGAAAAAGAAAATCCAAAGGAGATCAATTAGCAAACTTCAAACAAGGTGATGGTGATTACGGAGGAATTGCAGGTTGGAGTGACGATGGAGCAGATATTACTGCTGAAGTAAAATCGTATGACCCTAATGGTTATGGATTATACGATATGGCTGGGAACGTTGCAGAATGGGTTGCTGATGTATACAGACCAATAGTTGACGATGAATTTAGTGATTTCAATTATTTCCGTGGAAATCAATACACAAAAGATTTTATTGGTAACGATGGAAGAGTAAAAATTGTGACTGCAGATTCGATTGTTTATGATACTTTAAATAACGGAAAACTTATCGCCAGAAATTTACCAGGTGAAATTTATCAAATTCCAGTAGATGATAATGAGACTTATTTAAGAACAAATTTCTCAAAAAGTGATAACAGGAATTATCGTGATGGTGATAAAAAATCTACAAGATACTTTCAAACATTTAGCGATGATGAAGATGAAGATAAAACCAATATAATGTATAATTCTCCAGTTCATAACAGATCAGATCGTCAATTTGATAAAACTACCACTAGGACTTCATTAATTAGTGATGAATCACGTGTATACAAAGGAGGTTCTTGGAGAGATAGAGATTATTGGTTGGATCCTGCCCAGCGAAGGTATTTTCCAGAAGATATGGCCACTGATTATATAGGTTTTAGATGTGCTATGTCAAGGCTTGGATCAAAATCTAAAGAAGGAAAAAGACCAAGAAACTAGATAAAAATAAATAAGAAAAAACCTCTTCAACAAATGAAGAGGTTTTTTTGTACCTTTAATTGTATGAAAATTGAAGAAATACATTGTCATTTTTTAAAGTCTTCTGGAATTTGCACTGACACTAGAAACATTGCAAATGGTTCTATTTTTTTTGCTCTCAAGGGAGCTCATTTTAATGGAAATAAATTTGCTCAATCTGCTCTTGACAAAGGAGCCTATAAGGTAATTATAGACGAAGAAAAATATATAAATGACCATTCAATTCTAGTTCCTAATGTTTTAAAGACTCTTCAAGAATTAGCTACCTTTCACAGAGTTTATCTCAATATTCCTATCATAGCACTTACTGGAAGTAATGGAAAAACAACTACCAAAGAACTCGTAAATGTAGTTTTATCAAAAAAATTTAAAACGGTTGCCACCATTGGAAATTTTAATAATCATATTGGAGTACCGCTTACATTACTAAATATGAATAAAAGTACCGAATTAGGTATTGTGGAAATGGGAGCAAATCATCCTGGAGAGATCGAATTATTATGTGCGATAACAAAACCTGATTATGGCTATATTACAAATTTTGGAAAAGCCCATATTGAGGGTTTTGGAAGTTTAGAAGGTGTAATTAAATCAAAATCAGAGCTATACCAATATCTTAGAGCAACAAACAAGACGGTGTTTGTGAATGACAACGATAAAAATCAGAACAAAAATTCTGAACACATTAAAAAATTTACATTTGGAGATAAATCACAAAATTGTGCTCCTCAACTTATTGATTCTTCGGACGGATTACTATTGTCATTTGAAGGCTTGACAATCCAAAGTCATTTAATAGGACATTATAATTTTAATAATATAGCTGCTGCCATAACCATGGGATCTTACTTTGGAGTTGATAGTATGAATATCAAAAAAGCGATTGAAAGCTATATTCCTGATAATAATAGGTCACAAATAATAAAAAAAGAAACCAATACCGTCATTTTAGATGCCTACAATGCAAATCCGACGAGTATGATGGCGGCACTACAAAACTTCGTCCAGTCAAACAGTCCTAATAAAATAGTTTTTCTTGGAGACATGTTTGAATTAGGTAGTACTTCTGATGAGGAACATCAATATATAAGTGATTATCTAGAAAAATATTTAGACGGGCAATGCTATTTAATTGGAAATGCGTTTTATAAAACTACTTCCAATGTAGCCAATATAAAAAAATATCGATCTTTTGAGAACTTAAAACCTGTACTTGTGAGTACCTCTTTTTTAAATGCTTATGTTTTAATAAAAGCTTCTAGGGGTATGGCCTTAGAGAGGATTTTAAACCTTTTATAAATTAGAATCTTTTATAATATTTCTTTGTTTATGAGATTATTCTGTAAATTGAACTATTAATCATAAAATTATAAACTAAAAACAATCAAAAAATGAAAAAATTATTGACAATTTTACTCGCTGCATTCGTATTTACAGCTTGTAATGATGCACAAAACAGTAATGAAAAAGTATCCACAAAGGAAGATTTAAAACCGACAGTAATTGGTTCAGCCTATATGGAAGACCGCTCCGTAAACCCAATTACTGGGGGCGATTTAAATACGGAACAAGTTTGGCTAGATTATGTTCAAGCTCATAACGATAAAAATTTAGAAAAGATAGCGGAACTAAATCATCCGGAATGGGAAGGTTTCTTGCCAGACGGAAGAACCCTTAAAGGAACTGATGCTCAAATGGAATTATTAAAAACATGGTTCGAAACATCAAATCCCTCATGGGAAGTCCAGTGGATGATTACCAATGATAGTAAAAATGAAAAAGGTGAAATGACCCATTGGCTAACTACAGGTAATACCTATACTGATACCGATACAGATGGAAATGAGGTTTTAGAACACCACATACATGACATGGAATTTGTAGATGGAAAAATTAAAAAAATAAATGTTTATAGTAGAGCTAAAACAATGGAATAAATGTATTAGTTCATGCTAAAAAAAGCAATCCTAAACTATTAGGATTGCTTTTTTTGTTTCCACTAGTTTCTATATTTTAAATACTATTATCATTTACTTTTAAAAAAAATCAATAAGTTAAGCTAACTTTACATTTTTTTATCTACATTTGTAAAGTTAACTTAACAATTTATTTATATAATGAAACTTAAAATATTTAGAATTATGGCAGTAATAGCAGGAATTATCGGAACAAGTTTAATCAATAGATTTATGGAGGGAGGCGCATTATTTATGTCTCTAATTCTTATTTGTTTATTAATCTTAATTTATTTTACAATAAAATCTATTTTGACCCTTAAAACAAATAAAGAAATTTCAAAAAAAATGCTTAAACACATCAGCGATAGTGGTGCGCTTGGATTAGCTTTAGGAGTTATGGGTTCGTTTATAGGACTTATAACTGCTTTTGATGTTATTGAGGCTACTGGAGGTGCAGAACCAACTATACTTTCTGGTGGATTAAAAGTTGCCTTATTATCAACTCTATTTGGGCTTTTTACTTTTTCAGTTTCAAAGCTTGCCATATTAATACTAAGAATCGTTCAAAAATAAAATTATGAGTCTATCAAAAAAAGAACTATCAATTTTAATTGAGGTTATATATTCGATTGTATTTGCATTAATATTTCTTCCTTATTTTTATGAAAATCAAGAAAAAACTCTCCTTTTGATGGAAGGTTTAGTTGGAAAAATAATTCAAATTACAATAAGTTCCGTAATTTATTTTTCTGTCGCCTATGCTTTATTAGAGGTTACTTTTAAAAAAAAGGAAGCTAGAGATGAAAGAGATGATATGATAAATTCAAAATCCTATAAATTAGGTTATTTACTTTATGAATTCTCTTTATTTATTTTTATTGGATATGTATATTCTAAATTTCAAAATAAAGAACTCTTAAACCTCACAGGAAATCAGGAATTATATAATAGCTTTCAACTAACTGATGGTGGAATTGTTTTTTTTATTCTTGTATTGCTTGCATTTACATCGATTCTAAAGTCATTGTATCAGTTTTACTTATATAGAACCGTTTAAAATGATTTTAAAAAACAACTTGAAAGAAGTCAGGCAAAAGAAGGGTTTAACTCAAGAAGAATTAGGAGCCAATGTTGGAGTCAGTAGGCAAACAATTATTTCAATTGAACGATATCGGTATAAACCAACCCTAGAATTAGCTATGAAAATAGCGCAGAATCTTAATATAAAAATTGAAAAATTATTCTATTTCGCTGAATAATTGATTTTGAATATTTAAAAAAATGTTTCCTAAAAGAATCTTTTTAATTGGATTAAACGAGATAATTTTATTGATAACCTAGTTAAAACAATTAATAACCATATCGTTATATTTGTTTAAAATTGTATTGTGAACAAATTTGAAATTAAATATCAAGGAAATCTAAGAACAATTGCTACGCATTTAGATTCTGGATCTGAAATAAGTACCGATGCTCCAAAAGACAACCATGGACTAGGGCAAACATTTTCACCAACAGATATGGTATGTTCTGCTTTAGCAAGTTGTATCTTAACCATAATGGCAATTGCCGTTGAGAAAAAAAATGTGGATATTAAAGGTACTACAGCAATGGTCAAAAAAACAATGGGTAATAATCCTAGAAGAATAGCTAAAATTGAAATTGATATAGTTTTTCCAAAGGGATACGATTCTAAAACCAAAACTATTTTAGAAAGGGCTGCTTATAATTGCCCTGTTCATCATACTTTATCAGAAACTGTTGAAAAAAATATTTCTTTTACCTACATAAGTTAATCGTAATAATAATTTTTAATTATGAATAAAATTGAACCCATTAACATAATGGATAAGTTTTCATTATTTAACGAAGTATGGACTCCTAAAATTATAGGAGAACTTAATGGTCAGCATGTTAAGGTATGTAAACTTAAAGGTGATTTTATTTGGCATAGTCATGAAAATGAAGATGAACTTTTCATGGTTTTTAAAGGGACACTTTTAATCGATTTTAGAGATGATAGAACCGTTAAGGTAAAGGAAGGTGAAATTTTAATTATACCAAAAGGAGTAGAGCACAGACCCCATACAAATGGAGAAATGGTATTTAACTTATTGTTTGAGCCAAAGACAACCCTTCATACGGGTGCTATTGAAACTGAGATGACAATTAAGAAATTAGATTGGATTTAACGCATATAAACCCACTCATTTGAGTAAATTTATTTAAATAATGCGGTTATTATTTCTTTTTTATTTTGCTTTTAGGTAACCAAAAATAGATAGCGCTAGCATCAAAACATCTGGCATTGCTGACTCAATGCTAAAATTCATTAATGATTCATCGGTCATTATTCCAAAAAATACGTACATTAAAACTATTGTACCAATAATATAACCCATTAATAGGTTTTTGGCTGTTTCAATTGAGCAGTTTCTTGATAGAAATAACATTAGTCCAATTATCAAGAGAGCAGGTGAAAGTCCGTAATGGAATAATTCGCCCATTCTTATTACATCTGTATTTTCAGATAAAACAATTTCATTACCAAGGGCGCTAGCAAAGAACATCATAATGACTCCCATTAATGTGTTGTATACACCAAGTATGGATAAGGATAGTTTTGTTTTCATTTTATTATTTTCATAAAATTACAAAAAAAAATCAAATATAAGCGAGTTTTAAATTGTGGATCTGTAGGTCCTAATTTCTGTTTTATTAGAGAATTGTTTTGTAATTTTAAATTCTAAAAATTAATGTTTTTAAAAAATGATTTGTCTAAAAACTAATATTCCTGAAGAAGTTTGTAACATTGATGATGAATTAAAGGCAATTTATCATAGTCATGATTCTATTTGCATATGGGTTTTTAAAACAAGAAATGATAGAAATAAATTTATGGATGAAACTATTGGAATGCTAAAAAAAGATAGGGAAGACTATTACATTTCAAATTATCAATAAAAAAACCCAACGAAATGTTGAGGTTAAATGTGTGCATAAGGTTCTTACTTCGACCTTTTTCTAGACTTTTTTCTCTTTAAAATATTTTTTTAAAGTATTCACAAACGATAATCATATTTTCATCAAACCTTTCAAAATGAGTTTTCATTTCCCGTTTGTAATATGCTTCATGAACTTTTTTCCAATAGTCTAATGACTTATCGCCCTCTCCTTCAATTTCTGCAAATTCTGAAGTTATTTTATTAAAAGGGACTTGTTGAATTTTAATAGTTTCAATTATTGCTCTTGGATTTCCAACCCAATCAGTAACAATATATTTATCACCAACTCTAGGAAGCGAAACATTATTTTTTTTGAACCACCACAAAGATGTTGCAGTTGCTTGCTTTATTCCTTTAACAACTAATTCAGCACATTCATCAGCATCTTTTTTATTATCACAAAAATAGAATGATTGAGGAGTTTCTTTTTTATGGTAGGGATTTACATTCAAATAATCATTCCAAAATCTTTCCACTGAATTATGTTTTTTATTCATAATTTCCATTCTGTAAAAACAATATTTTAAATAATTGTAAAACTCAAACAATAAAAAAACCCCAACAAATGTTGAGGTTAAATATGTGGGCAATGAGGGATTCGAACCCCCGACCCCCTCGGTGTAAACGAGGTGCTCTGAACCAGCTGAGCTAATTGCCCGTTAATCGGGTGGCAAATATAAGGTAGTTTTTAGTTAACACAAACAATTATATAAAAAAATTACAAAACTTCTGCGACTACAAAGGTACTACCTCCTACAAATATCAAGTCATTTTTAGCGGCAGCTATAAGTGATTTTTTATAAGCCTCATTAACCGAAGAGTATGTTTGACCCACAAGAGAATATTGCGATGCTTTTTGTTTTAGCTCCTCTTCTTCTAATCCTCGAACAACATTGGGCTTACAAAAATAATAGGTGGCATTTTTTGGAAATAAGGGCAAAATAGTGTCCAGGTTTTTATCATCCACAACACCTAAAACAATATGAAGTTGATCATAACTTACCGTATTTAATTGTTTTATTATAAGGCTCAGACCTTCCCTATTATGAGCAGTATCACAAATAACTTTCGGACTATGGTTTAGTATTTGCCATCTTCCTGCTAGACCTGTATTGTCAACAACCTTTTTTAAACCTGCTTGAATTGTTTCTTTGGAAAGTTTCCATCCCATTTTTTTCAAAACACTTAACGCAACATAAGCAGTTTGACTATTTTTTAGTTGATAGTCTCCTAGTAAATCTAGTTCTAATTTTGGTATTGACATATCCTCTGCAAAAAGTATTGGGCTGTTTGTCTCTTTTGATTTACTTAAAAAAATAGCTTTTGTTTCTTCTGTATATTCACCAATAACAACTGGGGTTTCCATTTTAATAACGCCTGCCTTTTCGTGCGCAATCTTCGTTATGGTTTCTCCTAAAAATCTAGTATGATCTAGTCCAATATTTGTAATAACAGCTATTTCTGGTTTTATAATATTAGTACTATCTAGTCTGCCTCCTAATCCTACTTCAATGACAGCAATATCTACTTTTTCATTTTTAAAAAAATCAAAAGCCATCCCAACAGTCATTTCGAAAAAAGATAATTGATTTTGTAAAAAAAAAGATTGATGTTTTTCTATAAAATGAACAACGTTTTCTTCAGCTATTAATTTTCCATTAATTTTAATACGCTCTCTAAAATCTTTTAAGTGAGGAGACGTATAAAGACCTACTTTGTAGCCTGCTTCTTGAAAAACAGATGCCATCATGTGACTGGTAGAACCTTTCCCATTTGTTCCTGCTATATGTACAGACTTAAAATCATTTTGAGGATTCCCTAAATAACTAACAAGCTTAAGAGTATTTGATAGATCAGCTTTGTAAGCAGAAGCCCCTTCACGTTGATACATAGGCAACTGTCGGTAAAGCCATGATATGGTTTCAGTGTAATTAATAACTTTTTAATTAATTATTATTATTTGATTTTATCTGTTTTCAAAATAATCTGGACATCAAACAATCCCTTTATCTAATGATATAAAAACAGTAAAAATGCACAACATAGTATGACTATTCAGAAAGGCTAAATCTGTAAATAATTTTTCCAATTTGCTTGAAAGGCGCTTTACCATCCTTATTAAATTTTGTTGCTAAAGCTGCTCTTTTTGCAGGATCTAACAAACATTTTGAGTTATTAGTTGTTCCCCTAACACCTGGTGTTGCATCTATCACGTTTCCGGCTCTATCTACTTCTATACTTACTACAACAATTCCAGCCTCATTACAATCCTGTAAGAATTTTTTTTTATTTAACGCTTTTCTTCCTCCCAACAGATAATTACCGTCTCCATCTAAGCTTTTTCCAGTACCATAATAACTTTTAGCATTTAGAGTACCTTTAGAATCTCCTTTATCCCCTCCAATTTCATCACTCCCTTCTCCAGCTTGATCTTCACCTTCACTTTTTGGACCATTAATTAAACTTGATAGTATGTCAGTTGTAGTTTTATCAGGTTTTGTATCTGTTTTTTTTTCAAGTTCTTGGCCCTGTATTTCTTTTTCAACTATCGTTTCAACCTTCTTTACTTCCTCTTTATTTTCTTCTTTATTAATAACCGGAGCTTCCAAAGTTTCTTGAGTTATTACATCTTCTTTTGCTTCAGAAGGCTCTTTAACAGTTTGTGGTATTACTTTTGGTTTTGGAGCTGTATTTACTTTTTTTGAAGGTTGTATTTTTCCAGAACCCGTATCCATAGTTCCAAAATTTATTGCAATTCCATTCTCAATTGGTGGATCTAAGTAAGATAGCCCAACATAAAATAACAGGAGTATTAGGATCATATGAATAATAACCGTTATGGCCATACTCTTTCTTTTATGTTGTGTGTCTAAAAAACTCATTTTAATTGGGCCTTACTGCCAATACCACTTTATAATTATTTTTATTAGCAATATCCATAATAAAAACTGCGTCTTCAATAGGCACTCCTACTTCAGCTCTTAAGATGATAGTTGGTTTTTTTTGTCCAACTAAAATTTTATCTAGTTCAAGAGCTATATTTTTTTTATTGACACGTTCTTTATTTATGTAGTAAGCACCTTTTTTAGTAACACTTACAGAGGCATTTTGTTGATGAGTCGTTTTACCTTTTGCTTTCGGCAAAATCAAATCCAATGCGTCTGGAGTGATTGCTGGTGAGGTTAGTAGAAAAAACACTAATAATAAAAAAACAATATCGGTCATAGAGCTCATACTGAACTCCGCACTCACCTTATTTCTACCTCTTAAATTCATTATGCTGGTTCATTTAAAAGGTCTAAAAACTCCACTGCTGTTGCTTCCATTTGATGAACTACCTTATCTGTTTTAACTACCAAGTGATTGTAACCAATATAAGCGATAATTCCAACAATTAAGCCTGCTACTGTAGTAGTCATGGCTGTATAGATTCCCTCTGCCAAAGTCCCCATTTCTGCTTGACCACTGCTAGTTGCTAAGGTATGAAAAGCCAAGACCATGCCAATTACTGTTCCTAAAAATCCAATCATAGGAGCAGCACCAGATATGGTCGCTAGAACACTAACATTTTTTTCTAATTTATATACCTCTAACTTTCCTGCATTTTCAATAGCTGTATTGATATCCTCTAATGGACTGCCAATTCTGGAAATCCCTTTTTCGGTAAGCCTTGCGACTGGAGTATTTTTCTGAGAACACAATACTTTTGCAGCTTGCATATTTCCGCTACTTATATTTTCTCTTATCTGACTCATGAAATTAGCATCATAATCCGTAGCTGCTTTAATTGCAAATAACCGTTCAAAGTAAAGATAAACTGCAACGAATAAAAGGATAAATAAGACTCCTATAATAATCTGGCCTGCCATACCTCCATCGGTTATAAGCTCCACAATGGATAGGGTCTTTTCTTGAATTATTGGCTCGAGATCCTGATTTGTGTCAGAATCATTTTGAATAAGTATGGGCAACATATATAAAATGGTTTTTATTTAACAACGAATATTTTATGTTATAAATTGTTTTTTTATGTTAACAACAAAATTTTATTGATATAAATCCATGATTAAAGAAAATAAATTATCCCGAAGAGTCCTGTGATTCCTAGGACAATAGTATATGGAAAAGCCATCTTCACCATTTTGATATAATCTAAATTAATTAATGGAGCCAAAGAAGATGTTAGTAAAAACAAAAATGCTGCCTGACCATTAGGTGTTGCGACAGACGGCAAATTGGTACCGGTGTTAATCGCAATAGCTAATTTTTCAAATTGCTCAAGTCCGATAGCACCGGCATCATAAGCTGTTTTTATTTCTCCAATATAAACGGTTGCGACAAACACATTATCGCTTATCATCGAGAGAATTCCATTTGCTAAATAAAACATACTCGGTTGCTGAGAAGGATCTAAAGTTAGTGCCCAATCAATGATTGGCTTAAATAAATGTTGATCATGAATCATCGCGACTATCACAAAAAACACTACTAATAAGCCTGTAAAAGGAAGTGCTTCTTCGAATGCACTTCCTAATTGGTGTTCTTCAGTTATACCCATGAATGCTGTTTGAACTACAATAAGCGCTAAACCAATAAATCCAACTGGAGCTATATGCATCGCCAAACCAATAATTAATAAAATTGCGGAAACGGCCTGGACCTTAATTCCCCATTTTTCTTTATGGGTTCGTTTTAAATCCTCTTCTTCGGTGTAATTTTCTATGATGGTTCTCGCTACCTCAGGTAACTTTTGTCCGAATCCGAATATACCTGTTGTCTCTAGAACTACAGTGGTAATTAATCCCGCAAATAAAACAGGAATTGTAATAGGCGCCATACGTAGGAAAAATTCAATAAAATCCCATCCCATTCGTTCTCCAATTAATAGATTTTGAGGTTCTCCAACCAGGGTGCAAACACCGCCAAGAGCGGTACCAACAACACCGTGCATGATTAAACTTCGTAGAAAACTTCTGAACTCCTCTAGGGTTTCACCACTTAATTCAGATTTATCTTTTACTCCACTCTCATTATAATCTCGCTCACCTGAATGAATTTTATGATAAACTCCGTAGAATCCAATTGCTACACTAATTAATACGGCGGTTACTGTCAATGCATCTAAAAAAGCTGACAACACTGCAGATAAAAAAACAAATAAAAGTGATAGTATTAATTTTGACTTGATTTTTGTAAATACTTTACTAAAAATGTACATCAATAAAGGCTTCATAAAATAAATCCCAGCAACCATAAAAACCAGTAGAAGAATTACTTCTAAATTTTGGTCAACCTCGTGGTATGCATTTTCGGGAGTCGTTAATTTTAAAAACAAAGCCTCTATAGCTAAAATCCCTCCCGATTGTAAAGGATAACATTTTAGTGCCATAGCCAATGTAAAAATAAACTCTGCAATAAATATCCAAGCGGTTATGGTGGGGCCCAAAATGTAAAATGAGATAACATTAAAGATCATAAAAATTATCATGGTCATCTTGAACCATCGTGGACTTTGCCCTAAAAAATATTTAAACATTGATTTTTTTTGAATTGGTTAGAATTATTTTTAGAAACATAGGTATACTGTTTAAACCTATATTTTCTGAATTTACTGGAGGATATATTTTAATAGTTAAATCTGTATCTGGATGCAAAAGAAGTGTTTTTTTATTCAAAATATTAAAGTGAATTATATAAAACACAAATATAAAAAAAACCTCTTCTGATGCGGAACACATTTGTAGTTATTTTATCTTGAAAACTGTTCCTGAAGAATGATTTTTTTTTGCACCAGTAACACTACTCAAACAATTATTTTCGTCTCTCAATCGAAGTACTCCTAGAAACCCAAAAATTAATGCTTCTTTATATTCTACTAGAGTATTTGAGGGAATTAAAAGCTTTAAATGTTTAAAAGAGTTGATTCTTTTTAATAAATACAAATTAAAAGCTCCGCCACCAGTAACCAAAACTTTACTATTTTTATTAAATTGTTTTGATAACTGAAAAGCAATATGTTCCGTATAAGTACATAGCTGGTCAGTAATCGAAATATTTGATTCTTCCAAAATAGGAAAAACATATTTTTTTACCCATTCCAATCCTAACGATTTTGGCGGTGGGAACTTAAAAAAAGACAACTTATTTAATTGATTTAATACTTTATTAGATACATTACCACTTTGAGCGAAATCTCCATTATGATCAAATTCATATCCTATTTTTTCTGCTAAATAATTAAGAACAATATTTACAGGACAAATATCGTAAGCAATTCTTTTAGGCAAAGAAAAGCCAATATTTTCTTCGTAAGAAACATTAGCAAAACCTCCTAAGTTTAAACAATAATCATAATCATTAAATAACAATTGATCACCAATTGGCACCAAAGGAGCGCCATTCCCTCCCAGTTTTACATCTTGTAATCTAAAATCACAAACTACATTTTGTTTTATTAAATCTGCTAATTCTGGTAAATTTCCAATTTGAAGTGTAATCCCTTTTTGAGGTTGATGCCAAATAGTATGGCCATGATTACAAACAGCATTTAAGTTTTTTATTTGATTCTTATCAATAAATCTTGAGATGACGGATGCCAAAAAACGCGTGTATTGAATATTTAGCTTAGAAACTTCAGTCTCAGAGTATGTAAGCGCATTTTTCAAACTGGCTCTCCAATTTTTGGAATAAAAAACGGTTTCAGTATTTAAAATTTTATAGTCCCAGGTTCTATTATTTAACAGACTAAAATTGACTTCTGCCAAGTCAATACCGTCTAGTGAAGTACCACTCATTACTCCTATTACATGATAATTAGTTGTTCTCAAAAAATAATTTTAATATGCTCTAAATATACAAGACCTTACTGGTATGTTCAAAAATAAAAGCAAGTTTTTAAACCCATTTTCTGTCAAATTCTCATTTGATAATTGGCATTTAAAAAGGTATCTTTGCAATCAATTTTTTAATTTATATAACATCGCTTTCAATGGATTTTAAGCTTACCGAAGAACATATTATGATCCGCGACGCTGCTCGTGATTTTGCAAAAACTGAATTATTGCCTGGAGTTATAGAAAGGGACAATAAACAGGAGTTTCCTACACAACAAATAAAAATGATGGGAGAAATGGGATTTCTTGGAATGATGGTTGACCCCAAGTACGGTGGTGGTGGGATGGATACTTTATCCTATGCAATTGCAATGGAAGAAATATCAAAAATAGATGCTTCGGCTAGTGTTATTATGTCCGTAAATAATTCGTTGGTTTGTTATGGTATTGAAAAATATGCTAATGAAGAACAAAAGCAAAAATACCTGACCCAATTAGCAACTGGTGAAAAATTAGGAGCTTTTTGTTTAAGTGAGCCTGAAGCTGGATCAGATGCAACTTCACAAAAAACCACTGCAATAGACAAAGGAGATTATTATTTACTGAACGGTACTAAAAATTGGATTACAAACGGAAATTCAGCGGATTACTATATTGTTATAGCGCAGACAGATAAAGAAAAAAAACACAAAGGAATTAATGCTTTTATTGTCGAGAAAAATTGGGAAGGTTTTGAAGTTGGCATCAAAGAAGATAAACTTGGGATTAGAGGAAGTGATACACATTCATTGATGTTCACTGACGTAAAAATACCCAAAGAGAATAGGATTGGTGATGATGGCTTTGGATTTACATTTGCTATGAAAACGCTTTCAGGAGGTCGAATTGGCATCGCGTCTCAAGCTTTAGGAATTGCTGCAGGTGCTTACGAATTAGCAAGAGATTATTCTAAGGTTAGAAAAGCATTTGGGACAGAAATATGTAATCACCAAGCTATAGCTTTTAAATTAGCAGATATGCATACCAATATTGAAGCTGCTAGATTATTAGTTTATAAATCTGCTCTTGATAAGGATCAAGGCAACAATTATGATATGAGTAGTGCAATGGCTAAAGTTTTTGCCTCTCAAGTTGCAATGGAAGTAACGGTTGAAGCTGTCCAAGTACATGGAGGTAACGGCTATGTAAAAGAGTATCATGTAGAACGGTTAATGAGAGACGCCAAAATCACTCAGATTTATGAAGGTACCTCAGAAATTCAAAAAATAGTAATCTCCAGAGGATTATTAAAAGACTAAAATTTTAAAAATGAAAAAAAATCAATTTATATTAGTAGGAATGATCCTTTTATTGTTTGTGAGTTGCAACACTTCTGTCAAGGTTTTAAGTGCATGGAGAAGTGAAGATGGTCATAAAATGAAAGAAAGAAATATATTAGTAATTGCCAGAACTGCTGACTCAGAAGTAAGAGCAGATTTCGAAACGAGTATTGCAAATAAACTTAGATCAAAAGGATACAAAGCGACTGAAAGCTTCACTAGATTCCCAAAGATGAATCCTGACAAAGAAATGACGGAGGAAAGAGAAAAATTTATTAAAGAAATATTAGGTTATGAAGGATACGATGCGGTTTGCATCAATGTATTAAAAGATTACTCTGAAACAACAACAACAAATTATTATAATGACTTTTATATGGGGAATATGGGAATGATGGGACCTTATTCAACCTATTACCCTTCATATTACGGGGGGTTTTATAGTTATTATACGCACCCTTATTCGTATTCTACTTTTGGAAATTACTATGGTTCTGGAAGTTCTTATACGACTACTGATAGAAAGTATGTATTGGAAACTTTATTTTATAATCTAAATAATGAAGAAGGCGACCAACTTCTGGCTGCAACAACAACCGAAATTAAAAATCCAAAAGATGCTGTAAAAGCAGCAGATAAATACACTGAAAAAATTGCAACAAGCTTGCAAAAGCTCACCAACTAATTTTTTTCTTTATTACATTAAAAAATTCCATACAATACCAAAACGTATAACGGAATCTCTGAATGGATAACCAGGAGCAGAAAAGTAATTGTTAGAATCTGTAAAGAGCGCATTTAGGTTTTCATACTTAAAAAATATTCGAACTTGTTGTACTCGAGCATTAAAGAATATATCAAATTGTGGATAGCCTCCAAACTCCTCTTTTTCTTGCACATAAAATTCAGCTAAAACAGGATCATAAGCATTCATCATATATTTTGAATAATATTTAAAAATAATACCTGTTTGTATAAAAAGTGCTTTTTTAAACCACTGGTCTTCAAAATACAAAGTGTTTCTAGTTATAAAACTCGGAAGCTTTAAAACTTCATCGCCGCTCAATACATTTTGATATAATAGAGTGTTTTCTAATCCAAACTTCCTATACTTAAATTCTTTTTTTAATTTTATTTTTAAATAATCAACCCTATCATTATACTGGTGGGGAGTTGGAGTTGAGTCATTATCTTTTATCGTGAAATAGGTGTATTTATCAATCCCTGTATAGTCTAATGAAATTGCAGCTATTTTATTTGATTCAAACCTTAGTTTTAACTGCTGTTTATTAGTATTATCAAATTCATTTTGCCAATTATAATTAATATAGTCACTTTGGTTTAATAAGAAATTAAAATTAGGCGAAACAGAATGCGAAGTTATTTCAGCAGCTATTTTATGTTTGTTATTGACCAAATAAGAAACTCCAGTTTTTAAAAAGTTAGCTTCGTAATCTCCAGAAATATTGATAGCCGCCTGACCATATATTTCGAATCCCTTGTAATTTTTCGAGTATGTCCCTCCTGCTTGTACCAACTTAGATTTTAATCTGTTGGTAATAGATCCAATATCAAATATAACAACACTATTGTAGCCAAAATTATAATCTGTATAAGCTATAAATGCGCTTAAATTTCCAATGTACTTATTTTTAAACTGTGTATAGCCTTTAATACTAAAGTCTTCAAGTTTACTTTTTTTAAACAATCCATTTGTTTTGTAGGAATCTCCAAAACCATTAAAGGGGTTATCTTGTTTATAGACATAGGATTTATCTTCAAAACCAATTGCATTACCAATAATTAATTTATTTAAATCTGTACTGTCTTTTTTTGTTATCAGTTCATACTCCTGTTTCGCAAAAACTCTAAATCCCTTCAATTCATTTTCACCATCATCAAATTTTACATCCAGTCGACCTCGATCTCTAAATTCGTTATCATCACTTTGAAACAACAAAACTGATTCGTCTGTAAGACCACCATTTTCTTGGTTTAATAACTCTAGCGCCATCATATGGGCTAAAATTTGATATCGTTTGTTTTTTGAGTGATAATTTGTTGTAAATCTAAAATCTCCTGTGCTGGTTAGACTGTGTTGATAGGCCCCAAGTGATCTTACACCCTTATAGGCAATTGAGAAATTAAATTGGTCTGAAGTGTTTATTGAAAAAAATGCATCTAACTGCTGTCCTTGCTTAAATGCTGTTTTAAAATATAATTCGGTTAGTGGGGTGGGTAAATTAAAGTACTGCATATCTTCAACTTCACGGTAACCAAAATGATGAGACTGCGCAACAAATGCTGGCTTTAGATTCAGCTTCTCAAAATCGTAAGCTAACTTATTATAAGGCTGGCCGACATTTGCAAACTCTTGTAACTGAAAATTATCTTTTCGTAAGTAGTTAAATTTATACTCCTTTTGTATATTTAATGTGGTGTCTAAATAGGTAGTATCTCTTTGGGCTGAAATAATTTTATATAGGGTAATGGGAGGTTTTTCTTTTTTCTTTTTAAGAAAATTTTCTCCATTATTTTGGGAAAAAACTATAGTTGGAAAATATAATAAAAGAAATAAAAAAAACGTTTTTCGCATCTATTTTTAACTTACCTAACAAAGGTATACTTTTGAATGGAATATTTTAAATTTTAAAGCTCTTTAACTTGTGCTAAAACTAAAAATTAATCAACAACTAATCGAATGTGGAACTGATGAGGCCGGAAGAGGTTGTCTTGCAGGCCCCGTAACTGCGGCTGCAGTAATTTTACCTAATAATTTCAAAAACAATATTTTAACAGATTCCAAACAATTATCAGAAAAAAAAAGAAAACTATTAAAATTAATTATTGAAGAACAATCGGTTACTTTCGGGGTTTCTCACATAATGATGAATAAAATTGATCGTATAAACATACTCAATGCCTCTATTCTTGCCATGCAAAAATCTATTAAGTCTCTAGCCACAAAACCACAACACATAGCAGTAGATGGAAATCGTTTTAAATCATTTAATAATATTCCATTTAGTTGCATTATTAAGGGAGATAGCAAGTATTTGCATATTGCTGCAGCCTCTGTTTTAGCGAAAACATATCGAGATGCTTATATGACCCAAATTCATAATGAATTTCCAATGTATAACTGGAAAAAAAATAAAGGGTATCCAACTAGAGAACACAGAGAGGCGATTAAAAAATTCGGGATCACTAAATATCACCGCAAAAGCTTTCGGCTATTACCAGAACAATACCATTTAGATTTTTAATAAAAATGATTGTTAAAAACCCATCAATAAACTTTTAAAAAATTGTGCTATCCTTTTTTTTTCCTTTATATTTTTGTAAGATGAAGGGTTTTATTCAAGTATTTTTTTTCATTACAATAACTTTCTTGTTTTATAGTTGTGACTCAACTTCAAGAAAAGCCAAAGAACCAAAAGACTTTATTCCTGAAAACACATCATTAGTCATAAAAATTGAGGACTTTGAAGTACTAAAAGCCGATATTAAAAATAATAGTTTTATTGAAAAATTAAAGAACACTAACTCTTATTCTTTTTTTAGTAATTCTAGATTGTTAAATTTATTGAGACCCTCAAAAAAAAGTATTCTCTGTTTCTCTGAAGATGATGACAGGTCATCTTTTACTTTCTTAACTAAATTCACAAAAAATCTCTTTATTCTGGACTCTGTAACCAATATGGTTACTGAAAATATACCTTTTAAGTCGTATCAATACCAAAAAATCGTTATTGACAAACAAGAATTTTTTACAGTAGTAAAGGACAGTATTTTTATTGCTACTGATTCACAAAAAAATATTGAGCAACTTTTAAACAATCGTATACAAGACGAATCAACATTCAAAAAAATATTTTCATTAAATAATCACAATTTAACCACCATCATACCTGTAAAAAAGATATTTACTAACGAACCTTCAATAAATAATTTTGCCTCTTGGGCTGCCTTAAATATAGAGGTGTTACCCGACGCAATTTCTGCATCAGGTGTTCTATTGGCAAATGACACAATACCGCAATTAATTTCAATTTTTAAAGGATTAAAACCTCAACAAAATGACATTGCAACAATCACTCCTACAAATGCAATGAGTGTTATATCCTTAACTTTTGATGATTTTTCTATTTTTCAAAAAAACCTTCAGAAATACAGTGGCGCAGAAAACATAAGTACGGATAAAACTATGGTGTTTGAATCTGTTAGTGAATTTAGTAGCATAAAATTACCACAAGGGATCGCAATCGCTCTTAAAAGTATTGACTTGGAACTCACCAAAGAATCTTTAAGCAAATATTCGAGCCCACTAGAATCTTTTAAAGGAATCACGATCTACAATTTTATTGAGCGTAATCTATTTGTTGACCAATTTTCAATTTTTGCCAATGATACTAAACCGGTTTTTAATATTATAGTAAATGATTTTATTGTTTTCGCCGAAAATAAAGAGGTATTAAAAAATATTATCACCTCTTATTTAACCAATAATTGTTTGTCAACAACAAATTATTATCAAGAAGCTCTTGATCAGATTAGTGATGAATCATCGCTCCTAATAATAAAATTAAATGAAAATTATACGCATACAATTTCTCGTTTATTAAATGATTCATTAAAAAACATTTCATTTAAAAAATATCCAATCGGTGTTTTACAGTTCAATTATGATCGTGATTTTGCACATATAAACCTGGTATGCAAAGAGTCTAACACCACAAGTATTAAAAAAAATATCCCTGGTAAAGTGACCCAAGTAAAAAGTATATTACTGGAAAATGAATTACTTAATGATCCTATTTTTTTTAGTAATCACAGAACAGGCGGGAAAGATCTAGTAGTGCAGGATGTTGACAATACCTTATATTTTATATCATCTAAAGGGAAAATCTTGTGGACTAAAAAACTCAAAAATCGAATTGTTGGTTCTGTTCAAGAAATAGATTTATTGCGTAATGGCAAAAAACAGTTAGCTTTTACTACCAAAAAAAACTTCTATGTTTTAGATAGAACAGGTCGCCAAGTTGATCCTTTTCCAATAAAATTTAAAGACGACATTACACAAGCTTTAACAGTCTTTGATTACGATAAAAATCGAAAATACCGTTTTATCATTACACAAGGTAAAGAGGTTTTAATGTTAAATAATAAAGGGAAAAAAGTAAAAGGGTTTAAGTATAATAAGTCTAATTCTGATATTGTTTTTCCTCCACAACATTTTAGAATTGCTGGAAAAGACTACATTACAATTGCTGAAAAAAATGGTCAACTTAATATTTTAAGTCGAGTTGGAAAACCAAGAATTTTAGCGCCTAAAGCATTCGATTTCTCTAACACTCCCATTAGTTTGGAAAACACAAAACTTGTAGTTATTGAAAAAGATAATACAAAAAATAGTATAAATATTGACGGAAAAGTTAGTTCAAGGAAATTAGAAGTTACAAGCTATCAATTTGTTATTAAAGGTAAAACAAAAGTTACTTTAGACGATAATTTAATGCGTATCAATGGAATATTAGTAGAATTACCTTACGGTATTTACAAAAAACCTTCTATAAGTATTGTTAACCAAAAAGAGTATGTTTCAATTATAGAAACTCAAGAAAACAAGGTTTATGTTTACAGTAAATCTGGAAATTTACTTCATGGATTTCCTATTTATGGAACCTCTTCGCCAGATTTTGGAGACATGACTAAAAGTGGAAAAACTAATTTTGTGACTAAAGGTGAATCAAAAGAAATTTTGATTTACGAGTTAAATTAAGGTAATTTCTTGGCGTCAAATAAATTTAAAAAATGATATATTAATTTTTCTTTTACTTGTTCAATCGGAATATTTTTTTTTCCTAATTCAACATTTAGCGAAGTCACAGATTTTCCCTTAATACCACAAGGGATCATATGATCAAAATAACCAAGATCTGCATTCACATTAAGTGCAAAGCCATGCATAGTTACCCAACGGCTGGCTCTTACACCAAAAGCACAAATTTTTCTTGCAAAAGGAGTTCCAACATCAAACCAAACACCGGTTTCTCCCTTGGAGCGCTGACCTTTTAATCCGTATTCTGCTAATGTTTTAATAATTGTTTCTTCGAGTAGCCTTAAATATTTATGAATATCTGTAAAATAGTTTTCCAAATCTAATATTGGATAACCTACTATCTGACCAGGACCATGATAGGTTATATCTCCTCCTCTATTATTTTTGTAAAAGGTAGCACCAATTTCTGAAAGTTTTTGTTCCGAAATTAGCAGATTATTTATATCGCCACTCTTCCCAAGAGTGTATACGTGGGGATGTTCAACAAATAAAAAAAAATTAGGAGTGTCAATAGATTTACTTTCTCTTCGATTTTTGATTTTTATATCAATTATTTCTTTAAAAAGTTTTTCTTGATATTCCCAGGTATCTTTATAATCCTTAGTTCCAATTTCTTCTATTTTAATAAATTTATTCAAAATCTAAACTGAGATTATTCATTAATAAATTAGTTGGTTATTTTGGATTATTTAAAATAATTAAAGCAGAAATTACACCCGGTATCCAACCGCACAAAGTTAGTATAAACACAATTATTATTGAGCCACAGCCTTTATCCATTACGGATAGGGGTGGGAATATGATTGACAAAATAACTCTCCAAACGCTCATTGAACAAATTTACAATTAATAATTT
>CALTCK010000011.1 GCA_943842625.1 uncultured Flavobacteriaceae bacterium
AGCATCACCACCTGTGCTTCTTGAACTTCCTGCAATTGCAAACGATCCATTACCAAGGTTTTTAATTCCTCTAGAGGTATCAAATTCAGTTCCTCCAAATGATTTTTCCCAAAGAATCGCTCCGTTAGATGCATTTATTTTAATGATCCAAATATCGCCTCCGCCTTTTGGATTAGAGATATCTTCTCCGAGACTTCTTGACTCTCCGGTTAGTAGGTAGTTACCATCGTCAGTTCTAGCAATGGAGAACGCTCTGTCAGTTTCAAGGCCTCCATAGGATTTCTCCCAAACTTTCTCTCCGGTAGCACTCACTTTTATGACCCAGAAATCGTCAGCCCCTATTGCATTAGAAATGTCAAAGTCAGGACTGTCTGAAATACCAACTAATAAAAACCCACCATCATCGGTTTCTATAACGTCTTTATTTAAATCAGCTTGGGTTCCGCCAAAATAACGTCTCCAAATTTTGTTTCCATTTGCATCCATCTTAATTCCCCAAAAGTCCCCCAGACTGTGTTGACCGCCTCTTAAATTTTGGTCCTCATTTACGATATCATTTCCTTCGCCATTACTACCACCTTCACCTACTTGTAAGGTGCCCGAAGCAAAATACCCACCATCGGTTGTTGGAATTACTTTGTAGGCTTGATCTTGACCAATAAATCCAAATGATTTTTCCCATTGAATTATACCTTGGTTGTCCACTTTTACAATCCAATAATCTTGAAAACCTGCATTTTCAGAAACATCTCCATCAAAACTTGAAGTATAACCAGAGATGATGTAGCCTCCATCGTTGGTTTTGGATAAGCCTGTTGCTTGATCGTTTTGACTTCCTCCATAGGTTTTATCCCAGATTTTATCTCCATCTTGATTAAGTTTTAACAACCAATAATCTTGATCAGAATTTGTTTTGCCTGTGATGTCTCCGTCAATACTATTAGTAAATCCTAAAACCACATAGCCGCCATCATTTGCTTCTACAATATCGATAGCATCATCTTCATTGGAGCCTCCAAATGTTTTGACCCAAACTAACTGTCCTTCAAAAACAGGATCAACTTGGATCACTGAATTGTCATCATCACTAGAACACGAAAAAAGAATATAAATAGATAAAAATAATGTTAGGAATTTTCTTCCTTTTAAAAAATTCATAATGAACCAAATTTAAATGGCTAGTATAAAGTTAACTTTTTATTGTTAAGTATATTACTTTACAATCAACCTTTTAGTGGTTGAACTATTAATTTTTACTAGATAAATTCCAACATTTAAGCCACTAATATCAATATTTTTGGATAGTATATTAGCGCTGTCAATATTGATAACACGTTGCCCTAACACATTAAATATTTCAATTTTAGATATTGGATTACTGTTAGATTGAACTCTTAGATTATTTTTAGCTGGATTAGGGATCAGATTAAAATCATTAGTTTCAAAGTCAGAATTATTTAACCCACTTTCTCGAACTAAGGTGAACCCATTGGTCCCAGAAATAACAATATTTTGACTTTCAAAAAAAGGATAGACATTCCAAGAACCATCATAATTAGCATTATTATTTTGAGGGTAAGTATCAAAATAAATATCTGCTGTCATTTCTTGATTTTCTATGTTGCTAATATCAACTACCCGCAATCCCGAGGAATAGTTTGAAAGGTAATAACGATCACCAATCACATATCCGTTATGGTCTACCGAACTAGTTTCACCAAAATACTCCATATGTAATTGTATGTTGTCTAAATCGGATACGTCAAAAACAACCGTACGTGTATTAAAACCAAAATCAAATTCATCAGCCTCATCTCCAAGCAGCATATATTTACGATCATCAGTTAACCAATTTTGATGTGTATAACCAGAACTAGAGTAAGGTATTGAAGCTATTTGAATAGGATTTGCTTTGTCTGTTACATCAACAATTTCAATGTGATCTTCATTGGAACCAAAAAATATTTCTTTTCCGGTATAGTCTGTATCTGGTCCATCGTAAATAATCACTTGAGCATCATGCGTATAACCACCTGCTGAATATCCTCCTACTAGAAATGGGTTAAGCGGATCTTGTATATTGATCATGTGTGGTCCTCCTCCAAAGGTATTATCGCCAACACTATAAGCATATCCAGATTCTTCATTAATTACTATATTATGAGAACTTCCAAAACCAGGATAGTGTGCATCTTCTGTAAAAGTTTCAGGGGGAGATGCAACTGTTCTTAGTCTTGTTAAATCAAATACTTGCATCCCATGACCATTAGCTTCACTTACAATAAAAGCATGGTTTTCATATACCTTTATATCTCTCCAAATTATAGATGAAGAATGAGTTGGTAGTTTCCCTAAATATATTGGATTTATTGGATCTGATATATCAATAAAGGCAGTCCCATTTGTCAGACCTACCAAAGCATATTCAGCACCATCTTCCGGATCTGTCCAACCCCAAGAGTCACTTGCACCATTTGCATTCATTTCATCTAGTGAAATATGAGATTGTAAATCAAAACCGTTGCACGGGTAATTTTGGGCAAAACCATTTTCACAGGGTGTTTGTCCATAAATTGAGATTGTAACAAATAATGTTAGCAGGAGTACGTATATTTTTTTCATAACTTTTTATTAAGTGACAAATGTAATTATTTAAAATTATTCTATGTAAAATTTAACAGTTATTAAACATTATTGATAATCCATTATTAAGTAAACAACTGTATGGTCACTAAACCCTACTTTTTTTGTAGTTATTTTTATATTACATTATAGTTATCTCACTGTAATATATTTAAAATTTTACAACTTTTAAGGCAAACAGATTGTTTATATTTAGTATGTAAATTCCATTTGAAAAACTATTCAAATTTATAGCAACAGTTGATTTGGAATTGAATAACTGATCCGTTAGTTTTTTTCCATTTAAATCGTAAATTTTTATATTTACTATTGGTATTTCACTCGATTGAATGTTCAATATGTCAGTTTTAGAATTTAATACTACTTCAAAAGATTCAGAAGTTGTATTTATTATTGATAGTGCAGAGGACTTCACTAAAAAGAAACCTTCTCGATCACTAATAACAATATTCCCACTTTCAAAGTATGGATACGTACTCCAAATTCCCTCGTAACCTGCAAAATCATTTAAAGGATGACTATCAAAGTAACCAAGTTGTGTCATGGTACCGTTTTCAATTTCAGAAATGTCAATAACTCTCAATCCAGCAGCGTTGTTAGCAAGATAAAAAACATCTTCTTTTATATAACCGTTGTGGTCAGTTGCAAGGGTAGGCCCTGTGTAATCAAACGAATGGCTTGGGTTATCTAAATCAGAGATGTCTAAAATGATTGTTTTTGTATTAAATCCAAAGTCTATTTCATCCGCTTCATCTCCTAAAATATAATATTTAAAATCGTCGGTTATCCATCCCTGGTGGGTATACGAAAAATTGGTGTATGATATATCTGCAATATGTTGAGGATTGTCCTTATCGGTCACATCTACAATTACCACACGGTCTTCATTACTGCCTACATAAATTTCTTTTCCAATATAGTCGGTATCTGGCCCATTATAATTTTTTATGTGCGCATCGTGGGTATATCCATCAGCAGAATATCCGCCGGCTGCAGTTGGGTTTAAGGGATCTGAAATATCAATGAAATGGGCACCACCAGCATAGGTGTTATCCCCCAAACTATAGGCAAAACCAGTTTCCTCATTAATTGCAATATTATGTGAAGCTCCAAATCCATCGTAATGAGCATCTTCTGTGAAATTTTCGGGAGGACTTGAAACATCTCTTAGACGAGTTAAGTCAAAAACTTGCATGCCATGATTACTAGCCTCACTTACAATAAAAGCATGATTTTGATAAACTTTTATATCTCTCCAAATACTTTCTCCTGTATGGGAAGGTAATTTTCCTAAGTAAACAGGGTTAATTGGATCTGATATATCAATAAAAGCCGTACCGTTTTTTAATCCCATAATAGCATATTCGTTTCCATCATCAGGATCGGTCCACCCCCAAGAATCATTTCCTCTTATGCCATCCATTTCTTCTAACGAAATAAAAGATTGTAGATCGTAACCATTACAAGGATACTCCCCTGCCATTCCGTTTTCACATGGAATTTGCGCAGAGAGATTTATTGAAAATAATACTGTAAAAAAACTAAAAGCTAAAAGTTTCATTATTTAAATTTTTATCAATTTTTTGGTGACTTGATTATTAATGGTCATGAAATAGATTCCATTTGAAAAATTCGAAATATCAAGTGTTTTTGTTTCTGAATTTATAGTATTAATATCAAGAATTTGTTTTCCATTGATATCAAATACACTAATAATGCTTAATAAATCAGTTTTTGAATTTACAGTCACCAGATTTGAAGATGGATTTGGATAGATACTCAATCCATTAATAAAATAATGATCATCATTGTTAAGAAATGGAAGTACTTCAATTTCAAAAGAACAACTTGAGGAATTCCCTTGATCATCTGTGGTTTCAAATGTGATAGTATTACTTCCCACTCCAATTGGTTCGCCTGCATTTGGGTTTTGAATTATGATTAAATTTTCAGAACAATTATCTGTTGCACTAACTTCATTATTTAAAACATAGTCAGGTAAGATTATCGTACCATCTGCACCTGCTTGTAAAGTTTGATTTTCTGGACAATTTATCTCAGGCTCCATGTTATCCTCAATAGTTACTATTGCAATACAGGTATCTGTGTTTTCGTAGGGATCAATTACTGTTAAAGTTACTTCATTTTCACCAATATTTGAGCAATCAAAGAAATTTATATCGATACTTACAGAATATGAGCCGCTGTTATCACTCGAACCTCCATCTATACTTTCCGCAGAAATAGTTCCTTCACCATTCTCATCTAATATTACTGTAAGATTTTGACATATTGCTACAGGTGCTTCATCATCAATAAAATCAATAATGGTAATCTCAACAGTGACACTTGCCATATTCCCTGAATCATCTATCCCTTCTAAAGTAGCATCAAAAGTTCCGACGGTGGTAAATGTATCTGGAGTTAATGTTAGTGAAACTATAGAACAGTTGTCAAAACTTTCATTATCGACTTCTTCGGCTGCAACAGTAACAGAGGGATTCCCCTCTAAACTTACTGTAATATTCTGTCCAACAATATTTGGTAAAATATTATCTTCAACAGTAATAATTGCATCACAAGAGTCAGAATTTCCTGCTGCGTCAAAGACGGTTAGAATTACTTCATTATCACCTATATCGTTACAGGTGAAGGTGCTAATATTCAATTCAAATGAGGTAATTCCTACGTCATCAGAAGAGCCTCCATCTATGTTATCAGCAGAAACGCTTACCAAGCCATTTTCATCTAGTTCTAAAGTGATGTTTTGACAAACTGCAGTTGGACTAGTAGTATCTGTTGCGTTTGATTTAACTAGGAAAAAACCTCCTCCAGAACTATTAGAGATCACAATATTTCCACTTTCAAAGTAAGGATAAACATTCCAAGCACCTGAAAAACCAGCAGAATTACTAGAGGGATAGGTGTCAAAATAACCAATTTCACTCATGTTTTGGTTACCTAGATCACTGATATCCAAGACTGTTAATCCAGCAGTATAATTAGCAAGATAATATTTATTATTTTTAGTATATCCATTATGATCTATCGCTGGTGTTGTCCCGAAATAGTCAAAATCGAATTGAGGATTGTCAAGATCGGAGAAATCAAATACGATAGTTTTGGTATTGAATCCGAAGTTTAGCTCATCCGTTTCGTCGCCAAGGATAAAGTACTTTAAATCTTCTGTTAACCAACCTTGATGGGTGTAAGAATCATTACTGTAAGTTGCATCAGCAATTAATACAGGATTTGATTTATCAGTTACATCTACAATTGTAACAAAACTTTCGTTGGATCCAATGTATATTTCTCTTCCAGTGTAATCGGAATCTGGTCCGTTGTAGTTAACAACTTGTGCATCGTGGGAGTAACCACTGCCAGCATAACCCCCTTCTCCAAATGGATTTAAAGGATCTTGAATATTTATAAAATGTGCGCCTCCATTATAATCTGCTCCAACTCCATAAGCATAGCCAGTTTCTTCATTGATAACGATATTATGTGCACTTCCGAAGCCATCGTAATGTGCATCTTCGGTAAAAGTCTCAGGAGGATTTTCAACGTCTCTTAAACGAGTTAAATCAAACACTTGCATCCCATGTCCTCCAGCTTCACTTACCACAAAAGCATGATTTTGATACACTTTTATGTCTCTCCAAGTACTGTTGGAAGTGTGAGTGGGTAATTTCCCTAGGTATACTGGATTAACTGGATCAGAAATGTCAATAAAGGCGGTTCCATTTTTTAAGCCCATGATAGCGTATTCGTTTCCATCATCAGGATCGGTCCAACCCCAAGAATCATTTCCTCCAGAGGTATTAAATGCTGAAAAAGGGATAAAAGATTGTAAATCATAGCCATTGCATGGATATGATCCTGCCATACCATTAACGCAGGGAGTTTGTGCATAATTTATATGACTAAATACAAAAAACAGAAGGAGCATTATTTTTTTCATGAAATTAAATTTAATCTTACTCATAAATTAATTATGAATTGTTAGTTAATAATTAGTTTTTAATTTTTCATTTAATGTGTTTAATAATAATACAATTTAACCATCAATAAACCCTACTTTTTTAAGCAATTAATTTGATATTAATCAAATAATCCTTTTCATCGTAAATATAACAGGAAGCAAGAGTGTTTTAAAACTTTACAACTTTCGAGGTAAATTTATTATTGATTTTTAATATATAGATTCCATTTGATAGGTTTGAAATATTCAAATCAGTTGTTGCTACAGAGTTGTATAGATTAGAAATTACCAACTTGCCATTTAAATCATAAACATCAATTGCTTTGATTTGAGTTTCTATAGCGCTAATCTTAACATTACTAGAACTAGGATTCGGATGGATATTAAAATTAGAAATAGTATTATCTCCCATTCCTAGTGAAGAAGGTTTTACTAAATAGAAACCAGGGACATAATTTGGATCACTATACACCAGACTCGAAATAATAATATTACCACTTTCAAAATAGGGGTATACATTCCAAGCTCCATCGTAACCTGCGGAGTTTCCATAAATAAAAACATCAAAATATCCTGTTTCTGTCATGTTCCCATTTGCAATATCAGAAATATTAACTACTCGCATACCGGCTTTATAGTTTGCTAGGTAAAATTTATCGCCCTTCACGTAGCCATTATGGTCTGTTGCTGAGGTGGGGCCGGTGTATTCAAACGCTAGCTCTGGATTATCTAAATCTGTGAAATCAAAAATAATGTTCCTAGTATCAAAACCAAAATCTAACTCATCGATTTCGTCTCCCATAATAAAGTAAGTCAAATCTTCAGTAAACCAACCTTGATGAGTGTAAGAGGTGTTGGAGTATAAAACGTTGGATATTAATTGTGGATTTGATTTGTCAGTAACATCAACAATAGTTACAAAATCTTCGTTACTTCCAATGTAAATCTCCTTTCCTGTATGATCCGAATCGGGACCATCGTAAACAACTACTTGGGCATCATGCGTATATCCACTACCACTATATCCTCCTTCACCTACCGGATTCAAAGGATCTTGGATATTAACAAAATGTGCACCTCCACTAAAGTCTGCACCGACACCATAAGCATAACCTGTTTCTTCGTTAATCACGATATTATGTGCGCCTCCAAAGCCACCGTAATGGGCATCTTCCGTGAATGTCTCAGGAGGGTTAGCAACATCTCTTAATCTAGTTAAGTCAAATACTTGTATGCCATGACCGCCTGCTTCACTAACTACAAATGCGTAATTATTATAGACTTTTACATCTCTCCACAAACTTGAAGTTGTGTGTGTAGGTAATTTTCCAAGATATGTTGGATTTACTGGATCTGAAATATCGAGGAATGCGGTTCCATTATCTAAACCAACTAACGCATACTCAGTTCCATCTTCAGGATCTGTCCATCCCCATGAGTCGTTTGCGTTGCTCGCATCAAAATCAGTGCAAGGAATAAAAACTTGTAAGTCATAACCATTACAAGGGTATTGACCTGCCAATCCGTTTTCGCAAGGTGTTTGCGAGTTTAACGTCGTCATACATAATATTAAGACTGGTAATAATAACTTTTTCATAATTTTTTTTTCAATTTTTTATCAAAGAAACGAAAAAATCATTAGATTGGCCAATACTTTTTTCTTATTGCTTTTAACCACTACATATCAACAAACTCACATAAAATGAAAACTAACTGCCACTTATTTTTATTGTTATTTTTAGTGATAACTACCTCCTGTAAAGAAAAACAAATTAAAACACAACCGTTACAGAAAATTAATGTCTATGAAGTGAATTCCAAAACAGTTCCAATCTATGAAGTTTTTGTGGGACAAGTTTTTGGTCAAAAAGATATTCCTATTCGAGCAAGGGTTGAAGGGTTTTTAGAAGGAATTAACTTTACAGAAGGGTCAAATGTAAAAAAAGGAGATTTATTATATACGATAGATCCTGATCCCTTTAGAGAGGCAGTAGTTGCTAAACAAAGTATGGTTGCTCAAGCCAATACAATAGTTACTCAAAAAGAGAGTGACTTGAAAAGAGTAAAACCACTGGCTGAAATTGACGCATTAAGCAAACGAGAGTTAGACATGGCTCAAGCCCAAAGAGATGCCTCTATATCTTCGTTGGAGGCAGCAAATGCAGATTTAAAAATCGCTCTAATAAACTTAAGTTATACAAAAATAGCATCACCTATCGATGGAATTATTGGAAGGACTTTAGCTCGAGAAGGAGAGTTTGTTGGAAAAAATCCTAACCCTGTAATTCTAAATACTGTTTCTGACATCAATACAATTAGAGTTCAATTTTTCTTGTCTGAAAACGAGTATTTAAAAATTGCTAAAGAATATTCTAAAAATTCTTCTCAACAAGAAAGAGAAAAAAAATCAGATATTCAATTAATTTTATCAGATGGCTCCTTGTTTGAAGAAAGAGGAAAAATAGATTTTATAGATAGAAATATCGATACATCCACAGGAACAATTCTTGTTCAAGCTACGTTTCAAAATCCAGATAAAATAATTAGACCTGGACAATTTGCGAGAGTAAAAATTAAAGTTAAAGATGTTAAAGGCGCGCTTATTGTTCCTCAAAAATGTTTAATAGAATTGCAGGGTCAATACTCTGTTTTGGTGGTCAATGAACAAAATAAAGTAGAAACCATTCAAGTAGAGGTTGGTGAGAAAATACCGGGTTTTGTTATTGTTAAAAGTGGTTTAAAAAATGGAGATCGTGTTGTTTTAGAGGGTTTACAAAAAGCGAGACCTGGTAATGAAATTATACCTGTTGTTACTGATTATAAATCTCAAGAAACAAAACAATAATTATGTCTGAAAATAAGGGAAACTTTTTTGTTCACCGACCTATTGTAGCAATTGTTATTGCAATTGTCATTGTAATTGTGGGAACTGTAATGCTCGTTGGATTACCTATCGAGCAATATCCAAACTTAACACCGCCAATTGTCCAAGTAAGAGCTTCCTATACTGGTGCAAATGCCACAAGTGTTGAGGAATCTGTTGCAACTCCTTTAGAGCAACAAATTAATGGAGTAGATAACATGATTTATATGAAATCTACCAATGCAAATGATGGAACCATGTCTATTGATATCTCTTTTGATGTAGGAACAGATCCAGATATGAATACGGTATTGGCGCAAAATAAAGTTTCTGCTGCATCTGCTAAATTACCTGCATCCGTAACAAAATTTGGAGTTACCACACAAAAATCACTCCCAAATATCCTAATGCTAGTTACATTAACTTCAGATGGGAGGTACGATCAAGATTTTTTAGGGAATTATGCCTTGATTAATATTAAGGATAAGCTAGCTAGAACCAAGGGTATTGGGAGGGTAGATGTCTTGGGTGCTTCAGATTATTCCATGCGAATTTGGGTGAAGCCTGATCGACTGTCACAGTTAGGATTAACGGTTCCGGAAATAATTAATGCCATTAACGAGCAAAATGTAATTGTTCCTGGAGGTAAATTTGGTGCAGAACCAGCACCCATAGGTACAGAGTTCACCTATACTGTTCGATTGCCAGAGCGATTTAATTCGGAAGAAGCTTTTGGTAATATTATTGTAAGAACCCAAGAAGACGGTTCGCAAATAAAACTTAAAGATGTAGCATCCATAAATCTTGGTGTGGAAAGTTATAATATGAAAGCCCGCTTAAATAGCAAAACATCTGCAATTATTGCTTTATATCAAGCGCCTGGATCTAATGCAACCGAATTAGCTCAGACCATTCGTCAAGAAATGAATTTATTAGCTACAGAATTTCCTGAAAGTATAGCATACGATATTTCACTCGATTCAACTACCGCAATTGATGCAGGAATTAGAGATATTGTAGTTACATTAATTGTGGCATTGATATTGGTAGTTTTTGTAGTTTTTATTTTTATTCAAGATTGGAGAGCAACACTAATACCTACCTTGGCGATACCAGTTTCCCTAATTGGAGCATTTATATTTTTTCCAGCTTTAGGCTTCACTATTAACGTATTGTCTTTACTTGGTTTAGTGTTAGCTATTGGAATTGTAGTTGATGATGCAATAGTCGTGGTAGAAGCCGTTCAAGTTAATATTGCAAAAGGAATGTCTACAAAAGAAGCTACTCTTGATGCAATGCGAAAGGTAACGGCGCCAGTAATCGCAACGACATTGGTTTTAGTAGCTGTTTTTATACCGGTAGCAGGAATGGCGGGTATTACAGGTTTGTTATACCAACAATTCGCAATTACTATTGTAGTATCTGTATTGGTTTCATCTGTGAACGCTTTAACGTTAAGCCCTGCATTGTGTTCTTTACTTTTAAAAGAACCAAAGGTATACAAAGGACCTCTTGGCTGGGTTTTTGCAAAATTTAATAGAGGGATGGATAAAACCACTGACTCGTATATGAGTTTTACTAATATAGTTGGTAGAAAATTAAAACGTTCTGTTATTTTTATACTCTTAATGACTTTCGGAGCAGGAATATTTGGAAGTTTAGTTCCAGGTGGATTTATTCCTGAAGAAGATATGGGGTATTTTTATGTTAATGTTCAATTACCTAATGCAGCATCCATTCAAAGATCTGATGTGGTAACCAAAGATATTGAACAAATTTTAATGCAAATTCCAGAAGTTGATTTTGTTACTACCGCTACAGGATTCAGTATTTTATCTGGAGCTATGGTCTCTAATACTGGGTTTTTATGGGTCACTCTAAAAGATTGGTCTGAAAGAGATCGTACTGCTGAAGAAATTATTGGAGATGTAAATAAGCGCTTGGCAATGACAATAAAAGAAGCTCAGGTATTTGCTTTTGGTCCACCGGCTATTCCAGGTCTAGGAAATGGTTCAGGATACAGTATTATGCTTCAAGATAAGGGAGGTAATACACCAGAATACCTTTCACAGAACGCAATGAAATTTATCCAAGCGGCCAATGCACGCCCTGAAATTGGAAGAGCTAGTACTACTTTTCAAGCGACAGTGCCTCAGCGTTTTTTGAATATAGATAAGGAAAAAGCGTTAAAATTAGGAATTAGATTAAATGATCTTTACACTACGATTGGAGCCTTCATGGGCGGAGCCTACGTTAACGATTTTACTCGATTTGGGCGTTTGTATAAAACTTACATACAAGCCGAGCCTGAATATCGAGTTGATGAAACAGGAATCAATAAGTTTTTTATAAAAAACAATAAAGGAAATATGGTTCCTTTGTCAACGGTTGCAAATGTTCAAAATATTTCGGGACCGGATTACACTACACGATTTAATTTATATAGATCTGTTGAGGTAACAGGAAGTCCCTCAGAAGGATATACCTCTGATGATGCTCGAAATGCTCTTAAAGAAGTAGCCGCTCAAACATTACCACAGGATATGGGTTATAGCTGGAACGCGATGTCTTTTCAAGAAGAAAAAGCTTCGGGATCTTTAGGAATTATATTAACGTTTTCGTTGGTATTTGTCTTCTTAATATTAGCGGCTCAATATGAAAGTTGGTCACTACCTTTTGCAATTTTAATGGGAACTCCTTTTGCAATCTTTGGAGCTTTATTAGCCCTCTGGCTTGGAAGATTAATAAGTCCAACATTCGAGAATAATATTTTTGCGCAAGTGTCCTTTGTGATGCTGATTGGTATGGCAGCAAAAAATGCCATATTAATTGTTGAATTTGCAAATGATGAGTTTCAAAAAGGATTAAGCCTTTTCGATGCCGCTATGGCAGCAGCTAAATCAAGATTTAGACCAATATTAATGACGGCATTTTCTTTTATTCTTGGAGTTTTTCCTTTGGTAATCGCCTCAGGTTCTGGAGCTGAAGCAAGAAAAGTAATGGGAATGGCTTTATTAGGAGGGATGGGATTAGCAACTTTATTAGGTGTTTTTTTATATCCTATGTTGTTTGTGTTTATTGGAAAAATTGCTGGCTATGAGAAAAAAAGAGATCTAGAACAACTTACTCAATTAAAATCCAAAACAAATTAATGATGAAAGTTTATACATATCTATTATTATTAACAGTAATTGTTTTGGTGCAGTCTTGTAAAGTTGGGCCTAATTATTTACAACCTGAAGAAATTACTCTGAAAGAGTATAGATACTCGGCAAAAGATACCGATAGTATGATCAACTTAAAATGGTGGGATTTATTCAAAGACCCTGTTTTGGATACCTTGATCGTAACGGCTCTTCGAGAAAACAAGGACGCTTTAATCGCAGCAAGCAGAATTGAACAAGCACGAGCTAATGTTAGTTTCACTAAAGCTGATATGGGTCCAAAAATCACTGTTAGTGGAGGAGCCTCTCGAGGTGATTTAGTTAATGGCGCCCTTCAATCAAATGCACCAATAAATTCGTTTAGAGCGTCGACTGGCATCAATTGGGAGCTTGATTTTTGGGGTAAATTTAGAAGAGGTAATGAGGCTGCTCAAGCCAATTTGCTAGCTACATTTTATGGTAAAAGAGCTCTAGAAATTGCTTTAATAAGTGAAGTCGCAAATAATTATTTTCAACTGATTGACTACAAATCTCGATTGGAAATTTCGCAAAACACACTCGCTTTAAGAGACAGTACGTTGCAAATTATTCAAGCGAGATTTAATGAGGGCTATACCAATATTATTGACGTAAATCAGGCTCAAATTCAAAAAGCAATTACACAGGTATCTATTCCACAATTTAAGAGATCGATTGCGTTTACTGAACATAATTTGAGTATTTTAATAGGAAGATCTCCTGATTCAATTCCTAGCTTAAAAAAATTAAGAGACTATGAAATTCCCAAAATTATTCCTACAGGAATTCCATCAGAAATATTACAAAGGCGTCCAGATATTCTTGAGGCACAAGAATATTACAGAGCATCAAATGCCTATATTGGAGTCGCCCAAGCAATGCGTTTCCCAACAATTAGTTTAACAGGTATGCTAGGATTAGGAAGTTCTGATTTGTCAAATCTGGTTTCAAATGGATTGGGTTGGACAGCAGGTGCAGGTTTGGGAGCTCCCTTATTTGAGTGGGGAAAAAACAAAAAACGAGTAGACATTGAAAGAGAAAATGCCTACCAGTCCTTACTTTTTTATGAAAATATAGTCCTTAATGCTCTTTTAGAGGTTGATAATTCTTTAATCGAACTTTCTACTCTAAAAGAAGAGTTGAATGCAAATAAATTAATGTTAGATGCTGCAACCAATGCAAGTTATTTGTCAAGAGAAAGATATTATCAGGGGGTAACTAGTTATTTAGAAGTTATAGAAAATCAAAGAGTAGAATTTGATGCTAGATTGGCCTATGCGGAAAATTATCAACAATTATTATCTTCCTATGTTTTCCTGTATAAATCTCTAGGTGGTGGTTGGATTTCTTCAAACGAACTAGATAAATACGCACAACAATTAGCAGATGAACAAGGAGTAGACGTCTCCACTATTGATAAAAATGATTTGTTCTACAATGGTCAAATTGTTGATTTGTATTTAACTAAGGAAGAAAAACAAGCTAAAAAAGAGAAAAAGAAAGCACAAAGAAGGTCTGAAAAAGAACAACGAAAGAAAGCAAGAAAAAATAATTAATTGAATTAGTTGTAAATGCTCTTTCTAGTAGTTGCTATTTATAAGTAATTTACTGTTATTTTTGCATAAATACGTATCATCATATGTTTGAAAATAAAAATAATTCTACCACAAATATTTCAGAATTAGGAGAATTTGGGTTAATTGAACATCTTACCAAAAATTTTAAAATAACCCAAAAATCAACGATTAAAGGAATTGGTGATGACGCCGCGGTTATTTCTAACGATTCTTTAACAGAAATTGTTATAACAACCGATTTGTTGGTTGAGGGAGTTCATTTTGATCTAAGTTATATGCCCTTAAAACACCTTGGATACAAAGCAGTAATTGTTAATTTATCTGACGTATTTGCCATGAATGCCAACGCAGAACAAATAACTGTTTCCATTGGTGTTTCAAACCGATTTCCTGTTGAAGCCCTTGAGGAATTGTATGAAGGTATTCATACCGCTGCCAAACTTTATAAAATTGATGTTATTGGAGGAGACACTACTTCATCAAAAACAGGTTTAGTGATTAGTATTACAGCTATAGGTAGAGTAGCTAAGGGCGAAGCCGTTTACAGAAATACTGCAAAAGAAAATGATTTGTTAGTGGTTTCAGGAGATCTTGGAGCGGCATATCTAGGTCTGCAAGTTTTGGAGAGGGAAAAAAAAGTGTTTGAAGTAAATCCTCAATCTCAACCAGATCTGGGTAATTATACCTATTTAATCGAAAGGCAATTAAAACCAGAGGCACGCCAAGATATCCCTAAATTATTAAAAGATTTAGAGGTTAAACCAACTTCAATGATAGACGTAAGTGATGGATTATCCTCCGAAATTTTACACCTCTGCAAACAATCTAAAGTAGGTTGCACTCTTTACGAAGATAAAATACCATTGGACCAACAAGTTATTTCTGCTTGTGAAGAATTTAAAATGGACAGTACCACCATCGCTCTGAGTGGAGGAGAAGATTATGAATTGCTTTTCACTGTCAAGATGGAAGATTTTCCAAAAATAAAAGGAAATCCAAACTTATCGGTGATTGGACATGTCACTCACGAAAAAGAAGGAGTCCATTTAATTACCCGAGGAGATGAGAAAATTCCTTTAATAGCTAGAGGTTGGAATTCATTAGAGTCTGAAAATTAATTCTTAAATCACAGGCGTAATTTTAAAAATTAAATAAAACCTATCTGTTTCATAACTTCAACGATTTCATGATGATTTTCGTTTGTACTCATGTGACCAGAGTTAACTCTTATTAGTTCTGTATCACTGTCAATTGCAATTTTTCTAGAATTAGAAAATGGTATTATGGGATCTTCAACACCTGAAATTATATATTTTTTTCCTTTAAATAATTTTAAAATTTGTGTTCTGTCGCTTCTTAGTTTCATTCCATGAATTGAAGCCATTATCGCTTGTTTTGACAGTTTTAACGCATTTTCTGTAAGTAATTCAATGAGATCTTTATACACTTCTAATTTTTTTTCAGGAAACAATGATCGAATTGCTTCTCTTACAATAACATTTTTATTGGCATGAATAATTTTAAGCATACGATCTCTGTTTTTTTTTCTCATTAACGAATCTTCTTCAGTAGTTGAGTTTAACAAAACAATAGTATTAATTTTAGAACTATATTTTTCAAGAAAGGCTAAACTAACATATCCTCCCATAGAATGACCAAGAAGATTTGCAGTGGTTATATTATTTTCTTCTAGAATAAAATTGACGAGGTCTGCCAATAGTTCCATTGAATGAATTTTGTCAATACAGTCACTTTTCCCGTGTCCCGGAAGATCGATAGCTAATACTTTATTTTTTTTGGAGAGAAGTGGAATTAAACCTGACCAAATTTTTGTGTTTAATAAAAATCCGTGTAATAAAACAACACATTTTCCTTTACCTGTTATCGAGTAATGTATTGAGGTTTTCTTGAACTGTGTTACCATTTTTTTATTAATCTAAATTTCAGTCAATAAAACCTACAAACCCATGTAGTAATTTTTTAAGAATTCATGATATCTTCAATTTCTTCAATTGCTATCGGAATATTTTTCATTAAGTTTAGAGGAGCTCCTTTTTCTTGGATAACTACGTCGTCTTCTAATCGAATTCCAAAACCCTCCTCTGGAATATAAATTCCAGGTTCAACGGTAAAAACCATATTTGTTTCCATAGGCTCCCATAACAAACCATAATCATGAGTGTCTAAGCCCATATGATGAGAAGTGCCATGCATAAAATATTTTTTGTATGCCGGCCAGTTAGGATCTTCGTTTTGAACATCTGCTTTATCTATAAGGCCTAAACCTAATAATTCAGAAGTCATAAGCTTTCCTACTTCTACATGATAATCTGCCCAAATAGTTCCAGGAATTAGCATATTGGTGGCATTAATTTTAACTCTGTTTACGGCATTGTAGACTTCCTTTTGACGTTTTGAATATCGACCATTTACTGGAATCGTTCGCGTCATATCACTGCTGTAATTAGCGTATTCCGCACCAACATCTAATAAAATTAAATCGCCATCATTACAAACCTGATTGTTTTCGATATAATGAAGTACGTTGGCATTGTTCCCACTTGCAATAATAGGAGTGTAGGCGAACCCTTTTGATCGATTTTTGAGAAATTCATGAATAAATTCTGCTTCAATTTCGTACTCAGCTACTCCAGGTTTAACAAACTTTAAAACGCGTCGCATTCCTTTTTCGGTGATGTTACAAGCCTTTTGTAATAAGTCAAGTTCTATTGGGTCTTTTATGGAACGTAACCTTTGTAATATTGGATTGCTTTTTTCAACTTTATGTGCAGGATATTTGTTTAAAAGCCATTTGGTAAAACGATCTTCTCTTGTCTCAGTTTCGATGGATGCTCTGTAATGTTCGTTAGTATTAATATGAACCGTATCAGATTGAGCCATTAGTTCAGCCATTACTTTGTTTAAATCTTGTAGCCAGTAAACTGTTTTTATACCACTTACTTCAAAAGCACGCTTTTTTGTTAGTTTTTCTCCTTCCCATATTGCGATATGATCATTGGTTTCTTTTAAAAATAAAATCTCACGATGTTTTTTGTTAGGGCAATCTGGAAACATTACTAAAATACTTTCTTCTTGGTCTACACCGCTTAAGTAGTATATGTCTCTATGTTGTTGAAAGGGCATCGTACTGTCGGCACTTATTGGATAGATGTCATTGCTATTAAAAACTGCCAAACTATTAGCTTTCATTTGAGCCATAAAATTTGATCGATTTTTTACAAATAATGCGGAATCAATTGGATGATATTTCATAATGTAACCTTAAATTATTTTATTCAAAATTAATTAAAGTATCCCTTTTTTTAATGTTTCTAACACTTTTTTATTTTCTTGCTTTTTAATTGTATTCGATTATTTGGTTCTGGACTTTAAATTCATGAGAATTTTAGAACTTATAATTTTTTTGTGCAATCAATAATAATTCTAAATACTTTAGAAAACAAACCATAAAGTTTGGTGGTTTTTACTTTGAGCCGTAATTTTGTGCTTCTAAAAAAAATTATAAATGGGAATTTTATCCACCTCAATTGGAAGAAAAGTAGCTATGGCACTTTCTGCGTTCTTTTTAATGTTTTTCTTGTTACAACATTTAACAATCAATGTTTTATCAGTTTTTAGCCCGGAAACTTTCAATGAAGTTTCTCATTTTATGGGAACCAACCCTTTGGTTCAATTTGTATTGCAACCGGTTTTAATTTTTGCTGTTGTTTTTCATTTCATAATGGGTTTTATTTTAGAGTTAAGAAATAAAAAAGCAAACGGAAAATCTTATGCTAAAAATAACGGCGCTGCAAATTCTACATGGATGAGTAGAAATATGATATGGAGTGGGGTGACTATTTTAGCTTTTATAGCGTTGCATTTTATTGACTTTTGGTTTCCAGAAATCAACACAAAATTTATCCAAGGTGATTGGACTGGAGTTATTGAAGGACAAGAAGGGTTTCGTTATCATGAAGAATTAGTTCATAAGTTTACAAACCCAGTTAGGGTAGGCGCTTATATTGTTGCGTTTGTTTTCCTTGGCTTGCACTTAGCCCACGGATTTACTTCTGCCTTTCAATCAATGGGAGGCAATGCAGGAAGAAAAAAAATATTTCAAAATATTGGGAAAGGCATATTCGATTATAATTCCACTAGGATTTATTTTCATTGCGCTCTACCATCACTTAAACCATTAATCGTAAACTATTATGGCGTTAAATTCAAAAGTTCCTCATGGCCCATTGAAAGATAAATGGACAGACTATAAAAATCAAATTAATTTGGTTAATCCTGCAAACAAACGTCATATTGATGTTATTGTTGTTGGTACTGGTTTAGCGGGAGGTTCTGCCGCTGCTACTTTAGCAGAACTTGGGTATAATGTAAAATCATTTGCATATCAAGATTCTCCTCGAAGAGCTCATTCCATAGCCGCACAAGGAGGAATTAACGCAGCAAAAAACTATCAGGGAGATGGAGATTCCACCTATCGACTATTTTATGATACGGTTAAAGGAGGAGATTATCGTTCTCGTGAAGCAAATGTTTACCGACTAGCCGAGGTATCTGCCAATATTATAGACCAATGTGTAGCCCAAGGAGTCCCTTTCGCACGTGACTATGGGGGTCTTTTAGATAATCGCTCTTTTGGAGGGGTTCTAGTTTCTCGAACTTTTTACGCCAAAGGACAAACCGGCCAGCAGTTATTACTTGGAGCATATTCTGCAATGAATCGTCAAATTGCTCGTGGAAAAATTGAAATGTTTAATAGACACGAAATGTTAGATGTTGTTGTAGTTGACGGTAAAGCGAGAGGAATTATTGCACGTAATTTAGTTACAGGCGAAATTGAAAGACATTCTGCTCATGCGGTAGTTATAGCATCTGGAGGCTATGGCAATGTTTATTTTTTATCTACGAATGCAATGGGATCCAATGTAACTGCAGGTTGGAAAGTTCACAAAAAAGGAGCGTATTTTGCAAATCCCTGTTATACACAAATTCATCCAACTTGTATTCCCCGTTCAGGAGATTATCAGTCAAAACTGACATTGATGTCTGAATCTTTAAGAAATGACGGCCGAATATGGGTTCCAAAAAATTTAGAGGATGTTAAAGCTATTCGTGAAGGAAAACTAAAACCAACCGATTTAACTGAGGAGCAAAGAGATTATTATTTGGAGAGACGATATCCTGCATTCGGGAATTTAGTTCCACGTGACGTAGCCTCAAGGGCAGCTAAAGAGCGTTGTGATGCTGGCTTTGGAGTCAATGCTACAGGAGAAGCAGTATATTTAGATTTCGCAGCTTCTTTTGAACGTTATGGTTCTGAACAAGCAAAAATTCAAAATATTTCAAACCCATCTCCAGAAAAAATAAAACAATTAGGTCAAGAAATTGTTCGTGCTAAATACGGAAATCTATTTCAGATGTATGAGAAAATTGTTGATGAAAATCCCTACGAAACACCTATGATGATCTATCCAGCTGTACATTATACTATGGGTGGCGTTTGGGTTGATTATAATTTAATGACAACGATACCTGGTTGTTACGCAATTGGAGAAGCAAACTTTTCTGATCACGGTGCAAACCGACTAGGGGCCTCTGCTCTAATGCAAGGGTTAGCCGACGGTTATTTTGTACTCCCCTACACCATTGGAGATTATTTGTCAGACGATATTCGAACTGGTAAAATTTCAACAGAGACCCCTGAATTTGATGCCGCAGAAAAAGAAGTTACAGAGAGAATTAATTTCCTTATTAATAATAAAGGAACCCATTCTGTAGATCATTACCATAAGAAATTAGGTAAGATTATGTGGGATAAATGTGGAATGTCTAGAAATAAAGAAGGTTTAGAAGAAGCTATCGAAGAAATCTCAGCGTTAAGAGAGGATTTTTGGAAAAATGTTTTAGTTCCTGGAACTGCTAACGAATATAACGAGCAGTTAGCAAAAGCAGGTAGAGTAGCAGATTTCTTGGAATTAGGTGAATTGTTTGCTAAAGATGCATTGGTAAGAGAAGAATCTGCAGGAGGTCACTTTAGAGAAGAATATCAAACTGAGGATGGGGAAGCAAAAAGAATGAAAGAGTTTCAATTTGTTTCAGCCTGGGAATATAAAGGGGAGCCAAAAAATGCTGTTTTGCACAAAGAAGACTTGGCTTATGAGAATATAGAAGTTAAAGAAAGAAGTTATAAATAAAAAAGATAGTATGAATTTAACACTTAAGATTTGGCGTCAACTTGATGCAAGCGACAAAGGGAAAATGGTCGACTACAAAGTGACTGAAATTTCAGAACACATGTCTTTTTTAGAAATGATGGATGTTCTTAACGAACAATTAATTGCGTCAGGAAAAGAGCCTGTAGCTTTTGATCATGACTGTAGAGAAGGAATTTGCGGAATGTGTTCCATGTACATTAACGGAGAAGCACATGGTCCAGACAGGGGGGTAACAACTTGCCAACTGCACATGCGTATGTTTAAAGATGGGGATACAATTACTATTGAACCCTTCAGAGCTGCTGCTTTTCCCGTTATTAAAGATTTAGTCGTAGACCGTTCTGCATTTGATAGAATACAGCATTCTGGCGGCTATATTTCGGTAAATACATCCGGAAACACACAGGATGCCAATGCAACTCTTATTTCAAAAACAGCAGCGGATAAAGCAATGGATGCAGCAACGTGTATTGGTTGTGGTGCTTGCGTTGCTACATGTAAAAATTCGTCTGCAATGCTATTTGTTGGAGCTAAAGTTTCTCAGTATGCGCTTTTACCTCAAGGTCAGGTAGAAGCAACTGATCGAGTGATGAATATGGTTCATCAAATGGACTTAGAAGGGTTTGGTAACTGCACCAATACGGGTGCATGCGAGATAGAATGTCCCAAAGGAATATCATTGGAAAATATCGCACGTATGAATAGAGAGTTTTTAAAAGCAAGTGTAAAGGGCTAGGTTAAAACTAGTAAAAATTATCTTTTTTTTAACCTACTATTATTTTACTTATCTTGAAGTAAATTTTATAACATCGAATGTGTTTCGATGACTTTTCATTTCTAATTTTAGTGCCAAAACAAATAATGTGTTAATTTCTGCTAGCTAAAATTATCAACTCTATTTAACACAGATCTTAAAATTTAAAATCTAAAACTTAAATTTGGCAATGATAATAGGTTAAGGAGCTGCTAATAAAATACTTTTAACTATTTTTACCTATGCGAAATGAATTAAAAGTAACCATCCTTCAGTCCGATTTGTTTTGGGAAAATCCAGATGCAAATCGACGAATGTTCTCTGAAAAAATCAATAATATCATTGAACATACAGATCTAATTGTCTTGCCAGAAATGTTTACTACCGGTTTTACAATGAATGCTTCATTATTAGCAGAATCTGAAAGTGGTCAAACACTTGATTGGATGAAAATTCAAGCTAACAAAAAAAACAGCGCACTAGTTGGTAGTTTTATAGTTTCTGAAAAAAATAATTTTTATAATAGATTGTTTTTTGTTAAACCCAATGGAGATTATTACACTTACGATAAACGGCATACTTTTACTCTAGCTGACGAACATCTAACCTATACCTCTGGTAAGGAGCTTTTAACAATAAATTTTTTGGGATGGAAAATATGCCCCTTCATATGTTATGATTTAAGATTTCCTGTTTGGGCTCGAAATACTTGCGATTATGACCTCCTTATTTATACTGCCAATTGGCCGCAAAAGAGAATTCATGCATGGGATACCTTATTAAGAGCAAGAGCTATTGAAAATATGGCTTATTGTGTAGGTGTAAATCGAACAGGAAAAGATGATAATTTAAATCAATACAACGGACACTCAGCAATTTATGATGTTTTAGGAAAGCAACTTACTACTACTAAAAATGAAGGTAATTTTTCTGAGACCATAATTCTAGAAAAGACACATATCGTATCGGAAAGAGCACATTTTCAGTTTTTATCCGATAGAGATCACTTTACTCTAAATTAAAAGTTTCTATCAAACTCCAATTAGCTCGGATTTCTAACTTTGTGGGGTAATAAACAATATTTTCGGGCTGTTTCTTTTTTAGATAATTTCCTGAATCCCACCTTTTATTCTCATTTTCATCATAAATAAGTCTAACATAATATTCTCCTGGAATAATATAATCAAACACTATATTTTTATTTGTTTCAATAAATTGTTCTCGAACTAATTTAAATTTTGAATTTACTAATTGCACTATTACAGGTAGCTGTTTAGGCTTATTTAAAATTACTGTTAAAGAACCATAATCTGATAGTTCATTGGTTCTTACAGAAGTAAAAATAGTATCGTTTGTATTTTCAAAAAAATCAACAAAAGCACCAGGTAATAATTGAATTTTATAGGACTGTGATTCGTCAACTTCAAAATTTAATAAAGTTGTATTGTGTTTAAAATCAATCTCGCCATTAAAAGGAACGGCTATAGAATCTTTATTTATAATACTTACTTTTTCAATGTCAAAATAAGTTAATGGGGTTTTAGAAGAAAATTTTAAAGTATCTAAAGGAGAAAGTATTCCTGAATTAATAGCTTTTATATCTAGAGAGTCACTGTAAAGATCTCTCATTCTCACAATAAGAGTGTCTTTATAGTTACCGTTAATTGCTGAAAAAATTAAAGAATCATTTTCGACAAAAGGCTTGAACCAATAGTGTAAACTGTCAGATTTAATATCTTTATAAATAATACTTTTAAAATCCTTAGGGACATTTGATAGTAAATCAATCTTTAAATCTTTTGCTTCACCCGTATAACCAAAAAGTATATGGTTTTTGCCATCATGTTTTGGTTTTTCAATTTTGTATGGAAGTTCTTGTTTGAAAATTTTAAGGGAATAACTACTATCCGTTGGAACGCTAACAAAATCTTTTAAAAACCCAATTTTATCGTAATTGGGTTGAAATAAATAATCGTTAGCCATATCCTTGAGCGCCACTAACAAATAATCCCCTTCTTTCAAATTTGTTAATTCAAAATCTTGAGCGGGGCTTTTAATAGTTGTTATGTAATTTGGTTTTTTATTAAAAATAATGGAGTCATTAAATAACTCATTTATTTCATAAAGCATGATGGTCGTTGTTTCTTCAGCATTTAATAACAACGCATCTTGAACGGCTCCTTTTAACTTTAAACTGTCTATGTAATTTCCGGTTGACACTACGTATTTGAAATACTCTAAGGTGTTCTCTTCATTATTATCTACAATACTTTTTCCGAAATTAAATGAATACGTTGTATTTTTCTTAAGCGTATCTTTTACTTTAATTTTTATAAACTTTCCAGTAGTTAAAGGTGTGATTTCTGCTTGATATTTTAAAGGTGGAGAAACAACCAGTTCTTTATTAATTTCTTTTAGTTTAATGTATTCATCAAAATAAATTTTAATCTCTTTTTCATTAAAATTTGTGTGGTAGTTTTCAGGATTAATTTTAATAATTACAGGAGGAATTGAATCCCTATTTCCACCAGATGGATTTCCTCTTTTCGCACAATTAGTAAAAGTTTGAGATATAATAAATAAGGTTGCAAAGTAAATTACGCGCTGCATCATAATCACAAAAATAAAGAAAATATTCAAGCGATTGCAATGGTAGCTAGACTAAGTTTTACTTGTTTACTTTTAAATAACTGATGAGCGCATTTTTCGATAGTAGCACCTGTTGTAATAATGTCGTCTACAAGTAAAACATGTTGATGGTCTAATAATTTTGGTTGGACTATCCTAAAAACTCCCGCAGTATGAAATCGATTAAATCGCTTCTTAAATACCTGAGAATTTGTTTTAATGTCTTTAATTAATATTTTATCTAAATAAGGAACTTGAAGTGCTTTTGCAATTTCGACTCCAAAACCTTCTACTTGATTGTATCCTCTTTTTTTTAGTCGTTTTTTGTCTAATGGGACGGGAATCACAAGATCAATATCTTTATAACTAGGTTTTTCTTTAAGTTCATCTCCCAGCCATTTACCAAAAAAAGAACTTAAGTCCTTTTTTCCACGATATTTCATATTGTGTAATAGTTCCTGGGTAATTCCTTTTTTTTCAAATTTTAATAAAACAGAAGCATTTTCAATGACTATTTTTCCAAAAAATAATTGTTTTGTTAACTGCTCACCAAAGTTCAGATTGTTGATAACGCTAAGCGAATGCCTGCATGTTGTACAGATAAGTATTTCTTCTTTTAAAAGTAATGATTTACATGCGTTACAAACTTTAGGAAATAAAAGATTTATCATAAATATATATATTTTTGTTTTTAGACGTTATATATGTTGTATGCATTAGATTTGCTTATTAGTAACAAAAAACAGATAATCATGAGTATAGGGGAGAACAACAATAAATTAAAGGGAATAGCTGGTATTTTAATGCTATTTTTAATTGTATTGGCTGTTTATACAGTAAAATTGTATAACGACAATAAAGATACAATAACAATTTTAGAAAGCGAAAAACTTAACATTGAATCAGATTTAGAGGAATTAATCGCCGATTATAATCAAGAAATTCAAGAAAGTGAAATTAAAGATAAAGACTTGATTGAAGCTAAAAAGCGAATTGAAGTTTTATTAATTTCAGTAAAAGATGCAGAAGTAAATGTTACATTGATTAAACGCTATAGAAATGAGATTGGAAAATTGAAAGACGAAAGAGCTTTATTGTTTAAAAGAGCAGATAGCTTAATAGCGGTCAATAAGCTTATAATAGCAGAAAGAGATAATGCTTTTTATGAACTTAACGAAACCGCAAAGGTTGCTGATTCAATTGCTCAAAAAAACATTGTACTAGCAGATAAAATTAGATCTGGATCTGTTGTTCAAGCTATCAATTTAAATGGATCAGGGGTAATTACAAAAAATAATGGAAAAATTATTGATACACAAAGGTCAAGAAGAGCAGATAAAATAAGAATATGTTTTGAGCTAGCTCCCAATAAAATTGCTGAAAAAGGAAATAAGTTACTTTACATACAAGTGATTAATCCTAAAAATAATTTATTAGGTGAACGAAAAGAGTTGGATTTTGAAAACGGAACACTAAGTTATAGTATGTCAACTAAAGTTTTTTATGAAAAAGAGGAGTTAGATGTATGTGTTATGGTAAACAGTAAGAAGGAAAATTTATTGAAAGGACTCTATACGATTAACGTATTTGATGATTCAATATTAATCGCAACTTCACAAATGACTTTAAAATAATTTAAAAATAAATAATTGCCGCCGTTACGAGCTATTCGTAACGGTTTTTTTATTTTTGCGCTATGGCAAATGAAGATTTATTTAAAAAAGTAATATCCCACGCAAAAGAATATGGGTATATATTTGCGTCAAGTGAAATATACGATGGACTAAGTGCAGTCTACGATTACGCTCAAAATGGAGTAGAGTTAAAGAAGAATATACGAGAGTATTGGTGGCGTAGTATGGTGTTTATGCATCAAAATATCGTTGGAATTGATGCGGCAATATTAATGCACCCAACTACTTGGAAGGCTTCCGGACACATTGATGCGTTTAATGATCCTTTAATAGATAATAAAGATTCAAAAAAAAGATATCGTGCAGATGTTTTAATTGAAGATTATTGCGAAAAATTAAATACAAAAGCCCAAAAAGAAATAGCCAAAGCAAAAAAGCGTTTTGGAGACAGTTTTAATGAAGAGGAGTTTGTAACTACCAACCCTAGAGTCTTAAAATATAGAGCACAGCAAAAAAATATTTTAACACGGATGGCTCAATCACTTGACAACGAAGATTTAGCTGATGTTAAGCTTCTGATTGAAGAGCTAGGTATCGCTGATCCTTTATCAGGATCAAAAAATTGGACAGATGTTAAGCAATTTAATTTAATGTTTGGAACCAAGTTAGGTGCATCTGCTGAAAGTGCAACTGATTTATTTCTTCGACCAGAAACTGCGCAAGGAATATTTGTGAATTTTCTAAATGTTCAAAAAACAGGTAGAATGAAAATTCCTTTCGGAATTGCTCAAACAGGTAAAGCTTTTAGAAACGAAATTGTAGCCAGACAATTTATATTTAGAATGCGAGAATTTGAACAAATGGAAATGCAGTTTTTTGTGAAACCTGGTGAAGAAATGAAATGGTATGACTATTGGAAAAAAACAAGATTAAAATGGCATCATTCTTTGGGTCTGGGTGAGAAAAACTATCGTTTTCACGATCACGAAAAACTAGCGCATTATGCAAATGCTGCTACCGATATAGAATTTAATTTTCCATTCGGATTCAAAGAGCTAGAGGGAATTCACTCTAGAACGGATTTTGATTTAAAAGCTCATGAACAACATTCTGGTAAAAAGCTTCAGTTTTTTGATCATGAACAAAATAAAAATTATGTTCCTTATGTTGTAGAAACTTCTATCGGTTTGGATAGAATGTTTTTAGCCATATTTAGTAATTCATTAAAAGAAGAGGTTCTAGAAGACGGATCCTCCAGAGTTGTTTTAAAACTTCCAGCAATTGTAGCTCCTATCAAAGCAGCAGTTTTTCCGTTGGTAAAAAAAGATGGTTTGCAGGAAATTGCAAAGAAAATTGTTGAAGATTTGCAATGGGATTATAATGTTCTTTACGATGAAAAAGATGCAGTAGGCAGGAGATATCGCCGTCAAGATGCCTTAGGGACCCCCTATTGTATTACGGTAGATCACCAAACAAAAGAAGATCAAACGGTAACTGTAAGAAATAGAAACACCATGAAACAAGAAAGAATATTAATATCAGACATTCCAAATAAAATTAGGAACTCTATTGCTTATAAAGATTGGTTGAGTTAAACTATGCAGTTTTTTAATCAGTAACAATCTCATTTATGGTTACGGGGTTAGCCTTTTGACAACGGTTCATTCTCCTTAATCCTCCATATTTAAACCATACGTTTAGACCATTTATATGATATTTTTCTTCCAGATTTATGGGGTCTAAGTAATAGATTCCATTTTTACCGGGAATTTTTATGGTAACTGGACAATCTCCTTCTTTTTTAGAAACAGAAACTTCCCCTGCTAAATACCCTTTCATAATCATTACCTGCTCATCTGTTTTGTTATCAGCAAACGCTGCTTTATCGATTGTATTACAGGATATTATTGGAAAAAGTAACAAAAGTAAGACATTTATTTTTTTCATTATTTTTCGAAAATTTTACTGTTTTGACACAAAAATACAATTATTATGCCCTTTTTGTTAGAATCTTCATTAATTGTAAGCATTAATACTTGTTTTTAATAAAATAGATGTTATTTTTGATGACACTTTATAAAAAAAATTGTTAACTAAAACTTTTAATAATGAACTTTAAAAATTATTTTTTACTATTATTCTTTACAGTATTTGTTTTTAAATCAAATGCTCAAGAATCTACACCTAACGTTCCTATGCAAGCTAATATTTTGGTTGAAGTAACTCCTGAGTATATTCCTTCCATAGCATCTAGGTTAGCTGATCTTCCACCTTACGTTGATGTTGCCAAAGAAGCAGCAGATAAAAGATCACTAGGTAATACCGTTATTATTGGAAAAGATCGTCAAACTAAAGATGATTATTTTTTAAGAAATAGGCATGAATCATCTCAAAGTGTTCGTGTAGCTCCACCAACTGTCGTGTTTGATGCTTATCAATCTGGCTCTACACCCACAGACCCATCAATGGCAATTGGTCCAAATCATGTGTTTGTAGTATTTAATACGGGTTTTGCAATTTATGATAAATCGGGAAACTTATTAGCAGGGCCATTAAGTCCAAATCCTACGATATTTCCGAGTAGTGGATGTTGTGATTTAACAGCTTCTTATGATGCTGCTGCAGATCGATGGGTAATTTCCTTTTTAGGAGGAGGTGCTCAAGTGGCAGTTTCTGATGGGCCAGACCCAATTAATGATGGATGGTACAACTACAACATCACAGCTATTAATGATTATCAAAAATTATCAGTTTGGAGTGATGGTTACTATATGACAGACAACACTGGTAGTAGTAATAAAGTTTGGGCGATGGAAAGAGCAGAAATGTTGGCAGGAAACTCAGCACAAATATTAGGGTTTAATTTACCAGGGTTACAAACTAGTGGATTTTACAGTCCACAAGCTCTTAATGTAAGTGATGCTAATATGCCTGCTTTTGGCGGAGCCACTTTTCTTTATCTTCAAGATGATGCTTGGGGAGGTGTTTCTACTGATCACGTAAAGCTATGGACTTTAGACATGGACTGGGATGCAGGAAACGGAACAATGAATGCTGCTATTGAACTTCCAGCAACAGAATTTATTTCAGTATTTGATGGAGGAAGTTTTTCAAACCTAACCCAACCAGGAGGAGGTTCAGCTGTTGATGCTTTGCAAGCAACCATTATGAATCAAGCACAGTTTAGAAAATTTGACACTTATAATTCAGCGTTATTCAACTTCGTAGTTGATATGGATGCTTCAGGTGGAGAGTTGGCTGGTATTCGATGGTTTGAATTAAGACAAGATGCGGACAATGGACCTTGGTCGGTATACCAAGAAGGAACATATTCTGCACCAGATGGAAGGCATGCTTGGCACGGAAGTATGATTATGGATGGTTTGGGTAATATTGCAATGGGTTATACCTCTATGGCTGGTCCTACAACACCAAATCCAACAGACTTTAGAATAAGCTCTTATTATACGGGTAGATTTAATGGAGATACAAATGGCGTTATGACGGTTAATGAAGAATTAATCGCTGCAGGTAATGCAAATATTCCAAGTACTCGATATGGTGATTATGGAAAAATGGATATTGATCCCTCAGATGATACTACTTTTTGGTTTATCAATGAATACATGAATAGCGGACGTAAAGGAGTGGTTGGAGCTTTTCAACTTGTACCACCTCAAGCAGACGATATAGGAGTTAATGCAATTACAGCACCTAATTCAGGACCTTTAGGGGCAGCAGAAAGTATTGTAGTAAATATTAGAAACTTTGGAAGCAACGATATTACCGATCCAGAAGTTCAATACATTCTTGATGGTGGTTCACCTGTTGTTGAAAGTTATTCAGGTACCATTGCTGCTGGAGGAACAGAGTCCTACACATTTACTGCAACAGGAGATTTTTCTGCAGAAGGAGATCATACTATTGTGTCAAGAACAAATTTAACTGGAGACACAAATCCTGCGAATGATGAAACTACAAAAACAATAACCAATGGAATACTTTATTGTACTGCAACAGCAACTTTAGGATGTAATGTAGATGGAATCAAGAAATTTGTATTAAATACAATTGATGCTGATGATGGTGCAAATGGATGTAACACGGAGCCAGCAAATAGTCCTACAGGTTACGCAGACAGAACAGACTTATCAACAGAATTGAGTAATGAAGCAGGATCAAATGTATATACTTTACAAGCTCAACAAAACTGGACTGGTGGTCCAGGTATTGAAGCTTTATCTGCTTGGATAGATTTTGATGATAATGGAACTTTTGAGGTGACTGAAAGATTAATTTCTGGAGAACTTTTTACTTCCGCTGCTGAGCTTGAGGATTTTACCCTTACAATCCCAGAAGGAGCTGCTTTAGGTTCTCACAGAATGAGAGTAAAAGCTATCGATACATCAGCAGCTGGCGATATTTTAGATCCTTGTGCTGACCACGACTATGGTGAGGTTCAAGATTATACTGTGGTTATAGTTGGTATTTTAGGCGCTGAAGATCCTGCTGATTTCTGAAGCAGAATTCACAGTGCTTAACCTCTCCAAATAACCAGTTTGATATTACTCTAACTACTGGTTTTGATGGAGTTGCTTCTGTAGCAATCTTTAACGTATTAGGCCAGGTGTTAGCATACAATAATTTAGAGAAGCAAGGTGATAGTTATGAATATCATCTAGATATGTCTTACGCTGACGCAGGTATTTACTTCGTTAGAGTGGGAGATAATTCTTCAAGAACTTATAAAACTGCAAAAATTATTGTTAAATAGTTTTTCAGCAAAATAGTTATTATTAAGAGCGGATAAACTATCCGCTCTTTTTTTATCGAATTTTAAAAGTAGGCTCTTAATTGAACACTTCCTGTATGAATTGCCTTAAATGTCTCACTTTTTCTGCCATTATAAGTTAGGTTGATGTCTAGGAACTTAGTAACGCTTTTTTGTAATAACAAACGCCAGGTTAGATTTGATATTAGGTTGAAGGCCTTCTAACATTTGATAGGCAACTGGAGAGTAGGTGTTTCCATTAAAATTGTTATTGATATAATTTAGCTCACCGTTTACTGCAATTTTTTGAGCATTAGCATAATTAAAAGAAATTCCTATTTTTTGTTGAATTAAAAGCTCAAAATTATTAAGTCGATTTTCTTTATTTAAATACTTATAAAATATATCAAATCGTGTTTTAGTACTCAATAAATACGAAATTTTAGGATTAATTTCATAGGTGTCTAATTTATAGTTCCTAGTTTCAAAATTTTCGTTTAAACTTTTATTTTCAGCCACAATCCCCTTTAAATTGAATAGCCAGTCATTCCAAATTTTATGATTAAAATTTAATTGATGACTTTTTAATTTCGATTTTGTTAAACCAATAGATAGAAAATTTTTATTAGAAGACCTTATAAAGGTGTAAGAGGTGGTAAACTTTTGTTTTCCTTTATTAAAAAATAATACATTTCTAAAATTACTAACAGCTGCTAATTCGTTTTCTAAATAATCTTCAAATGGATTGATGACAAAAACAGTATTATCCCTTCTAACTTTTTTATCAATTAAAAAGGAGGTTTGATTGAAAAAATGAGCTACTACCTTCTTAAACCCTTTAATATTAAACCATTGTTGAGGGTTTAAAGTTAGCGTTTGACTAATTTTTGTTTGACTAATTTTAACAAATATTTGGTTGGGAAGAAGGATTCGAATATACTCAGCTTCATCCTGAAATTGAGCCAATTCAAACTCATCTAATTCTTGTATGTTGTTTTCGTTGTAATCATTCCATGTGTAAGTACCTTCTCCTGGCTCTACTTGAATGTAGGTAAATTCTTGTTGTGGTAAAACACCGTTATTAGTCTCTATTGCAGTATTTAAACGAATGCTATTTTTTAAAAATGATTGGTTATAAATTATTCTTGAATTTAAAGAATTTTCCTCCTCCTCCATTTCATCCTCTTTTTTTAAAATTCGATAATTTGCAAAAACAGCTAATTGAGAAGTCGAATTATTTAGTATTCTAGATTTTAAATAGATGTTATTTGAAGTAGATACTCGTTTCAATTCGGAATCTCGAATACTGTCATTAATTCGATGTCGGAAGCCAATTTCACTAAATACCTTGGTGCTATCTCCTAATCCCGAAAAAATTTCATAGGCATTAAATTTTTGACTGGAGGGAGTTAGACTGTCATTAATAATGGTTCGAATTTGGTTATTTTCGGTTGATAATTTTGCTCCAATCCAAGATTTCTTGAAAGAATAGGTCGCTAAATTGTGAACTCTAAAAAATTTAGAATTTAGTTCTGAGCCTTTGCTTTGAAGCGTACTTCCATTGGTTGTAAATTTAAAATTCTTAAATTTTAGGTTGATACCTAAAACATGTCTATTCCCAGAAAAATTTTCAGAAAAATCTAAGTTCTGAAATTCGTATCTAAAGTCACCAAAATTAGTATCTGAGTAATCTATACCGCCCACTACATATCGCTGATTTCCTAAAGGATTATTGATATTCCAATCTCTATTAAACTCAACGGTATATAGTCTTTCAATGGTTTTGAAATCCTTATTTATATAATCTAATGTTGCAAAAGCGTCTAATTTTCTTTCTTCCGTAGTTTTTAATAATGTTTGATTGACCGTCAATTTTCCCGCGAAACCAGCATTGTCCGTATTATCAATATCAGAAAACAAATTAAGATCATTATTACTTCCTGCTACTTCAAAACTTAGGGAGGTTTTTTCGTTTGGACGGTATGTGCCATTTACCCCACCTACCTGTATTTTAGAGGGAGCTGTTAATTGAATTACGGGGGCATAATTTCCTTGTTTAACTCCGCTAATAGGAGGAGTATACTCATAAATACGATTAATAGCACTTGCCTCACTCAAGTACATAATCTCCTAAATTTTCTCCAATTAGTGTAAAACGAACATTGTAGAGTTCATCTTCAGGATTATTTGAAAAAATATAAGCTTCAGCTCCATCCACTTCATCAATCTTATATAAAATCTTATTTTCGGAGTAGGTGTCTGGAATTGCAGATGGCGCAATCATTTGAGAGGAGTTATCACCAGCATTCTTTAAAATGTCAACTTGTGCTGATGTTAAATTTTGTTGTAAAGGTTGGTTTTTTGAATCACTCTCGGAATAAATATAGGTTCCTAAGTCTAATTTTTTACTAGTATAATTAGCTCCGCCAAAACCAATAAACCGTGTGTAGTTCCTATCGGTATATTGATATTCAACTCGGATTCTCATATTAGCAGTAACAGGGTAGGTTGCATTAAATTTTAGTTCACCTGCATTGTAGTCAATCATATAATCTTCTCCTTCTCCTCTTTTTAAGAGCAATCCATTAACATAAACTCGTTCACTGCCTGACACAATTAAAATATATAATTCGCCATTAGGACCCACAAGTTTGTAAGGACCTTGATTACCTTCTTGCCCAACAAAGTTACTGCTTGAAAAAACACCTCTTACCAAAGCGCCAGCTGCAAATGTGTTTGTTTTGCCTCCGCTTTTATGATTGATGGTTCCACCTGCAGAAATTCCTTGAACTTTTTTTGTAAAATTCCCGAAATAACTGTTGTTATTAATTAAATCAATATCTCCAGCTCTTATGTTCCAATTGTCACTATACAATTCGATAAAAATTTGATCAAATTCGTCTAAGCTTTGAGAATATCCTGCGCTTTGAGAAGGAATATTAGCATCTTGTATGGATGCTCGTATTGATACTTTATCATTTAGCTTTCCGGTAATTTGTAGATTTAAATTAGAGTTAACAACTGCGTTTTGATTGTTACCTACAGTAATTCCTCGCGATATACTTCCTAAAGTATTAAGCCCGTCAAATGGTTTAAATTGATTTTTATTAGTACTTTCTTGTAGTGCATATAATTTATTAATACTGCTACTACTTTTAACAATTGCACTGGTATCAACGATAAAATAATCTTTTGTTAAAAATTTAGGATATTTTAAATAACTTATTGTCAAGGAATCATTAGTATAAACTATACTCTTATCAAGAATTAGTCTGCTTTTAGAAAAATCTATTTGATAATTACGAGGACTAATAATTTGGCCTTTATTATTTATAACTTTAAATCGAACGGGATTGATACTAACCTTATCAATTAGAATGGTGTCATTGATAGCCACTTTTATAGAAGTATAATTGCTAGGCAACTCTTGTGCAAAGCTAGCACTAAAACAAAAGCCAAAAAGCAAAAACAGCATGAACCTCATAAGTATATTCAGAGTTGAAATGAATGTAGTTATTATAAAACTAAAAGTTAGTCATTTTATTTTATAAATATTATTGCTAATAATTTCACAAATATACCTCCTAAAGAGTCAATCTTATTTATTTTAGTTTATTCTTAAAATGAGCCTTATGAAAATTATTTCTTATAACGTAAATGGTATACGAGCAGCTATGAAAAAAGGTCTAACGGAATGGTTACAACAAGCCAATCCAGATGTTATTTGCCTTCAAGAGACAAAAGCAATGGAAGACCAAGTGGCTGTTGAAGAGATTGAAAAAGCTGGATATCCATTTCGTTATTGGTTCAGTGCCCAAAAAAAAGGCTACAGTGGTGTAGCTATTTTCTGTAAAAAGGAACCCAAGCATATTGAATATGGTACTGGTATTGGAACTATGGATTTTGAGGGTAGAAATCTGCGAGTAGATTTTGATGAAGTGTCGGTAATGAGTTTGTACCTGCCTAGTGGAACTAATTTAGCTCGATTGGAATTTAAACTCAATTATATGGCTCAATTTCAAGAGTATATTAGTGAACTTAAAAAGACAATTCCAAACTTGGTAATCTGCGGAGATTATAATATTTGTCATGAGGCGATTGACATTCATAATCCGGTCTCTAATAAAAACAGCTCTGGATTTTTACCGGTGGAAAGAGATTGGATAGGTAATTTTATCAACAGTGGTTTTATTGATTCCTTCCGATATTTAAATAAAGAACCGCATCACTACACTTGGTGGAGTTATCGTGCAAATTCGAGAGCTAATAATAAAGGATGGCGTATCGATTATCATATGGTTTCAAAACCTTTACAAGAAAATATAAAAAGAGCAATTATTCTTCCAGACGCCAAGCACAGCGACCATTGTCCTTTAATGCTAGAATTAAACTTTAATTAAAATAATTATGCAATACACCAATCTCCCAAATACCGATATAAAAGTTAGTAAAATTTGTTTAGGTTCTATGACTTGGGGTGAACAAAACACCGAAGCAGAAGGACATGCTCAATTGGATTATGCTCTTGAAAGAGGTGTTAATTTTATAGATACTGCCGAGATGTATTCGGTGCCAGGAAATCCTAAAACACAAGGGAGTACCGAGTCTATAATTGGCACTTGGTTAGCAAAAAACAACAATAGAGATCAGGTCGTGTTAGCATCAAAAATTACGGGACCACTTCGTTTTTTTGAGCACATTCGTAAAAATTTAAATTTTAGCAAGGAAGCCCTAAACGATTCAATAACCAAAAGTTTAAAGCGACTACAAACCGATTATTTAGATTTATATCAACTTCATTGGCCAGAGCGAGGTGTAAATGTTTTTGGAGTGAGAGACTATACTCATAATACCGAATGGGAAGATAATATCGCTCAGGTTTTAGAAACCTTAGAATCCTTTGTAAAAGAAGGAAAAATTAGACAAATAGGATTGTCTAACGAAACACCTTGGGGAGTGATGCGTTATAGCGCAGAAGCCAAAAAAGGAGCTAAAAAAATGATTACCGTACAAAATGCATACAACCTTTTAAATCGACGAGATGAAATTGGTTTATCTGAGGTTTTATTAAGAGAAGAAGTGGGATATTTAGCATATTCACCATTGGCTTTTGGAGTGCTGGCTGGTAAATATTTAAACAATAACAAACCTGAAAATGCACGAGTAACACTCTTTCCAAACTACAGTCGCTACAGTAGTGAGCAATCTAATAAAGCAACTATGTTGTACAATGAAATTGCTAAAAAACATAGGATAAGCCTTACGCAAATGGCCTTGGCTTTTGTAACCCAACAGCCCTTTATGACTTCTAATATTATAGGGGCTACTAATTTAGACCAACTTAAAGAAAACATCGATAGTATCCATCTGCATTTATCGGATGAAATTATTGCAGAAATTAATGCGGTACATACTCAATTCCCTAATCCTGCTCCCTAATTAATTTATCCAAATAGATGTTTTACTACATCATGGACCTTCGCCACTTTTATAATATTAATTTGATAATTGTTTTTTGGAATTTTACAGTATTTAGAAATAACGATAGATTTAAATCCTAATTTCTCTGCTTCGGTAATGCGTTGATCCACTCTTGTTACAGGACGCACTTCTCCTGCTAAACCAATCTCCGCGGCAAAGCACATCGATTTATCTATCGATATGTCAATATTAGAGGATAATACTGCGGCAATTACTGCTAAATCGATGGCAGGGTCATCTACTGTAATTCCTCCAGTAACATTTAGAAATACATCTTTAGCTCCCAATTTAAAACCAGCACGTTTTTCAAGAACTGCTAATAACATATTGAGTCGTTTGGCATTATAACCAGTGGCACTACGCTGCGGAGTACCATATACCGCTGTGCTAACAAGCGCTTGTATTTCGATCATTAAAGGACGCATTCCTTCTAAGGTTGCAGAAATAGCAGTTCCGCTAAGGTCTTCTTCATTTTTTGAAATGAGGATCTCTGAAGGATTGCTAACTTCTCTCAATCCGTTTCCTTGCATTTCATAAATTCCCAATTCATTGGTTGAGCCAAATCGGTTTTTTTGAGAACGTAAAATACGATATACGTGGTTTCGGTCGCCTTCAAACTGTAAAACAGTATCGACCATATGCTCCAAAATTTTAGGTCCTGCTATATTTCCATCTTTGGTGATATGGCCAATCAAAATAACAGGTGTATGAGTTTCTTTAGCAAATTTGATGAGCTCAGTAGTCGTTTCTCTTATTTGCGAAATGCTTCCGGGACTGCTTTCAATATAATCGGTATGAAGTGTTTGTATAGAGTCGATTACCAAAATATCCGGATTCAATTCTGCTATTTGAGAAAAGATATTTTGAGTTTTGGTTTCGGTTAAAATATAGCAGTTTTCAGAATCTGGATGAATTCGTTCGGCACGCATTTTAATTTGCTGCGCACTTTCTTCACCCGAAACATATAATGTTTTATAGGGTAATTGTAATGCTATTTGAAGCATTAAGGTACTTTTTCCAATTCCGGGTTCTCCGCCTAATAAGGTTAATGAACCGGGAACAATCCCACCACCTAATACTCTGTTTAATTCGTTGTTTTTAGTGTTGAGTCTCGCTTCAGAAGTAGTGGAGATATCCTTTACTTTTTGAGATTTAGAAACTCTTTTCGAGTTGGTTTCAGAAACTTTCCAGCTTACTTTTTCTGCTTTTTGAATTACTTCCTCAGCAATGGTATTCCACTCCTTACAAGCCGTACATTGTCCTTGCCATTTCGCAAAGGAGGTACCGCAGTTTTGACAAAAAAAGGTGGTTTTTACTTTAGCCATTAATATCCGAAATCTTCTTTAATTTTTTCTGCCCTATCTAACATTACGTCTATGGTAATAAAGTCCACTTCCTCTTTGTCATAAGCTGCCTGATAGATACGCATTGCTTTTTTTGCTTCTCCAGTCTCTTCATAATAACGCGCAAGATAATAATCCCCTAGAACCGTATTTGGATATTGCTTATTGGCTATTGTTGCTATTATTCGTAATGATTCCCATTGTTTCTTTTTTTCTGCAGCTTTAAAGGTAGCTAAATAATCATTTTCTCGGATAGGATTGGACAGCCCAAATAAATCTTTTATAGTAGCATATTTATCTATAAGATATTGAGAAATTGGAGTTTTAAGGTTTAAGATTACATCTTTGTATTCTTCTTGACTTATTGGACGATACACTGCAAACATTTTTTCTAAAGCAGATGGAATAGCTCTAGCAACCAATGAATAATGAGTAGCTCCCTGGAAATTATCAAAATTATAATTAAAATTATCACTTTTTAATTCTTTAAGAGAAGCGTTTAACATTTCTGATAACTCCCTTAAATCTTTAATATCATCAGATCCAGTAGCTAAATAATAAAATGTTTTGCTTTGAATTTGAGGAATTCGTTCAGGAAGACGTTCATCCATATAAGGAGCTAAATCTGGACTTAAATTAATATACCCGTTAAACATTGGAGGGTCTTTAAAAAGAAAATAATTAATAAAATTTGCTGTAAAATCATGACCTACTGCAATGGTAAATTTTGCCGTTCGGTAGTTGTTATCAATAAAAGGAATTAATTCTAGGCCAATAAATTCAAAAAAATCGGCTCCAATTCCATCAGGCATAAAATTAGTACTATCATAATTGCAATCGTCGTAACGTTTTTCTCCTTGCATGATACCCACTACAATTGACTCAGGCATATCTTCCCAATAACTAAAATAATCTACGTTTCCTGCAACAGGCTCAAATAGATAATTAGCATCCAATACGATTACAATTGGATATACTTTTTCGGTATTTGTTTCATAGTCTCTGGGAAGCTGAATTTTTAACCTTCTAGATTCATTAAGTTTATTAGATTGAAATTCTTCATAAATGATTTGAGATTGTGAGTAGTTTTCTAACCCGAAAAGTAAGCATATAACTAAAAAACCAATTTTTTTCATAAAAAATAAATTATTCTTGAAAGATAACGATTTTTATAAATCATATATTTTTCAAGATGTAAAAAAAGATATTATTTTTTTTTATTGTAAAAAGGTAAGATTAGAAAAGATAATCCACCAAACAAAACTATAGATGCGATACTAGTAGTCCAAACAATCCACCCAAATGCCGTACCAACGGTTTCAGGAATACTAAAAACTGCAAGAATACTAGCGACAAAGAAAGGATATGTGCCAAATCCACTGTTGGTAAAAGCAAACGAAAAACTTCCAATTACAAAGGTGATAATTAAGGTAGAGAAGGCGATATTTGTAGTTTCATTTAGTGCAAAAGTTGCGATGTAAAAAGACAGTAAGTACAAGCCCCAAATAAGAAAAGAATGAAAAATATAAAGCCCTTTTTTCTTCATTTTAAGAACGCTAAAGATCCCTTCTTTTAAACCAGAAAAAAAATGAAGAATTTTTTTTACGACTGATGCTTTTGAAAATTTCAGTAGAAGTAAGAGTAAGATAGTCAAAGTTAATAAAAGCCCGCTCAATTTGTAAATAGTATTCATAGGAAAAATACCTAATAAATATTGCGAGAGTTTTTCGAATTGAAGTACGAAGGCAATAGCTGTAAAACCAAATAAAAATAGCACATCTATAACTCTTTCAGATATGATAGTCCCAAAAGCTTTGTCGAAGGGGACTCCTTCGTACTTATTTACAACAACTGCTCTTGAAACTTCACCGCTTCTTGGAATTAACAAATTCATAATATAAGCTATATATACTGCCATAAAATTGTTTAAAAATTTAGGTTTATAACCCAAAGGTTCTAACATAAAGTTCCAGCGATATGCTCTTGATACGTGGCTTAAAATACCAAATATGACGGAGAGGCTTATAACTATATAATCCGCCTTTTTAAAATAAGTGGCAATTTCCTCTATCTGTTGATTAGTAAATTTGGAGTACGAATAATAGATTAAAAAAACACCAAGTCCCAAGGGAATAGCAATCTTTAAAAATGTTATAAAAGACTTATTCAAATTAAATCAATAAGTTATTTTCTTCATTAGGAAAAACTAGCGAAGGTTTAAATTTTTTTGCTTCTTCAATATTCATCATTGCATAGGTGATTAAAATTAAAATATCGCCAGGAGCAACTTTCCTTGCTGCCGCACCATTTAATGTGATTTCTCCACTATTACGTGGTCCAGGAATGGCATAGGTTTCCAATCGTTCGCCATTATTATTATTTACAATTTGAATCTTTTCACCTTGTATAATATTTGCTGCATCCATTAGGTCTTCGTCAATGGTAATACTTCCTATATAATTGAGGTCTGCACCTGTTACCTTGACTCTGTGTATTTTAGATTTTACTACGTGTATTTGCATGAGGCAAAGATATTAATTTAATGCCATATTATCGATAAGTCGGACACCACCAATAAAGCATGCTATGAAAGCTCTGTATTTTATATTCTTTAATTTAACTAGGTCTGTTTTTAAAGTTGAAGAATTAGCAATTTCAAAATATTCTAGGGTAAAAAATTCACTTTTCTTAAACTCGTCTTCGATAAATTGATTCAAGTCTTCAAAACTTAAATCGTGAAATTTTTCTTTTACTTTCATTAATAAGCCGTATATCAAAGCCGCTTCTTCAAATTCTTTTTTAGAGAGACGTTTATTTCGTGAACTCATTGCAAGTCCGTTTTTTTCTCTAACAATGGGACAGCCTATAATTTTTAGAGGGAGCCTCTCAATTTTCACTAATTCTTTCACAATTTGTAACTGCTGAAAGTCTTTTTCGCCAAAATAAGCCTTGTTTGGAGTTACTGCCTTAAATAATAAACTTAAAACAGTTCCAACACCATCAAAATGACCAGCTCGATGCTTGCCTTCCATCTCCTGTTCGATACCAGAGAACACATAACTTTTTGAGCTTATATTTTGGCTATATAATTCTGAAGCTACGGGAGAGAAAACTATGATTTTTTCTGATACGCTGTTTAAAAGGATGAGATCATTTTCTAGGGTTCGTGGATATTTTTCTAAATCTACTGGATTATCAAACTGAGTTGGATTTATAAAAACACTAACCACCACACAATCATTTTCTTTAAAGGCTTTTTTTATAAGTGAAAGATGACCTTTGTGAAGTGCCCCCATTGTAGGCACAAAACCAATACTGTTTTTGTTTTTTTTGAAAGGTAAAAGGGTACTCTTTAAAGAGCTTTTTGAATTGTGTATTTTCATTAAGGAAAATATTAAAGCAGTAAAAATAATATATTAAAGTCAGTCTGCATAAAATTTCGTAATTTTGCATCTTTTATGGACTACGAAAAAACTATATATGAAAGATAAAAGAATCTTATATGTCTCTTCAGAAGTAATTCCCTACTTGCCTGAGACCGAGATTTCTTCAATGTCGTTTGAAGCACCTCGAATGGTTAATAGTAATAAAGGGCAAATCAGAATATTTATGCCTCGTTACGGTAATATCAATGAACGAAGGCATCAATTACACGAAGTAATAAGACTGTCAGGAATGAATTTGGTTATAAATGATATGGATGTTCCTCTTATTATTAAAGTTGCTTCTATACCAAAAGAGCGAATGCAGGTCTATTTTATTGATAATGAAGATTATTTTAAAAGAAAAGCCACTTTTTCAGATGAAAAAGGCAATTTTTTCTCAGATAATGACGAAAGAGCTATATTTTTTGCCAAAGGTGTCATTGAAACTGTAAAGAAATTAAATTGGTCTCCAGATATTATTCACGTTCATGGTTGGTTGGCTTCATTTCTTCCTCTATATTTAAAAAAGCATTACGATAAAGAACCATTATTTGAGAATAGTAAAATAGTTACCTCTGTATACAATCAAGGTTTTAAAGGACAACTAGATGCAAAAGTGACCGATAAAATTATGTTTGATGGTATTGAAAAAGAACATATTCAAGAGTTAGAAGAGCCTGATTACATTAATATGATGAAAATAGCTATTAAAAATTCTGATGCTATTATTTCTGGTTCTGAGGAGTTACCTGAAGAATTGACTAATTATCTTAAAGAACTTGAAATGCCGATGTTAAAATATCATAAAAAAGAAGAATTTTCTTCTGCTTATTTAGATTTTTACCTCAACGAAGTTCTATCATAATTATCTTATTTATTAGTTTCCTATGAATACACGTAATATCATACGCAAAGTTGCGGCCATATTCTTTATAATCGTTTCCGTGGTATCTTGTCAAGAAGATTTTAATACCATAGGGAGTGACATAGTTGGTGATGAAACTCTACTATCTCAATTAGATAACACCAAAACAGTTGTAGCTTACAGTAGAAAATTAGCTCCAGTACAAACCAATAATATTCCGGTAAGTCAATTAGGAGTATTTAATGATGAAACTTTTGGAAAGTCATCGGTAAGTTTTTTGACTCAATTACAAATGGAAACCCCCAATGTTGTTTTTGGAGATTCAATAGGGCATGAGATCGTTTTAGATAGTGTAATGTTATACATTCCTTACTACAATCAAAATTCAACGGAAGATGGAGTAACCACCTACACATTAGATTCTGTTTATGGTGCTAGCCCTATAAATATTAGCATTAATGAATCTAATTATTTTTTGCGAGATTTAGATCCAAATTCAAACTTCCAAGACCCACAATTATATTATTCTAACCAAGCAGACCTATTTGAAGCAAATCTCTTGCAAAACGAATTAGTTACTGAAATTACAGATTTTATCCCTAGTCCAGAGGGATACGAAATTATTAATCGAGAGACCAGTACTGATGGATCAACTCAGATTGATACCACTATCATTTCACCTGGACTCAGAGTCTCCTTGCCAACTGACTATTTTCAAGAAAAAATTATTGATAAAGCAGGAGCTCCAGAATTAAGTAATGATAATAATTTTAAAGATTATTTTAGAGGACTTTATTTCAAGGTTAATTCTAATACAGAGGGCAGTAATTTATTTATTTTTAATCAAGAACTGGCAACGATTACACTTTATTATAATTTTTTAAGAGCAGAGTTAGACAGTGCTGGGGATCCTGTTTTAGATGACGATGGGAATGCTGTTATCGATACCATTTACAATAATTATATTCTAAGATTTGGCGGAATAAATCTCAATGTCTTTGACAATGAACTAACTCCAGAGATAGCCTCTGCTATTGCTAATCCCAATACACTTGAAGGTGAAGAAAATTTATATTTAAGGGGAGGCGATGGAATTATAACGGTTATAAATTTATTTGGAGACGATGTTGATTCTAACGGTATTGCTGACGAATTAGAGCAGCTTCGTGACCAAGAATGGATCATTGACGATGCAAACTTAAAGTTTTACATTGATCAAAGTAAAGTAACAGGGGGTGACACTGAACCGGAAAGGATTTCTATTTACAACATTAATAACAATACAGTGTTGGCAGATTATTTTTTAGACCCAACTTCAAGTAATTTGCCAGCAGATGCTATTACTAGTCATTTAGGAAAAATTGAGAGGGATTCTGATAATAATGGTCTTTCTTACACTATTAATTTAACGCACCACATTAGTAGTTTAATTAATAAGGACTCGACAAATGTTTCTTTGGGGTTATTAACTTCTCAAAACATTTTATTAAATGGATTTCAAAAACTAGATACTTTACAAAGTCCTAACCAAGAACTTCCAACGATAAAAAGAGTCCAAAGAAGCAGTGTGATCTCGCACGAAGGGACCGTCCTTTACGGCAACAATACCTTAAATGAAGATAAAAAACTTGTCTTAGAGATTTATTACACAGAACCTAATTAATAAAATTTATGTGTGGAATAGTTGGCTATATTGGAAATAGAGATGCGTATCCCATTGTACTTAACGGATTAAAACGATTGGAATACAGAGGCTACGACAGCGCTGGAATTGCATTATATGACGGTACAAAAATTCAATTGTGCAAAACAAAAGGTAAAGTTGCAGATTTAGAGGAAAAGTTTTCTAGACAAATGGCAACGAAATGCAAAATAGGCATTGGTCATACTCGTTGGGCAACTCATGGAGTGCCAAACGACATTAACTCACATCCTCATTATTCGAACAGCGGTGATTTAGTAATTATCCATAATGGAATTATTGAAAATTATGCATCTATTAAAAAAGAATTAATCAATAGAGGATATACCTTCTATTCCGATACCGATACAGAAGTACTGGTAAACCTTATTGAAGACATTAAAATAAATCAAAAGGTTAAATTAGGGCAAGCAGTGCAGATTGCCTTAAACGAAGTAGTTGGTGCTTATGCAATCGCATTATTTGACAAGAATAAACCAGACGAAATTGTCGTTGCTAAACTAGGAAGTCCATTGGCTATTGGAATTGGAGAGGATGAATTTTTTGTTGCTAGTGATGCCACTCCTTTTATAGAGTTCACAAAAAATGCGATTTATCTTGAGGATGAAGAAATGGCAATTATTCGCTTAGGTAAAGATGTTAATATCAGAAAAGTTAAAGATGATAGTAGTGTAGCACCATACATTCAGAAACTAAAATTAAATCTGGAGCAAATCGAAAAAGGAGGGTACGATTATTTTATGTTAAAGGAGATATACGAACAACCTTCCGTAATTAAAGACACTTATAGAGGAAGATTACTTGCAGATAAGGGAATTATAAAATTAGGAGGTCTTGAAAATCATATCGAAAAATTTACCAATGCGGATAGAATTATAATTGTAGCTTGTGGTACTTCATGGCATGCTGGATTGGTTGCAGAATATATTTTTGAAGATTGGGCAAGAATTCCTGTGGAGGTCGAATATGCTTCTGAGTTTCGATACAGAAATCCTGTTATTACCGATAAAGATATAATTATTGCAATTTCTCAAAGTGGCGAAACTGCCGATACACTTGCTGCAATTAAACTCGCAAAGGAAAAAGGTGCTTTTGTTTATGGAATATGTAATGTAGTAGGGTCAACCATATCAAGAGCAACTGATAGTGGAACTTATACTCACGCCGGTCCAGAAATTGGAGTGGCATCTACCAAAGCGTTTACGACTCAAATAACGGTGCTAACGATGATTGCTTTAAAATTAGCAAAAGTAAAAGGCACAATTTCTCAAAGTAATTATCGATTGCATTTAAGAGAGTTAGAATTAATACCGTCAAATGTGGAGATGGCCTTGCAAAAAAACAACGACATTGAAGAGATTGCTAAACTATTTAAAGACGCAACTAACTTTTTATATCTGGGTAGAGGTTATAATTTCCCTGTAGCATTAGAAGGTGCTCTAAAATTAAAAGAAATATCTTACATACATGCAGAAGGTTATCCAGCTGCAGAGATGAAGCATGGACCTATTGCTCTTATAGATGAGCAAATGCCTATTGTAGTAATAGCTGTAAACAGTAACCATTACGATAAAGTAGTAAGTAATATTCAAGAAATTAAGTCCAGAAAAGGAAAAATTATTGCGGTAGTTACTGAAGGTGACACTGTTGTAAAAGAGCTAGCAGATTATATTATGGAAGTCCCTAATACACCTGAAACACTTTCACCGTTGGTAACTACAATTCCTTTACAATTACTATCGTATCATATAGCGTTAATGTTAGGTAGAAATGTTGATCAGCCTAGAAATTTAGCAAAAGCTGTTACGGTGGAATAGTTAGTGGAGGGTTTTAAAAATCCTTACTTAGTATGAACTACATAAAGTTATATAACTAGTTTTCGGTCTAGTTTTTATTTTGTTTACCTACGTTAATATCTTAGATTTTATAAACTATCTTCTTCTGTTTTAGTAGAAGTAACGTTTCCCTCTTTATCGTAACTTATTTCTTTCTTAATAATATTTAATTGATTTTCCTCTTTGTTTAAAATTTCTTGGATCATATGTCTTTCCTTTATCGAGCCACCGTTTTTATAAAATCCTTCCCAGATTAAATCACCTACTTTAGCTTCAGAAAAATCTCTATACCCTATTTGCGTTATTACATCGATGTTTCCATCCCCATTATGAGAAATTCCTTGCACTCTTTTCTTAAAAATTCCATTTTCATAATAATAATGTTTTGGCCCATACTTAGAGGTTTTAACACCTATTCCAGTGAAAGGCTCCTCCAAATAAGTATACAATTTTAATTCCTTGTCAAATTTTACTAATTTATTTGGAACTTTTTCATAGTTTTCTAAGCAAGATTGAAGATTAATCATCCCTGCTAGAAATAAACACACGAAAACAACAGACTTAAGTAATTTCATTTTTGTTAAATATTTTTCGTTTAATAAATTGTAAGTACTAGCTGGCTGGTTGAATGGCTTTTTGGAATTTCTCCCATTCTGAATAAAAATCGTTTATTTCATTTTTAGATTGTTTTAAGTAACTGAGGTCATACACTTTTTTTTTGAGTAATCTTTTATCTTTTTTCATAGTTTGATTTTTTTCTTCAAATCAATATTATGATATTATTTTACTACAGATCCTAAAATATAGGTTAATAAAGCGTATACACCTAGATACACCTATTTAATTTTATTATCTTTACACTTAGATACACCTATTTAATTATTACATATTTAAACATGTTCTATAAGAAAGTAATTTTATATTTATTTTTTTCTTCCTTTCTTTTTAAAGGACATTCTCAGAATCCAAAAATCATTGATACTCTTAAAATCCACAAACAAATTAGATTGTTTGGATTGGATGAAGCTTCCTTGCTTTTTAAATCTGATTTCTTCAGTAGTATTGTTTTTAAAAATGATTCTACTCTTTATTACAACCCTAATGGAACGTTATATTTATTTGAAATCCAGCTTGGTGAGGATCCTAAAGTTTCTAAAATTTCAAACAGCATTTATAAAGGTCATAACTTTAACAGGTTGTTGTTTATTCACGATGAAATAGTCTACAGCTATGGAGGCGTTGGATTGTTTAATTCGTTCCCAGGACTAATTTATTTTGATTTCGCATTAAAAGGTTGGCTTGAGGTAGATCTAAAAAATTATCCTCAAAACGCTAATAGAATATTCAACTCATGGAAAACAGGTAATAAACTGATGGTACTTTTAAGCCATTATTCTGAATCTGAAAAATATAATAACGATGATTTAGATAAGTTTACCTTTGGAGAGATTGATTTAGAAAATTTTCAATTTACCAAAAAATACGAGTTTAAAGCTCCTTTAATCAAAGTATCAGGTGATGAAGGTTTAGGTTTTTATAGAGGAAACTATATATACAATTCCGATTTATACACTTTATTTGGTTATTATAAACCTAACGGCACTTGTGAATACAGAGTATTTGATAAAACTTTAGGGATTTTATACCGAACCTCTCAAACTGATGCTTTAGAAAGGGTTAATGGCTTCTCCTATCTTTATATAAAAGAATCTTCTATTTATTTTAGAGATCAGTATGGTACATTAAACTCTTTTGAAATTAATTCGGGGACAACTATTCGTAAAGATGATTTTATCAAACAATATCAATCAAGCGTCAATAAGTCTAATCCCTATACTTACTTTCTATTACCAATATCTTTAGGTATGGTATTTTTATTTTTTAGATATAGAAAAAGGAAGAATACAGGATCAGATTCTTCTTTAGATGAACTCCAAGAGATTGAAAAAAAAATAATAAAACTGAAAGCATCTACAATATCAAAAAATAATTTAGATAAGATTTTAAGTATTTCTCACTATTCCTATGAAACTATAAAAACAAGAAGAAGTTTGTTGGTAAATCAGCTAAACGAAAAAGGGAATGTAAAAATTGAAAGAGTTAGAAAACAAGATGACAAAAGGTTTTATGATTACAAAATAAGTTAATTGTCTTTTTGTTCATATTTAAAGCTATATAATTTTAACGACCTCTAGTTTTAACTATTAATACCGTCACAAAAAAATAAAAATGATGCTTTACAGGAATTCTTCAGCGTATTTAATATGATAATCTAGGGGCAAAACCTTAAAATAAGGTTAAATTTTGTATATTTCGGGATTAAATCAATTCAAAATAAACATATGAAAACTATTATTACGTTTTTTTGTTTGTGTTTCAGTGTGATCGCTTTTTCACAAACAACCGTTACTGGAAATGTTGTAGATCAATCTCAAAATCCTATTTTAGGAGCAAACATCGTAGTTGTTGATGCCGCTCTTGGAACTTCATCGGATTATGATGGGAACTTTACACTTACAGTAGACCAAAATCCCCCTTTTACAATTCAAATTACTAGTATCGGTTATCAGGCTGTTACCCAAGAGGTGACTGCTAACAACCAGACGTTAACTATTACTTTAAATGAGGGTGATGCCCTGGATGAAGTAGTTGTTTCTGCTTCTAGAACCCCTGAAAGTGTAAGAGAGTCACCGGTAACAATCGAAAGGATTGATACTAGAGATATTAAAAAAGCATCTGCTCCTAACTTTTATTCAAGTTTAGAAAATTTAAAGGGAGTTGATCTTAACAAAGGAAGTTTAACATTTAACTCCGTAAACACAAGAGGTTTTGCAACTTTTGCAAATGTTCGTTTTGTACAGTTAGTAGATGGAATGGACAATGCGTCCCCAGCACTTAACTTTGCAGTTGGAAATTTCCTAGGAATGAACGAGCTGGATGTAAAAAGTGTAGAGTTACTTCCTGGAGCATCTTCAGCCTTATATGGTGCCAATGCATTTAATGGAATTTTATTTATGACAAGTAAAAGTCCGTTTGATGACCAAGGTGTTAGCGTTTATGTAAAAAACGGTATTACTTCTCAGCAAGCAGCTGGAGATAATAACTTTTATGATTTCGGTATAAGAACTGCTTACAAATTTAGTGATAAGTTTGCTGCAAAAGCTTCTTTCTCTTACATGCAAGGTACCGAGTGGTATGCTACAGATACCAACCAATACGTTTACAGAGGCGCTGGTTTACCAGACGAAGTAGTCCCTTTTACCAATCAACCTTCGCACGATGCCTTGAATATATACGGTGATGAGGTAAGTTTAGGTGCACTAGGAACTAACCTAAATGAAGTTGGTTTATCGTTAGAAGCTCAAGGATTAATTCCTGCAGGCTCTAGCGCACTACTTCCTGCTGTTGACGTTTCTAGAACAGGTTACAGAGAACAAGACGTTACCGACTACGATGCTGGTAATGGAAAAGCTGATATTTCTTTTCACTACCGACCAACAGGTGGAGATTTTGAAATTGAATGGAACTCTAAATTTGGATGGGGTAGAACCATCTATCAAGGTGCCAATAGATACCAATTAGACAACTTTTTAATGCAATCTCACAAAATAGAATTAAGAAATAAAGACTTTTTTGTTAGAGGTTATAATATTAGTGAAACTGCTGGGAACTCCTATGATATGCGTTTTACAGGAATTAATATGAATAAGTACCAGGCTCAAGAATGGTTTGGAACTTACGCGGGAGCTTATTTGCAAGCTGTATTAGGAGGTGCTGCCGACGGACAAGCCCATGCTGGAGCTAGAATTGTAGCAGATGATGCTTATACTTTACAGCCTGGAACTGCAGAGTTCGATCAACTTTACAATCAGGTAATTAGTGATCCAGATGTAAATACGGGTTCAAAATTTGTCGACAATACACAAGTAACTGTTGGAGAAGGAAATTATAATTTCAGCAGACTTTTAAATAATGTTTTAGACCTACAAGTAGGTGGTGATTATAGACAATATTCGTTAAATTCTGGTGGAACTATTTTTACAGATTACGATGGTCCAATTAACTATAGCCAATATGGTGCTTATGCACAAGCTTCAAAAAAGTTTACCTCGGAAGAACGAATGAAGTTAACCGCTTCTATACGTATGGATAAAAATGAATTTTTCGACGCAAGTATTTCTCCAAGAGTATCGCTTACCTATTCTGCGGGAGATAAAAAGCAACATAATTTAAGAGCTTCTTATCAGACAGGATTTAGAAACCCAGATACGCAGTCCTTGTTTATAGGATTTGATGTGGGAAGAGCTATTTTAGTTGGTTCTGCTCCTGCCAACCTAGACCGAAGACTTCCTGGTACAGATTTAACAGGGCGAGACGCTTATTTTAATTCGTACACTAGATCTTCGGTAGAATTATTTGCCGCAACAGGAGATCCAACTTTATTAGAAGCTGCTGCTACTCCTTTAGTAGAGCAAGAAAAAGTTACATCGTTAGATTTCGGTTATCGAGGAAAAGTAGGGCCTATTAGTTTAGACGCAAACGTTTATTACAACAGTTACGATGGTTTCATTAATAACCAAATTGTAATTACTCCCGAAAATGGTAATGTGGCCGATGGTTCTGCCATCGGAGATATTGTTAACGGAACTTTTAAAGCGATGCAGCTGTATACCAATTCAACAGCTGAAATTTCTTCTTACGGAGCCGTAATTGGAGGAAGCTTTAAATTTGCTGAAGATTTTGTTTTTGGAGCTAATTATACTTATGCTAAGTTTGATTTTGATCAATCATCAAACCCTGATTTTAGTGCAGGATTTAATACTCCAGAACACCAAGTGAAAGTTTCTTTAGGGAATCCAAAATTGTTTAAAAACTTTGGATTTAATATAGATGGACGTTACAAAGGAGAATATCTTTGGGAATCAAGTATTGCTAACGCTTTAATGCCTGAAATTTTTGTGGTAGATGCGCAATTAAATTATGCAATTCCATCTATTAAATCAGTTATAAAGGCTGGAGCAACTAATTTAGGTGGTCAGGAATATCAAAGTGCCGTAGGTACTGGTAATATTGGTTCACAATATTATATTTCATTAACGATTAACAACTAAAATAATTAGAATATGAAAATATTAAATATATATAAAAGTATAGGAGTAGTTGCACTAGCAGCTACTCTACTGGTATCTTGTTCTGAACTTGAATTTGATATTCCAGTAGAGTCAGAAGTAGCTTTAACAAATGGTTCTGCAGATTTTTCAAATTATGTAGCCATTGGAGCTTCATTTTCTGCAGGAGTTTCAGATGGAACATTGTTTCGCGAAAGTCAAAACAATTCATTTCCAAATTCTTTAGCAAGTGCTTTTGCAAACGCTGGAGGAGGTGAGTTTAGACAACCTTTGGTAAATGATAATGTAGGAGGGCTTCTATTAGGAGGAGTTCAGATTGCTGGTCCAAGGCTTTATTTTGATGGTGCCGGTTTAAGTGTTTTAGATGGAACTCCATCCACAGAAGTTTCTGAGTTATTAACAGGTCCATTCAATAATATGGGTGTTGGTGGAGCGAAAAGTTTTCATTTTTTGGCACCTGGTTACGGAAATCTTGCAGGAGTACCTTTAGGGCAGGCAAATCCGTATTTTGCTAGAATGGCCTCGAGTCCAAATGCAACAGTATTAGAAGATGCTGTTTCTCAAAATCCTACCTTTTTTACGATATCAGTTATGGGAGGAAATGACGTATTAGGTTATGCAACCTCAGGAGGCTCCGGAGTAGATCAAACTGGAAACTTTGATCCATCGACTTATGGTGGTTCAGATATTACAGATCCGAATGTATTTGCAAATGCAGCAACTGCAATGGTTACAGCTTTAACTGCAAATGGTGCACAAGGAGTACTATCGAATGTTCCTTATGTTACGGATTTACCTTATTTTACAACAGTACCTTATAATGCAGTACCTTTAGATGCAGCAACAGCAGGTCTTTTAAATGATGGATTTGCAGAGTATAACGGAGGATTACAATTAGCGGGCTCTCTTGGTTTGTTGACATCAGAGGAAATAGCAGCGAGAACGATTGTTTTTGCAGCAGGACAAAACGCTGTTACTCTTGTTGATGAAGATTTAACTGACCTTAGTGCTTTAGGATTACCATCATACAGACAAGCTACACCAGATGATTTAATGGTTTTACCTTCATTATCATTTATTGGTACTTTAGTAGATAATAACCCAACTCAAATTAATGGAGTTTCTGTTCCGTTGTCAGATCAGTGGGTCTTAACTAGTGTAGAAACTCAAGCTAGTATTGTAGCAACAGATGCTTACGCTGTAACTGTTCAGTCTCTTGCTGAAGCTAATGGTCTTGCTTTTGCAGATTTGCGAGTAATTTTATCAGAGGCAGCAACTAGTGGCGCTGTGTTCGATGAATTTAATATGACAACAGATTTAATATTTGGAGGCTTAGTAGGTCTAGATGGAGTTCATTTAACCGCAAGAGGATACGCTTATATGGCCAATAAATTTTTAGAAGCTATAGATGCTACGTACGGCTCTAACTTTGGAGCATCAGGCTCAATGTTGAAAGCAGCTGATTACGAACCATTATATTCAAGTAGTCTCTAATTAGAAAATAACATACAAAAAATCGAAGCTTTTGCTTCGATTTTTTTTTGCAAAAAATTAAAGTTTAATTATTGATTGAGCTAACTGAAAAAGTATCTTTAGTTGAGGATCCTCATGGAATAAAAAATAAGTTTTTGATTTGTTTTTTTTCAATTTAAAAAACTATCTTTGCCCCGTTTAAAAAAGGGTAATTTTTAACCCTAACAGTACTAAAAAATAAACAGTTAATAATGTCAAAAGTTACAGGTAAAGTTGCACAAATTATCGGACCCGTTGTAGATGTTGAATTTGCTAATGGATCGGAACTTCCAAAAATTTACGATTCTCTTGAAGTAAACAACAATGGAAAATTATTAGTATTAGAAGTTCAATCACACATAGGTGAAAACACCGTTAGAACCATCTCCATGGATTCTACTGATGGATTGAGTAGAGGTGTGGAAGCAAGTGCTACCGGAGCACCCATACAAATGCCTGTAGGTGATGATATCTACGGACGCTTATTTAACGTAATTGGAGATTCAATTGATGGTATTGGTGATTTGCCAAAATCAGGAGAAAATGGATTATCAATTCACCGTGAGGCACCCAAATTTGAAGATCTCTCTACTTCAACCGAAGTTCTTTTTACAGGAATTAAAGTAATCGATTTAATTGAGCCTTATGCAAAAGGAGGGAAAATTGGTTTATTTGGTGGAGCAGGTGTTGGAAAAACAGTACTTATTCAAGAATTAATTAACAACATAGCAAAAGGACACGGTGGACTTTCTGTTTTTGCAGGTGTAGGAGAACGAACTCGTGAAGGGAACGATTTACTACGAGAGATGTTAGAATCTGGAATTATAAAATACGGAGACGACTTTTTACATTCTATGGAAGAAGGTGGCTGGGATCTTACGAAAGTAGATAAAGAAGCTTTGAAAGAGTCAAAAGCTACTTTTGTATTTGGTCAAATGAATGAACCTCCTGGAGCCAGAGCACGTGTTGCGTTATCAGGACTTACTATTGCAGAATATTTCCGTGATGGAGCTGGGGAGGGACAAGGAAAAGATGTTCTTTTCTTTGTTGATAATATTTTCCGTTTTACACAGGCAGGGTCTGAAGTTTCGGCTTTACTCGGACGTATGCCATCAGCAGTAGGTTACCAACCTACACTAGCAACCGAAATGGGAGCGATGCAAGAACGAATTACATCCACTAAAAGAGGTTCAATTACTTCGGTACAAGCCGTATATGTTCCTGCGGATGATTTAACCGATCCAGCACCGGCAACAACTTTTGCCCATTTAGATGCGACAACGGTATTGTCTCGTAAAATTGCAGAGTTAGGTATTTATCCAGCGGTAGACCCATTGGATTCAACGTCTAGAATTTTAACAGCTGATATTTTAGGTGACGAGCACTACGATTGTGCACAACGTGTAAAAGAGTTGTTGCAACACTATAAAGAATTACAAGACATCATCGCAATTTTAGGGATGGAGGAATTATCAGAAGAAGATAAATTATCGGTATACAGAGCAAGAAAAGTACAACGATTTTTATCACAACCTTTCCATGTTGCTGAACAATTTACTGGGATTCCAGGATGTTTGGTAGATATTAAAGAAACCATTAAAGGTTTTACGATGATTATGGACGGTGAATTAGACCATTTACCAGAAGCTGCATTTAACTTGAAGGGAACTATAGAAGAAGCTATTGAAGCTGGAGAAAAAATGTTAGCTGAAGCTTAAATTATTAAACTAGAAGGGATATGTATTTAGAAATTGTAACACCTGAGGCCTCTTTAGTAAGTGGCGAAGTAGAGTCGGTAACAGTTCCTGGTGTAAATGGGGAGTTTCAGATGCTAAACAATCATGCATCCATTGTTTCTTCCTTGCAAAACGGAAAAGTTAAATTTAGAGGAACTCCTAACTTTCAAGAAGGATTTGAAGATAAATTTTCTAAAGATAACGATGGTTGTTGGATACTTGAAATATCGAGTGGTACCATTGAAATGAAAGATAACAAAGTTATTGTATTGGCCGATTAGCCTTTTAAAAGCATTAGAAAAAATCCTAAACATAGTTTAGGATTTTTTTTTAGATACTTTTCGGCACAAGTAATTATCATTTTAAATAAAATAAATTTAATTTTGCGGTTTAAAGAATAACTATGAAAAGATTACCTACAATTTTAATTGTTAGTTTCTTTCTTGGAGCAACTTCCTTTTCTCAAGAAATTAATAATGAACAACAGCTTAACGAAGTAATGATCAACTCTACTAGAATTGATTTGCCATTCTCAGAAAATTCACGAACGATTACTATAATATCTTCTGAAACTATTAAACAAAGTACGGCAACTAATGTTGCCGACTTATTACAAAGTATTTCTGGTATTGATATTCGTAGAAGAGGTACTGATGGAATGCAATCTGATCTATATATCCGAGGAGGACAATTTAATCAAACCTTAATCCTTATTGATGGGTTTAAAACCGAAGATCCTCAAACGGGCCACCACACCATGAATATGATGATTCCTCTTGAGAATATTGAGCGAATTGAAATTATAAAAGGCCCTGCTGCAAGGATATTTGGTCAAAATGCTTTTACGGGTGCGATTAATATTGTCACAAAAAGTAAGGTGTCAGAGCAGTTAAAACTAAATGTTGGGTCTGGCTCATTTGACAAACTTAGATTAGGAGCAACCGCAGCTACCAAACTTGAAAAATCTAGCCATTTTGTAAATTTTGAGTACAACGGAAGTCAAGGATATAGAGAAAATACGGATTATGAAAACTTAAATTATTTTCTAAAAAGCAGTATTTCAACCAACCAACAGCCTATCGATATTATTGCCACTTTTATGGATCGGAAATTTGGCGCGAATAATTTTTATACCAATAGTCTCAATTATAATGAGTATGAAGAAACTCAAACTAGCTTATTGGGGGTGTCTACCTCTTTAATTAAAAATAATTGGACGTTCAAACCAAGATTGTATTGGAAAAGAGGCCAAGATATGTTTTTATTAAAAAGAGAAGATCCTAGTTTTTCCAGAAATTTTAACATTACTAATAAAGTAGCAGCAGAGGTAAATTCTTCTTTTAAAAACAATCTCGGTGTTACAGGAATTGGCATGGATCTCTCGGAAACAACCTTATCAAGTAACAATTTAGGTGACCAAAATAGAACAGCAATCAACCTATTTTTAGAGCATCGTTTTTTACTAATAAATAATCAATTAGATATTACACCTGGGGTTTCATTAAGCTATTATTCAGATTTTGATTTTCAAGCTTTTCCGGGAGTAGATATAGGTTATAAGTTTTCAAACAATTTTAAAATATATGGAAATATTGGTTATTCCTACCGAGTACCTACCTTTACAGAAATGTATACTAATATTCCAAACTTTTTAGCCGGAAATGCTGAGTTAAAACCAGAAAAAGCCCTGGCCGAAGAGCTTGGACTTAAATATACTTATAACAGGTTAGAGCTCAGTGGTGCCGTATTTAGAAGAGATGCGGAAGATTTAATTGATTATATCAAAGAAACGGAAGATAGTCCCTTGTTTGTTGCTCAAAACTTAAGAAAAATAACTACTTCAGGGTTTGAAATTAATACAACCTATAGTTTTTCAATTTTAAACAACACTCAAAGAATTAATCTGGGCTATACTTTTTTAGATGACGATTATTATGATACCAATGTATTTGCTTCTAGGTATTTAATAAATACCTCAATTAAACATCATATTACAGGTGTTTTTGATTTTACAATCGCAAAATATATAAAACCTAGTATCACTTATAGATATGTTGAGCGACCAACCAATATCTATAATATTGTAGATGTAAAAATAGCTACAGAAATAAAGTCAATCTCATTATTTTTCTTAATAAACAATTTATTTGATACTGAATATTATGAGAAGGTCAATGTTATAATGCCTGAAAATAATTTTGAATTTGGCTTAAGTTATACGTTTAAATAATTATTAAATCAAGCTTCTTATTTTTTCATAAACTAAATAACTTTCCCAGCCCCTATACAACAGATAATCAGCAATTTTTTTTCTTTTTTTCTGAAGATTTGACTCTGAACTTAATTGCTCAAAACGCTTTTGAGAAAGCTCATTAAAAGTGATAAGATACTGTTCTTCGCAAATTTCTTTAAGCCCAATTTTTATATTATATTTAGAGATATCTCTGTAGTTGAGTTCTCTTTTGATCCGTATTTTCCCCCATTTTTTATGATTAAATTTTCCTCTTACAAAGGCTTGAGCGAAACGAGTTTCATTTAAAAAATTATGTTGCAATAAATGTAGTTTAATAACTTCGATAGCTTTAGGAATCATTTTCATATCGCGTAATTTCTGATTTACTTCTTTGTGACAACGTTCTTGGTATACGCAATAACTTTCAAGTTTGGCTTGAGCCTCTTTAAGGGTATATGTTTTTTGAGTTGGGTAATTCATTTCTGTAATGCTCTTACAAATTTAGCTAAAAAAAGACATAAAAAAACCTCCAAAGTTTTCACAGTGGAGGTTTTTATTCAGGTTATTTTATCTTGGAATCATCTTTGTCAACAAAGTGATATTCTAGATATGTGTAAGCATCTCTTGGTTGTATTGTCACCCATTTTTTGTGCTCCATAAACCACTTGGTTCGCACGGATGGAAACCCTTTTGTTAAAAAGGCTGCTATAAAAGGATGTGTGTTTAATGTTATCTTTTTATAGTCTTTGTTAATGAGTGTTTTAAGCTCATCAGTCATTTTATTCACCAACACAATTGGCGCTTCTATCTCAGAAGTTTCTCCAATATTAGGATTTTCTTCACGAGTTTTAATATTCATTTCAGGTCGAACACGTTGTCTAGTTATTTGAATTAATCCAAATTTACTAGGAGGTAGTATTTTGTGTTTTGCACGATCATCATTCATTTCTGAACGCATATGATCGAATAATTTTTTTCGATTGGCAGCAACTGCCATATCTATAAAATCGATTACAATAATACCACCCATATCACGCAACCTAAGTTGTCGTGCTACTTCGCTAGCAGCAATTAAGTTTACTTCTAAAGCGGTTTCCTCTTGATTATTTGATTTATTACTTCGGTTACCACTATTTACGTCAATCACATGCAAGGCTTCGGTATGTTCGATCACTAGGTAAGTTCCCTTACTTCCTGATACCGTTCTACCAAAGGCTGTTTTTATTTGACGTTCAATCCCATATTTTTCAAATAAGGGAGTTTTAGAATCGTAAAACTTAACAATATTCTCTTTGTCAGGTGCAATTGATTGCACATAATCTTTAATTTGTAAGTAAAGTGTTTCGTCGTCTATATAAATTGAAGAAAACGAATCGTTAAAGACGTCTCTAATTATTGACGCGCCTCTATCTAATTCACTTAACACCTTTGAAGGAAGGTGTGCTCCTCGTAACTTTTTACACATCGCATTCCAGCGATCCATGAGATTTTGTAAATCTCTATCCAGTTCAGCTACTTTTTTACCCTGGGCTACAGTTCGTATAATAACTCCAAATCCTTTAGGTTTAATACTCATTAACAAGCGTTTTAACCTATCTTTTTCTTCTTTAGATTCTATTTTTTGTGAAATAGAAACTCTATCGGAAAAGGGTACCAGTACTATATATCGGCCTGCTATTGACAGCTCCGAACTAATTCTTGGACCTTTTGTTGAAATGGGTTCTTTTACAATCTGAACCAATGTTGATTGATTCGACTTTAGTACATGATTTATACCTCCGTTTTTATCAATATCTTTTTCAAATGGGAAATTTTTTAAAGAATAATCTTTAAGTTTACCTGTGCTTACACTCTTAACGAATTTTAAAAGAGAAGTGATTTTAGGACCTAAGTCATGATAATGCAAAAAAGCATCTTTTTCATAACCAACATTCACGAATGAAGCATTTAAGCCCGGAACAATTTTTCGAGTTTTGGCGATAAACACGTCACCAACCGAAAATTTATTGTCATCTTCTTCTTTATGTAATTCAATAAGCTTTCCATCTTTTAAAAGGGCAAAATCAACTGATTGCGAACTGGATCTAATAAATAATTCGTAGTTCACGTTTCATTAATTTTTATCCATCATACATTGTATGACAGATGGATTAAACAATATTTTATCACAGGTTTTTGATTTCTCACTAAGTGAGAAAAACCCGTCGAAATTAATTAATCAAATGGAGTTAATTAATTTCATTTTCAAAGAACTTTTTTGATTTTTTAAAACTACAGAAATAAATTATTTCTTCGTTTTATGGCGATTAGCACGACTTCTTTTCTTTCTTTTATGAGTAGAAATCTTTGCTCTTTTTCTTTTTTTACCACTTGGCATATAGTAATCTGTTTATTTATCTCGAGTCAACGAGATGGTTATTATTTTACCTTCACATTTGTTTTTACACCTTCTACAAAAACTTTTGCAGGCTTGAATGCTGGTATATTGTGTGCAGGGATTTTGATTGTTGTATTTTTTGAAATGTTTCTTCCTGTTTTTTCAGCTCTTTTCTTAACGATAAAACTTCCAAATCCTCTTAAGTAAACGTTGTCACCACCTTCTAAAGAAGTTTTCACTTCTTTCATGAAGGTTTCAACTGTAGCTTGAACATCTCCCTTTTCCATTCCTAGTTTCTCTGAAATCTTAGCTACGATATCTGCTTTCGTCATTATGTATTATATTTATTTATTAAAATTTCTTTTTTCAAGAGGGCAAATATATGAATTTTATAATCAAAAAATCAAATGCTAAACCATTAAAATTTAATTAGATAAAGGCTAATTTTGCGGTATGTCAAAAAGTAATTCATTTTTTAGTAAAAAACTCATATCGTGGTACTTAACTCATAAAAGAGATTTGCCTTGGCGAAGAACTCAATTACCTTACCATGTTTGGCTTTCAGAAATTATACTTCAACAAACAAGAGTTGACCAAGGATTACCTTACTACAAAGCCTTTGTAAGCAAGTATCCCCTAATAAAAGATTTAGCGGATGCAACGGAAGAAGAAGTTCTCAAATTATGGCAAGGTTTAGGCTATTATTCTCGAGCTCGTAACCTTTATTCCACTGCAAAATTTATAGCCAACGAGCTCAACGGAGAATTTCCATCTTCTTACCAAGGCTTAACTAAATTAAAGGGTGTAGGGGATTATACGGCAAGTGCAATAGCGTCCATATGTTTTAATGAAGCTTCAGCAGTGGTAGATGGAAATGTATATCGTGTACTCTCCAGATATTATGGTATTGAAACTCCTATTAATAGTAGTCATGGAATTAAAGAATTTAAAAAAATGGCTCAAACTCTAATTGATAAAAATAATCCAGGAGACCATAATCAAGCCATTATGGAGTTTGGTGCCCTGCATTGTAAACCAAAAAACCCTGAATGCCATAGCTGTATTTTTAATAACAGTTGTGTGTCTTTACAAAAAGGAATGATCGCTCGATTACCTGTTAAATTAAAAAAAACAAAAATAAAAAAAGTATATTTTAATTATATAGTCATATTAACAGAGGACGGTAAAACAATATTCCAAAAAAGGACTGGTAAGGGGATTTGGGAAAATTTATATCAATTTCCGCTAATTGAATCTGCTCAAAACATCAATAAGGATGAGCTTTTAAAATCGAAAGAATTTAGTGAACTATCTGCTATTTATGGAATTAGCTCTTTAGTTCTATATAACGAAAAGATTAAAATTCATAAATTATCTCACCGACATATTTATGCAAGATTTTGGATAGCGGAATCATCAATAATTTCCGATACTGCTGTCCTAGTACCTCAAATATTTAATTATCCAGCATCTAATTTAATTGATACCTTTATAAATGCTTTTTTCAAAAAAAAGAAACAGCATTAAAACAAAAAAAAATAGTTATATTTAGTTCACAAAAGATAACTTTGCGCAACTTAAATACTAAATAAATTATGAGTGGTACACTAAATAAAGTAATGCTAATTGGGCACACTGGAGATGATGTAAAAATGCATTATTTCGAAGGTGGAGGAAGTATAGGAAGGTTCCCAATAGCGACCAACGAATCGTACACCAATAAAGCAACGGGTGAAAAAATCACCAACACTGAATGGCATAGTGTAGTTGTTAAAAACAAAGGAGCTGAGATTTGTGAAAAGTATTTAAAAAAAGGAGATATGGTATACATTGAAGGTCGTTTAAAAACAAGGAAATGGCAAGATGAAGAGGGGAAAGATCGTTATAATACTGAGGTTCATTGTACCGAGTTTACTTTTTTAAGCCCAAAAGGGGACAGTGGAAATAATGCGGATGCTAATCCGGAAACGAAACCTTTTTAATATCAATTCATTTAATTTTGGATACGGAACCTCCTAGTTTACTTCTAGTCACATCAATAAACAGTGAATTAATAATAAGTATTATTATTATGATCATATTATTGATTTGTTCTGCGTTAATTTCAGGTGCTGAGATTTCTTTTTTTTCCTTGACAGCAACCGATTTTGAAGACGAATCTTCTGATAAAGAACTGTCAGCTAACTTGACAATCGTTAAAAAATTATTATCAAAGCCTAAAAAGTTATTGGCGACTATTTTAGTTGCTAATAACTTTATAAATATTGCTATTGTTTTATTGTTCGCATCTTTAGGTGACCAGGTTTTTTCTGGTATCACAAAAAGTTATTATGGAATTAATCTCAGATTTTTATTGGAAGTAGGTATAGTCACCTTTATAATTTTATTATTTGGCGAAATTTTACCTAAAGTATATGCAAGTAGAAAGAGTATTCAGTTTTCTTCTTTTATGGCATTGCCTTTAAATTTTTTAGATACTATTTTATCTCCGATTAGCAGACCTATGCAATCAGGGATTCAGTTTATTGAAGAAAAATTTAGAAATCAAAAATCCAATATAAGTGTCGATCAATTATCACAAGCTCTGGAGCTTACTTCTGATGAAGATAAACTTAACGAAGATCATAAAATTTTACAAGGCATTGTAACTTTCGGGAATACAGACACTAAACAAGTTATGAAGCCTAGAATTGATATTTTTGCATTAGAAGAAACTACGTTATATGAAGTTATCATGCCAGATATTATTGCTAATGGATATTCTAGAATCCCTGTTTTTAAAGATAATATAGATACGATTAGTGGTATTCTATACGTTAAAGATTTAATGCCATTTATCGATCGGAAAGAGCTTGACTGGAATAAACTGATACGCAAGCCTTATTTTGTGCCAGAAAACAAAAAACTTGACGATTTACTGAATGAATTTAAAGAAATGCATATGCATATGGCTATTGTTGTTGACGAATATGGAGGAACAAGTGGTCTAATTACCCTCGAGGATATTATCGAGGAAATTGTTGGAGAAATCAGTGATGAGTTTGATGATGAAGATCTTATATTTTCTAAACTAGATGAAAACAACTTTGTTTTTGAAGGTAAAACGCCCATCAAGGATTTTTATAAAGTTTTAAAAATTGATGACTCTCTATTGTTTGACAACCAAAAGGGAGAGGCAGAAACGCTAGCAGGATTTATTTTAGAGGTTTCTAAAAGTTTTCCAAAAAGAGGTGAAGTAATAAAATTTCATAATTATACCTTTACTGTAGAGGGATTTGATAATAAAAGAATCAATCAAATTAAAGTTTCAATCAAAAATTAATATGAGAATCTTCTTATTATCAGTTGTATTTTTATTTTTTTATTCTTGTCAAGACGAGGTTGTTGTAAAACCAAAAGCCCAACTGAGATTGGATTATCCCACGGCAAATTATGAAGTCATTAAAGGAGTTTTTCCTTACCAATTTCAAAAAAATAAACTTGCGAAATTAGTTTCTAAAAAAAATAATGCTTTAAATTTA
>CALTCK010000012.1 GCA_943842625.1 uncultured Flavobacteriaceae bacterium
AATTAATTTTAATGAATAAAATTCGACTAGTTAACGTGGTAAATAAAAATTTATTTTACCATGTATATTCAAAAGCTATATCACACTCAAAAGTTCCATCTGAGTTAGTTCTAGTAATAGTTGTTGGAAAACCACCGGAGGATTCATAAGGTATGAAACTTAATGTGGAGATTGCATCATCATCGGATAAAGTATCGTAGTCCCATAAATCAATATAATGTATAGACAAAAAACTAGTTAAATTAATAGGAGACTCTGGTATAAATTCGTATTCTACATTAAGACCACTTGCATTTGGTATGTAAAATGGGTGATCATAGATTATATTAAATAGACCTTCTGTCACTTGAATATATATATCAGCATCACTTAAATCAAGAGAATCCCAAAAATCACCATCATCTGTATCTGGAAATTTCTTTACTACAATTTTCGTTATTTTTATTGTTGTAGGCGTAAGTTGAACAGAACAATCAAATCCAGAAAATCCATCAAGACAATCACATTGACAATCAACGGTTTGAGAACCTCCATTTGTACAGTTGACAGGTGTACAATCGTCATCAGTTTCAGAACAACTGAAAGAAAAAATAAACAATAATAATAATGGGATTTTTAGAAAAGATTTCATAAAATAGGTTTGAAAAAACTAATTAAAAAAAATAAGTTTATTTACAAAAAAAATCTTTTGTTTTAAGCCAAATTTTTAGTCACCTCGACAGGATGGTTTCCTGCTATTAAACTCAAAACATTCAATTCTATCAAGGATTAGCTGCGCTGATCCCATAAAGCTTCGCTTTGAAAATAGTACAAACAAAAAAACGCTCAAGCAAGCTTGGCGTTTTTTCTTAATTGCACTATTTATTCGTGACCTCGACAGGATTCAAACCTGTAACCCTCAGAGCCGAAATCTGATATTCTATTCAGTTGAACTACGAGGCCATTTAATGTTGATTAACAACAATTAAAAACTAGTTATTTTAAAAGATTTTTTAAATCTTTAATGGTATTATCAGGATTCGGTGATTTAAAAACATAACTTCCTGCCACCAATACATCTGCTCCAGCTTCAACAAGTTTTTTTGCGTTTTTATTAGTCACTCCACCGTCCACTTGAATCATTGCAGAAGAATTTTTCCTGAGAATCATTTCTTTTAATTTTTCTACTTTGGAATAGGTGTTTTCAATAAAACTTTGTCCTCCAAAACCAGGATTTACACTCATAACCAACGCTAAGTCAATATCTTGAATGGTATCTTCTAATTGCATTACATTGGTATGAGGGTTTAAAGCTACTCCGGCTTTCATTCCTTCATTTTTAATAGCTTGGATTGTTCTATGTAAATGGTTACAAGCTTCAAAATGTACCGTTAAATAATCCATTCCTAAATCTGCAAAAGTTTTTATGTAACGATCGGGATCTACAATCATTAAATGCGCATCTAAAGTCTTCGTTGCATGCTTAGCTATCGTTTTAATGATAGGCATTCCGTAGGAAATGTTAGGCACAAAAACACCATCCATTACATCCAAATGAAACCAATCCGCTTCACTATGGTTGACCATCTCTACATCTCTTTGTAAATTTCCGAAATCTGCTGCTAAAATCGATGGGGCAATTCGTGTTTTGCTCATATTATAATTCAAAGATTAATTTAAAAAAAATTACATTACAAAAGTAGTAATAATAAAGTGAAAATCGATTCTGTAAGTTAGCAGTATTTTTAAATAAAATAGAATCAAAAAACCTTTGACAGAGCCAAAGGTTTTAAATAAAAATTAGATTGAATACGGTAATAGATTATTATCCTAAATAGGTCTTCAGTATTTTAGATCTAGTAGTATGCTTTAATCTTCTAATTGCTTTTTCTTTAATTTGTCTGACACGTTCACGCGTAAGATCAAATGTTTCCCCAATTTCCTCAAGTGTCATTGGATGTTGGTCTCCCAATCCAAAATATAATCTAACAACGTCAGCTTCACGTGGTGTTAGGGTTTCTAGAGCTCTTTCAATTTCTGTTCTTAATGATTCATGTAAAAGACTTCGATCTGGATTTGGAGATTCACCACTTCTTAAAACATCATATAAATTAGAATCTTCTCCTTCTACCAAAGGAGCATCCATTGATACGTGTCGCCCAGAATTTTTCATAGATTCTTTAACGTCATTGATAGTCATATCCAACTCTTTTGCTATTTCTTCAGCTGAGGGAGGACGCTCGTGGGCTTGTTCCAGATAGGCAAACATTTTATTAATTTTGTTGATGCTTCCAATTTTATTTAATGGAAGACGAACAATACGAGATTGTTCTGCTAGTGCTTGAAGTATAGATTGACGAATCCACCAAACAGCATAAGAAATAAATTTAAATCCACGTGTTTCGTCAAAACGTTGAGCAGCTTTAATTAGCCCTAAATTACCTTCGTTTATTAAGTCTGGTAAAGTCAAACCTTGATTTTGATATTGCTTAGCTACAGAAACAACAAATCGTAAATTAGCTTTTGTTAATTTTTCTAAAGCAATTTGATCACCTGCTTTAATACGTTGTGCTAATTCCACTTCTTCATCTGCAGTTATTAAATCGACTTTTCCAATTTCTTGTAGATATTTGTCTAAAGAAGCCGTTTCACGATTGGTAACCTGCTTGGTAATTTTAAGTTGTCTCATGGGGTTTATTTTATTTTTTATTGCCTACTTTATTATACGTAATTGAGATGCGAAAAGTTACAAAAGGTTGTATCTTTTATTATTTATTTTTAATTAGGCATAAAAAAACCTCCAATTTGGAGGTTTCTTATCTAATTAAATGAGTTTTAATCTCTATTTCGGTTGTTACCTCTATTTCGATTATCTCTATTTCGATTGTCTCTGCCTCTGTCATTACGGTCACGAGGAGGACGTTCCACAAATCCCTCAGGTTTTGGTAAAATTGCTTTACGAGAAACTTTCTCTTTTCGAGTTCGTTTGTCTACACCAAAATATTTAACATCAAAAACATCTCCCATGTTAACTACATCAGAAACGTTTTCTGTACGTTCCCAAGCTAATTCTGAGACATGCAATAATACTTCATTTCCTGGAGCATCCATATACTCAACAACAGCACCAAAATCAAGCATTTTGATGACTTTTACCTCATAAACGCTTCCAACTTCAGGTTTGAATAATAAAGAATCTATTTTTGCCATAACAGCATCAATACCAGTACTACCTACTCCTAAAATTTCTACAATACCTTCTTCAGTAACAGGATCTTCGTTAATTACGATGGTCGTTTCGGTTTCTTTTTGCATCTCTTGAATTACTTTACCACCGGGACCAATTAGAGCACCAATAAATTCGTTAGGAATTCTTCGAGTCACCATTGTTGGCGCATGTTGTTTTACGCTTTCAGCTGGTTCAGCTATTGCATCTGTCAATTTGCTTAATATGTGTAAACGGCCTTCACGTGCTTGTTGTAGTGCATTCACTAATATTTCATAAGACAGTCCTTTTACTTTTATATCCATTTGACAAGCCGTAATACCTTCGGCAGTTCCTGTCACTTTAAAATCCATATCACCTAAGTGATCTTCATCACCTAAAATATCGGATAATACAGCATACTTTCCTGACTCAGCATCCGATATTAATCCCATAGCAATTCCAGAGACAGGTCTTATCATTTGTACACCTGCATCCATAAGTGCCATTGTACCGGCACAAACAGTTGCCATAGAGGAAGAACCGTTAGATTCTAGCACTTCAGATACTACACGAACTGTATAAGGACAATCTTCAGGAATCATTCCTTTTAAGCCGCGTTGTGCTAGGTTACCATGACCTACTTCTCTTCTAGAAGTACCTCTTAATGGTCTAGCTTCACCTGTACAAAAAGGAGGGAAGTTATAGTGTAAATAGAAATTTTCTTCGCCTTCAAACGATGGCATATCTATTTTATTTGCATCTCTAGAAGTTCCCAGAGTAACAGTTGCTAGTGCCTGTGTTTCGCCACGAGTAAATACAGAAGAGCCGTGTGTTGATGGTAAATAATCTACTTCACACCAAATAGGTCTTATTTCATCTGTTTTACGACCATCTAATCTTAAACCTTCATCTAAGGTTAAGTTTCTGATGGCAGCCTTTTCAGCTTTCGCATAATATTTTGATACTAAATCGCCAAAATTTTCCAATTCCTCTTCAGAAAAAGTTGCTTTAATTTCTTCTTTAATCTCAGAAAAAGCCATACCGCGTTCTTTTTTTGAAGAACCTGCTTTGGCAATGGCATAAACTTTATCGTAAGCCATATCGTATACTTTTTTCTCTAAGTCTGCATCCTCGCGTTCCCCTTCATACTCGCGGACTTCTTTTTTCCCGAATGCCTCAGCCAAACGTACTTGAGCCGCACATTGTACTTTAATAGCTTCATGAGCAAATTTAATAGCATCTGCCATTTCTTCTTCAGAAATCTCATCCATTTCACCCTCTACCATCATTACAGAATCAGCTGATGCTCCGATCATCATATCGATATCGGATTCTGCTAATTGCGCTCTAGTTGGGTTAATAACGAATTCACCATTTACTCGTCCAACTCTTGCTTCAGATATGGCACATTCAAATGGAAAATCGGATAATTGAATAGCTGCTGATGCTGCTAAACCTGCCATTGCATCTGGCATTACGTTTTCGTCATGTGACATTAATTGAATCATCACTTGTACTTCTGAGTGATAGTCTTTAGGAAATAATGGACGTAAAACACGATCTACTAAACGCATCGTTAATACTTCACCATCACTAGGTCTCGCTTCTCTTTTAAAGAATCCGCCTGGATAACGACCAGCCGCTGCAAATTTTTCTCTGTAATCTACTGTTAATGGTAAAAAGTCTACAGGACTTTGTTTGTAATTAGATACAACGGTACATAACATCATGCACTTTCCTGATTGTACTACTACGCTACCATGCGCTTGTTTTGCTAATTTTCCGGTTTCGATAGATATTTCTCTACCATCACCGAGGTCAATGACCTCTCTAAATGTTTTTGGAATCATAATTTTTAATTGCGCTCTACTTCAGCAGAGCAGTTAACAATGGTCAATATTCGATTTTACGAATACAGTTGTTGTGTTGTGTGTAGTTGACCAACGAAAAACTTGCTATAGCTTTTCTGTTTAAACTCTAGGAGTTTTTTTCTTTAAAAAGAAAATTCTAATAAAAAAATCATCAGAAAATAAAAAAGGAGCACAAGGCTCCCATATATTACTTACGTAAATTTAAATCTTTCACAATTGCACGGTATCTCAAAATATCTTTTTTCATAAGATAGTTTAAAAGAGATCTTCTTTTACCTACTAGTTTTACCAAGGAACGCTCTGTGTTAAAATCTTTATGATTTTGTTTTAAGTGCTTCGTTAAATGGTCAATTCTATAGGTAAATAATGCGATTTGTCCTTCAGCAGATCCCGTGTCTTTATTTGATTTGCCGTGTTTTTTGAAAATTTTTCCTTTTTCTTCAGGTGATAAATACATGCCAATATTATTTTAAATGATTTTTATGTACAGATTACCGCTTTGATAATCAGGCGGCAAATATATTGTTTTTCTTTTTAAATAGATGTAATAATTGCTTTTTTTAAGCGGTTTTTTCCCTAAGAGGTCTATTTAATATCAAATCAATATATTGATTTACTTTAGATTTTAAATCCTTTCTATGACTAATGAAATCTAAAAATCCATGTTCTTGAAGAAATTCAGCAGTTTGAAAACCTTCTGGTAATTCTTTTCCAGTAGTATCTCTCACGACACGAGGACCTGCAAAAGCAACCAATGCACCAGGTTCACTTATATTAATGTCACCTAACATAGCAAACGATGCTGTGGTACCTCCAGTAGTCGGATCTGTACATAACGAGATGTAGGGGATTTTTGCTTCAGCTAGTTGAGCTAATTTAGCAGATGTTTTGGCTAATTGCATTAAGGATAATGCTGCCTCCATCATTCTGGCACCTCCACTTTTTGAAATGATCATAAAAGGTAGTTTTTTATTAATAGCGTAACCAGCCGCTCTAGCTATTTTTTCACCAACAACACTTCCCATAGACCCTCCAATAAAACTAAAATCCATACAAGCAATAACAATATCTTCTCCCATCGATTTACCAACAGCTGTCCTTACGGCATCATTGAGCTTTGTTTTTTCTTTGGCTTGTTTTAAACGATCGGTGTATTTTTTTGTGTCCTTGAATTTTAAGGGATCTTTAGAAGTAAGTTTTGAGTTTAGTTCTTTGTAGGTATCATCGAATAATATTTCAAAATATTCGTTACTCCCAATTCTTACGTGATATCCATCTTCAGGGCTTACGTAAAAATTTTTCTCCAATTGTTCGGTGTCAACAATCTTTCCGGTAGGAGATTTATACCAAAGTCCTTTTGGGACATCTTTTTTTTGTTCTGTAGGAGTTTGAATTCCTTTTTTTGTTCTTTTAAACCAACTCATAGTTTGTAATGTTTTACATTTTTAGAATTGCAAAATTGCAACTATCGTCCTAGAAATAAATTATAAAGTGTTAACGTTATTAAGGTCTTTAAAAGCTTGCTTTAATCTTGTTTTAAAGGTAGCCTCACCTTCGCGGAGCCACTTTCTTGGATCATAATATTTTTTATTGGGTAAATCTTGACCATCAGGATTACCAATTTGTGTTTTTAAATAATCGATGTTATGATTCATATAGTCTCTAATCCCTTCGCTGAAAGCGAATTGTAGATCAGTATCAATATTCATTTTTATCACTCCATATCCAATAGCTTCTCGAATTTCATCTAAGGTAGAACCACTACCTCCATGAAACACAAAATCTATAGGGTTAGGTCCAGTATCGTATTTTTTTTCAACAAATTCTTGAGAATTTTTTAATATGATTGGAGTTAGTTCAACGTTTCCTGGTTTGTATACTCCGTGAACATTTCCAAATGCAGCAGCAATTGTAAATTGATTGCTTATTTTAGAGAGTTCCTCATAAGCATAGGCAACTTCTTCAGGCTGCGTATAAAGTTTTGAAGAATCTACATCACTATTGTCGACTCCATCTTCTTCTCCGCCGGTAATTCCTAATTCAATTTCTAAGGTCATACCCATTTTAGTCATCCTTTCAAGATATTTTTTACAAATCTCAATATTTTCCTCAATGGGCTCCTCTGATAAATCAATCATATGAGAACTGTAAAGCGGTTCGCCCGTTTCCTTATAATACTTCTCGCCAGCATCTAATAATCCATCAATCCAGGGTAATAATTTTTTTGCACAATGATCTGTGTGAAGTATCACTGTCGCTCCATAGGCCTTTGCCATTTCATGAACATGTTTAGCCCCTGCTATTCCTCCGGCAATTGCCGCTTTCTGATTTTCATTAGAAAGCCCTTTACCAGCATTAAAATGCGCTCCTCCATTTGAAAATTGAATGATAACAGGAGAATTTAACTCAACAGCAGTTTCTAGAACAGAATTTATACTATTGGTTCCGATAACATTAACCGCAGGTAAGGCAAACCCTTTGTCTTTGGCATATTGATGTATTTTTTGTACTTCTTTTCTGGTTGCTACACCCGGTTTGATTGAATGATTCATAGTTGTATTGTTATATAGCAAAAATAATAAAATATTATGGTTTAAAATGGATAGTTGATTCCTATGTTATAAACGGCATTCCCAAAATTATAATCTGTAAACCATCTGTTTTCTTTTGGGTACGAAGGGTCATAAGTTTTAAAACCTATATCTAACCTAAAAACAAAAAAACCAAAGTCATAACGTAGTCCAAATCCAGTAGAAATTGCAATATCTTGTAAATCTTTTAAACTTGTAAATGTTTCTTCTGGTTCTGTAATATTATCAAGAGTATTCCAAATATTTCCAGCATCAATAAACAGAGCTCCATTAAATGCATCAAATAAATTAAATCGATACTCATTGTTAATAGTTATTTTAAAATTTGCTTCATTAAAATCTAAGACACCACCACTACTACCAGGACCTAATTCATAGGCTTGCCATCCTCTGTTGTCATTACCTCCTCCTGCAAAATAACTTCTGGTAAAAGGGATACTTTTACTATTTCCATAGGGAACTGCAATACCCACAAAACTTCTAAATGCAAATTTATTTTGATAATTTAAATCCCAATGTTTGATGTATTCGGCTTCTGCTTTTATATACTGAGAATAAGCAACATCATTTATAAGGTAACTTCCTAGGGAATCTTTGGGAGTGTTTATTGCTTTTGCAAATTCGTTAAGTATTAATCCTGCAGATTCTATTTTCCATCGAATTCTATAGAAGGAGTTGTCTTTTATACTCTCACGTGTATCCTTAGTCCAAGTAAAGTTCATTGCTAAGATTAAGTTATTTTCAGTAAGTCTTTTTTGTCTTTCAAAAATACTTAAAACATCTTCTTGCTGATCTGAATTAAGGTTTAATGGATTGGTAGTGTCTAAAGATTGAGTCAAAAACTCACTAGTTTCTCCAGGTATTTGGAGTTGTCTGTTTTCTGGATCATCAAATACATAGTCAGATTCAATGGCTATATCATTTAAACTATTGTAAGAACTAGTATATACATTGTAATAATTTTCTGGATTTAAATTTCTTACAAATTGAATATTAAACAAGTCTAGATGATTGGTTATTTTTACTTTAGGCTTCCATCGATAGTTGTAAATTAAATTAATATTTTGCCTATCCAAACCAATATTGTTTTGATTTGTAAAACCTATAGTTGCTGAGGTTGACGGTGACATTGATTTTGGTATAAGCTTTTCTGTTTTTACAGGAAAAATAATCCTAGGGAATATAAGTTTCATATCAGCTCCTATGTCTGAATTGTTAAAAAATCGACTCTCATTATCTCCAGCATCTTTTGATGAACCAACTCTTCCCTTTGCCGATATTTCGAATATTTCTGCTCGTTTGAAAACATTTCTAATAGAAAATGAGGCTTTAAAACCGATACCAAATTGTTGGATTGTAGAGGTAAAAGCGTCAAAATCTAAACCTAACGAATATTTTTTACGAGATGTCAATAATACGGTGGCTATTAAATGGGTTCCTGTTGAATCTTTTGGGTCTTCAACATAGGATATTTTTGGGTACTTAAATATTTTTAAATCACTTATCTGACTGTAGGTTAAACTTCGCTCTGAATCTTTAAAAATTTTTCCTGGAGAGATAGCGATTGCATCAGTTATTGCTTTTGGGAAATATTTTAATTTGTCATAACTATAAATATGATATCCATTATATTCGATAGAATCAGAGATGGTCTCATTTCTGTTCTTGTAATTATAATCAGTTACAAGTTGTACTTCACTAATTTTATAAATTTTAAAAGGTTCGGTTCGAGTGGTATCGTTTTCCCTGATTTTTTGATCAGGTATTTTATACACAATATTTACTTTATGATTGGTGTTTACGGAGTCTGCTTCAAATTCAATATAACTTGGATCAAAATAATACAAGCCTGAATTTCTGAAAATTTTAGAAATACGCTCTCGCTCTTTGTTAAAGTCAATTGATGAATACTGATTCCCTTTTATAATTAAAGATTTATTTTGAATGGTTCCAAACAATGAATCCACAATTGGTGAATTTATTTCTTTTTCAATGGTACCGATTTCATAGGGAGTGTTTTTTTTAATATAATAAGTGATTGCTGCACGTTTATTTTTAAGAGTGTCAATTTTAAAGCTAGTTTCGGTATTAAACCACCCAAAACTTGAATAGTAATTATTTATATATTGAAGATTGTTTTCTAACTTTTTTATATCAATAATAGTTGGTTGGTTACCAATTTTTTGAAGCCATTTATTGAATCCAATAAAACTTGTAGCCATTTTGTCTACCTGTTTTTTTGAATAGATATGATTCATTCTTTTCTCTCTATTGGGCTTATTTTGGAGCCAATTTTGAAATGTAGAATCTGGTTGTGTTTTTGCTAAGTTGAAAAGATGAAGACTCAATGGTACACCAAGAACTTTTTTATTGGGTTGCTGGTAAATTAAATTTTTAGTTTTGAAGTCTTTATTTATAACACTATCTAAAATTATCGTGTTTTTAGTAAGTAAATGTTTCTCGCCAGGAACTCGTTTAACCGTATTACAAGAAACAATTACTATAGTTAATCCTAAAAATAATGATATTTTTGTCAGAGTTTGAGTCAAATTCCTTTATTTAATAACTTCAAAAATACATTATTTTGATAAGCAAAAGTCAAATTAAATTAATAAGAAGCTTACAGCAAAAAAAGTATCGTAGTAAATTAAAATTATTTGTTGCAGAGGGGCCAAAAGTTATCAATGAGCTATTGACGGCGAAATTTAAATTACATTCTTTATATGCTACCGTCGAGGATCTATTTACAGGCGTCAATTCTGAAATAATTTCTGATGAAGAAATTTCAAGAATTAGTTTTTTGAAAAATGCCAATAATTCGGTTGCTATTTTTAATATTCCAGAACAAAAAAAGCATAAAAAAGAAGGGATAACTCTACTTTTAGATTCAATTAGAGACCCTGGTAATCTCGGAACCATAATAAGGTTGTCCGATTGGTTTAATGTAACTAATATAGTTTGTTCGTCAGATAGTGTAGATTGTTTTAATCCTAAAGTTATTCAAGCTACTATGGGCTCTATATCAAGGGTAAGTATTAGTTATTGTGATTTGACAGAATACTTGTCTTTTAACGATCTTCCTGTTTATGCTGGGACCATGGATGGAAAAAATATTTATAAAAAAAAATTACCAGAAAATGCAATTGTTATTGTAGGAAATGAAGCAAATGGAATTTCAGATGCCCTATTAAATCTTACTACACATAAAATCGCAATCCCTCGATTTGGCGACAATCATCAAACGGAGAGTCTAAATGTTGCTATAGCTACTGCAATATTATTTAGTGAATTTAAAAGATTTACTGAATAGTAAAATTAATGAATACTCCTCGAGAGATCATTTTTTCAATGTTTTTTGTCCAACCACTATTTGGGTTTTTATCTCTAACTAATTGATCGTTAAGCCCAAAAACACCCCGAATTGAGGGAGTAAATTTAAAATAATAAAGATAAATATCGATTCCAAATCCCAACTCATAACTAAAATTACTGCTGGTGGACCTGAATGTTCCTGTTGCGTTATCTTCAGGGTTATCTTCGTTACTTGCCAAATTAAAAGAGGTGGAAAAGCCTCCGATCAAAAAGGGTTTAATATTATTCAATCTTTTTGTAGACACTTTTAAAAGCAAAGGGATATGAATATAGGTAGCTTTAACTTCTCTTAAATTATCTTTTGGGTCTGTAAATCCTGGAAAAACAAGATTTCTTTTTGTGAAGCTTAACCCAGGTTCTAGCCTTAAGTCAAAGTAGTTACTGATTCGTAAGTTTCCTAACAAACCTACATTAAAACCACTTTCTCCAGAAACTAAAATATCGGTATTATCCCCCTGGTTTTGCTCTTTGTAATCAAAATAATAATCGTAATTATTAAAACCAAGATAATAGCCCCATGACAATGTTTTTTTATCAATATTAGCTCTATTAAGAATTCTTTCTTTACTAAATAATTGTGCCTTTGCAGTTTGTGCAATTAGCAATATCAAAAGAAAAATAACTATTTTTTTCATTATGATTTGGTGGCAGTATAGATGGTCGCTACGCCAAAAGTTTGTGGTTTGTTTTTCACATTTATAAACCCAATTTTTTGTAAAATATTGTTGAGTCTGGTCCCATAAGGAAAAATTGATGCACTTTCACTGAGGTAATTGTAGGCTACTTTATCTTTTGAAAATAGTTTTCCAATAATAGGAAGTAGTATTTTTGAATGAAATTGATATCCCTGTTTATATGGAAATTTTGTTGGTACAGAAGTCTCAAGAATAATTAAAAGTCCGTTTGGTTTTAAAACTCTTAAAATTTCTGATAGACCTTTTTCTAAATTATCAAAATTTCTAATACCAAAAGAAACTGTTATTGCACTAAAACTATTTTTATCGAAGGGCAATGCTTCAGAATCACCTTTGATAAAATTAATTTTACTTTCTAACTTAGTATCAATGACCTTTTTTTTAGCAACAGATAGCATTCCCTCAGACAAATCCAATCCTATGATTTCAGAAGCTTCAGTTTTTTCAGCAAATTTTATAGCTAAGTCTCCGGTACCAGTTGCGATGTCTAAAATACTTTCCGGTTGGTGTTGTATTATATATTTTAAAACTTTTTTTCTCCATTTTAAATCGGTTCCAAAAGAAATTAAACGATTTAGACCATCATAATTTCCAGAGATGGTGTCAAACATTTTCTCTACTTGTTCTTTTTTGTTTAAACTTGAGTCTTTATATGGAGTAACTTTTTTATCTAATGTCATAGCGGCTGTAAAATTACATATTTTTTGGAATATGTATATATGTTTTAACCAAAATAGATTTGTGATTTCCAAAGAGTTGGTTTTATTTAATTTCAATACATTTGTAGTCTTAATCATTATTTTATTATGAAAATAATTATTGCAGGTGCGGGTGAGGTAGGATTTCATTTGGCAAAATTATTATCTTACGAATCACAAGAAATTACGTTAATTGACCAAAAGAAGGAAAATCTTTTATTTGCAGAAACCTATTTAGATATTAGGGTTTTAGTTGGTGACTCTACATCTATTAAAACTCTTAATGAAGCAAATGCAGCAGATGCTGATATGTTTATAGGTGTTACAACTATGCAAGCTATAAATTTAACATCTTGTTTTTTAGCTAAGCAATTAGGAACTAAAAAAACTATAGCTAGAATATCAAATACTGAATATATCAAATCTAAAAATAATTTAAATTTTTCCTCATTTGGAATTGATGAGTTAATATCACCAGAATCTTTAGCATCTGATGAAATTGATTTAGTTATAAACCAATCTGAATTTAATGATACTTTTGAATTTGAAAACGGTGCTTTAACTACCCTTGGTATAGTATTATCTGCATCAGCTGATCTTATTGGTAAAACTGTAGCTGAATCTGCTAATTTTTTTCCTGAAAATCATTTTTTTCCGATAGCTATAAAAAGAAATAATAAAACAATTATTCCTAGAGGTGATACTATTTTTTATATTGGTGATTATGTTGTATTTATGACTACAAAAGGCGGAGGTGATGAGCTTCGTAAACTTTCTGGAAGAGATAGTGTTGAGATTCGTAATGTCATGATTCTTGGAGGTAGTAGAATTGGAAGAAAAGTAGCAAACAATTTATCCAATAATGACTTTAGTGTTACATTATTTGAAAAGAATAAAGAAAAAGCTGAAAATTTAGCAGAAATCTTACCCCAAGCCTTGATTATTTTAGGTGATGGAACTAATGTTGAGTTATTAGATGAAGAAAATTTAAATCAAATGGATGCATTTATTTCTGTAACTGGAAATTCTGAAACTAATATTATGTCCTGTTTAGTGGCTAAATCGAGAGGTATTAAAAAAACAATAGCATTGGTTGATAATATGTATTATTATAAACTTGCTCAATCTATAGGTGTTGATACACTTATTAATAAAAAACTTTTGGCAGCAAACAGTATATTTAAATATATTAGAAGAGGAGAAGTTGTTGCAATATCTCAATTGAGTAATATGAATGCAGAATTATTAGAGTTTGTTGTTAATGATAATTCTATGATTTGTAATAAATATATTAAAAATCTTAAATTTCCAAGAGCTGCAATAATTAGTGGAGTAATTAGAAATGGTGAAGGTTTAGTCGTTCTAGGAAACTTTAAAATATTAAAAAACGACAGAGTTGTAGTATGTTGTGAAATTAAGGTTATCAAAAAAATAGAACGCTTTTTTTATTCTAAGTAATTATGAAAAAAGTAAATTATAAAATCATTTTCTATTTTATTGGTGTGTTACTCATGTTTAATGGAGGTTTCATGTTTTTGGCATCTTTATTAAGTTATTTTTACGATGATGGAATAACTAAAAGTTTAATTTTATCTGGTTTTATAGTTTTTACTTTAGGTACTATTAGTTTTAGGTTTAACAAAAATTTTGATAAACAATTAAATAAAAAAGAAGGGTATATTGTAGTTATCCTTGGCTGGATTATTATGATTTTATCTGGTACAATTCCTTATTTATTTACTGGTACAATAAATGGTTTTTCAAATATTATTTTTGAAACAACATCTGGCTATACAACAACCGGAGCAACTATAATTGATTCAATAGAGTCATTACCATATGGAATAATATTTTGGAGAAGTATTACTCATTGGATAGGAGGTATGGGGATTATAGTATTAGCTATTGCAATTTTACCACTTTTAGGGATTGGGGGCATGCAATTATTCTCAGCAGAAGCACCAGGCCCAAGCACAGATAAATTACACCCAAGAATTACAGATACTGCTAAAAGATTATGGTTAATCTATTTTGGTTTTACTTTATTAGAAACAATTCTTTTGACTGTTTTTGGTATGTCATTTTTTGATGCAATTAATCATTCTATGAGTAATATTGCCTCAGGAGGTTTTTCTACAAAAGATAGCAGTTTAGCTTATTGGAACTCTCAACCTATAATTCAATATATAGTAATTATATTTATGTTTATAGCGGGTACAAACTTTGTCCTTAGCTATTATATTTTTAAGGGAAAATTTGATAAGCTAAGATCGGATGAAGAATTTAAACTTTATTTCAAGCTTATTCTATTTTTTACTTTTATAGTGGCATTAATTATATTTTTTAATTCATCTTTACTTATAGATGGTGATCAATCTCTATTTACAGAAATTGAAGGTGTTTTCAGACATTCTTTATTTCAGGTTGTCTCAATAATAACAACAACAGGATTTGTAACATCTGATTATACAGCCTGGACTCCATTTTTACTTCTTATTTTCTTTGGCTTAATGTTTATAGGGGGTTCGGCAGGAAGTACGTCAGGAGGTTTTAAAATCGTTAGACACCTATTAATTATAAAAAATGGTTTTTTAGAGTTTAAAAGAATTCTTCACCCAAATGCAATAGTTCCAACAATATATAATAATAAATCTGTTGGAACTGAAATTATTTATAACGTTTTGGGCTTTTTTATAATTTACATGCTAACATTTATGATCGGAGCACTAGGCTTTTCATTATTTGGTTTAAATTTTGAATCAGCTTTGGGCGTATCTGCATCTAGTCTGGGAAATGTTGGACCTTCAATTGGTGAATTTGGACCAATGAAAACTTTTAGCCAAATGTCACAACCAGCAAAGTTGTGGTCTTCTTTTTTAATGTTAGTTGGTAGACTTGAGTTATTTACAGTTTTAATAATTTTGACACCCTACTTTTGGAAGAATAGATAATATTTTTAAATTAAACTATAGCTCTCTTAATTCTTTTACAAGCCTCCTCGATAGCTTCTTCTGATGCTGCATAAGAAATTCGGATACAATTAGGGTTTCCAAAAGCCTCTCCAGTTACCGTAGCAACATTCGCTTTTTCTAGTAAATACATTGAAAAATCTGAGGCTGTATTGATGGTTGTTCCTTTTATAATTTTTCCGAAATAATAGGATATGTCAGGAAAGACGTAGAACGCGCCTTGTGGTTGGTTGGTTTTAAAACCTGGTATTTCTGCTATTAATTCTAATATTAATTTTCTTCGCTCTTTGAAAGCATCGATCATATATTTTATTTTTTCAGGAGGACTTTCTAGGGCAGTTATGGTTGCCTGTTGCGCAATACAATTTGCTCCACTAGTAATTTGACCTTGCATTTTATTACAGGCTCTAGCTATCCAATCTGGAGCTCCTATGTATCCAATTCTCCATCCAGTCATTGAATACGCCTTTGAGACTCCATTGACAACTACGGTCCGATTGTACATGTCTTCGAAAACTGCCATAGAGGTATGTTGTCCTGTAAAATTGATGTGCTCATATATTTCATCACTAATTACGATAATTTCAGGATAATCAATTAAAACGTCTGCCAATGCTCTTAATTCTTCTCTAGAATACACAGAACCACTCGGATTACACGGAGAACTATAAATCATCATTTTTGTTTTCGAGCTTATGGATGCTTTTAAGCTTTCGGGAGTTATTTTAAAATCAGATTCTATAGAAGTCGATATTTCAACAGGAACTCCGCCTGCTAATTTACTTATATCACTATAACTAACCCAGTAAGGTGCAGGTAAGAGCACTTCATCTCCTTCATTTAAAAGAACCATAGCTAGGTTTGCGAGTGATTGTTTAGCTCCAGTAGAAACGACTATTTGATTGGGTGTATAAACTAAATCATTATCACGTTTGAATTTTGTGATAATAGCATTTTTCAAATCACCATATCCATCAACAGGAGTGTACGAATGATAGTTATCTTTTACTGCTTCTATAGCGGCTTCTTTCACAAATTCAGGAATATTAAAATCTGGTTCACCAAGGCTTAGTCCTATAATATCTTTTCCTTCTTCTCTTAACTCTCTGGCTTTTGCAGCCATCGCTAAAGTGGCAGAAGTTGCCATGGCATTAATTCTTTTTGAAAGGTTTGGATTCATTTTGTAATTATATCGTTAAAGCTGGTTTTTCGCCTAAGGATTTTAATTGTTTGAAGTGCTCTAGGATAGCTTTTCTTGTTGTTTTATATTCGTTGTAGGGCAAGTTAAATTCCAATGCAGTTTCTTTTACAATTTTTGCAATTTTCCCATAATGAATATGAGATATATGCGGAAAAACATGATGCTCTACTTGATGATTTAAACCTCCGGTATACCAGGAAATAAATTTATTTGTTGGCGCAAAATTTGCAGTTGTATAAAATTGATGTATGGCCCAAGTATGTTTCATGTTTCCATTTTTGTCCGGCAATGGCATGTCAGTTTTTGGAACCACATGAGCCAATTGAAATACGACACTTAAAATGATACCTGCTGTATAATGCATTACAAAAAAACCAATAAAAACTTTCCACCAAGCTATATCCAACACTAAAAGAGGTAGTACTATCCAAATTGCATAGTAGACTATTTTTGAAATAATAAGCTTAGTCCATTCAGTCGCAGGATTTGGAAATTTACCATAAGATAATTTTCGTTTCAGATAATTATTCATCTGCTTAAAATCGGTTGTAATTGCCCAATTAATTGTCAATAACCCATATAAGAAAAAAGAATAATATTTTTGAAATTTGTGGATGTTGAACCATTTTGAATGTTTTGAAAAGCGTATGATTCTTCCAGCATCAATATCCTCATCTTGACCTTTAATATTCGTAAAAGTGTGATGTAAAACATTATGTTGTACTTTCCAATTGTAAACATTACCAGCTAATATATAAATACTACTTCCCATTAATTTATTTACCCATTTTTTACTCGAAAAAGAATCATGATTGCTGTCGTGCATCACATTCATTCCAACACCGGCCATTCCTATTCCAATAACAACAGTTAATAAGAGTAATACCCATTGAGGCATATCTATTGTTAATATAAGTATTAATGGAACAAAAAACATTGAAAACATTATTACGGCCTTGATATATAACTTCCAATTACCAGTTTTTACAATATTTTTTTCTTTAAAGTATTGGTTTACTCTTTTGTTTAATGTTTTAAAAAACTTTGTAGAGTCTGATCTAGAAAAACTTACTTGTTTATAGTTCAAAATTTATGATTTTTATTAGAATTACAAATTTACATTTCTTTAATGAATAACGAATATTTCCTTAGGTTATTTTTAACAAAGATAAGTACTTTTGTAAAATACTTTTATCATGAAATTATTACTTAAATATTATCCTGATTTGTCTGATCAACAAATTTCAAAATTTAAAAAATTGAAAGAACTTTATAAAGATTGGAATTTAAAAATTAATGTAGTTTCTCGAAAAGATATCGATGAACTATACCTTAGACATGTTTTACATTCTTTAGGAATTGCAAAAATTCAAAAGTTTATTCCAGGCTCTAAGATATTGGATGTTGGAACTGGTGGTGGTTTCCCCGGAATACCTCTTGCAATCCTATTTCCTGAAGTTCAATTTCATTTAGTAGATAGTATTGCAAAAAAGATAAAAGTTGTTAATGAAGTAGTAGCGGGTTTAAATCTTCAAAATGTGACTATTACTAATGCTAGAGTTGAATCTTTAAATGATCGATATGATTTTATTGTGAGTAGGGCAGTAGCACAAATGGATACCTTTGTGCGATGGGTTTATCTAGCTGTTTTAAAGAAAAACAACCATGAGCTTAAAAATGGAATTTTATATTTAAAAGGAGGTGATTTAACCGACGAATTGTTAAATTTTCCAGCAGCTACAATTTATCCTCTTATAGATTATTTTGAGGAAGATTTTTTTGAAACTAAAAGCGTAGTTTATTTACCGCTAAAATTCAAAAAAAAATAAATAAAAAAAACCCCGAAAATTACTTCGAAGTTTTTTTATTTGATATAAAGAATTGGTTATCTATTAATAATAAATTTATCTGTTTTAACTTGATTACCGTTGATAATTTTTATCAAGTAAGTTCCTGTTGTTAACTTAGAAACGTCTAACTGTTGGTTAAGAGAAATATTATTTTGAAATAAAACAACTCTACCTAATAAATCAAATACTTTGACCGATGAATTTTCAGCATTTTGAATGTTTATATTGTTTTTTGCTGGGTTAGGGTAAATAACAACATTACCTAGTAAATTATCGTTATTTCCTAGATCTCCAACTGTTTTAAAATGAACTTCTTCACCAGCACCATAATTTCCAGGAGAACTATATACAACATCATTATTGGTGTCATATAACACTACAGATCCACCACCATTTCCAGCACTATCAAAAACTCTGAATCTGTAACAGTCGTTTGTTAAATCAAATTGTTCAACAACACTTTCATTATTGCCATATGGGCCGCCGCTGTATAAAGTTTCGCCACTTGAGTTCATAACCTCCCAGGTACATTGCGATCCTGCATTGTCTGTATTCAAGATCATATTAACCGTAGTAGTGTGCTCATTAGCAATATTAAAGTTTTCAGAAATCTGATTATCTGAATTATTGTCATCATCAGACAGTGAAATTTCAACAGTATTTACATCTTGTATTTCGTAGGAAATTGCGGGTAATTGAACGGTTTCGCTTTGTAGCGAAAGCAATGATCCTGTCCAAGTGTAATTTTGAGAAGCTCCTCCATTAACTGAGTAGGTAATTTCAACTTCTGTAAGGTCATTTTCTCCGAAATTTTGAATGGTGACATTAGGTGCAATATCAAATCCGCATTGTGGTAAAATTGCTTCTACTGATGTTGGACGCGCATTGTTCTCTGCTGAAAAATTAGAGTAGGTTGGAAAAGTACCGCTTCCACTTGGCATATCTTTATTGGTTTCAGTAATAAAAGCTACCACTTCTAAATCTTCAATTTTTACAGGAACACCGTTATAATCGTCTGGGATGTCGTAGGTGTATGTTTCGTCAATAAATGTTCCAGCAGTAGTTGTTGTGATAACTTCTCCCCACTGACCAGTTATTAACCAGACTAATCGGTGCATATGATTGTACTCAGTGGTATTTCCGTTTGCATAATCAGTTTGAGGGCCGATAGTATTATTTTGTAGTAAAGCAACATTTAACTTATTGTTGCTTTCAGGACTATCTGCTGGTATAAAAGCTTCAACATGAACCGTTATGGTATTGGTTTGCACATCAATGTCTGCCTCAACTCCGACATTTACATCAGCAGATTGACCAAGAGCAGTGTTTGCAGCAGAAGTCCAAGACTTCTACTCTAGGGCATTCGAATTTCTAGTTAATAGTTCCAGAAGGGTAGAAGTTGGCAGCCTACCTTGAGCAGCTATAGCGTTTCCAAAAGGAGTTCTAAAATCAAATCCACTATTTCCAGGATTTGCATAACTACCTTGATGTATATTAATTAAAAAAACATTTCCTGGATTATTATTTTGAATATTTTGAGCTATTGCGTGTCCGTCTGGACAGTAGCCGCATGTAATTCCAGTAAATTCTTCCAATACAACTTTCTTGTTTTCAGGATTTGTACTTACAATTGTTTGAGCGAATACAAGTTAGTGTGAAAAACGTAAATAATACGTTTAGGGTGTAATTTATTTTCATTTTTTTTGGTTGGTTATTAATTTTAATTATTTATTAATTTTTTGCATTAATGCTTGAATTTTACAATTAAAATGCTTGAATTATACAGTTTTTTGAGTGTTAAGTAACATAAAATGTTAAACATTTAACAAAATCAATATCAAATATATGTTATTTTTATTTAATTTTGTGTTTTATTTAAACAACTAACCAAAAAAGTATGAAAAATACATTATTACTTATCGCAGTTTTCTTAACAACTTTTGCATTATTTGCACAAAACCCTTATACAATAACTGATCACGACGGTGAAGAAGTAACGGAAGGGATGGTAGTTACTATGAATAATTTTGGGGTTCCAGCTGGATCCTTTGATTATTTTGTTACTAATGATAGTGACGAAGATATTTATATGAGAATAGAATTTGTAAGCGCAGTGAATGCTGATGGAAGCGGTTTTGAATTGTGTTTCGATCAATGTTTTATTGATTTAGTTATTGGGCAATCTATACCACCTGCTCCAAACTTTGTGACAATCCCAGCAGGAGAAACTACTCCAAGCGGAAACCATTTTGCTGCTACTTTAGAAAGTAATGAAGTGCAAGATTATAATTTTAGGTTTTACCTAACTGATTCTGAAGGTACTGATATAGGAAACGACTTAAATTTCACGTATCGTTATGATCCTATCCTTGGATCGAACGATTTTAGAGAATTAGGAGTTTCAATAACCTCAACGGTTATCTTTAACAATATGGAAGTTAACGCTTTGGAAGATATGGATATGGTCATCTACAACTTGCAAGGTCAATTAATAAATTCACAAATTTTGAGTACAGGAAATCATACAATTAATATGTCTTATTTGAGTCCTCAAATGTATATTGTCAAGTTTAAAACGACAGAGGGAATTTCTAAGACTTTGAAAATTCTAAAAAAATAAAAATCATTCTAAATAAAAAAAGCTCCAAAATTTTGGAGCTTTTTTTATTTAGAAATTTAAAAGTTTACAGTTAAATTTGCTGTAAGACCTGTGTTTTCCGGTACAAATCTACAAACTCCACCAATGCATATTAAACCTCCTCTTTGTCTACCATAATTCATAGCAAATCTTGTTCTGCCTTTAGAATAACTACCCCCCGCACTGTAGTAATGTATGTCTGTATCTCCATAATTCCAATTATCTGCAAGGTATAATGCAAAATTTGAATTAAAATTATACTCAAATACTCCGGCCACCCAATTTTTCCGATCCTTTTCAGCCCATAAATGTTGAGCAACAAATCTAACAGATTTAGATCCTTTAATTTTATAGGTACCCTCTAAAACAGCAATGGAGGCTTTAATATCTTCTTCAACTGATAGAGGTCCCCCATATACAATACCTTTGTCAACAATCACATTTTGGAATGTTGCTACTCCACTCCATTTTTTGTTTATTTTCTTCTTGACTTCAACACTAACATCTCTAAATAAACGAGGTCCTTTACCAATAAATTCGGCTTTATACCACCTGTTTTCTATATGATATTCTGCATCTAAACCAGCCCAATACGAAAAATTTCCAGCGATTTTTGTCCCGTATTTTCCGCCTAATAAAGTGCCTTTTTTAAACTTATAGTATAAATCTATCTGTGTTCCAACTTCACCTGCTCTTTGATCGTACGTTTCTATTATTAATCTTGGTTGTGCATTGTAAACATAGATATTAGTTAACATATAATCTTGTTGTTTGGTAAGTGCAGGGGTATAGCCAATAAGTTCTTGGTTATAAATATTTCCCTCAGCTAAACGATCTGCATAAAAAGAGAAGTTTTCTAACCTTCTGAAGGTGGCATTTATTCCAAGCCCTTTTTTAGCATACCCTAAATCAATTTGCATTGCAGTTCCATCATATAATTTGTTGGATGATAGTTGACCTTCGTTAGCAATTACATCCGGATCTTTGATGATGGCTTCTATACCTCCATAAAAATCTCCGGCTACAAAATTTAACCTTCCTCCATAGGCGTTTACAGTGCTGGGTATGGTATCATTTGTACCGTTATTTTGATATCGGCCAACATAACTAACACCTAAATCTAAATCTATACGATCAATTTTTAGTGCTTCGCTAATATTTAAGTTAGCATCAATACCTTGCGTTATTCCCTCAGAAACATCAAATCCATTTCTTGTTTTTCCGTAAATACCAGTTAAATCTAAATAGTCTGTTGGTGTGAAAATAACCCGAATTCCTTTTAAAGCATTGTTAATTCCTAGCTGTCGATCTTCCCAACTTCTTAGAATAAGTCCATTCCCAAATTGTTGATAAAAGTATCCAGCTGTTATATCTATTGTTTCGTGCTTAAAATTTAAGTAATAAGTGCCAATATCATTGTTTCCGTCAAATTTAGGAGAATAACCCAACAGAGCTGATGGTAAGTAGGATTCGTATTGGACGCCTGCTGTAAATTTTCCTAAATTGTAATCTAATCTGAAGTAATTATTTGATCTTAATTGATCTTTTGGAGCATCAAAGTTGAGTCCTTCATCATTTAATAGCCATTGAGTATTTGATTCAAATCCTCCAAAAAAATAGCCTGTATCTTGAGCAAATGTTAATGTGCTATATAAAATTGATGCAATTAGTAGTAATTTTTTCATTTGTAGTTGCTTCGTTTTTTGTTGATTTATAATGTTAGCTCTTTGATTTTTTCATAAAGCTCATCTTCCGATCCAGGACTGTAACCAGAATGTCTTAAAACAATTTTATTGTCTTTAACTACAATAGTAAGAGGCACCGTTGATGCTCCTAATGCACGTTTTAAATCGTTATTTGTATCTAATAAAATTTGATAATCCCATCCTTTTCCGTTAATTAAAGATTTTACTCTTTTTACAGTTCTGCTATCATCAACAGAGACTGCTATTAGTTCAACCCCAGTTTCCTCCTGCCATTCTTCATAAACATCACTGATAGCATCTAATTCTTTTATACAAGGAACACACCATGTTGCCCACAAGGAAATAATAACAACATTATTTTGGTCGGTAACTTCATGGAAGCTTATGGTTTTTCCTTCCATTGTTTTTAGGTCAACATTGGGAATATTGTCTTGAGAAAACACATTGAGTGTAGTTAGAAGTACAAAAAGTAAAATATTTTTTTTCATGGGTTAGTTTTTATTTGAATTCAAAAATAATTTATTTATTTCAATAAACACTAATTAAATAATTAGATGCTCACATGTTTTATTTATTTTTTTAAGATTCAATAATTTATTTTTCTAATTTCTATTACTTTTGTTTCAATTATTTAAAAAAACTAACCCTATGAAAAATATCTATTATTTAGGATTAATACTTACTTTTTTTGCATTATCATCTTGTAGTAGAACTGAAGAGAATATTTCTTTATTGCCACCTACTGCTGATATTGTAGTCGACGACTTAGTTAGAAAAACTTCTCTTCGAAACCAAGAGATTCCTTTCAAAATTATAAATGAATTAGGAGAAGATATTTCTTTGCAGGCAACATTTTTTGTTAATGATACAGAAATTCAAGGGAATATTTTTACTTCCGAAACAATTGGAGAATTTGAAGTTTATGGTATATACACAGAAAATGGAACCGTTGTAACAACAAATACTGAAACGTTCGATGTTATTATTCCAAAAAGAAAAGTAGTTGTTGAAGATTATACCGGTACTTGGTGTGGGTATTGTCCAATAGTCACTGCGGCAATTGAAGACGCTCATGATATGACTGACGATCTAACAATTATAACAATTCATAAAACCGGAAGTGGTGATCCAGATCTTTTACACTTTCCACAAGTTGATGAATTGAGAGATGCATTTGGTGTTTTCGGTTATCCAACTGCAAAAATAAATAGAACAATTAATTGGAGCAATCCATATAGCTTAGATGAAATTACAAGCTTGACTGGTTTAGATACTAATATAGGGATTGCAATAAACTCCGAGCTCTCAACAGATACTAATGATTTAATTATTGAAGTTGAACTGGTGAATGAACAAAGTTTTATGACTGGCGATAAACTCGTGGTTTATCTCCTCGAAAGTGGCATATTACAAGATCAGGTTAATTACTACAACGATGACCCGACAAGTCCATATTACCAGTTAGGAAATCCAATTCCTAATTTTGAACAAAATCATGGTTTAAGAAATTCTTTGACAAATTTAACAGGAGATGCTATTTCAAGTACAGCTGCTTTAGTAACCTACAATAGAACTTTTTCTTTCTCAATACCTGAAAATTATAATACTGCGAATATGAGTGTAGTGGTTTTGGTAGTAAACAGTGATAATACCGCTTTAAATTCTCAGTTTGCTGAGTTGGGAGAAAATAAACCTTACGAATAGATTCACACTGTTATTTATAAAAAAAACCTCAACTATTGTTGAGGTTTTTTTATGATTGTTTTTTTAAATTTATCCTAAAAAAGGATATCTATAGTTTGTAGGTGTAACAAAAGTTTCTTTAATCATTCTTGGTGAAACCCATCGATAAAGATTTAACTTACTTCCAGCTTTATCGTTTGTTCCACTTGCTCTAGCACCACCAAAAGGTTGTTGCCCAACAACAGCCCCTGTAGGTTTGTCATTTATATAGAAATTACCTGCGGCATTTTGTAATATTTTAACTCCAAGTTCTAGTGCATATCTGTCTTCGCTGAACACTGCTCCAGTGAGCGCATATTCACTAGTTTTGTCAACCAAATGAAGTGTTTCTTCCCAATGATCATCTTCAAAAACAAAAATCGTTACTACGGGACCAAACAGCTCTGTAAACATTGTTGTGTAATTAGGATCTTTAGTTAAGATAACTGTTGGTTCTATAAAATATCCTTTGCTTTTGTCATAATTACCACCAACTATTATTTCAGCATTATCATCAGATTTTGCTTGATCTATATAGCTAGCTAATTTATCGAATGAGCCTTCGTGGATTACCGCTGTAATGAAATTACTCATATCTTCTGGAGAGCCCATTTTAAATGAGTTTACGTCATTTACAAGATTGTTTTTTACATCATTCCAAATACTTTTAGAGACATAACATCTACTTGCTGCACTACATTTTTGACCTTGAAATTCGAAAGCACCTCTTGCGATAGCTGTTGCCACCTGTTTTGGATTTGCAGTTTTATGAGCTACTATAAAATCTTTTCCTCCTGTTTCACCAACTATTCGAGGGTACGTTTTGTAATTGTGAATATTTGTTCCAATTTTTTGCCAGATATTTTTAAAAACATTCGTTGAACCTGTAAAATGAATTCCACTAAAATCTGGACTTGCTAGTATCGTGTCTGTAATCATTATTGGATCACCCATTACCATTTGAATAACTCCAGGAGGTACACCTGCTTCTTTAAATACATCTAATACAATTTTAGCTGAAAATACTTGACTGTCACTTGGTTTCCAAATAACTACATTACCCATTAATGCAGCACTAGCTGGTAAATTTCCTGCAATTGCAGTAAAATTAAATGGGGTAATAGCATAAATAAAACCTTCTAATGGACGGTATTCTAATCGATTCCATGCGTCAGAAGTAGATTCAGGTTGTTCTGCATATATTTCAGTCATGAACTGAACATTAAAGCGTAAAAAGTCAATCAATTCACAGGCAGCATCTATCTCTGCTTGATGAATAGTTTTAGATTGAGCAACCATAGTGGCAGCATTTATTTTTGCTCTGTATGGACCTGCAATTAATTCAGCAGCACGAAGAAAAATTGCAGCTCTTTGTTCCCACGGTGTATTAGCCCAAGTATTTCTTGCTTCTAAAGCTCCTAGAATGGCAGTATCTATATTTTTTTTCTCTGCTTTATGGTAGGTTCCTACTATATGTTGGTGATCGTGAGGAGGAGACATCGTATCAATATTACCTGTTTTAACATCTTCACCATTTATATACATAGGCACATCAATTGTGCTATTGTACATTTTTTTGTAAGCATCTAGTGCTTTTGTGCGTTCTGGTGAGCCAGGAGCGTATCCTTTTATTGGTTCATTAACAGCAATTGGTACTTCAAAAAATCCTTTTCCCATGATATGTTTATTATAAATTTAGATTTGCAAAGGTACAAATTTCAAGTACTAAACTTAATAGACCTTTTGGAATCTTTTTTTAATACTTCCGTCAAAAAATAGCGCCTTCATGTTGGGATATTTAATATTAAAAATAAATTATATTTTATTATTGATTATTAATGATGGACGAATTTGTTTTACCCATTCCAATTATGCGATCGTAGCGAGCTCCCAAATCTCTAAAGTACACCAATACCGTGTAATCATTTTCGGTTTGCCAATAATTTCCGCTGATAGCACCGTAATCAATAGTTCCATCTCGATTAACAACAACATACTTATAATTGTAAAATCCTTGTTTTAATAACATTTGATTAGTGTAGGTATCTGAAAAGCTATCATATTTCATGTAAGTAGTTTCGTCGATTGTGTAATTATTGAAATTTCCATACACATGAATTTCTTTGTCATTTAAATCTTCAAAATATTGAAGTGTAAAGTGAATCCTTGCATAGTCAGCCTCGATAGAAATATCACTTGTTGGGTATAAAATTCTAATTTGATAATTACCATTGATATCTGGATTATAGGTATATGGTCTTTCAAAACGTGCACTATTTGTATAGAGATAAGTATTGTAAATGTCAGTTAAGTCAATTTTACGGATGCTTGAACTTCCTGATCTAATATCCTTATTATCGAAAAACAAATATTCGTTTCCGGCATCAAAGCTTGCTTCTTTATCATATCGATATATTAATTGAGAACCTATCGTGTACTGGGGTTTTAAATTTGTGATCGGAGTATTTAGATTGCTATTTTGTAATATTAACGTATTTACTGTTTCTTTAGGATTTGTCAGTATTAAGTTTGGCGAATCAATAACAAATTGAACCACCTGTTTTTTTTGTATGTTTTCTAAATTTCGAGCTCTTTTAACAGACGCAGCTACAGTAACTTTGTTTTCAATAATCATAAATTTTTTGGAAAAAACTAGTTCGCCGTCATCATTGTATATAGAAACCATATAGTTTCCACTTTTTGTCAGTTTTCGGGTATCTCTATTCGGAATTTTTAGGGTGTAGTGCGAATACCCTTTTAGTGTATTAAAAGAGTTGGAATATTCATACAAGCGAACATCATCAAATCCATCCATATATTCACCTTTTGTTAAGTCACTTAATCTCCAATCAAAATCATGATGAGTAATTTTATAATAGTAATCAGCTTCGTCCCCATTTAGTGCATCAAATGAGAGGTAAACTTTTTCACCTAAACGGATGATCGGTAGTTGACTTTGTTTGGTACTACCGAGAAACTGAATAGTTTTTATAAATTCTGGAGCTACATGTTCGGCATATTGAGCAATTAATGAATGATGGTAGTAAAAAAATAAAAATAAAATTATAATATTTTTATGCATAATAGCTTTTTTTAGACCCTAAATATAAGCAATATTTATACCTAAATCAGGGGCTTTTTTTTAATGTAATTATTTATAAATAAAATTGTTTTTTTTTATGGGTGTACCAACATAATTTTTATAAATTTGCATACCCAAAAAAAGGGATTTTTTTAATAGAATTTAATACTAGTATTCTATGTCTAAAGACATCAAGATTAAAAAAGGTCTTAATATTCGCTTGAATGGTGAGGCCGGCAAAACTCTTTCAAAAGCGCCTCGTTCTAGAACATTTGTTATTAGGCCTTCAGAATTTCATCTTATCACACCAAAGTTGGTGGTAAAAGAAGGAGCAAAACTAAAAGCAGGTGACATTATATTTTACTCAAAGGCCGAGGAAAAAATCAAATTTGTTTCTCCAGTTAGTGGGATTGTGCAAAAAATTGAAAGAGGAGCAAAAAGAGTTATCACAGAAATAGTTATTGAAGCCGATCAAAAAGATGATTATTTAGATCACGGAGTAGCTTCTATTGTTTCTATGGATGAAAATGAAATTAAAAATCATTTGTTAGCAACTGGTTGTTGGCCATTTATAAAGCAGAGACCTTACGATATTATTGCTAATCCAGATATTAAACCAAAAGCTATTTTTGTTTCAGCATTCTCTACTGCACCCTTAGGCGCTGATTTTGACTTTACTTTGATGGGTAAAGAAAAAGAATTACAAGCTGCTGTTTCTGCTGTAAGTAAATTAACAGACGGAGCATTGAATGTCGGTGTAGGTAAAAATTCAAAAAGTATTTTTGAGGGATTAAAAGATATATCGGTTCACAATGTTACAGGAATTCATCCTGCTGGAAATGTGGGTACTTTGATCAACAAGTTAGATCCAGTAAATAAAGGCGAGGTAGTTTGGACGATAAGCCCTCAAGATCTAGTCGTGATTGGTGAACTATTACTTACCGGTAAATTTAATGCTGAACGTATTGTTGCCTTATCAGGATCCTCTGTAAAAAATCCAAAATATTATACAACTAAAATTGGCTCCGAGGTCTCGACAATTCTTTACACCTCAGGCTTAAAAGAGGAACATGTTAGAATTATTGATGGTAATGTTCTTTCGGGAAACAAAATTACACCAAAAGGTCATTTAGGTTATTATACCAACACCGTTACGGTAATTCCTGAAGGAGACGATTATGAATTTTTTGGTTGGAATAAACCGATTTTTAATAAACTTTCCGTTACTAGAGCCTTGACGTTTTCATGGTTGCAACCCAAAAAGAAATATGATTTAAATACCAATACTAACGGTGAACATCGAGCTTTTGTTGTGACTGGTTCATTTGAAAAAGTATTTCCATTAGATATTCTTCCAATGCAAATTTTAAAGGCATGTAAATATGAAGACTTAGATGAAATGGAAGCTTTAGGAATGTATGAAGTTGCTCCAGAGGATTTTGCCTTAACAGAGTTTATTTGTGTTTCTAAACAACCACACCAAGATATAATAAGAAAAGGTTTAGACTTAATGTATAAAGAGATAGGTTAATGGGATTAAAAAGTAATTTACATCAATTAAAAGAAAAGTATAAAGGAACCAAAATGGCTCCAGCATTTAATGCACTTCATACTTTTTTATACCTTCCAAATGAGACCACTCACGGAGGTACACATATTAAAGCTGCCGATGATTTAAAACGGACCATGAATACTGTAATTATGGCATTATTGCCGTGTTTGATTTATGGGATGTTTAATGCAGGTTATCAGCATTATCTCGCATTGGGTGATATAGAAGCAGCAAAAGGATTTTTTGGGTCTACTTTTTGGACCTGGGATAACTTGATAATTGGAATGTGGAAAGTTCTTCCTTTAGTTATAATTTCTTACGGAGTTGGACTTGCTGTAGAATTTTTATTTGCAGTTATTAAAGGTCACGAAGTTGAAGAGGGATATCTAGTAACAGGAATGTTAGTTCCATTAATAGTACCTATAGATATACCACTTTGGATGCTAACGGTAGCTGTTATTTTTGGAGTTGTTATTGGTAAAGAAGTTTTTGGTGGTACCGGAATGAACATTTTAAACCCTGCATTGACCATTAGAGCATTTCTATTTTTTGCATATCCTACTTGGATGTCAGGCGATAAGGTATGGGTCCATGGTGCTGTTGAAAGAGACCAGCTCATCGCAGCGGGCGAAAATCTAGACGCGATATCAGGCGAGACCATTTTAGGTGCTTATGCTCAAAATAGTTCTGTCAGTTATGATTATTGGGATATGTTTTGGGGTTTAATCCCAGGATCTGTCGGTGAAACCTCAAAGTTTTTAATTATTATCGGAGCACTATTTTTAATATTTACAAAAATAGGAAGTTGGAGAATTATAGTATCGACATTGATTGGAGCCTTAGTTATGGGTTTAATTTTTAATGGTGTTATAGACGCAGGATGGATTGGAGAAACCAATAAATTTTATGGCCTAATGAATGTTCCATTTTGGCAACATCTAATTATTGGAAGTATATTGTTTGGTGCTGTATATATGGCAACAGATCCTGTAACAGCCTCTCAAACAAATAAAGGTAAATGGATTTATGGGTTTTTAATTGGATTTATATCTATAATGATTCGAGTATTTAATCCAGCTTATCCAGAAGGAGTGTTTTTAGCTATTCTCTTAATGAATGTTTTTGCTCCTACAATAGATCACTATGTGGTACAAGCAAATGTAAAAAGAAGAATGAAACGTTTAAAAATAAAAACTAATTAATATGGCTAATAAAACCGATAATAATTCATATACCATATTTTTCGCTATTGTTATGGTTGTAATAGTTGGTTCTCTTCTAGCTGGATTTGCTAGTGGATTAAAGCCAAGAATTAAAGCAAACGAGAAATTTGAAAAACAACAGAATATTTTATATGCCATGGGTATAAATAACAATGAAGGTACCGGAGATGTTGCTTTTATTCCGACTGACAACGTCGCAGAAGTTTTTAATGAATATATTACCAAACAGTTAGTTATTCAAGGAGATCAGGCTACTGAAAATGACTTAGCTTATTTAATAGACGTTAAAAAAGAAAGTACCAAAGCAAAAAGTGGAGATTATCAAAGAAGATTACCCTTGTTTATTGGTCAAAAAGACGGTTCAGAGTTATATATCATGCCTGTTCGTGGGAAAGGATTATGGGATGCAATTTGGGGTTTTGTTGCAGTTGATAAAGAAATGATTGTTCAAGGAGTGTATTTTGATCATAAAGGAGAAACACCGGGCCTAGGAGCGGAAATAAAACAACGTTATTTTATGGATGATTTTGTAGGAGAGCGACTATTAGACAAAGGTGCTTTTCAGGGGATTAAAGTAGCCAAGGGAAATAATGATCCTAAAAATTTGATAAAAGATGATTATGAAGTGGATGCGTTAGCAGGAGCAACAATAACAGGCGATGGAGTATCGGTAATGTTAAAAAAGGACCTTGCTATGTATGTTCCTTATTTAAAAACTTTAAATAACTAACCAATGGGATTACTTTCAAAAAAAGATGCCAAATTAATTAAGGATCCATTATTGGATGATAATCCAATTACGATTCAGGTATTAGGGATTTGTTCTGCACTAGCAATTACCGCACAACTAAAGCCTTCAATTGTAATGGCAGTTTCTGTAATTTTTGTTTTAGGAATGGGTAATGTGGTGATTTCTTTAATGCGTAACATTATTCCTTCAAAAATTAGAATTATTGTACAACTTATCGTTGTAGCTACTTTAGTGATTATTGTAGATCAAGTATTAAAGGCTTTCGCATATTCATTAAGTAAAGAACTTTCGGTTTTTATAGGATTGATTATTACGAATTGTATTATTATGGGGCGTTTTGAAGCTTTTGCACTGGGCAACGGGCCTTGGCGCTCCTTTTTAGATGGTATTGGTAACGCACTAGGTTACGGAGTTATACTTATTATTGTTGGATTTTTCAGAGAGTTACTAGGATCTGGAACCTTGTTTGGAATAAAAGTATTGGGAGACTCTGTAGAAAAAACAGGACTTTATGCTATTGGATATGAAAATAACGGATTTATGGTATTGCCTCCAATGGCATTAATTGTGGTAGGTATCATTATTTGGGTACAACGAAGTAAAAATAAAGCATTAATTGAAGAAAACTAAGAATGCACCATTCTTATATTTTTTTACAATAAAATTATAAAATATGTTAGAGCACATAGAATTATTTTTTAAATCTATTTTTGTAGATAATATGGTATTTGCATACTTTTTAGGTATGTGTTCATACCTAGCAGTATCTAAAAAAGTTAGCACCGCAGTAGGTTTAGGAGCTGCTGTTATTTTTGTACTTACCGTAACCGTTCCTTTAAATTGGTTTTTAGATCAATACATTTTACAACCAGGAGCCTTAGCATGGATTGATGGTAATAGAGATACGCCAGAATTGAGTGTTTATGCAGATTATGATTTAAGTTTTTTATCGTTTATTTTATTTATTGCAACCATAGCCACTATGGTTCAACTAGTTGAAATTATTGTTGAAAAATTTTCTCCATCTTTATATAACTCATTGGGTATTTTTCTTCCATTAATAGCTGTAAACTGTGCTATTTTAGGAGGTTCTCTATTTATGCAGTCTAGAGAAATTGAAACTGCTGGATTAGCACTAAACTATGGGTTCAGTTCTGGAATTGGTTGGTTTTTAGCCATAGTAGCCATTGCAGCAATTAGAGAGAAAATACGCTACAGTAATGTGCCTGCTCCCCTAAGAGGTTTGGGAATTACATTTATCATAACAGGGTTAATGGCAATTGGATTTATGAGTTTTGGAGGAATGCTCACTGGTAGTGGCGATTCAGCAATGCCTGTAGTTGAAGAACCAGTCGAAAAATTAGAAGAACAACAAACAACAAAAGAAAAAGAAGTAGAAGCAACTCAAACAGTTGTTGTTACAGAATTAAAAAAATAATACTATGTTTTTATCACCAAGTATAACAGGAGTAGTAATAGCAACCGTTGTCGCTTTTTTAGTGTTGACACTTTTATTGGTAGCTTTATTACTTTTTACAAAACAAAAATTATCACCATCGGGTCCTGTAAAAATTACTATTAATGGTGAAAAAGAAATAGAAGTTTCGAGTGGTGGAACACTTCTAACAACCCTAGGAGCTAATAAAATATTTTTACCATCTGCTTGTGGTGGAGGTGGAACTTGTATTCAATGCGAATGCCATGTATTGGAAGGCGGAGGAGAAGCTTTACCCACAGAAACACCTCACTTTAGTAGAAAAGAATTAAAAGATGGTGCTCGTCTTTCTTGTCAGGTAAAAGTGAAACAAGATATGAATATCACCATACCGGAAGAAGTTTTTGGTATTAAAAAGTGGGAGGCAACAGTTGTAAGAAACTATAATGTAGCTTCTTTTATTAAGGAGTTTGTAGTAGAAATTCCTGAAGACATGGGTTATAAAGCTGGTGGTTATATCCAAATTGAAATTCCAAAAGGAGAGGTTAAATTTTCCGATATGGATATTACTGCTCACCCCGAAGAACACGATTCAGCAGATAAGTTTAAAGCTGAATGGGATAAGTTTAAATTATGGCCTTTAGTCATGAAGAATAATGAAACCGTCGAGCGAGCTTATTCGATGGCATCTTTTCCTGCAGAAGGAAGAGAAATCATGCTTAATGTGCGTATTGCTACTCCTCCTTTTGATAGAGCAAAAGGTGGATGGATGGATGTTAACCCAGGAATAGCCTCGTCGTATATTTTTAATCAAAAGGAAGGAGATAAGGTAACGATCTCTGGACCTTATGGTGAATTTTTTATCAACGAATCTGACTCTGAAATGCTATATGTCGGTGGTGGAGCAGGAATGGCACCAATGCGATCACATTTGTACCATTTATTTAGAACCTTAAAAACCAATAGAAAAGTTACTTATTGGTATGGAGGTCGTTCAAAAGCAGAATTGTTTTATATTGAACACTTTAAAGCCTTAGAGAGAGATTTTCCAAATTTCAAATTTTATTTAGCATTATCAGAACCTTTAGATAAAGATAATTGGAAAGTAAAAAAAGATATTAATGATTCAGATGGTGACGGTTTTGTTGGATTTATTCATAACTGTGTAATTGATAATTATCTAAATTATCACGAAAACCCTGAGGATATCGAACTGTATTTTTGTGGACCCCCTCTAATGAACGTTGCCGTTCAAAAAATGGGAGAAGATTTTGGTATTCCTGATGAAAATATTCGTTTTGACGACTTTGGAGGATAATTAAAATCCATGACTAAAAAGCTTAACAAACAAGAATCTCGAAATTTAGCTATGAATATAGTAGGAGCTGAACTAGAGAAAGAAGGTTATGAGTTTTTAGCCATCAAATCAGATTTAAAAAAAAACCCTCAGTTTGTAGTCATTAAAGATAAAATAACCTCTTTTATTTTGGTAAGGGCAGTTTCAAATTCCGAAGAGATCAGTGATTATCGTAATATCAATACCCAATCAATTTTAGAACACTCAGAACAATTTAATGCAAAAGTTTATTATGCTGGTATTTGGCTGGGGCACGGATCAGATATTAATAAACCCATTATCAACGGTGAAGATTATTCATTTGTATATTTAGGTTTAACAGAAATTTTATGAGTAAATTATTTTATCTTTTATCGATCATAATGCTTATTTCTTGTGGAGAAAAACCATTAGAAAAAACAACTTTTCGCGGACAAGCGTTTGGAACTACCTATTTAGTTCAGGCATACACCAATCAGAATCTTGATTTAGAAAAGGGAATAGATTCTATTATTAATTTAGTAAATAAATCAGTCAACACCTACTTACCAGATAGTGATATTTCAAAAATTAACCGTGGTGATACTTCAGTGATTGTAGATCAAATTTTTATTGATAATTTTAATTTATCATCTGAAGTCTATCAAAAAACAAAGGGCTATTTTGATCCTACTGTAGGAGTTTTAAGAAACGCTTATGGATTTGGAGATACAAAACCCCTAAAAGTAATTAACAATAAGGCTCTGGATTCTATGCTAAATTATGTTGGATTTCATAAAGTAAAATTGACCGAAGAGTCAAAAATATGGAAAGAATATCCTGAAATTTATTTTGATTTTAATGCTGTTGCAAAAGGATATGGCATTGACTTAATTGGAGACTATTTGGTTTCAAATAAAATTCAAAACTTTTTGATAGAACTAGGAGGAGAATTGTTAGCCAAAGGTGTCAACCTTAAAAAAAATAAAACATGGACAGTTGGAATAGAAAATTCCTTTTCAACTATTAACGATAGGTCTTATTCGACGAGTATTATGTTGAAAAATATTGGTATGGCAACTTCTGGTAATTATCGGAAATTTAGAGTGGATTCTATTTCAAAAAAAAGATATGTTCACACTTTAAATCCACTTACGGGATCTGCTGAAAAAAGTAATATAACGAGTGCGACGGTGCTGGCTTCTACTTGTGCAAAAGCAGATGCATATGCAACTTCATTTATGGCTATAGGATTTGAAAAATCTGTAGAATTAATTAATGAGTTAGATGATATAGAGGTCTATCTCACCTATAGCGACCAAGACAATATTCAACAATTTTTTGTAACGGAAGGTATGAAGAAAATAATACTAGATTAAAACTTTCTACAAACTGGGATGAGTTCACCCTGCGCTAGCCGGTATTTATCAATTTCTTTTTTGGTTAATTTTTTCGTGTAGTCAATAGCAGTAACATTAAAACCAATTTCTCTAAGTTTATCAAAATAATCTCTTCCATAAACTCGGACATGATCGTATTGACCAAATATTGTCGCACGTTCTTTTGGATCTTTTATACTATCGTCTTCAAAAGTAAATTCTCTTGATAAATCTTGTGGAATTTGAAAAATACCAATCCCATTTGGAGCCAACACACGAAATAATTCACTCATAGCTTTATTGTCGTCTGGAATATGTTCTAATACGTGATTACAAAAAATATAATCAAATTCATTATCTTTAAATGGAAGATTACAAATATCTGCTTTTACGTCAGCTAAAGGCGAAAACAAATCGGTGGTCGTATAGTCTATTTTTTTTATTTTTTTAAATTGATGATAAAAAGCTTGTTCGGGAGCAAAATGAAGAACTTTTTTTTTAGTTGCCGAAAAAAAATCGGTTTCGTTTTTAAGATAAATCCAAAATAAACGATGTCTTTCTAGTGAAAAAGTGCCTGGAGCTAAAACGTTTTTTCTTATTTTTTGATAACCGTAAGGTAAAAATTTACGGTATGATTTGCCATCAATAGGGTCCGTATATTTCGTGCCTCTTAGAAATAAAGCGATAATTGGTCGCAACCAATTACTTAATTTGATAAGTTGAGGTCTTGGGATTGTATTTAATATTTTAGAGATGATGACCACTTAATTATCAAATCTAAATTCATTCTCTTCATTACTTTTAATACCCAGTGCTTCATAGATATAGTCAAAAGTTGATAAAAGCTTTGGTTTTCCATTTACGATAGCCACATCGTGCTCAAAGTGAGCGCTTGGCTTTCTATCTTTAGTTAAAATAGTCCAGCCATCGGATAATTGTTCTATACGTTTGGTTCCAAGGTTAATCATAGGTTCAATAGCTACAGTCATACCTTCAATAAATTTCTTTCCTCTACCTCGTCTTCCGTAATTTGGCATTTCTGGATCTTCGTGCATCGTTTTACCAATGCCGTGACCTACTAATTCTCGAACGATGCCATAACCTTCTGCTTCACAGTATTGTTGAATGGCATAGCCAACGTCACCAGTTCGTTTACCGACTTTTAGTTCTCTTATTCCAACATATAAAGATTCTTTGGTGATTCGCAGTAATTTTTCGACTTCAGAGGTGATTTCACCTACTGCAAAGGTATAGGCATGGTCTCCATAAAATTCATTTTTTATAGCACCACAGTCTATAGAAATAATATCTCCCTCTTTTAGGGGAGTGTCATTAGGGATTCCGTGAACTACTTGGTCATTTGGACTCATACATAAAGTGTTGGGAAAATCATAGAGACCCAGAAAGCCAGGAATGGCTCCCTGCTCTCTTATAAAGTCCTCTGCAAGTTTATCTAAATAAAGTGTTGTAACTCCAGGCTTAACCTCACTAGCTAACATTCCTAGTGTCCTAGAAACAACCAAAGCAGCTTCACGCATTAATTCTATTTCTTCTAAAGTCTTTGCTATGATCATAATTATATTGCCTTAGAGATGATTATTCTTCGTAAGAATGTTTGTATCCCGACTCGTTTAAAATAGCTAAAATATCTTTTTCTAATGTTTTTTGTGCTAATTCGACATACCGGCCTATCTCTTTTTCGTTTTTATAAAAAATTATAGTAGGTACATATTCTATATTAAACCCTTCTTCCAGCTTATCTGGAGTATCTTTCTCTTGAGAAACAGCGATGACTTCTAATTTTGTGATATCGTAATCCGTTTGATTTAAAATTTTATAAAAAGCAGGAACCTCTCTTTGACTGTCGCTACACCAGGTTCCCATAAACACTTTTATTCTTACTTCTTTAATTTCTTTATTGATTTCTTTTATGGTCAACGTATCGAGTTGATGAGCTTTATAATTTTCTTGATACCATTCTATAAAATCATCTCCATTTAAACCTTCTTTATTTATATTTCCAAGTAACATCATAGTGTCGTCAATAGTATCAAGAATAATTTTATTTATTTCTTGTTTAGCTATAGTATCCATTGTTATATCTTTTTCTTTTTTTGAAACTTGTTGACATGCGATTAGAATAACAAAGACTAAAAGTGTTAGTAATTTTTTTTTCATAATTATTTAATTAGTGATTTTTGAGACATTGCTGTAGGTTTTTTTATTCCCATTAATTCAAGTATAGTCGGAGCAATATCTCCTAGGACACCATTTTTTATTGGAATATAATTTTTATCAATCAGTATGACAGGAACTGGATTTGTAGTGTGCGCTGTGTTTGGAGATCCATCATGATTAATCATCACCTCGCAATTACCATGATCCGCCAAAAGTAGGGTTGTATAACCATTTTCTAATGCAGTTTCAATGACTTTTTTTGTACAATCATCTATAGTCTCACAAGCTTTTACTGCAGCCTCCATGACTCCTGTATGCCCAACCATGTCTGTGTTTGCAAAATTTAAACAGATGAAGTCCGCCGACTTATTTTCTATTTCTGGTAAAATTTTATCTCTAACATTTAAAGCACTCATTTCTGGTTTTAAATCGTAAGTCGCTACTTTTGGGGATGGACATAAAATTCTACGCTCTCCTTTAAATTCTTTTTCTCTTCCACCTGAAAAGAAAAATGTAACATGGGGATATTTTTCAGTCTCCGCAATTCGTATTTGTTTTTTTTTGTTTTTTTCTAATATTTCACCGAGGGTTTCTTGTAAATCTTCTTTGTTATAAATAACCTTAATATTTTGAAAAGTCTGATCATAATTAGTTAGAGTAACATAATATAGTGAAAGTGGATTCATTTCAAATTCTGAAAAAGAATTTTGAGATAGAACTTGAGTTAGTTGTCTTCCTCTGTCAGTTCTAAAATTAAAAAAAATCACCACATCATCTTTTTCTATTGTGGTAATTGGTTCGTTATTTTCAGTATTTACGATAGGCTCAATAAATTCATCTGTGAGTCCATTAACATAACTGTTTTCAATTGTTTCAATAATATCAGTAGTTTTTTCTCCAATTCCGTTAACTAATAAGTCGTACGATTTTTTGACTCTTTCCCAACGCTTATCTCGATCCATAGCATAATACCGTCCAATCACAGATGCAATTTTACCAGAAGTTTTGTCTAGATGGTCTTGTAATTCTTTAATAAAGCTAACTCCAGATTTAGGATCCACATCACGTCCATCTGTAAATGCGTGCACATACAGATGGTCTAATCCCTCGTTATGTGCAGCGCTGATTAGGCCCTTTAAATGATTAATATGAGAATGAACCCCTCCATTAGATAGTAAGCCTAAAAAATGAATTTTTTTCTGATATTTTTTTGCATAATTAAAAGCTTGCTTTAAAACAGGTTCTTTTTTCAGGGTATCTTGTTCGATAGCCAAATTAACCTTTGCTAAATCTTGATAGACGATTCGTCCCGCACCTAAATTCATGTGTCCAACTTCACTATTTCCCATCTGTCCCTCAGGCAATCCAACGTTTAATCCGTCTGTTCTAACTTCTGCGTTAGGGTAATTTTTATAAAGAGAATCTATAAATGGAGTATTTGCTTGTGCGATCGCAGAAACTTTGGGGTCTTGAGTTATGCCCCAGCCATCAAGAATTAATAAAAGTACTTTTTTATTCATAACGTTATTTAATCTTACAAAGATAAAAACAATAAATGGGAGGTATCATTTATAAATTAGAATTTTATTCTTAAACTCTATAACTAAAGTAGTTTTGGGTTAATATCTAATATGTTTTCTTGATAGTATTTGTGGATAAAATCGTCTGAAAAAAAAGAAGCCCCTTCAACGTCTTCTGTTGTTAATATATCTTTTAAGTTAAGTTTTTTAAAACTTTGAAGCATGGGTACAGAAACAGGTGCAAAACTATAATGCCAGGGCTCATGTTTAAAACCTTTTCGAGAATCACTTTGAGTATACACCTCAATAAAACCGTAGGACTCAGCATAAATATCCATCCATTCCTTAAGTTTGCAATAGGGGCCAATACCATAGAAATGTTCTTCCTCTAAAACACTTTCTGGTTTTGGAAAATTAGCATCAATTAAATCCAAGTCTGTTCCCCAATGATGTCTAGAAGTACCAGGTATGGTGGAGTATTCAATTATTTTTTCAATTGCTTTTTCAGGGCTCATACCCTCATTGGTGAATTTTATATACTTATTTTCAAATAGTTGTTTTTGTTTTTCAAAACTTCTGTAGGAAGAAACTATTTCGATATTAATTCCATCTTTATAGGCATGTTCTTTCATTTTTTCAAAAGCAAATTTCACCTCTTTATGCATTTTTGAGTTGCCAATTATATCTGGATTTCCTTTTCCAATTAATTGATTTCGAGTGAAGAATTCTTGTGAACTTATAAATGAACTTAAGACTAAAAGTAAACACCATCTGAACAAAAAAAAATATTTTATGGAGGAGTTTTGATTCATTAAATAAAATAATTAAAGGTTAATAATATGTTCAGAAACTATTTCATACGGATCTTTAGAGGGCTCAAAAATTCTTGCTGAAAGCCCCCCTTTAAGGGTTATTTTCTCATTTTTTACTTGAAGCCAACTTCCTTCTCTAATGCCAACTACAGGAACTGTTTGTTGAGTAAGAAATTCTTTAATTCTGGTCTCTCTAGTTTCACCCATATGTTTACTGGTTGGATTTGGATCTAAATAATGAGGGTTAATATTAAAAGGAAGGACTCCTAAAGTTTTAAAAGAAGGGGGATAAACGATAGGCATATCATTAGTTGTATTCATGGTTAAGCCACAAATATTACTTCCTGCGCTAGTTCCTAAATAGGGAAGGCCCTTGATTATTTCTTCCTTTAGAGTTCTCATGAGTTTAAGAGTGTAAAGTTGCTTAACTAACACAAAAGTATTCCCTCCTCCTACAAAAACCGCTTTTGCATTTTTGAGCGCAATCTCTGGATTTTTGAAGGTATGTAAACCGATAATTTTTTTTTCGATTTTAGAAAATGCGTCAGCGGCTATGGAGGTATATTGATCATAAGAAATACCTCCTGGTCTTGCATAGGGTATAAATATAATCTCATTAGTTTCCTTGAAATGTATGGAAAGTTCATCTAATAAGTAAGATAAATATGTGCCACCGAATATAGTAGAGGTACTAGCAACAATTAAATTTTTCATTGTTATCTTTATTAATCATTCATGTTACAATTCATAAAATTTGGAATTGGTAAAACCCATAGTGGGGTATTGTTATCAAAATTTTCACATAAAAATACATTTTCTACACTCCAATTACTTAGATCTTGATTAAATGAACTAGCATTATTAAACATACTGAACATTTCATTTACAAAACTAACATCCCAATTACTTAAATCTTGATTAAATGATGAAGCATTATAAAACAAGTAATTCATATTTTCTACATTGCTTACATCCCAATTTCCTATTGGTTGATCAAAACTAGAGGCATAAGAGAACAGACCTCTCATTGTAGTACCTTTCGATACATTCCAATCATTTATATTTTGATTGAAATTTGTTGCACGGGTAAACATATTGTTAAATATTAAAACATTTCTTACATCCCAATAGGCTAGTGATTGATTAAATGAAGATGCATTCCAAAACATTGCATACATGGAAGTAACATTGCTTACATCCCAGTTACCAATATTTTGATTAAAAGAAGTTTTGTTGTAAAATAAATTACTCATGATGGTAATTTTTGTGGTCGCTATTTTGGTCACATCACTTCCATTTTGCAACATGCTAGTTAACATTTCTCTATCTACTACGGTGTATAAAACATCATTAATATAGCCCGTATCACCTACCTCGGACCATTCTTTTGCTTTTATGGTAATTTCATTACTATCCAGATAAACAGGGTTGTTTAAATCCTCCAAAACGTTTACTTGTCTCGTAGCAGTGGTGCTGTTATTTGCAGCATCTGAAACACCATACGTAATTGTATACGAATTTATCAAATTGGTGTTTACAGAACCTGTTGTTATGATTGAAGCGGTTAAATCTCCGTCAACATCATCAATTGCAGTGGCTCCAGCATCTACATATATGGTATTTTGATATATATTGATACTGTTATCTCCTATAATTGATATACTTGGAGGTGTGATGTCGTTTTCTATAAAAATTTGATCATCATCTATACAGGCATAAAATAAAAGAATGGCAAAAAATAATTTTAGTTTCATGTGCTAATGATTAAGATGTAAATTTAATAAAGACCATCTAATTTTTTAGAATTTTATGAATTCATTTATTTCACACCCTAATATTTGTCTTTTTTTTAGTTAGTTTTTAGATAATATTTTTGAAGAATAAAAGTTAAATAAAAAGATAAGTGAAACAAATTATTATATTGCAGCCTTATGAAGAGCAATCTAAAAATAATCATCTTTTGCCTACTAATCTTTACATTATTTACAGGTTTTGTTGTTCATAAATTTTATGTGAGTACCACAAAAGTTGAGTATGCTAAAGAAAAAAAATCGATACAGATTATTTCAAAAATATTTGTTGAAGATTTAGAACAAGTATTACAAGAGCGATACAGTTCAAGAGTTCAACTAGATCCTAAAAGAGAAACAGAATTGGATCAAAATTATTTAATCGAATATGTTTTGCAAAAACTAAAATTTAAGGTTAATGGTAACGATGCTCCACTAATTTATATTGGTAAAGAATATGATATAGATATACTGCATATTTATCTTGAAATTGAAGAAGTTGAGGAACTTGAATCCATTAATATTGAAAACAAAATACTTCTCGATTTATTTCCTGAACAACAAAATATAATTCACTTTTCAAATCAGAAAAACAAGAAAAATTTAATTTTAGATAAAAACCATCCCGACGGACTGTTAAACTTTAATTAAAGAATCTATATTATAATTAAGAAAAACTATTTTTAAGGAAAAATTTAAATAAACGAAATTAAAACAATGAAACTAATCAAATTATTGACTTTAGCCTTTCTTTTTTTAACAACTGGATTTGGTTACTCCCAAGAAGAAAAAAAAGAAGAACGTGTTCCAGGACACTATAACAACAATCCTTTTAAACAATTATACGAAGAGTTTTCTACCCCAAATCAATATCGTTCTGCAAGTGGTGCTCCAGGCCCTGCCTATTATCAACAGCAAGCGGATTATGTTATGGATATTGAACTAGATGACAAGAATAAAAAGTTAATGGGTTATGAAACCATAACCTACACTAATAATTCTCCTGATGTTTTAGATTACTTATGGGTACAGCTAGATCAAAATATGAGAGCTAGAGATTCCAAAACCCCACTCATTCAATCTAGTGGAGCAGCTCCTGCAGATATGGCTGGAAATTTTGTAAATCAATACATGGGACAAGGTTTTGATGGAGGTTTCAATATTCAAGAAGTAAAAGATACCAACGGAAAAAATTTAGAGTATACCATTAATCGAACAATGATGCGTATTGAGTTACCAAAAAGTATGACAACGGGAGATCAATTTGAATTTTCAATTCGTTGGTGGTACAATATTAATGATCATGTAAATAAAAGAGGTCGTAGTGGTTATGAGGAGTTTGAAGATGGAAATCGCGCTTATGTGATTGCACAGTTTTTTCCTCGTATGGCAGTCTATAATGATGTTGAAGGTTGGCAAAATAGTCAATTTTGGGGAAGAGACGAGTTTGCCCTAGTTTTTGGAGATTACGAAGTTAATATCACGGTACCCTCCGATCACATTTTAGATGGAACTGGTGAGCTTCAAAATAGGAAAGAAGTTTTTTCAAAGGAAATGATAAAACGCTATGAACAAGCCAAAAAGTCTTACGAAGAACCTGTAGTCATTGTAACGCAAGATGAGGCTGAAGAAGCTTCTAAAGGATTTTTAACCAGTAAAAAAACTTGGAAATTTAAAGCTAAAAATGTTCGTGATTATGCATTCGCTACCTCAAGAAGATTCATCTGGGACATGATGGCCGTTAAATTAGGAAGTAGAGATGTGATGGCTGTTTCTATGTACCCAAAAGAAGGAAATCCACTTTGGGAGGATTGGTCTACAAAAGTAGTTGCTAGTACGCTAATTTCATATTCAAGAATGACTTTTGATTATCCTTATCCTAAAGCTATTTCTGTACATGCTAAAAACCAAGGAATGGAATATCCAATGATTTGTTGGAATTACGGACGCCCTGATGCTGATGGAACCTACAGTGATCGAGTAAAATATGGCATGTTCGGAGTCGTAATTCACGAAATTGGACACAATTATTTTCCAATGATTATTAATAGCGATGAGCGCCAATGGACGTGGATGGATGAGGGAATTAATACCTTTGTCCAATACGTTGCGGAACAAGATTTTGGCGAAAAATATCCTGAAGCAATATCACCAAATAAAAATTATCCGTCTAGAAGAGGTCCTGCAAAAAACATTGTAGGATATATGTCTGGTGATCAAAGTCAAATTGCTCCAATCATGACAAAAGGTTTAAATACCTATAACTTTGGTGCTAACGGATATTCTAAGCCTGGAACGGGACTAAACATACTAAGAGAAACTGTCATGGGTCGAGAACTATTTGATTATTCCTTTAAGACTTATGCAAACAGATGGATATTTAAACATCCATCTCCAGAAGATTTTTTTAGAACTATGGAAGATGCTTCTGCAATGGATCTAGATTGGTTTTGGAGAGGTTGGTTTTATACAACAAATGTTGTTGATATAGGTGTTCAAGATGTTAAAAAATATTATGTAACCTCTAAAATGAATCAACAAGTAAAAAATATGATGAGTGCTAGAGGGATGAAAGAAAGTGATTTACCTCCCTTAGTTTATTTAGTTGAAGAAGGAAGTGAAGATTTTGAAGAAAGTATGCGTACCTCAACTCTTGATGATGTGACTACCCTACAGGAATACATTATGGATAATTTAAGTCCAGAGGAAAGAACAAATCTTAAGAAACCTACTTTCTTTTACGAGGTTACCTTCGAAAAAGTAGGTAAACTCCCTATGCCTATAATAGTTGAATATACCTATGGTGATGGTTCTTCAGAAAGAATAACTTATCCTGTTCAAATATGGAAAACAAGTGATAAATCTGTTGGAAAAGTAATTGCATCCGATAAAGAAATTACTAAAATAGTTGTTGATCCAGATGAAGAAACGGCCGATGTTGATACGAGTAACAATTCATGGCCAAAACGAAAAAAATTAGGTCAATTCGATTCATTCAAAAGCAATAAAGTTAAAAATTAAACTTATTTAATAACTTGATTGAGCCGCTTTTAATTTTATTAGCGGCTCTTTTTGTTGGATTAATAAATTTGAATAAGTAATTCAAACCTTAACCTTTTTTTACAGAAGCTAGAGCTATGGCTGAGCAACAAAATTGTTATATTTGTAGTATGGTTTTATATCCTTTATTCATAAGTGGCGCTGAGATATTTTTTATCGTTTTTATTGTAGTTATGATATTTGGTGCTGATAAAGTTCCTGAAATTGCAAGGGGATTAGGAAAAGGAATGCGTCAAATTAAAGATGCTACTAACGATATAAAAAGTGAAATTAATAAAACTGCAAAAAAAGAAGGAATAGATTTAGAATCTCCAGAAAAATTAACTGATGATTTTAGGCGTAATTTTACCAAAAATTTATCTTCTGAAATTAAAGATGTTAAGGAAACCGTTGACGATATCACAGGACCAATTAAAAGGAAATTCTAATTATTTAACTCTTGTAAGAGTAAGACCATCTCGAATAGGCAACAAAACAGTTTCTAATTGAGAATGCTCATTGATCATTTTATTGTATTTTAAGAGTGCTTCAGTGTCTTTGTCACCTTTTTGTAGTTTCTCAATTACTTTTCCAGTCCACAATACATTATCACTTAATATTACCGACCCACTTTTAAGCTTTGGTAGAATTATTTCTAAATAATTGGGGTAATTCTGTTTATCGGCATCAATAAAAACTAAATTAAAGGTTTTATCTATCGTAGGAATTATATTTAAAGCATTACCAGTATGTTGAATTATTTGATTTCCAAAACCAGACTTATCAAAATACTTTCTCTGTAAATCATATAATTCCTCATTGGTATCAATGGTATGAAGTTGTCCCTTTGGCTGAATACCTTCAACTAAGCATAATGCAGAATAGCCAGTATAGGTTCCAATTTCAAGTACGTTTTTTGGATTAATTAATTTAGATACCATACTTAAAACCCTACCTTGAAAATGTCCACTTAACATTCTGGGAGCTAAAACTTTTTGCCAAGTTTCTCTGCTTAATTGTTGCAATAATTTCGGTTCCTTTTGTGAATGAGCAACTACATAATCATCTAACTTCTCTGGTAAAAAATGCATTTTATTATTAGGTTAACTAATGATTTTATTAATTAAATCTTGTTTCTTTTTTTTATCATCACCAAATAACCATTGTAATACATTATCATCCCAAATTGCATCGCATTCTTCTGAGGTTAGTATCTTTTGATCTTTAGCTAAATCTAAAATTTTACCTGGATAAGAAGATTGGCTTTCGCTCTCCATTTCTCCTAAAGGATAGGGATCATCCAAGCCCATGATTATTTGCTTGGAGGTTTGGTTTTTTACAATTAATTGTAAAGAGCCTGTGTCATGAACTAAAGTATCAAAGAAAATGTTTTTGTGTGCTACTGATTTTCTTGGATGTACTTTTCCTTCAAATAAATCGGGTCTTCCATCAAAACCTTGTATTCTTCTCCCTAAATTCATTTGGGCTAATTGGCCACCGTGAGCAAAGCAAGTTCTCATATTAGGAAATTTATCAGCATAGCCATTTAGAGTAAAAAAGTGATAAGCATCTGCACACTGAGCCAACATCCAGATTAGATGAAAACGCCATGCAGTATTTTCTAGTTTAATAAACTTTTCTCCATCATAAGGATGTATTTCTACTGCTAGATTATATTTGTTTGCTAATTCGAAAATGGGTTCATTTTCTTCGTCAAATATGCAACGCCAGGTTCCAATCGTATCCATATAATGAGTTGGCAAACATAGTAAGTTCAAACCTAATTGCTCAACACATCGTTCTATCTCCCATAATGCACCTCTACCGTATCCTGGATGTACTACAAATCCACAAGTAAATTTTGAAGAATGCTTTTGTTGTATTTTAGCATTAAAATCGTTTTGAAAACGAAGCGCTTGTTTCATCTCTTCCAAGCGTAAACCGTTCCCATACAATTGCGACAAGTTTAATACCACTGCATGATCAATCTGGTATTTTTCCATCCAGTCTAATTTTTCATTTAAAAAGAAACTAGAATCGGTAACCGGACGTTTCCAGTTTTTTTGAAGCATAAAGTTTCGATCTTTATCGACCCAAAAAATACCATTATCCTTCATAAATTGAGGAATCTCTTCCGGATAGGGTAGAAGATGCGAATGTCCGTTAATTCTTAATTTTCGTTTCATAATAAATTCCTTTATGTATGTAATATACTAATTACAAACTTTTAGTTCTTCCGCCGTCGACAGGTAAATTTATCCCATTGATATATCCGGCTGTTTCACTAGCTAGAAATGCCACCGTGTAGGCTATTTCTTCAGGTTTAGCAAACCTTCTTGCAGGTATTATACTTTTCATTACCTCCCTTGCTTCTTCAGGTGATTTTCCTATTTTTTTGCCAACATTAATCATAATTTGATCTAAACGCTCAGTAGCTGTGGCTCCGGGCAATACGTTATTAACTGTAATTCCAAAAGGACCTAATTCAGATGCCAAAGTTTTACTCCAGTTAGCAACTGCACCACGAATCGTATTACTAACTCCTAATCCTTCAATCGGTTGTTTAACGGAAGTTGAAATAATATTTATAATTCGTCCATAGTTATTTATTTTCATACCTGCAACTACTGCTTGAACTAGTAATTGATTGCAGAGTAGATGTTGCGAGAAAGCAGCTGTAAACTCAGAAAGATTGGCATTAAATATAGGCCCACCCTTAGGTCCACCAGTATTATTTAAAAGAATATGGTAGTTTTTATTTATATTATTAGATAGGATCTCTTTTAGTGAATCAGGTTCACTAAAATCTGCTAGTAAATAATTATGGTTTTGTCCATTATTAGTTGATAATTCAGACAAAGTATTTTTAAGCTTTTCTTCATTTCTCGCTAATAAGGTGATGTTGGCTCCAAGTGCAGCTAGTTCGATCGCAGTGGCTTTGCCAATACCTGCAGTACTACCACAGATTAATGCATTTTTATTTTTTAAATTAAGATTCATAAGTTTATTTCAATAATTAATTATCGTATTTAATACAAATATTTTTTGATTCTGTAAAGAACTTCAAAGCCTCGAAACCACCTTCACGGCCTACACCGCTATTTTTGATACCACCAAATGGAGTTCTTAGATCTCTATTTAACCAAGTGTTTACCCAAACTATTCCAGCTTCAATTTTTTTAGAAACTCGCATTGTTCTGTCTATATTACTGGTCCAAAGTGTTGCAGACAGTCCATACTTGACATTGTTAGCCATTACTAAAACTTCTTCTTCAGTTTCAAAAGGCATGATGGTAACTACAGGTCCAAAAATTTCTTCTTGATTTGTTCTACATTGCTGGTTTTGGATTTCTATAACGGTAGGCTCTAGATAATATCCATTTTCAGATCCATTTACGGTAACTTTATTTCCGCCAGTTAAAATTTTCCCTCCTTCTTCCTTCGCTAAATCAATATAAGACACTACTTTTTCAAGATGAGGTTTAGAAACCAAAGCGCCAATATTTGTTGTAGAAACAAATGGATCCCCAATTTTCAACTTTCTTACTTTAGTAACAAAGTCTTTTTTAAATTTCAAGTAGATTGATTTTTCTACAAAAATTCGACTTCCACATAAACAAATTTGTCCTTGATTTGCAAAAGACGACTTTATGGTCACCGAAAGCATTTTTTCATAGTTACAATCTGCAAAAATGATATTAGGATTTTTACCACCTAATTCTAAGGATAATTTTTTAAACATTGGAGCTGCTTTCCGTGCAATGACTTCACCCGTTTTTGTGCCACCAGTAAATGATATTGCTTTAATATTCGGATGTTCTACAATTGCTTGTCCTGCAGAAGGACCAGTACCGTGAATAATATTTAAAACGCCATTTGGTAATCCAGCTTTCGAGCAGATGTCTCCTAATAAAAATGCTGTCATTGGAGTTACTTCACTCGGTTTTGCTACGACTGTATTACCTGCAGCAAGTGCTGGAGCTATTTTCCAAGTAAATAAATATAGTGGTAAATTCCAGGGAGAAATACACCCAACCACTCCAATGGGTTGTCTTAGCGTAAAGTTCATAGTATTAAGTCCTATACTTTCATGCGCCTCACTTGAAAATTGTGTAATGGCATGTGCAAAAAATTTAAAATTACTAGATGCTCTAGGTATATCAACTGATTTTGCTAAACTTAATGGTTTTCCGTTGTCCAAAGACTCTGCTTCTGCTAATTTATCTAAATTATCTTCTATTAAATCTGCAATTTTTGAAAGAATAGCACTTCGTTCATTAATGGTTGTATTGGACCAAGATGGAAAAGCTTTTTTAGCAGCTAGATAAGCATTGTCAACATCTACAGAGGAGGAAGAAGCGATTTTTGAATAGACTACTCCTTTCGAAGGGTTGTAATTATCTAACCAATCCTGCGAGAAAGGCTCACAATAAGATCCATCGATATAGTTTAGTATTTTTTTCATAGCTATATTATAGAGGCTTATATGCGGTAACTTTAATTTCTACCACTAAATCTGGATGTGGTAATTGATGAACTGCAACCGTAGTTCTTGTAGGTCCTGTTTCTTTATCAAAAAATTCGGCATAAGCTTTATTGTAGCCTGCAAAATCATTCATATTTACTAAAAAAGTGGATACGTCAATGACATCTTTTAAGGAAGCTCCAATTTTTTTTAAGTTCCCATCTATATTATTTAGAACCTCACGAGTTTGGACTTCAATATTTAAAAATTTAGTCCCCATTTCATCAATAATATCAACTCCAGCAATAGAATTGTCTGGTCTTCTAGAACTTGTTCCAGATACAAATATAAAATCGCCTGCTCTTTTTATATGAGGGTAAGCACCTCTTGGAGTAACTTTTTCGTTTTCTTTCATAGGTTATAGGTTTTTTGCAAAAGTATCATCGTGTAAAATATCTTTTGTTTCGTTTAATACCAAAGTCAACTTTTCTTCTAAACTCATAGTGTCTTTGAGCTTCCCATCGTCTAACAAATTTAAAATAGCTTTGTCTTGAGCTCTTCCTCTTTTCATAGCATCCGAATAAGGAATATTGGCATTGAATGTTACTAAGGAATATTTTGAGTTGTATTTTTTTGGAAAATTATCTTCAAATGCAACTTCTAGCTTTCTTTTTTCCTGAAATAATGGATTGGCTACATGTTCTTTCATTTCATGGAAGTTATCAATTGCTAGATCCGCAATAGCATCTGCATCGATTTTTCTTTCTTTTTCAAATTTAGAGAAAGTTGTTTCCCAATTGCCATCGTATTTTTCAATAAATTTATCTAAGACCACCACGTCTTCAAAAGAAGCGTTCATTCCCTGACCATAAAAAGGTACAATTGCGTGAGCTGCATCTCCTAAAATTAATGTTTTTCCCATAATATTCCAAGGATAACATTTAACAGTTCCTAGAAAAGCCGTTGGATTTTCGAAAAATTCTTGTGTTAAATTTGGCATTAATGCCTTTGCGTCAGGAAATTCCCTCTCAAAATATTCATTCACCTTTTCAGCGGTATTTAATTTTTCAAAATTATCTTTTCCAGTTTGATGTGCTAAAAATAAAGTAACCGTAAAACTCCCATCAAGATTTGGTAATGAAATTAGCATATTTTCACCACGAGGCCAAATGTGTAAGGCCTTATGCTCGTCTTGAAACTTTCCGCTTTTACTCGCAGGAATTGTTAGTTCTTTATAGCTATGGCTAAGCCAGTCAATTGAAAAACTTAATCGAATACTTTTATCGTTAAACATATTATTTCTTACAACAGACCCAGCGCCATCTGTACCAAAAATAACATCAGCTTTATAGGTGCTGTACTCTTTTGTTTGATAGTCCTTGAAGACAGCCGTCGTATTTTCAAAATCCAATGATTCGCAACTTTGATTAAAAATTAAAGAAACATTGGATAGTTTTTCGGCAGAATTCAATAATAACATATTCAATCCAGGACGCGATATGGAATTTATATATTTATTTTCTTTACCGCTATAAAGACTCATGAATTTATTTGACTTTTTATCATGAATCATACGCCCAATCATTGGCAAACAAAGCTTTTCAACTTCATTTTCTAATCCCACCATTTTAATCGCTTTCATACCTCTGTCTGAAAAGGCTAAATTAATCGATCGCCCGGCATCTTGTTCGATCTTACGCAAATCAGGTCTTTTTTCGACCAATGTTACTTGAAAACCTCTTTGACCCAAACGCAATGCTAGTAGGCTGCCACACAAACCAGCGCCAATTATTAGTATATTTTCTTTTTTGTTTTTCATTAGTTTAGTATTTTTTTCAGACGTTGGATGAATTCGTACACATCTTGGTAACTATTATAAAGAGGGGTAGGAGCCACTCTAATAACATCGGGTTCTCTCCAATCGCTAATTACTCCACTTTGAGTCAATAGGGTGTGTAATTGCCTGTTTGCTTCTTTTACTTGAATAGATAATTGACAACCTCTATCATGAGGATTTTTAGGGGTAATGATATTAATTTTAGGGTTGTTTAAACCCTCAATTAGATATTCTAAGAATCCAGTAAGTGATTTAGATTTTTTAGTTAGGTTTGAAAAACCTGCTTTGTCAAATAAATCAAGTGAGGCTCTTATTGCCGCCATCGATAATATTGCAGGATTACTTAATTGCCAACCCTCTGCACCGGGTAAAACGTCAAACTCATGACGCATATTAAATCTTGTTTCTTTATTATGTCCCCACCAACCAGCAAATCTCTTTAATTTTGTATTATTGGCGTGTAGTTCATGAACAAAACATCCGCCTAGACTACCAGGTCCACTATTTAAATATTTATAAGTACACCAAACTGCAAAATCAGCACCCGATTCGTGCAAATTAGGTTGGATATTACCAACACCATGTGCGAGATCAAAACCTACCAGACAATTGTATTGATGACCGATTTGAGTAATTTTTTTTAATGGATATAATTGCCCTGAATAATAATTAGTACATCCAATCATTATTAATGCTATTTCATCCCCCTGTTCTTTCATTATTTGTTCTAAATCCTCCATCCGACATAACACTTCACCTTCTCTTGGTTTCCATAGGATTAAACCTTCCTTTTCGCAATACCCATGAAATTTTAGTTGACTTTCCATAGCGTATTTATCAGAAGGAAAAGCATCGCTTTCAATAAGAATTTTATATTTCTTTTCTGAAGGCTGATAAAAAGAAACCATCATTAAATGTAAGTTGGTAGTTAAACTATTCATAATTACCACCTCACTAGGTTTTGCACCTACGATTTCTGCCATAGAATTTGTTAGAAATTCGTGATATGGTAGCCAAGGATGTTTGGCATCGGTATGGCCCTCTACCCCAAATTTTGCCCAATCATTGAGTTCTTGTTGTATATAATCGGAGGTTTTTTTTGGTTGTAATCCAAGTGAGTTACCACATAAGTATATTAATTCTTCACCTTGGTTATTGGTTGGAATCAAAAATTCATTTCTATAGTTATTTAATGGATCTTCTTTGTCTTTTTTTATGGCAAAGTCTAAATTATTTTCGTACCTCAAAGTCATTGTTTTTGAACTCAAACAAAAATAAGGATTATTAAATTAATCAAATTTAATATTTTCAACTAAATAATAAAACAGACTTATCATAAACAGGTAATTTTTATTATATTTATTTTAAATATTAATAAATGAAAAAAATAATTTATTTATTTATTTATTTATTCACTCATTCAGCTAATGCTCAAGATTATTCAATAGCAAGAGCTTGGAATGAGGAAGTTTTGCATGCTATTAGAAATGATTTTGCTAGACCTACTGTACATGCTCGAAATTTATTTCATACCAGCATGGCGATGTATGATATTTGGGCAGTTTTTGATGAAAATGCAGCCACTTTTTTTTTAGGTAAATCCTTGGGGGACTATAATTGTGAATTTGATGGTTTTTATAACGATGTGTTAGTTGATGAAAATCGAAAAAAAGCAATTAGCTATGCAATCTATAGAATCATGTTACATAGATTTTCAAGCTCTCCTGGAATTGACGAGATATATAGTTCTATCAATAATTTTATGGATGAGTTGGGCTATAATAAGTATGATGAGAGCACAGACTATCATAGTGGAGATGCTGCTGCTCTAGGGAATTATGTAGCACAACAGATTATTGAGTTTGGACTACAGGATAACTCAAATGAACAGAATGATTATGCAAATTTAGTATACGAACCCTTAAATGACCCCTTGAATACTGACTTAGGTGGTAATCCAAATCTTTCCGAACCCAATCATTGGCAACCCTTAACCGTTGAAGAATTTATTGATCAAAGTGGGAATTATCACCCTGGAGGTTCTCCAGAATTCTTAAGTCCAGAATGGGGTAAAGTAATTCCGTTTTCATTGAGTGAAGAAGACCTTTCTATTCATTCAACACCTGATTATGATTATTGGGTTTATCATGATCCAACGAGCCCATCCTATATACAAGAGGGTATTGGTTTAGAAGACCCATTTAAGTGGGGATTTGCATTGGTTTCTATATGGGGATCTCATTTAGATCCAAATGACGATATGATGATAGATATCTCTCCAGCAAGTATTGGAAATATCTCAAATTTTCCAGAAACTTTTGAGGAGTATAAAGATTTTTATAACTTTTTTGATGGAGGTGATCAAAGTGCAGGTTGGGAAATTAATCCTAGTACTGGTTTAGCTTATGAAGAACAAATGGTTCCAAGAGGCGATTACGGGAGGGTTTTAGCAGAGTTCTGGGCAGATGGTCCAGATAGTGAAACGCCTCCAGGTCACTGGTTCACCATATTAAATTATGTAAATGATCATCCGCAGCTTATAAAAAAGTTTAGAGGTGAAGGTGAAATACTCAATAATTTAGAGTGGGATATAAAATCTTATTTTATCCTATCAGGTGCGATGCATGACGCTGCAATAGCGGCATGGGGTATCAAAGGGTTTTACGATTATATTAGACCTATGAGTGCGATCAGGTATATGTGTGATCAAGGGCAATCTTCACACCCCAATCTTTCCAACTATAATCCTCACGGAATCCCCTTAGTTCCTGGATTCATTGAAGTAATTCAAGAAGGAGATCCTCTGGAAGGAGATGACTTAGAAAATATTGGTAAAATAAAATTATTTACATGGAAAGGTCATGATTATATTATTAATGCTGATTATGATATAGCTGGTGTTGGTTGGATTCTTGCAGAGAATTGGTTTCCGTATCAAAGGCCTTCTTTCGTTACACCTCCATTTGCAGGTTACGTATCTGGTCATTCAACATTTTCGAGAGCAGCTGCAGAGGTATTTACCCTATTAACTGACGATGAGTTTTTTCCAGGTGGTATGGGAACTTTTGATGTTTACACCAACGATTTTTTAAAATTTGAAGTAGGTCCAAGTATGGATTTTCAATTACAATGGGCTACCTACAGAGATGCATCAGATCAAACTAGTTTGTCCAGAATTTGGGGAGGGATTCATCCACCAATAGATGATATTCCTGGCAGAATTATTGGAGAAAAAATTGGTCAAGCAGCTTTTTCGTTTGGGGAGAAATATTTTTCTAAAGAGGAACTAGAAGTGGAGAGTATCGTTTACCCAAATCCTTCGAATGACTTTTTAAACTTACAATATCACTTTAATAACAACGAGTTTAAAGTTGATATTTTCGATTTAAATGGAAGAAAAATTTTAAGTCAACCTGTTAAGTTTAATAATTTAAATCGAACAAGAATTGATATTTCTGGATTTAATAAGGGGGTCTATATATTGTATTTGATTGATACGAATAATAGGGAAGTAGCTGTATACAAAATTTTAAAAAGTTAAATACTCTAAAAATTCGATAAAGAATTTCATGACCGCTAACGGTTCGAAAAAGTTGCTTAACCCTATAGCTCATAAAAAGTTAAAATTTAACTCTGTATGAAATCTCAATTATCAAAAGGGAATATTTTCAGCCAATCATTCTTCATGCTTACTATTCTCTTTTAATAACTCAGGAAATTTCTTTTGAAATCTTTTTAACCTTGGTATCGATACATTTTGAATGTAAGAATTGTTTGGATGCAACCTTTCATAATCTTGATGGTACTTTTCAGCAACCCAAAACTTTTGGAAAGGCATCACCTCAGCTGCTATTTTTCTGTCAGGATTTTCTTTGTACAACGCTTTAATTTTATCCGCTATTATATTTTTTTCTTTCTCATTTTGATAAAATATAATAGAGCGATATTGGGATCCTCTGTCATTTCCCTGTCCATTTATTTGGCTAATGTTTTGTGATCCAAAATAAACGTCAACCAATAATTTAAAACTTATAATATTTGGATTGTATATAATTTCTACAGCTTCTGCGTGACCTGTTTTTCCGGTATTGCTAGATTCGTAGGTTGGATTTTTTGTGTGACCGCCACTATAACCTGATATTGATTCTTCAACTCCATCCAGACTTTCATAGATCGCTTCAACACACCAAAAGCAACCACTCGCAAAATAAGCTCTTTTAAAGCCATCAGAACTAGCTACTTCTACTGGTGTTATATTGTTATTCTTTTTACTCTTTTTAGGATCTACCTGCTGACATGATACTTGCAGGACTGCCAGAAGCGATACGACTGTTATGGACAATTTAATTTTCATATACATTTTTTTAGGCCGAAGAGTTTTGGTACTATTAGCTTCTTAATCAAAAAAAAGTCCTCAATGAATTGAAGACTTTGGGTTTTATCTAATGAAAAAAATTATAGTTTGTTAAATAATTTTTCCATTTTTTTTTCTTCTTCTTTAGCTAAATCTATATCAACTAAGATTCTACCACTATGTTCATCAGTGATTATTTTTTTACGTCCTGCGATTTCCATTTGGATTTGCGGTGGTATCGTAAAAAAAGATCCTCCAGAAGCACCACGATCTACTGCTACGATAGCCAATCCATTTTTTACATTGGTACGTATTCTTTTGTAAGCTTTAATTAATCGTTCTTCAATTTTCTTTTCGTAATCTGTAGATTTGTTAATAAGTGCTTGTTCCTCTTTTTCAGTTTCAGCTAAAATTTCATTTAATTCTCCTTGTTTGTGAGCGAGATGTTCCTGACGTTGTTTGAGGCGTTCTGAAGTCTCATCAACAACTATCTTTTTCTGTTCAATTTGCACATTAAATTCTCTAATGTGCTTTTCGTTTAACTCAATTTCCAATTCTTGGAATTCAATTTCCTTACTTAAGGAATCATATTCACGATTGTTTCGAACGTTGTCTTGTTGTTTTGTGTATTTTTTGATAAGTTCTTTAGATTCTTCTATGTGATTCTTCTTATCTGAAATACTGTTTACAACAACCTCAATTCCTTCGTTTAATTTTTCAAGGCGCGTATTCATTCCGGCTAGTTCATCTTCAAGATCTTCTACTTCTAAAGGAAGTTCTCCACGAATGTCACGAATTTTGTCAATTCTAGAGTCGATAAGTTGTAAATCGAATAAAGCTCTTAACTTTTCTTCTACAGTAATTTCTTTTTTCTTTGCCATATTTTAAAAATAGGTAATTGGGTTGGTATTTATTTGCGATAAAAGGACTGCAAAAATAGTAATTTTTTTGTTAAGGTAGGCAACTAATAGTTCTTTTGTGAATTGTTCACTTTCATAGTGACCAATATCAGCTAGGAGCATTTGATCTTCTGTTTTAAAAAAATCATGATATTTACAATCTGCAGTTATAAAAATATCTGCACGTTCTTTTATTGCATTGGGTATAGCAAAACTTCCGCTTCCACCTAAAACTGCAACTTTTTTGATTGGTTTATCTAATAGTTTTGAGTGGCGAATGTAACTACTATTCATTGTTTGCTTTAAAAATTTTAAAAATTCAATCTCAGTATTACTAGTTTCCAGCTCGCCGATCATTCCTATTCCAATATGTTGATTGTTGTTTTCCAATGTGGTTAACTCATAGGCTATTTCTTCATAGGGATGATGTTTAAATAGTGCCTCTAAAACATCAGATTTTTTATGTGCTGGCAAGGTAACATTTAAGAGTGTTTCCTTTTCAAACCGTAATTCTCCTTTTGATCCAATAATAGGGTTAGATTCCTTGTTTCCAAGAAAACTACCAGTTCCATCCATAGAAAAACTACAATTACTATAGTTTCCAATAGTGCCTGCACCTGCTTTGAATAATTCACTCAAGAGATTTTGAGAATGTTTCTTTGGGACATAGGTTGTTAGTTTTTTGATGGTATTTTTTTTGGGAATTAATACTCTTCTGTTGATTAAATTTAATTTGTTACAAATCATTGCGTTCACTCCATTCCAGGAGTTATCCAATGCAGTGTGTAAAGAAAAAATAGCAATATTATTTTTAATAGCTTTTATAACAACTCTTTCTACATAATTTTTGCCAGTTAATTTTTTTAAACCAGAAAATATAATTGGATGGAAACTTACGATTAAATTACATCCCTTTGCAATCGCTTCGTCGACAACACTTTCAAGAGTATCTAATGTTACTAGTATTCCACTTACATTAGTTTCATAATCTCCTACTAAAAGTCCGGTATTGTCAAATTCTTCGGTATAAGATAAAGGAGCTAGTTCGTCCAAGATAGCGATAACTTCTTTTATTTTCATAAAATTTATTTAATGTAAATATATTCAATTATAATAATATAAGCAGATTATTGTTTTATTGGGAAATCGTACTTTTGTTTTATGAAATTTTTTCGGAAACTACTTTTTCCTTTTTCCTTATTGTATGGAAGCCTTTTAGCAATTCGTAACTCCTTTTACGACAAAAACTGGTTAAAAAGCAAATCATACCCTTTGCCGATTATATGCGTGGGAAATTTATCGACGGGTGGAACAGGAAAAACTCCTATGATTGAATATTTAATAAGTTTTCTAGAAAACAATTATCAAATAGCCGTTTTAAGTCGCGGATATAAAAGAAAAACTTCTGGGTTTTTAGAAGTTTTAACAACCAGTAAGGTTGAAGAAGTTGGTGATGAACCACTTCAGTTCAAAAAGAAATTTCCAAAGGTAGTCGTTGCAGTTTGTGCAGATCGACAAGAAGGAATTGATCGGATTAAAACTAATGCTGATATTATATTATTGGATGATGCATTTCAGCATAGAAAAGTGAATGCATCTAAAAAAGTGCTACTAACTTCCTATGATCATCTTTACATCAACGATTGTGTACTGCCAGCTGGTAACTTAAGAGAATTAAAATCAGGTGCTAAGCGTGCGGATATTGTTATTGTTACAAAATGTCCAGAAGAACAATCATATATAAAACTCAAAGAAATACAGCAGAACTTAAATTTACTTCCAGAACAAAAAATTTATTTTTCAAAAATCACTTACGATAAAATAATTTATGGTGTTTCCGAAAATCTTCCCTTAACTTATTTAGAAAATAAAAATTTTACTCTTGTAACTGGTATTGCTGATTCGAGTCCTTTATTAAAATTTTTAAATACAAAACAATTAAAATTTAACCATAAAAAGTTTTCTGATCACCATCATTTTTCAAATTCTGAGATTAACAATTTAAAAAGAAGCAATTTTATACTCACCACTGAAAAAGATTTTGTAAGATTACAGCCGAGCTTACCTGACTTTCCAATTTATTATCTCCCTATCAAAACTTCCATTGTTAAGGAGCAAGAAGCGTCATTTAAAAGAGACATAATTGATGCGATAGTTAACTTTAGTTGACATTAACCCTACTACTGTTTTTTTGAGTTAGCTATATTTTTTCAAATAATATTTCTAGTCATGGACATTAAATATATTAAATCTATAATTCTCGAAGAATACCCCACCTCATTATCATACCAACCTATTATTTTTATCATTTTACCAATGACTGAGGTCATTTCAGAATCAAAAACACAAGAATGATTGTTTCCTTTAATGTCAACAGAAACTATTGGATCTTCCGTGTATTGTAGTATATTTTTAAATTGGGTTAAAGAGGCTTCTTTAAAGGCAGTATTAATATCAGAAATACTTACTTCAGTTTTTGAGTTTATGGTAATATCGGTAAGTGATCCATTGGGAACAGGGACTCTTATCCCACATCCTCCAATTACAGTTTCTAATTCAGGAAATATTTTTGTTAATGCCTTTGCAGCACCTGTTGTTGTTGGAACAATAGATTGACTTGCTGCACGTGCTCTTCTTAGATCTTTATGCGGTTGATCATGTAAACTCTGATCGGTAGTATAAGAATGAATCGTTGTAATATAGGCTTGTTCGATACCACACAAATCATTAATAACTTTAAGCATTGGAGCAGCATTGTTCGTTGTGCATGAGGCGTTTGAGATAATAGTATCTTCCTTATTAATCAAAGATTCATTAATCCCAAAAACAATCATTTTGATGGAGTCGTCTTGAGGAGGTACAGAAAGAATCACTTTTTTTGCTCCATTTTTTAAATGATTTTGTAATGCTACTTTAGTTTTATATTTACCAGAACACTCTATAACTAAGTCTAATTCTCCCCAATTTATAGTTTCAATTTTTTCAGAAGATGAAAATCTAACAATTTGATTATTAACAGTAATACTTTTATTTGAAAATTCAATTTTTTCATCTAAAACTCCGTGAACACTATCGTATTTGAGGAGGTGACTTAAGGTTTTTGTATCAGAAATATCGTTTATGGCAACGACTTTAATTTTTGGATGATTAATGAGTAATCTAAAAAGAGTTCTTCCTATTCTTCCAAAACCGTTGATTCCTATTTGAATGGTTTCGTTCATTATAACTCAAGTAAGGTGTTTTTGAGCCTTATAGGATGATCTTACTAGCGCTCCACTTTCTACATGTCTAAAGCCCAATTTCAGCCCAATAGTTTCATACTTTTTAAACTGTTCCGGGCTAATAAATTCCTTTACAGGTAAATGATTTTTTGAGGGTTGAAGGTATTGACCAATAGTGATGATATCAAGATTTACATTACTTAAATCTCTCATTGTCTGAATCACTTCTTCTTCTGTTTCACCCAATCCAAGCATTATTCCACTTTTAGTTCTAGGTGCGCCTTGTTTTTTTAAATAATTTAAAACCTCCAGGCTTCTTTCGTATTTCGCTTGAATTCTTACCTCTCTTGTTAATCTTTTAACCGTTTCCATGTTGTGAGAAATTACCTCTGGACTTACCTTAAGGATACGGTCTATATTAGTTCTATTTCCTTGAAAATCAGGAATTAGCGTCTCAAGTGTTGTGTTAGGATTCATTCTCCTTATAGCACTAACAGTTTCTGCCCAAAGTATAGATCCCATATCTTTAAGATCATCTCTATCTACAGAGGTTATAACTGCATGCTTAATATTCATAAGTTTGATAGATCTTGCAACTTTCTCTGGTTCATCCCAATCTAAAGTATCCGGCCTTCCGGTTTTAACGCCACAAAAACCACAAGATCGGGTACATATATTTCCTAAAATCATAAAAGTTGCAGTACCTTCTGTCCAACACTCACCCATATTTGGGCAACTTCCAGAGGTGCAAATAGTATTTAACTGATATTTGTCTACAAGACTCCTTAATTCAGTATACTTTTTACCGGTTGGAAGCTTTACTCTTAACCATTTTGGTTTTGGAGTAAATACTTTTTTTTCTTTAGTTGCTAATTCCATAACTGCTGGCAAAGATAATAAGTTTAACTAAAAAAACATAGAAGTTAAGTATATCGATTTGTATGATTTTGCTTAATAATTTCGGCTAATAATTTTCGGGCTCTTAGTAACCTCACCTTTACATTATTTAGAGGCTCTCCCAATTGGTTTGAAATTTCTAAATAACTCATTTCTTGAAAATAACGAAGGTTAATTACATCCTGATAATGTGGTTTTAGTTGTTTAATAAAACTAAGTAATTCAGCTAAATTTTGTTTAATAATTAGGGTGTCTTCGGGAGTTGGGGAGTCATCTGGAATTTTTTTCACTTGCTCCTCTGAAGTATTACCTGATTGTATATGAATAGAAGCATTTTTCTTTCTACTTCTATCTATTTGTATGTTTTTGGAAATTGTAATCAACCAAGTTACAAATTCATAGCGATCATCGTAAGAGTGTATTTTATCAAACGCTTTTGAAAAGCTTTCTATCGTAATATCTTCTGCTTCGTATTCGTTTTTAATCCGTTTTAATTGAAAACGATAAACGTCATTCCAGAAATGATCTAACAAAAAATTAAAAGCAATTTGGGAGCCTTTTTTTGCTTTACTAATTTGAAGTGTAATATCGTTTTTTTTTATTTCCACGAATTAGATTTTGATATACTATAGCTAATAAAGATAGTAAATTGTATAATAATCAAAATAATTTCTAAAAACGGAAACCAAGTTATTAAATCCTTTTCCCCCAATTTTTTTGCAGCATGATACATAATGATGTATTGAAATACCATTCGAAATAAAATAAGTGCCGAGGGTATCTTCCAATTTAGTATACTCAAAGTATATATTGAAAAAGCCCAAAACAACAACAATGAAATATAAAAAAAACTTAATACGAATTGATGTTTAAACTTATACAATTTCGTTGTAGTTATATGTTTTTTCTTTTGTAAAATCCATTCTTTCCAGGTTGACTTTGATTCAGTATACGTAAATGATTTTTTTGAAAAACAAATGGCTGTGTTGGTTTTAGTAGCAACTTGATTGATAAATAAATCATCATCCCCAGCCTGAATTTCCATATGAGATACAAAACCGCCATGATTATAATATACGTTACTGGAATAAGCTAAATTTCTTCCTACTCCCATATAAGGCATCCCAAAAAGTGTGAATGAAAAATATTGAATAGCTGTAAGTAGTGTATCAAACCGAATCAGTTTATTTAATAAGCCCTTTTTTTTGTAATAAGACCCATAACCTAACACAATTTGTTTTTTTGATGAAAAATGAGCACCCATTTCATTAAGCCATTTTTTTGAAGCTGGTTTACAATCTGCACCTGTAAAAATCATTTTCTGATGAGATGCTTTTTTAATTCCTAGGGTTAGTGCATATTTTTTAGACCCCCAGAACGTTTCATTATTTTCGACATTTACAATTTTAATATTCTCATTATTTTCTTCAAACAATTCCATGACATTTAAGGTATCGTCAAAAGAGGCGTCATTAATTAAAATAATTTCAAAGTCTGGATATTCTTGTTCAAGCCATAGAGGAATATTATCTTTTAAATTTAAAGCTTGATTTTTTGCATAAACTAAGAGTGAAAGAGGAAAATAGTTTTTTTGAGCTTCTTTATTTTTAGATTTCAATAAAAATTTCGAAAATAATAAAAAGTAAACACAATTAATAAGTACTATAAAAGCAAATAAGAAGAGTAATACCATGTGAGATAACCTTAATTTTGAGGTGATTCATTGCAGTTATCGAATTGGTCAGGAGTTTTTCCACAGTAACCACACGATTCCCCTTTTTTATTTAAAAAAGGACTTTGACTGGCACAGGTTCCAGCAAATTTACCATCTTTTTTCGCCCATATTTTTATGGCGATACCTAGGACGGCAAAAAGAATTAAACCAATCGTTATAATATATAATTCCATGAGATCTATTTAAAGTACAAAAATACAATCTTTATTACTTTTATTGTTAATGATTCGTGTATTTTAGCACATTATATATATTAAATACTCATGAAAAATTTAAAACATATCACCTATTTATTTACGATATTTTTCCTCTTTATTTCTTGTGAAAAAAATACCAAAAAATCTGACGTAAAAGAGACTAATAAAAGTGAAGTTAATCGACCAACATTAAAAAACACTGAATTGAAAAAAACAATCATTCCTATTGATAATGGAGAAAACCTACTTTTTCAACGATTAATGTTTAATGAGCAAACAGCACTATTTGCAAGCTCTTTAACTTCCGGTAATCTCATTAATGTTTTTTCAAATTCCGAAAATAAATTCACTGTTTTTGCACCCTCGAATGACGCTTTTAAAGCAGTGGATGGTAAAATATTATCAGATGTATTTAAAGATAAATTTTTATTAGCAACCGTAATGAAGCTTCATATTGTTCCAGAAAAATTTGATTATGAAACATTGTTAAATAAAATAGTTGCCGGTGGCGGAACTTTCAGTTTAAAAACTTTAATGGGCGAAAAAATTAAGGCGACGCTATCAGGAAACCAAATTATTTTAACAGATTTTAATGGAACTCAAGTTAACGTACTAAATAACAAAAGTATATCGACTGACGATGGTGTATACTATATCATCGATAAAGTTATGGCTATCAATTAAACAATATTGACCTCAGGTTCTATCAAGATTCCAAAATCTTGTTTTACTTTAGTCCGTATTTTTTCAGCGAGTTTAAGAATTTCTTTTCCGGAAGCATTACCGTGATTAACAAGAACTAGTGCTTGGTTTTTATGAACTCCTGCATCTCCAAAACGTTGACCTTTAAAACCTGATTTTTCAATAAGCCAGCCCGCGGGTATTTTATATTCAAATTCTGATAATTTATAAAAAGGAGCTGTCGGAAAATTTTTATTAAATTTTTCAAATTCGATATTGTTTATTGTTGGATTCTTAAAAAAACTCCCACTATTTCCAATCTCATTAGGGTTGGGTAATTTGGACTCTCTGATTTTAATTATTACTTCTGAAATATCCTTTATTGAAGGAGGGTGAATATTAGAGTTCTCTAATTCTTGTTTGACACTTCCATATTCAATTATTGTATGATGATTATTTTTAGTTAGTTTAAAAGTGACATTTGTTATAATGTATTTACCTTTTTTTTGATCTTTAAAAATTGAATTTCGATAAGCAAATTGGCATTCTTCTTTAGTAAACTTTTTCTCGGATTGATCTATAATAGACAGGGTGTTGCAGTCTAAAAAAACATCTTTTAGCTCTACGCCATAGGCTCCAATATTTTGAATAGGTGCTGTTCCTACGTTACCAGGTATAAGCGATAAGTTTTCCACTCCTCCATAATCGTTGTTAATACAATATTGTACAAATTCATGCCAATTTTCTCCAGCCATCACATTTAAAACAACACTATTTTTATCTTCAGATACAATTTTTATACCTTTTAGATTGATGTGTAGGACTAGGGCTTCTATATTTTTTGTTAAAAGCATATTACTTCCACCTCCTAATATAAAAATATCAGGATGAATATTGGATTTAAGTGCTAATTTTAAATCTTCAATAGAACCAATAGAAGAAAAATACCTAGCGGTAGCTTGAATATTAAAAGTATTGTAATCTTTTAATGATTTATGTTCTTCAATATGCATTAATTTCTATAATCTTTCAGGGCTCGTTTTAAAATTTCAACAGAGCTAATCAAATCTTGTTTTTTCAGTACGTAGGCTATTCTTATTTGATTTAAACCGACTCCATGTGTCGAATAGAAACCAGCTGCCGGGGCAACCATAATAGTTTCTCCTTTATAATCAAACTCTTCCAAAAGCCATTGAGCAAAATGATCACTATTTTCAACTGGAAGTTCAACAATACAATAAAATGCTCCTTTTGGTACTCCAACTTTAACTCCTGGTATTTGTTGCAGGCTTTCAATTAAGGTATTTCTTCGGTCTTTATATTCTTTAATTACATCGTCAAAATAACTTTGAGGAGTTTCTAAAGCAGCTTCACTGGCAATTTGAGCAAAGGTAGGAGGACTTAATCTAGCCTGTGCAAATTTTAATGCAGTAGCAATAACTTCTTTGTTTTTTGAAACTAAGCAACCGATTCGTGCACCGCACATACTGTATCTTTTAGAAACAGAATCAATAATAATACCATTTTCTGAAAGCGTGTCCTCTTGTAATATGGAGTAATGTTCATCTCCATCATAAGTAAACTCTCGATATACCTCATCGGCAACTAAAAACAAGTTGTGTTTTAAAACTATTTTTGCCAATTTTTTAATTTCATCTTTTGAATATAGGTAACCCGTAGGGTTGCCAGGGTTACAAATAATAATCGCCTTTGTTTTTGGAGTAATTAATTTTTCAAATTCTGAGATTGGTGGAAGTGCAAAGTTATCTTCAATTTTTGAAATTACCGGTACAATATTTACTCCTGATGCGGTGGCAAAACCATTATAATTGGCATAAAATGGCTCAGGAATAATGATTTCGTCATCTTGGTCACAAATCGTACCCATTGCAAAAAGTAGAGCTTCGCTACCACCAGTAGTAACAATGATATGATTTGATTCAACTTGAATATTATTTTTTTTATAGTAGTTTGCTATTTTTTCTCGATAGGTGTCCGAGCCTTCTGATCTTGAATAAGCCAACACATCAATAGCACTATTTGCCACTGCATCCATCGCTATTTTTGGCGATTTTATATCAGGTTGTCCAATATTTAAATAATATATTTTCTTTCCTAATTGTGTAGCTTTTTCAGCATAGGGAACCAATTTTCTAATTGGTGATTCCGGCATGTTTTTTCCTTTGGACGAAATTAAAGGCATATCTTTTTATTTAAAAAGCAAAGTTGCAAAATTATTATTAAAGATTCTTCGATTTAAAGGCACTTTTCTTAAAAGTTGTGACTCAATTGAGTTGGGGTATTCATTAATTGATCTCATCTTTAAATAAGATTTATATTTTTCACAAAAAAAAGGCATCAAAATTTGATGCCTTTAATAAATATAGTGTATAGTAGTTATTAGTTTGATTTTTCCAATACACTTTTTCCAGTATCTCCTCCTGTAGCTAATACTTTACCTTTTATTTTTAATGAAATAATAGGTTCATCTGCATTGGAATAAACAGTAACTGTTTTTCTGATTGGGCCAATTCTCTTGGTATCATACTTAACCTGAATAGTACTAGACTCTCCTGGAGCAACGGGACCATCTGGTTTAGATGGAACAGTACATCCACAAGAAGATTTTACATTGCTAATCACTAGGGGGGCATCTCCTACATTTGTAAATTCAAAAGTTCTTACACCGTCACTTCCTTTGGCAATTTCTCCATAGTCGATCACATCGTTGTTGAATTCTATTTTAGCTTGGGCATTTGACTGTTGCACAAATCCGATAAAAGCTATTAAAGCTATAATTGCAGTCTTTTTCATAATCAATAATTTATTTATTGCTAAAATAGGCAACTTTAAATCATTCTGCAAAATATATCTTTCGCTTTTATAATCTTACAGATATACCTATTTTTGCAACTACTTTCTAATTTAATACCAGATGGCTTCAGAAGCAAAAAATAACTCTCCTAATATGGAAGATAAGTGGTACGACTACTGGATGAAGAATAATTATTTTCATTCAGAAGTGGACGAACGAGAACCCTACAGTATCGTTATTCCACCACCAAATGTTACAGGAGTCCTGCACATGGGTCATATGCTTAACAATACCATACAAGATGTGTTGATTCGCAGAGCTAGATTAAATGGAAAAAATGCATGTTGGGTTCCAGGGACCGACCACGCATCTATTGCAACCGAGGCAAAAGTAGTCGCTAAATTAAAAGAACAGGGAATTGATAAAAATGACTTATCTCGAGATGAATTTTTAAAACATGCTTGGGATTGGACTCATGAATATGGAGGTGTAATTTTAGAACAGCTTAAAAAGTTAGGATGTTCTTGTGATTGGGATCGAACAAAATTCACCCTAGATGACGATATGAGTGAATCTGTCATAAAAACCTTTGTTGATTTACACAATAAAGGACTCATATATCGAGGCTATCGAATGGTAAATTGGGACCCAGAAGCTAAAACAACACTGTCAGATGAAGAAGTTGAGTATGTAGAGCAAAAAGGAAAACTGTATTACATTAATTATAAAATTGAAGACAGCCAGGATACACTTACTATCGCAACGACACGCCCAGAAACAATTTTAGGGGATACTGCTATTTGTATCAATCCAAATGATGAACGTTTTACACATTTAAAGGGAAAAAAAGTGATTGTGCCTATTTGCAATCGTGTGATTCCAATTATTGAGGATGATTATGTAGATGTAGAATTTGGAACGGGTTGTTTAAAAGTAACACCAGCTCACGATGTCAATGATAAAGCGTTAGGCGATAAACATCAATTAGAAGTGATAGATATTTTTAATGAAGATGCTTCGTTAAATAGTTATGGATTGCATTATCAAGGAAAGGATCGATTTGTAGTAAGAGAAGAAATTCACGCCGAGCTTGCCGCTTTAGGTTGTATTTTAAAAGTGGAGACTCACATAAACAAAGTAGGTACTTCTGAAAGAACCAAAGCTGTTATTGAACCAAGATTATCAGATCAGTGGTTTTTAAAAATGGAGGATCTAGTAAAACCAGCTTTAAAAGCAGTTTTAGAGACCGAAGAAATTAAATTATTTCCAAAAAAAATAGAAAATACCTACCGTCATTGGTTAGAAAATATTAGAGATTGGAATGTATCACGTCAATTATGGTGGGGCCAGCAGATTCCAGCTTTTTACTATGGAGATCATAAAGAGAATTATGTAGTCGCAGAAAATAAAGATAAAGCGCTAGTTATCGCTAGAGAAAAATCAGGTAATTCAAATCTAGGTTTAGAGGATTTAAGACAAGATAATGATGCTCTTGATACTTGGTTTTCTTCTTGGCTTTGGCCAATATCTGTTTTTGACGGTATTAGAAATCCAGACAACAAAGAGATTAATTATTATTATCCTACCAATGATTTAGTGACAGGACCAGATATTATCTTCTTTTGGGTTGCACGAATGATTTTTGCAGGCTACGAATTTAGAAATGACAAGCCTTTTAATAATGTTTATTTTACAGGAATAGTTCGTGATAATCAGGGAAGAAAAATGTCTAAACAATTAGGGAATTCTCCAGATGCTTTAAAATTAATTGAAGATTATAGCGCAGACGCAGTTCGAGCCGGTATGATGTTACTTAGCTCAGGAGCTGGTAACGATTTACTGTTTGATGAAACAAAATTACAACAAGGAAAAGCATTTGTCAACAAAATCACCAATGCCTATCGTTTGGTCAGTGGCTGGGAGGTAAGTGATACGATAGATCAACCATCTTCTAGTAAAATCGCCATCGAGTGGTACCAATCAAAATTCCAAAGTGCTTACGCAGAAATGGAGGATCATTTCTCTAAGTATCGTTTATCAGACTCCTTAATGACTATTTACAAGTTGATTTGGGACGATTTCTGTTCCTGGTTATTAGAAATGGTAAAACCCGGATACCAACAACCTATCGATAGCACTACTTTTGACGCTGTTATTCGTGCTTTTGAAAATAATCTAAAAGTACTACATCCTTTTATGCCATTTATAACCGAAGAAATCTGGCATCAAATATCAGATAGATCGACAGAGGAAGCTTTAATTATTTCAGCATACCCATCAAAAAATATTGTAAACAAAACTGTTTTGAATGATTTTGAAATCGCCTCAGAGGTCATATCAGGGATCAGAACCATCAGAAAAGAAAAAAATATTTCATTTAAAGAACCGATTAAGTTATTTGTGATCAATAATATTGAAGCAAGTACCTCTTTCGATACTGTCATCAAAAAAATGGGTAATGTAGAGGATCTTGAATACATCTCAGAAAAAATTGGAGGAGCTTTAACCTACCGAGTTAAATCTAATGAATATTTTATACCTATGGAAGGATCGATTAATGTAGAGACTGAAATAGCAAAACTTTCAGAAGAATTAACTTATACTGAGGGTTTTTTAAAAAGCATTCAAGCCAAGTTAAATAATGAGCGATTTGTGAACAATGCCCCTGAGAAAGTAGTTGCTTCAGAAAAGCAAAAAGAGGCAGACGCTTTAGCTAAAATTACTACACTTAAAAATAGTCTATCTAGTTTGACAAAATAAAAAAAGCCCTTTTTAAAAGGGCTTTTTTTATTTTAATATGATTGTTGGCTAATTATTTTTATCCAATCATTTATTGTGAGAACCATCACAATAGCCCTCGGCGTTTTGTGTGTTACCACATCCACATTTGGGTCTGTCTGTATTTTTCATAAGGTGTATTGTATTAAAATTTTAAATTTACAGTAATATCAAAATCGTCATAAATAACTTTGTCTTTTAATCCCTCAAAAAAGCTAGGCGATTTGTATTTTACATCGAATTTAGCGCGGTCTATTTTTAAGGCTGCAGTTGCTTTGTTCCCGTCCATAGCAAAATCAAAATCGATACTATTTGTAATTCCTTTTATAGTTAAATCACCTTTCACACGATAATTATTTTCTCCGTTCATGGTCACTTCCTTGAATTGCAACATAGCATTGGGATGACTTTCAGTTTCAAAAAAATCTTTTGATTTTAAATGACCTTCGAGATTGCCAGCTGAATCACCTTGTAAGTCAGTACATTTTATTGAATTCATATCCATTGAAAAACTACCATCAACTAGAGTGCCATCGTTAAAAGTCAATATTCCTGAATTAAATTTTATGGTTCCTTCGTGTGATCCGGTTACTTTATAACCTTTCCAGGTTATATAACTTTCATCGAGATTAATTTCGGTTTCCTCTATCAATATATTTGTAAAAGAATAGCTGCTAAATACAATTAGTAATAGTGCTAATAAATTTTTTAAAGTTTTTTTCATTAGAATAAGTTTTTAAATATTAATTATACAAATATCAAAAAGAATTTTAAATAAAAAAATTTTTAGGGATTATAGTTTAGTGCCAAATGCTAAATCGCCAGCATCTCCTAATCCAGGAACAATATAGCCTTTATCATTTAATTGATCATCAATTGTAGCAACCCAAAGTTTTGTGTTCGCTGGAAAAGATTCCTTTATAGTTGCTATACCTTCAGTACTAGCAATCACTGAAATAATATGGAGATGATCGATTGTTCTTGTCTTTTTTATTGCCTCATAAACAGCTATAAGTGATTGCCCTGTTGCCAACATGGGATCTGCTAATATCAGTGTTTTTTCTTTCATGTCTGGAGCAGCAAAATATTCTACAATTATTTCAAAATCTTTATCTTTTTTTGGATGATGTCGATAGGCAGAAATAAAACCGTTTTCTGCATCATCAAAATAATTTAAAAGTCCTTGATGTAGGGGAAGCCCTGCTCTTAAAATGGAGCATATCACCATTTTTTTTGCGGGTATTTGGATGTTTTTTATTCCTAAGGGTGTCTTGATAGCCTGGTTTACATAGTCGATAGACTTGCTAAATTCGTATCCTAAAATTTCACCAATTCGTTCAATATTTCTTCTAAACCTGAGGGAATCTTTTTGAATAGCTTCGTCTCTTATCTCAGCGATAAATTTATTTAAAATAGAATTATTAGTTCCTATATGATTGATGACCATAGTTTAATTATTTCCGATACAAAAAATAATGCTTTGCACATTCAATGTATTGTTTTTTTGCTTCATCTGGAGTGAGTCCCTGTGCTTGGAATAGCGCATTAGTTTTAAAAGCGTTAATCAGGGGTGTTCTGCTTTTTGGAGTATCTTGATCTTTGGTGGCTACTTTGTAATAAGAATACAATCGTAACAATAAATCGGCGGGGAAAGGATCTTTATGATCATTGATGCTTTTAACCGCTTTTAAAAATGCATTATTTAGTTCTTCATCTTTCATTTTTGAGCTACTACCGTAACGCCTCCAACTACTTTTTGGTTGAGTTTTACATTAATTTTTGTACCTAAAGGTAAAAAAATATCTACACGTGAACCAAATTTAATAAAACCACTGTCCGAAGATTGTGAAACTTCTTGTCCAGTTGTTGCATAATTTATAATTCGTTTTGCTAATGCTCCTGCTATTTGTCTGTGGAGTACCTCACCAAAAGCTTCAGACTTAACCACCACCGTAGTTCGTTCATTTTCTTCAGAAGATTTAGGATGCCAGGCTACCAAAAATTTACCAGGATGATATTTACTGTACACAATGTTCCCGCCCACAGGATAACGCGTTACATGAACGTTTAAAGGCGACATAAATACAGAAACTTGCAATCTCTTATCTTTAAAATACTCTTTTTCGTAGACTTCTTCAATAACAACAACTTTCCCATCAACAGGAGATAGGACCTGTTCAGGGTTTAAAATAAAATTTCTCTTTGGATTTCTGAAAAATTGGAGGATTAAAACAACTAGTGTAAGGAGTACGAGAAACAATCCTTTCTGTAGGATGTCATTTTCAATTTTAAAGTGGACTAAAATTGAAAGTGCTGCAAAAATTAAAAAAGTAACAGCTATAATTTTAAATCCTTCTTTATGAAACATAATTGATGAATATTATAAATAAATATATAAATGGACTTGCGAATATAATACTATCAAGTCTGTCATAAACGCCTCCGTGACCTGGCATTATTCTTCCACTATCTTTTACTCCAGCAAGTCTTTTAAATTTTGATTGTATTAAATCGCCGGAAGTTCCTAAACCGGATACTAATAGCGCCAAAAGTAACCAAAATACGGAACTGTAGAGTAGTGTTGTATTAAAAATAATAATCCCACCTATAAGCGCAGCTAAAAGACCACCAATAAAACCCTCAATTGTTTTCTTGGGTGAAATTTTTTCTTTTAATTTTCTTTTTCCAAATCTTTTTCCAATGAGATACGCAAACGTATCATTGGTCCACGTTAAAATAAAAATTCCAAGCACTAATTTGGGTTGAAAGGTGTAACCTATTGAAGGTATCAACGTTAAGAAAATAAAACCACTGATGATATAAAAAATAACATACAAGTATCTTTTTGATTTAAAAAATGTGATTTTATCTAAGAGCATGACATCTCTAAACAAAAAAATATTCATTAAAACAGAAAAGAATAGCAAAGTATATAATAGGGTATAATCAATGCTATGGAAGGCTATAAAATAAAAAGGGATAAGCACTAAAATGTAGGGGACTACTCCTTTTAAGCTTATAAGTTTTAAAAATTCGTGCAGGGTAATTATAGTGAGACAGAAAATTAAAACAAGGTACCATTCTCTCGATGTGAAAAGTGAAGATAATACTAATGATACGTAAAGAACTCCCGATAAAAATCGAATAATTACTTCTTTCATAAATTACAAGTCTTCCAGTAAAAGTAAATATAAGTTTTTTGTACTACTTCCATAACTCATAAAATCTTTTTCTTTTTTTGATTCGAAATCTTGTATGGTGGTAATATTGCTTGGGATAAGATTTTTACTTTGATTTTTTATTTTCCTCATACCTTCACTTATGGTATCGGTTAATTGGCTAGTTGTTGAAAACACAATAAATTTTGAGGGTAACTCGCTTAGCTTTTTTTCTTTAATTTGATTGGATGAAAAAAGAATCGAACCATTTTTTGCTATTAAAGATTCACAAGTGGTAAGAAAAAAAGAATTGTTTTTTGGTTCTTTAAAATTGAACTTAGTAGAGTTGAACTTTGAACCTAAACGTTGATTGATGCAGTAAACGTCTTTTTCCGAAATTTGATTTTCCTCCAAAATATTTTGGAATGCCTCAAAGATCTCATCCATGCTTAAGCAGTAAAGAAATTTTCCTCCATTTTTATTGAACATATACGTGAACTTTTCGTCAATTGGAGCGTCATCGCTGGGGATGTAGCTGCTTTTATCAGAAGAGTTTTCAGAAACCTCTGTCTTTTCTTTTTTGCCAAAAAGTTTTTTAAACAGATTCATTTTTATTCAGTGGGTGCTTTGTAGTGTTTCTCAAGATTCAAATATATAAAATCTATATTGAACTTAGGAGTACAAACTGCCATTTTTAATGAACTAAAAATAACCTATATGGAATGATTTTACGACTTCATTTACAGATAATAAAAAAACAGGTGAGATTTATTTAACAGTATCTTCTTGCTCTACAGCAGAAGATTCTTTCTCGTCCACATTTTTTTCAGCTATTATGGCCTCACTTTTAAATTTATCGAAAGGTCTATCTCCAAATATTTTTTGAAGATTATCTTTAAAAATGACTTCTTTATCTAAAAGTACTTTAGCGAGTTCAGTTAATTTATCTTTATGTTCAATTAAAAGGCTGAATCGCTCTTTGGTATTGCTCTTCAATAATTTTTGAAATTTCCTCATCGATCAATTCTGCAGTTTTTTCGCTGTATGGCTTGGTAAAACCATATTCATTTTGACCAGAGGAATCGTAATAAGTTAAATTACCTACTTTTTCATTTAAACCATATACGGTAACCATAGCTCTTGCTTGCTTGGTCACTTTCTCCAAGTCATTTAAAGCACCCGTTGAAATTTCGTTGAAAATTACATGCTCAGCCGCTCTACCTCCTAATGTAGCACACATTTCGTCTAACATTTGATCAGGCTTAACCAGTTGACGCTCCTCTGGTAAATACCAGGCAGCACCAAGAGATTTTCCTCTCGGTACGATAGTAACTTTCACTAAGGGTGCTGCATGTTCGAGCATCCAACTTACGGTAGCGTGTCCTGCCTCATGATAAGCAATAGCTTCTTTTTCTTTTGGAGTAATTATTTTGTTTTTCTTTTCAAGACCTCCAACAATTCTGTCGACGGCATCTAAAAAGTCTTGTTTTTCTACAATTTCTTTATCTTTTCTTGCAGCAATTAAGGCTGCTTCGTTACAAACATTAGCGATGTCTGCACCAGAAAATCCGGGGGTTTGTTTTGATAGAAAATCAGTATCTAATTTTTGATCTACTTTTAAAGGTCTTAGGTGAACTTCAAAAATCTCTTTACGCTCTCTAACATCTGGAAGGTCTATGTAGATCTGTCTATCAAATCTTCCTGCTCTCATCAAGGCTTTGTCTAAAACATCCGCTCTGTTAGTAGCGGCCAATACAATCACGTTTGAATCTGAACCAAAACCGTCCATTTCTGTCAATAGTTGATTCAGCGTATTTTCTCTTTCATCATTAGACCCTGACATATTATTTTTACCTCTTGCACGACCAATAGCATCAATCTCATCAATAAAAATAATCGAAGGCGATTTTTCTTTAGCTTGTTTAAATAAGTCTCGAACTCTAGAAGCACCGACCCCTACAAACATTTCAACAAAATCAGAACCAGACAATGAAAAGAATGGTACATTGGCTTCTCCTGCAACTGCCTTAGCTAGAAGAGTTTTACCGGTCCCTGGGAGTCCAACAAGAAGCGCTCCTTTTGGAATTTTTCCACCTAAGGCGGTGTATTTTTCTGGTTTTTTAAGGAAATCTACAATCTCTTGTACTTCTTCTTTTGCTCCTTCTAAACCTGCAACATCCTTGAAACTTGTTTTTACATCTGTTTTTTGATCAAATAACTTTGCTTTGGATTTACCGATATTAAATAGCTGTCCACCAGCACCTCCTCCGGTTCCCCCAGACATTCTTCGCATGATAAATATCCAAATTCCAATGATCACCACAAAAGGTAATAAGGAGATTAAAATTTCACTCATTACGTTATTGTCTGTTTCGTATACCACAGTGGTGGCAAGGTCATTGTTTGATTTTATGAGATTCAGACTGTTCTCAAAGTTTTGTAAATCTCCAAATTCAAATTGGTAGGAAGCTTCTTTTCCATTCGACAAAAACCCAGAACCTTTATTTTTATTACGATGTATTTCTTTAGTTTTTGCTTCTTGGCTCAAGTATACTTTAGCTATTTTACGATTGATGATTTCAACTTTCTCAACGTCACCGTCTCTTAAAAAAGTTTCAAACTCTCCTTGTGTTGTTTTATTTAGTTGAGACCAACTTCCGCCGCCAAAAAGATTTAAGCCTATAAAAACAACAATGACAGCGGCATAAATCCAATAGCTATTAAACTTTGGTTTTTTTAAATCTGGTTTTTTACTATTTTTTGCCATTAGGCTTCTTCTTTTTTAATTGATGTTTCTATTTTTAAAGACTTTGCATCTCCCCATAATCCCTCAATATTATAAAAATCTCTTATTTGTTTTTGAAAAACATGGACCACGACATGTACATAATCTAGCAAGACCCATTCGGCATTGTTACTACCTTCTACATGCCATGGTTTTTCTTGTAGTGCCTTACTTACTAATTTTTGTACTGAATTTACGATAGCATTTACTTGCGTATTGGATGTACCATTACAAATAACAAAATAGTCGCATACCGTATTTTCTATTTCTCTAAGATCTAATATTTCAATATCTTGACCTTTGATTTCTTCAATTCCCCTGACGATCTCTGTGATAAGTTGGTCGGTCCCTTTGTTCTTATTCAATATTATTTTATTTATCTTTTTTATTAGGTTGCAAAGTTATTATTTTTTTGTTTATTGAAACGTTATTGTAACGTTACATTAACACAATTTTCTTTACGTTGTGAATATAATCAAACTTGATGCCATTGACTCCACAAATTCTTACTTAGTTAATTTAAGTAAGACAGCTGAATTGGACGACTTTACCGTTGTTTTAACAAACCATCAAAAAAAGGGGAGAGGTCAACAAGGTGCTATTTGGCAATCTGCAGCCAACAAAAGTCTTTCATTTAGTGTGTTTAAAGCCTACGATAACCTTTCAGTCACTAAGATTTCTAGTCTAATTTTCGCAGTTTCATTGGGACTCGTAAAAGCATTAAAAAAATATCAAATCCCAGATATTTCCATAAAATGGCCAAACGACATAATGTCACAGTCTAAAAAAATGGCAGGAATCTTAATCGAAAATAAAATAAAACAAGGTCAAATTGTTTCGAGTGTCATTGGTATAGGATTGAATGTGAATCAAGAAACGTTTAATCAACTTCCTCAGGCAACATCTATGTATTTATCGGCCCATAAAAAATTTGATTTAGACCCTGTTTTTGAATGCTTATTAGAACAATTAGCAATTCAATTAAAAAAAATTGAAGCACTTGATAAGGTAGGCTTAAAAAAAGAATACGAGTCGTTCCTTTTTAGAAAAGAGATGATTTCAGTTTTTGAGGATCAATCGGGTAAGCGATTTAACGGAATTATTCAGGGGGTGAATTCACAAGGTCAATTAGTAATCGAAAATGAAACGCATGTGATGAAAACTTTTAATCCAAAAGAACTAAAATTACTTTTTTAGAGTCCTTCAAGATTGGAGGAAAGTGTATCGATAAATTTGGTGATAGGGCCTTTAATCATCATCGCCATCATAGGATTAAAATCTCCTTCAAATTCTAATTCAACACTCGCTGATTGATCGTTTAAAGTACTGATATTTCCAATAAGTGTAAAGGGAAGTTTATCGCTGATAGCTCCTAATATCACTTTATTTGGTAAAAGAACTTCTTTTACCTCCAATGCAATTTCTGGCATTCCTTTCAATGCAAAAATAAACGCATTCTCTCGAATTAATTCAAACTTGCTTATATTTTCGGGCATCAACTTCTCGAAATTTTTAACCTCACTTAAAAATTCACAAAGTTCATTTGCTGATTTTTGAACGGTTACTTTTTTACTTGTTAAATTCATATTTCTTTTTTTAGATTATAGATTCAAAAACAATACCAATTATTGGCCCCAAGTATCGGGGTTCGTACGCCAGTTAGCTAAAACATCGGCCTCTGATGCGGTGATGTAGTTTGATTTTTCTGCCAATTGCAAGAGGTTTTTATAATCACTTAGCGTGTGCAAGCTTACTGCTGCGTTTTTAAAATTGTCCTCAGCAATTTCAAATCCGTAGGTAAAAATTGCCAACATTCCTTTCACTTGAATTCCTGTTTCTTTCAAAGTGTCTACTGCCAGTAAGCTACTTTTACCGGTACTAATAAGATCTTCAATAACAATGGCACTTTGCCCTTTTACAATGTGTCCTTCTATTTTATTTTGTCTCCCGTGTTTTTTTGCCTCGGGTCTCACATAACAAAAGGGTAGGTTTAGCACATCTGCCACCAGGGCTCCAATTCCAATTGCTCCAGTTGCTACTCCAACAATCACATCGGGCTTTCCGTAAATCGTTTCAATTTGCTTTGCTAAATTCTCTCTCAAAAAATTTCTGATGATTGGATAGGACAGGGTTATTCTATTATCACAATAAATCGGAGATTTCCATCCAGAGGCCCAAGTAAAAGGTTTTTGTGGTTGTAATTTTATTGCATTAATTTGCAAAAGTAATTCGGCTGTTTTTTGAGCAGTCTCTTTGTTTAAAATCATAGTGCAAATGTATAAAGTTTTTGTTAAAGACATCCCTATAATTCTATCTACTAAAAAAAAGATTGGACGTCAATACACTTCGCTTCCTTTAAAGATTGTAAACTTTAAAAAGTTAATCAAACAAATTTTAAAAGGAGACTTGGACTACATTAACTTGTATCATAAAAACGAGGAGAAATTAGAAAAATTTTTAAAGAAAAAATTACCGGTTGTTAAAGCAGCTGGAGGTTTGGTTTACAATCAAAAACAAGAAATTTTATTTATTTACAGAAATTCTAAATGGGATTTACCAAAAGGAGGTATCGAAAAAGGGGAAACCAAGGAAGAAGCTGCGATTCGTGAAGTTCAGGAAGAAACGGGCGTTCAAAACTTAGAAATCAGAGATTTTATAACCAAAACCTATCATGTATTCAAGCGAAACGGAGAATTTAAGTTAAAAATCACCTATTGGTACGAAATGTATAGCGATTATGGTGGTGCTTTAAGCCCTCAGGCCGATGAAGGTATTAAAAAGGCCAAATGGAAAAATTTTGAAAAATCTCAAAAAGCATTGCGAGACAGCTACGAGAACATCAAGTTGCTGTTCCCCAAAGAATACTTAACGACCCATCCAAAAGACCGGATTTTATAATGTCCCTAGTAGCTTATCTTAATCGCCTATTTTTACTATAGGATATCTTAAATGTGCTTTTTCATAATGATCCGATTGTTTATGAATCCAATCCAATTGTTCGTAGCTTTTTTCGCAAAAAGTGGATCCTTAGTTTTTTTACGTTCAAATTCTTTTTGGAGTGCAGGATTGTTTTCCAGGAGTTCAAAAGCTTTGTCTTCCCATACATAGGGTGAAAAACCTTCTTTTTGTTGTAAAATGGTGTCAAAAAAATTCCAATTAAAAAAAGAATCAGTTGCGCTGGGTTCTAAAGTTTCTAGTAGATATCGAACCCCCTCTTGTTGGGTCGTAATTCTGTAATCTCCGGCACTAACCTTAACTCGCTCTTTCTTCGAACTCACTTGGGTATTGTAATGCAGGTAATGCCCTTCATAAGGATTTTGGACTGTTTGAAAGTTTTCAATTTTATAAACAGTTGCCTCGATCATGGTATCTTTTTTTATTGGGACCATTTCAATTTGGTTGAGCTTTAAAAGCTCCACGATACGCCACCATCCTTTAGGAACGATGTAACTTTCAGGGATCCTAATTTTTTTATCGGGTAGGTAATAATTTTGGTACGCTACTTTTTTAGTAAAGGGGAGGTTTCTGTCGTATTTTAATCGATCGGAATGCGTCACCTTACTCGAAACTATGGTACCGGTATAACCTTTAAAGTTGAGCTCGGTTGTTTTTGAGCTATCTATTTTCCAAGAAATGGGATACTGGCCTCCTACGGGGTACCTGTTTCGGAATAACGGCTTAATTTTTTGATTTGCTCCGCTTCTTTTTCGGCGATAGCAATAAAGGTCTTCATCAATTCATAGGTGCCTTCCACTCTTTTTTTATAGGGTTTTAGCATGTGTGTTTCGACCATCATCCCTAGGGTATTAAATAAGGTGGTATAGCCCGTTGAATATCGTGGTGAATCAAAAAACTGTTTAAACCCCTGATCCGGAGTACTATTAAAAACGTTCACATAGGGGGTGATGTCCCAATTTTTTTGTGCGAGCGAATCTTCCAATGCAGGCATAAAGGTCTGGTGTAAATAGTTTCCTAAAGCGCCTCCTAATTTGTTGTGTTGGGTAAATAAATGAGTTAAGGTATATTGGTAGTCGGCTCCATTACTCACGTGATTGTCTATAAATAATGCAGGCCGAAGCGTTCTAAATATCTTGGTAAACGCTTGGGAGTTTTTAGAATCTGCTTTTATAAAATCTCTATTTAAATCATAATTTCTAGCATTGCCTCTAAAACCATAGGCTTTAGGTCCATTTTGATTGGTTCTTGTGGTAGCATTTCTATTTAAAGCACCTCCAATATTATAAACAGGAATCACTGCGATGATTGTTTGTTGTGGCGTTTTAATTTTTTGTTGCGCCAAATCTCTTAATAGCATCATGGAGGCGTCTATCCCATCACTTTCTCCGGGGTGAATTCCATTATTAATCAACAAAACATTTTGTTTTTGGGCTGTCGAAAATTCAGATTCGAATGATCTATTTGGATTAAAAGTAACCAAATGTAAGGGCTTACCACTATCAGTAGCTTCCATTTCGTAAAGGGCAATGGTCGTGTAGTCATTAGCTAGTTGCTTGTAAAAATTCATCACCTCAGGATAGGTGGCTGTTTCTAGTCCCGCTGTTTTTTCAAATACAGTAATAATGTCTTTCTGCTTATTGATTCGATTCTCGTTGCATGCCAAAAGTACATACGATAAAATAATAAGGACACTAATTTTTGGTAAATTCATATCTTTTTAATACTTTTTACAATATAAATTTTTAAATTATATTAATATGAAAAAAATTACATTAATGTTTGGAGTTCTTTTGTTTGGACTTTCTCTAAATGCACAAGAATTTACTGCAGAGTCAAATACTCCTGCAGGCACACCGCCGGCTAATGCCTCTCAGGCCATTATCTGGGATCAGCCCTCTATTGGAGGAAATGGTATTATTTCTGATTACTCTACCGCAGCAGATTTAGGTGTTTATTCTACCGATGATTTTAATCTTGCGGAATCTACCAGAATCGACAAAATTACTGTTTATGGTTTTCAAAATATTGGAGACTTAGATCAGGTAATTAATGGTTTTGATATTCACATCTATGAAAATGATGGTCAAACAAATACTCCTGTTGGTGATCCAACACAACCTGGTACAGGTGTTGTAGAGTTTGTAGATCTTTCTGTATTACCCATTCCTCCCATTGTTGTGGAGGTAATAAACGATGAAAGTGATTATACATTTATTGTAGATGTAACAATCGCTAATGGGGGAGACCCTTTGGTTTTACCAGCTGGAGATTACTGGTTAGTTGCCAACCCAAGAGTTAATCTTGAAGATATATCTGTTGGAGAAACACGTTGGAATTGGTTTGACGCAGGAGTTCCCGAAAATGGTATTAATGAGGCTCATTTAATTGATCCTAGCGATATATTTGGTGCTGGTGCAACTTCCTGGACCTCTTTAACTAATTTAGGGGTAAGTTTTGCGAGTGTGGCATTTACCATTGAGGGAGAACCAGAGGTTTTAGCAAATTCAGACACAATAGCTGAGTTAGCATCGGTTTATCCAAATCCTGCTAACGAAGTT
>CALTCK010000013.1 GCA_943842625.1 uncultured Flavobacteriaceae bacterium
GGTTTAGTATTTGCCATCTTCCTGCTAGCCCTGTATTGTCAACAACCTTTTTTAAACCTGCTTGAATTGTTTCTTTGGAAAGTTTCCATCCCATTTTTTTTAAAACACTTAAAGCAGTATAAGCAGTTTGACTATTTTTTAGTTGATAGTCTCCTAGTAAATCTAGTTCTAATTTTGGTGTTGATATATCCTCTGCAAAAAGTATTGGGCTGTTTGTCTCTTTTGATTTTCTTAAAAAAACAGCTTTTGTTTCTTCTGTATATTCACCAATAACAACTGGAGTTTCCGTTTTAATAACTCCTGCCTTTTCGTGCGCAATCTCCGTTATGGTTTCTCCTAAAAATCTAGTATGATCCAGTCCAATATTTGTAATAACAGCTATTTCTGGTTTTATAACATTAGTACTATCTAGTCTGCCTCCTAATCCTACTTCAATGACAGCAATATCTACTTTTTCATTTTTAAAAAAATCAAAAGCCATCCCAACAGTCATTTCGAAAAAAGATAATTGATTTTGTAAAAAAAAAGATTGATGTTTTTCTATAAAATGAACAACGTTTTCTTCAGCTATTAATTTTCCATTAATTTTAATACGCTCTCTAAAATCTTTTAAGTGAGGAGACGTATAAAGACCTACTTTGTAGCCTGCTTCTTGAAAAACAGATGCCATCATGTGACTGGTAGAACCTTTCCCGTTTGTTCCTGCTATATGTACAGACTTAAAATCATTTTGAGGATTCCCTAAATAACTAACAAGCTTAAGAGTATTTGATAGATCAGCTTTGTAAGCAGAAGCCCCTTCACGTTGATACATAGGCAACTGTCGGTAAAGCCATGATATGGTTTCAGTGTAATTAATAACTTTTTAATTAATTATTATTATTTGATTTTATCTGTTTTCAAAATAATCTGGACATCAAACAATCCCTTTATCTAACGATATGAAAACAGTAAAAATGCACAACATAGTATGACTATTCAGAAAGGCTAAATCTGTAAATAATTTTTCCAATTTGCTTGAAAGGCGCTTTACCATCCTTATTAAATTTTGTTGCTAAAGCTGCTCTTTTTGCAGGATCTAACAAACATTTTGAGTTATTAGTTGTTCCCCTAACACCTGGTGTTGCATCTATCACGTTTCCGGCTCTATCTACTTCTATACTTACTACAACAATTCCAGCCTCATTACAATCCTGTAAGAATTTTTTTTTATTTAACGCTTTTCTTCCTCCCAACAGATAATTACCGTCTCCATCTAAGCTTTTTCCAGTACCATAATAACTTTTAGCATTTAGAGTACCTTTAGAATCTCCTTTATCCCCTCCAATTTCATCACTCCCTTCTCCAGCTTGATCTTCACCTTCACTTTTTGGACCATTAATTAAACTTGATAGTATGTCAGTTGTAGTTTTATCAGGTTTTGTATCTGTTTTTTTTTCAAGTTCTTGGCCCTGTATTTCTTTTTCAACTATCGTTTCAACCTTCTTTACTTCCTCTTTATTTTCTTCTTTATTAATAACCGGAGCTTCCGTAGTTTCTTGAGTTATTACATCTTCTTTTGCTTCAGAAGGCTCTTTAACAGTTTGTGGTATTACTTTTGGTTTTGGAGCTGTATTTACTTTTTTTGAAGGTTGTATTTTTCCAGAACCCGTATCCATAGTTCCAAAATTTATTGCAATTCCATTCTCAATTGGTGGATCTAAGTAAGATAGCCCAACATAAAATAACAGGAGTATTAGGATCATATGAATAATAACCGTTATGGCCATACTCTTTCTTTTATGTTGTGTGTCTAAAAAACTCATTTTAATTGGGCCTTACTGCCAATACCACTTTATAATTATTTTTATTAGCAATATCCATAATAAAAACTGCGTCTTCAATAGGCACTCCTACTTCAGCTCTTAAGATGATAGTTGGTTTTTTTTGTCCAACTAAAATTTTATCTAGTTCAAGAGCTATATTTTTTTTATTGACACGTTCTTTATTTATGTAGTAAGCACCTTTTTTAGTAACACTTACAGAGGCATTTTGTTGATGAGTCGTTTTACCTTTTGCTTTCGGCAAAATCAAATCCAATGCGTCTGGAGTGATTGCTGGTGAGGTTAGTAGAAAAAACACTAATAATAAAAAAACAATATCGGTCATAGAGCTCATACTGAACTCCGCACTCACCTTATTTCTACCTCTTAAATTCATTATGCTGGTTCATTTAAAAGGTCTAAAAACTCCACTGCTGTTGCTTCCATTTGATGAACTACCTTATCTGTTTTAACTACCAAGTGATTGTAACCAATATAAGCGATAATTCCAACAATTAAGCCTGCTACTGTAGTAGTCATGGCTGTATAGATTCCCTCTGCCAAAGTCCCCATTTCTGCTTGACCACTGCTAGTTGCTAAGGTATGAAAAGCCAAGACCATGCCAATTACTGTTCCTAAAAATCCAATCATAGGAGCAGCACCAGATATGGTCGCTAGAACACTAACATTTTTTTCTAATTTATATACCTCTAACTTTCCTGCATTTTCAATAGCTGTATTGATATCCTCTAATGGACTGCCAATTCTGGAAATCCCTTTTTCGGTAAGCCTTGCGACTGGAGTATTTTTCTGAGAACACAATACTTTTGCAGCTTGCATATTTCCGCTACTTATATTTTCTCTTATCTGACTCATGAAATTAGCATCATAATCCGTAGCTGCTTTAATTGCAAATAACCGTTCAAAGTAAAGATAAACTGCAACGAATAAAAGGATAAATAAGACTCCTATAATAATCTGGCCTGCCATACCTCCATCGGTTATAAGCTCCACAATGGATAGGGTCTTTTCTTGAATTATTGGCTCGAGATCCTGATTTGTGTCAGAATCATTTTGAATAAGTATGGGCAACATATATAAAATGGTTTTTATTTAACAACGAATATTTTATGTTATAAATTGTTTTTTTATGTTAACAACAAAATTTTATTGATATAAATCCATGATTAAAGAAAATAAATTATCCCGAAGAGTCCTGTGATTCCTAGGACAATAGTATATGGAAAAGCCATCTTCACCATTTTGATATAATCTAAATTAATTAATGGAGCCAAAGAAGATGTTAGTAAAAACAAAAATGCTGCCTGACCATTAGGTGTTGCGACAGACGGCAAATTGGTACCGGTGTTAATCGCAATAGCTAATTTTTCAAATTGCTCAAGTCCGATAGCACCGGCATCATAAGCTGTTTTTATTTCTCCAATATAAACGGTTGCGACAAACACATTATCGCTTATCATCGAGAGAATTCCATTTGCTAAATAAAACATACTCGGTTGCTGAGAAGGATCTAAAGTTAGTGCCCAATCAATGATTGGCTTAAATAAATGTTGATCATGAATCATCGCGACTATCACAAAAAACACTACTAATAAGCCTGTAAAAGGAAGTGCTTCTTCGAATGCACTTCCTAATTGGTGTTCTTCAGTTATACCCATGAATGCTGTTTGAACTACAATAAGCGCTAAACCAATAAATCCAACTGGAGCTATATGCATCGCCAAACCAATAATTAATAAAATTGCGGAAACGGCCTGGACCTTAATTCCCCATTTTTCTTTATGGGTTCGTTTTAAATCCTCTTCTTCGGTGTAATTTTCTATGATGGTTCTCGCTACCTCAGGTAACTTTTGTCCGAATCCGAATATACCTGTTGTCTCTAGAACTACAGTGGTAATTAATCCCGCAAATAAAACAGGAATTGTAATAGGCGCCATACGTAGGAAAAATTCAATAAAATCCCATCCCATTCGTTCTCCAATTAATAGATTTTGAGGTTCTCCAACCAGGGTGCAAACACCGCCAAGAGCGGTACCAACAACACCGTGCATGATTAAACTTCGTAGAAAACTTCTGAACTCCTCTAGGGTTTCACCACTTAATTCAGATTTATCTTTTACTCCACTCTCATTATAATCTCGCTCACCTGAATGAATTTTATGATAAACTCCGTAGAATCCAATTGCTACACTAATTAATACGGCGGTTACTGTCAATGCATCTAAAAAAGCTGACAACACTGCAGATAAAAAAACAAATAAAAGTGATAGTATTAATTTTGACTTGATTTTTGTAAATACTTTACTAAAAATGTACATCAATAAAGGCTTCATAAAATAAATCCCAGCAACCATAAAAACCAGTAGAAGAATTACTTCTAAATTTTGGTCAACCTCGTGGTATGCATTTTCGGGAGTCGTTAATTTTAAAAACAAAGCCTCTATAGCTAAAATCCCTCCCGATTGTAAAGGATAACATTTTAGTGCCATAGCCAATGTAAAAATAAACTCTGCAATAAATATCCAAGCGGTTATGGTGGGGCCCAAAATGTAAAATGAGATAACATTAAAGATCATAAAAATTATCATGGTCATCTTGAACCATCGTGGACTTTGCCCTAAAAAATATTTAAACATTGATTTTTTTTGAATTGGTTAGAATTATTTTTAGAAACATAGGTATACTGTTTAAACCTATATTTTCTGAATTTACTGGAGGATATATTTTAATAGTTAAATCTGTATCTGGATGCAAAAGAAGTGTTTTTTTATTCAAAATATTAAAGTGAATTATATAAAACACAAATATAAAAAAAACCTCTTCTGATGCGGAACACATTTGTAGTTATTTTATCTTGAAAACTGTTCCTGAAGAATGATTTTTTTTTGCACCAGTAACACTACTCAAACAATTATTTTCGTCTCTCAATCGAAGTACTCCTAGAAACCCAAAAATTAATGCTTCTTTATATTCTACTAGAGTATTTGAGGGAATTAAAAGCTTTAAATGTTTAAAAGAGTTGATTCTTTTTAATAAATACAAATTAAAAGCTCCGCCACCAGTAACCAAAACTTTACTATTTTTATTAAATTGTTTTGATAACTGAAAAGCAATATGTTCCGTATAAGTACATAGCTGGTCAGTAATCGAAATATTTGATTCTTCCAAAATAGGAAAAACATATTTTTTTACCCATTCCAATCCTAACGATTTTGGCGGTGGGAACTTAAAAAAAGACAACTTATTTAATTGATTTAATACTTTATTAGATACATTACCACTTTGAGCGAAATCTCCATTATGATCAAATTCATATCCTATTTTTTCTGCTAAATAATTAAGAACAATATTTACAGGACAAATATCGTAAGCAATTCTTTTAGGCAAAGAAAAGCCAATATTTTCTTCGTAAGAAACATTAGCAAAACCTCCTAAGTTTAAACAATAATCATAATCATTAAATAACAATTGATCACCAATTGGCACCAAAGGAGCGCCATTCCCTCCCAGTTTTACATCTTGTAATCTAAAATCACAAACTACATTTTGTTTTATTAAATCTGCTAATTCTGGTAAATTTCCAATTTGAAGTGTAATCCCTTTTTGAGGTTGATGCCAAATAGTATGGCCATGATTACAAACAGCATTTAAGTTTTTTATTTGATTCTTATCAATAAATCTTGAGATGACGGATGCCAAAAAACGCGTGTATTGAATATTTAGCTTAGAAACTTCAGTCTCAGAGTATGTAAGCGCATTTTTCAAACTGGCTCTCCAATTTTTGGAATAAAAAACGGTTTCAGTATTTAAAATTTTATAGTCCCAGGTTCTATTATTTAACAGACTAAAATTGACTTCTGCCAAGTCAATACCGTCTAGTGAAGTACCACTCATTACTCCTATTACATGATAATTAGTTGTTCTCAAAAAATAATTTTAATATGCTCTAAATATACAAGACCTTACTGGTATGTTCAAAAATAAAAGCAAGTTTTTAAACCCATTTTCTGTCAAATTCTCATTTGATAATTGACATTTAAAAAGGTATCTTTGCAATCAATTTTTTAATTTATATAACATCGCTTTCAATGGATTTTAAGCTTACCGAAGAACATATTATGATCCGCGACGCTGCTCGTGATTTTGCAAAAACTGAATTATTGCCTGGAGTTATAGAAAGGGACAATAAACAGGAGTTTCCTACACAACAAATAAAAATGATGGGAGAAATGGGATTTCTTGGAATGATGGTTGACCCCAAGTACGGTGGTGGTGGGATGGATACTTTATCCTATGCAATTGCAATGGAAGAAATATCAAAAATAGATGCTTCGGCTAGTGTTATTATGTCCGTAAATAATTCGTTGGTTTGTTATGGTATTGAAAAATATGCTAATGAAGAACAAAAGCAAAAATACCTGACCCAATTAGCAACTGGTGAAAAATTAGGAGCTTTTTGTTTAAGTGAGCCTGAAGCTGGATCAGATGCAACTTCACAAAAAACCACTGCAATAGACAAAGGAGATTATTATTTACTGAACGGTACTAAAAATTGGATTACAAACGGAAATTCAGCGGATTACTATATTGTTATAGCGCAGACAGATAAAGAAAAAAAACACAAAGGAATTAATGCTTTTATTGTCGAGAAAAATTGGGAAGGTTTTGAAGTTGGCATCAAAGAAGATAAACTTGGGATTAGAGGAAGTGATACACATTCATTGATGTTCACTGACGTAAAAATACCCAAAGAGAATAGGATTGGTGATGATGGCTTTGGATTTACATTTGCTATGAAAACGCTTTCAGGAGGTCGAATTGGCATCGCGTCTCAAGCTTTAGGAATTGCTGCAGGTGCTTACGAATTAGCAAGAGATTATTCTAAGGTTAGAAAAGCATTTGGGACAGAAATATGTAATCACCAAGCTATAGCTTTTAAATTAGCAGATATGCATACCAATATTGAAGCTGCTAGATTATTAGTTTATAAATCTGCTCTTGATAAGGATCAAGGCAACAATTATGATATGAGTAGTGCAATGGCTAAAGTTTTTGCCTCTCAAGTTGCAATGGAAGTAACGGTTGAAGCTGTCCAAGTACATGGAGGTAACGGCTATGTAAAAGAGTATCATGTAGAACGGTTAATGAGAGACGCCAAAATCACTCAGATTTATGAAGGTACCTCAGAAATTCAAAAAATAGTAATCTCCAGAGGATTATTAAAAGACTAAAATTTTAAAAATGAAAAAAAATCAATTTATATTAGTAGGAATGATCCTTTTATTGTTTGTGAGTTGCAACACTTCTGTCAAGGTTTTAAGTGCATGGAGAAGTGAAGATGGTCATAAAATGAAAGAAAGAAATATATTAGTAATTGCCAGAACTGCTGACTCAGAAGTAAGAGCAGATTTCGAAACGAGTATTGCAAATAAACTTAGATCAAAAGGATACAAAGCGACTGAAAGCTTCACTAGATTCCCAAAGATGAATCCTGACAAAGAAATGACGGAGGAAAGAGAAAAATTTATTAAAGAAATATTAGGTTATGAAGGATACGATGCGGTTTGCATCAATGTATTAAAAGATTACTCTGAAACAACAACAACAAATTATTATAATGACTTTTATATGGGGAATATGGGAATGATGGGACCTTATTCAACCTATTACCCTTCATATTACGGGGGGTTTTATAGTTATTATACGCACCCTTATTCGTATTCTACTTTTGGAAATTACTATGGTTCTGGAAGTTCTTATACGACTACTGATAGAAAGTATGTATTGGAAACTTTATTTTATAATCTAAATAATGAAGAAGGCGACCAACTTCTGGCTGCAACAACAACCGAAATTAAAAATCCAAAAGATGCTGTAAAAGCAGCAGATAAATACACTGAAAAAATTGCAACAAGCTTGCAAAAGCTCACCAACTAATTTTTTTCTTTATTACATTAAAAAATTCCATACAATACCAAAACGTATAACGGAATCTCTGAATGGATAACCAGGAGCAGAAAAGTAATTGTTAGAATCTGTAAAGAGCGCATTTAGGTTTTCATACTTAAAAAATATTCGAACTTGTTGTACTCGAGCATTAAAGAATATATCAAATTGTGGATAGCCTCCAAACTCCTCTTTTTCTTGCACATAAAATTCAGCTAAAACAGGATCATAAGCATTCATCATATATTTTGAATAATATTTAAAAATAATACCTGTTTGTATAAAAAGTGCTTTTTTAAACCACTGGTCTTCAAAATACAAAGTGTTTCTAGTTATAAAACTCGGAAGCTTTAAAACTTCATCGCCGCTCAATACATTTTGATATAATAGAGTGTTTTCTAATCCAAACTTCCTATACTTAAATTCTTTTTTTAATTTTATTTTTAAATAATCAACCCTATCATTATACTGGTGGGGAGTTGGAGTTGAGTCATTATCTTTTATCGTGAAATAGGTGTATTTATCAATCCCTGTATAGTCTAATGAAATTGCAGCTATTTTATTTGATTCAAACCTTAGTTTTAACTGCTGTTTATTAGTATTATCAAATTCATTTTGCCAATTATAATTAATATAGTCACTTTGGTTTAATAAGAAATTAAAATTAGGCGAAACAGAATGCGAAGTTATTTCAGCAGCTATTTTATGTTTGTTATTGACCAAATAAGAAACTCCAGTTTTTAAAAAGTTAGCTTCGTAATCTCCAGAAATATTGATAGCCGCCTGACCATATATTTCGAATCCCTTGTAATTTTTCGAGTATGTCCCTCCTGCTTGTACCAACTTAGATTTTAATCTGTTGGTAATAGATCCAATATCAAATATAACAACACTATTGTAGCCAAAATTATAATCTGTATAAGCTATAAATGCGCTTAAATTTCCAATGTACTTATTTTTAAACTGTGTATAGCCTTTAATACTAAAGTCTTCAAGTTTACTTTTTTTAAACAATCCATTTGTTTTGTAGGAATCTCCAAAACCATTAAAGGGGTTATCTTGTTTATAGACATAGGATTTATCTTCAAAACCAATTGCATTACCAATAATTAATTTATTTAAATCTGTACTGTCTTTTTTTGTTATCAGTTCATACTCCTGTTTCGCAAAAACTCTAAATCCCTTCAATTCATTTTCACCATCATCAAATTTTACATCCAGTCGACCTCGATCTCTAAATTCGTTATCATCACTTTGAAACAACAAAACTGATTCGTCTGTAAGACCACCATTTTCTTGGTTTAATAACTCTAGCGCCATCATATGGGCTAAAATTTGATATCGTTTGTTTTTTGAGTGATAATTTGTTGTAAATCTAAAATCTCCTGTGCTGGTTAGACTGTGTTGATAGGCCCCAAGTGATCTTACACCCTTATAGGCAATTGAGAAATTAAATTGGTCTGAAGTGTTTATTGAAAAAAATGCATCTAACTGCTGTCCTTGCTTAAATGCTGTTTTAAAATATAATTCGGTTAGTGGGGTGGGTAAATTAAAGTACTGCATATCTTCAACTTCACGGTAACCAAAATGATGAGACTGCGCAACAAATGCTGGCTTTAGATTCAGCTTCTCAAAATCGTAAGCTAACTTATTATAAGGCTGGCCGACATTTGCAAACTCTTGTAACTGAAAATTATCTTTTCGTAAGTAGTTAAATTTATACTCCTTTTGTATATTTAATGTGGTGTCTAAATAGGTAGTATCTCTTTGGGCTGAAATAATTTTATATAGGGTAATGGGAGGTTTTTCTTTTTTCTTTTTAAGAAAATTTTCTCCATTATTTTGGGAAAAAACTATAGTTGGAAAATATAATAAAAGAAATAAAAAAAACGTTTTTCGCATCTATTTTTAACTTACCTAACAAAGGTATACTTTTGAATGGAATATTTTAAATTTTAAAGCTCTTTAACTTGTGCTAAAACTAAAAATTAATCAACAACTAATCGAATGTGGAACTGATGAGGCCGGAAGAGGTTGTCTTGCAGGCCCCGTAACTGCGGCTGCAGTAATTTTACCTAATAATTTCAAAAACAATATTTTAACAGATTCCAAACAATTATCAGAAAAAAAAAGAAAACTATTAAAATTGATTATTGAAGAACAATCGGTTACTTTCGGGGTTTCTCACATAATGATGAATAAAATTGATCGTATAAACATACTCAATGCCTCTATTCTTGCCATGCAAAAATCTATTAAGTCTCTAGCCACAAAACCACAACACATAGCAGTAGATGGAAATCGTTTTAAATCATTTAATAATATTCCATTTAGTTGCATTATTAAGGGAGATAGCAAGTATTTGCATATTGCTGCAGCTTCTGTTTTAGCGAAAACATATCGAGATGCTTATATGACCCAAATTCATAATGAATTTCCAATGTATAACTGGAAAAAAAATAAAGGGTATCCAACTAGAGAACACAGAGAGGCGATTAAAAAATTCGGGATCACTAAATATCACCGCAAAAGCTTTCGGCTATTACCAGAACAATACCATTTAGATTTTTAATAAAAATGATTGTTAAAAACCCATCAATAAACTTTTAAAAAATTATGCTATCCTTTTTTTTTCCTTTATATTTTTGTAAGATGAAGGGTTTTATTCAAGTATTTTTTTTCATTACAATAACTTTCTTGTTTCATAGTTGTGACTCAACTTCAAGAAAAGCCAAAGAACCAAAAGACTTTATTCCTAAAAACACATCATTAGTCATAAAAATTGAGGACTTTGAAGTACTAAAAGCCGATATTAAAAATAATAGTTTTATTGAAAAATTAAAGAACACTAACTCTTATTCTTTTTTTAGTAATTCTAGACTGTTGAATCTGTTGAGACCCTCAAAAAAAAGTATTCTCTGTTTCTCTGAAGATGATGACAGGTCATCTTTTACTTTCTTAACTAAATTCACAAAAAATCTCTTTATTCTGGACTCTGTAACCAATGTGGTTAACTGAAAATATACCTTTTAAGTCGTATCAATACCAAAAATTCGTTATTGACAAACAAGAATGTTTTTCACAGTAGTAAAGGACAGTATTTTTATTGCTACCGATTCACAAAAAAATATTGAGCAACTTTTAAACAATCGTATACAAAACGAATCAACATTCAAAAAAATATTTTCATTAAATAATCACAATTTAACCACCATCATACCTGTAAAAAAGATATTTACTAACGAACCTTCAATAAATAATTTTGCCTCTTGGGCTGCCTTAAATATAGAGGTGTTACCCGACGCAATTTCTGCATCAGGTGTTCTATTGGCAAATGACACAATACCGCAATTAATTTCAATTTTTAAAGGATTAAAACCTCAACAAAATGACATTGCAACAATCACTCCTACAAATGCAATGAGTGTTATATCCTTAACTTTTGATGATTTTTCTATTTTTCAAAGAAACCTTCAGAAATACAGTGGCGCAGAAAACATAAGTACGGATAAAACTATGGTGTTTGAATCTGTTAGTGAATTTAGTAGCATAAAGTTACCACAAGGGAACGCAATCGCTCTTAAAAGTATTGACTTGGATCTCACCAAAGAGTCGTTAAGCAAATATTCGACCCCACTAGAATCTTTCAAAGGAATCACGATCCACAATTTTATTGAGCCTAATCTATTTGTTGACCAATTTTCAATTTTTGCCAATGATACTAAACCCGTTTTTAATTTTATAGTGAATGATTTTATTGTTTTCGCCGAAAATAAAGAGGTATTAAAAAATATTATCACCTCTTATTTAACCAATAATTGTTTGTCAACAACAAATTATTATCAAGAAGCTCTTGATCAGATTAGTGATGAATCATCGCTCCTAATAATAAAATTAAATGAAAATTATACGCATACAATTTCTCGTTTATTAAATGATTCATTAAAAAACATTTCATTTAAAAAATATCCAATCGGTGTTTTACAGTTCAATTATGATCGTGATTTTGCACATATAAACCTGGTATGCAAAGAGTCTAGCGCCACAAGTATTAAAAAAAATATCCCTGGTAAAGTGACCCAAGTAAAAAGTATATTACTGGAAAATGAATTACTTAATGATCCTATTTTTTTTAGTAATCACAGAACAGGCGGGAAAGATCTAGTAGTGCAGGATGTTGACAATACCTTATATTTTATATCATCTAGAGGGAAAATCTTGTGGACTAAAAAACTCAAAAATCGAATTGTTGGTTCTGTTCAAGAAATAGATTTATTGCGTAATGGCAAAAAACAGTTAGCTTTTACTACCAAAAAATCCTTCTATGTTTTAGATAGAACAGGTCGCCAAGTTGCATCCTTTTCCAATAAAATTTAAAGACGACATTACACAAGCTTTAGCTGTCTTTGATTACGATAAAAATCGAAAATACCGTTTTATCATTACCCAGGGTAGTGAGGTTTTAATGTTGAATAATAAAGGGAAAAAAGTAAAAGGGTTTAAGTATAATAAGTCTAATTCTGATATTGTTTTTCCTCCACAACATTTTAGAATTGCTGGAAAAGACTACATTACAATTGCTGAAAAAAATGGTCAACTTAATATTTTAAGTCGAGTTGGAAAACCAAGAATTTTAGCGCCTAAAGCATTCGATTTCTCTAACACTCCCATTAGTTTGGAAAACACAAAACTTGTAGTTATTGAAAAAGATAATACAAAAAATAGTATAAATATTGACGGAAAAGTTAGTTCAAGGAAATTAGAAGTTACAAGCTATCAATTTGTTATTAAAGGTAAAACAAAAGTTACTTTAGACGATAATTTAATGCGTATCAATGGAATATTAGTAGAATTACCTTACGGTATTTACAAAAAACCTTCTATAAGTATTGTTAACCAAAAAGAGTATGTTTCAATTATAGAAACTCAAGAAAACAAGGTTTATGTTTACAGTAAATCTGGAAATTTACTTCATGGATTTCCTATTTATGGAACCTCTTCGCCAGATTTTGGAGACATGACTAAAAGTGGAAAAACTAATTTTGTGACTAAAGGTGAATCAAAAGAAATTTTGATTTACGAGTTAAATTAAGGTAATTTCTTGGCGTCAAATAAATTTAAAAAATGATATATTAATTTTTCTTTTACTTGTTCAATCGGAATATTTTTTTTTCCTAATTCAACATTTAGCGAAGTCACAGATTTTCCCTTAATACCACAAGGGATCATATGATCAAAATAACCAAGATCTGCATTCACATTAAGTGCAAAGCCATGCATAGTTACCCAACGGCTGGCTCTTACACCAAAAGCACAAATTTTTCTTGCAAAAGGAGTTCCAACATCAAACCAAACACCGGTTTCTCCCTTGGAGCGCTGACCTTTTAATCCGTATTCTGCTAATGTTTTAATAATTGTTTCTTCGAGTAGCCTTAAATATTTATGAATATCTGTAAAATAGTTTTCCAAATCTAATATTGGATAACCTACTATCTGACCAGGACCATGATAGGTTATATCTCCTCCTCTATTATTTTTGTAAAAGGTAGCACCAATTTCTGAAAGTTTTTGTTCCGAAATTAGCAGATTATTTATATCGCCACTCTTCCCAAGAGTGTATACGTGGGGATGTTCAACAAATAAAAAAAAATTAGGAGTGTCAATAGATTTACTTTCTCTTCGATTTTTGATTTTTATATCAATTATTTCTTTAAAAAGTTTTTCTTGATATTCCCAGGTATCTTTATAATCCTTAGTTCCAATTTCTTCTATTTTAATAAATTTATTCAAAATCTAAACTGAGATTATTCATTAATAAATTAGTTGGTTATTTTGGATTATTTAAAATAATTAAAGCAGAAATTACACCCGGTATCCAACCGCACAAAGTTAGTATAAACACAATTATTATTGAGCCACAGCCTTTATCCATTACGGATAGGGGTGGGAATATGATTGACAAAATAACTCTCCAAACGCTCATTGAACAAATTTACAATTAATAATTTATTTATTGGTACAATAATTTATAACTGAAAAAATATACAAGAAAATCTAGTAATTAATTAGTCTATAGATGCGAATAATATCTATTTTTGTACTAACTGCTAAATATTTAAATATTAAATCATGCAATTATCCGAACAGGAAGAAGTCCGTAGAGAGAAACTAACACAATTAAGAAATTTAGGTATAAACCCTTATCCTGCTAATTTATTTCCTGTGGATACTATGACCAGTGAAATAAAAAAACAATTCGAAGAGGGCAAAGAAGTGATAATAGCAGGAAGATTAATGTCACGTCGAATTCAAGGAAAAGCTTCGTTTGCAGAACTTCAAGATACCGAAGGAAGAATTCAAGTTTATTTTAATCGAGATGAAATCTGCCCTGGAGAAGATAAGGTATTGTATAATGATGTTTATAAAAAACTTTTAGATATAGGAGATTTTATTGGTATAGAAGGAGAACTTTTTACTACGAAAGTAGGTGAAAAAACGGTACTAGTTAAAAAATTTAAATTACTTTCCAAAGCACTAAAACCATTGCCATTACCAAAAACAGATAGTGAGGGAAATACCTTTGACGAATTTAACAATCCTGAATTGAGATATCGTCAACGCTACGCTGATCTCATCGTCAATCGTAACGTTAAAGAAGTCTTTATTAAACGTACGAAGCTATATACAGCCATGCGTTCTTTCTTTAATAATAATGGTTATTTTGAAGTAGAAACACCTATACTACAGTCTATTCCTGGAGGGGCAGCAGCCAGACCTTTTAAAACACATCACAATTCTTTAGACATCTCTATGTATATGCGAATTGCTTGTGAATTGTATTTAAAAAAATTAATCGTTGGTGGTTTTGATGGGGTCTATGAATTTGCTAAAACCTTCAGAAATGAAGGAATGGATCGAACTCACAATCCAGAGTTTACGATGATGGAAATCTATGTCGCCTACAAAGACTACAATTGGATGATGAATTTTACTGAAAAATTGTTAGAATTCTGTGCTACGGAAGTAAACAAAAGCTCTAAAACAACTTTTGGAGAACATGAAATAGACTTTAAAGCACCTTATGCAAGAGTAACAATGACTGAATCCATCCGACATTTTACAGGTTTTGATATTAGTGGAAAATCAGAAAATGAAATTAGAATAGCTGCTCAAGGAATGGGAATTGAAGTAGATGAAACGATGGGAAAAGGAAAGTTAATAGATGAAATTTTTGGAGAGAAATGTGAGGCAAATTATATTCAACCCACTTTTATTACCGACTACCCTAAAGAAATGAGCCCATTAACAAAAGAACATCGTTCTAATCCAGAATTAACAGAGCGTTTTGAATTGATTATATGTGGTAAAGAGTTAGCTAATGCTTACTCAGAGTTAAATGATCCCATCGATCAAAGAGAGCGTTTTGAAGATCAAGTTAAATTGGCAGGGCGTGGTGATGATGAAGCAACCGAGTTTATAGATCAAGATTTTTTGAGAGCCTTGGAGTATGGAATGCCTCCTACAGCGGGTATGGGAATTGGAATGGATCGTTTAATTATGTTTTTAACAAACAACTCGTCTATTCAAGAAGTATTATTTTTCCCTCAAATGAAACCTGAAGCGAAACAAATAGTAATGACTGACGACGAAAAGATTATTTTTACTATCTTAAGAAATAGTTCGCCGATAGATTTGATTTCTCTTAAAATTCAATCTGGACTATCAAATAAAAAATGGGATAAAGCTATAAAAGGGCTTACTAAAAAAAGTATCGCTAGGGTTTCTAAAGCTGATGATAATTTATTTGTAGAAATGGTATAAACATAAAATATTTAATGTTTTTATTTTGAAACCATTCAACTTTTAGAAAAAATTATTTTTTTTATCTTTAAACAATAAATACTCACATTTTGAATCAAAAATTTATAGATAAAGTTCATTCAATTGTAATAAAAAACATCTCTGATGAAAATTTTGGAGTACGTGAGCTTTCTTCATTATTAGGCTTAAGTCCATCCCAAACTCTAAGAAAAATTAAAGCTACTTCTGATAAATCAGTCAATCAGTATATTAGAGAAATTCGTTTAGAAAAAGCTGCCAAATTACTCAAAAAAACCGATCAAAGCATTACTGAAATTTCTTATCAAGTTGGGTTTTCCAGTGCCTCCTACTTTAGCAAGAGCTTTAGAAAATACTATAATGTCACACCTGGAGAATATAAGACCAGTAGCATTAATTTAGTTAAGAAAAAGAAAGGTTCTTCAAAAATAAAAGTATTTTTTACCATTTTTTTAGTCTTACTCCTAGTTATAATCTATTTTGGGAATAATACATTTATTTCAAAAAATACTCCGTTAAACAATTCGATTGCAGTGCTTCCTTTTAAGGATTTTAGTCCAAAAAACAACCAGTGGCTTTCAGATGGGGTGTCTGATAATATTTTACACTCATTAGCACAAATGGAAAAAATGAAAGTTATTTCGTTTACTTCTTCATCTACCTATCGAAATACTGATAAAAAAATCCCAGATATTGCAAAAGAATTGGGGTAGAATTACACAAAAATGTTCAATTATTAGACTTAAACAAGTAACCAGGCATTAGAGTCAGCAAGACATAATTAAAAAAAGGTTCCAAATCAATCCTTTTTATAATTGATATGTTAAAAAGTTATTTTGTTTAACTATATTTGTTTTTTATTAAACAAAATAATTTTAATGAATTTAATACTACTACTATTGTTTGTTAATGTATCCATGAATAGTATTAAAATTTTTGATTTTAATAGTAAATCTAATATTAACAGTTGGCAAATTGTTAACGATGTAGTTATGGGTGGTAAATCTTCGAGTACAATTACCATTAATAAAGAAGGTCATGGTCAATTTTCAGGTACAGTATCTACAGAAAATAATGGCGGTTTTTCTTCAGTAAGACATATCTTTAAACCGGTTTCAGTAAAAAAAACAAATAAAATTATTATAAAATTAAAAGGAGATGGTAAGGATTACCAATTAAGAATTAAAGATAGTTATAAAAACTACTTTTCTTACATTAATACTTTTTCTACATCAGGTGAATGGCAAGTAATTGAAATACACCTAAGCAATCTGTATCCATCCTTCAGAGGAAGAAAACTTACTAAGCCAAATTTTTATCACGATGTCATTGAGGAAATCTCATTTTTAATTTCCAATAATAAAAATGAAAAATTCCAATTAATAATTGACAATATTTATTTGAAATAAAATGAAAATTTTACTTACAGGAGCAACAGGATATATTGGCAAAAGACTTTTACCACGTCTGGTAGAAGACGGTCATGAAGTGGTTTGCTCTGTAAGAGATTTAGATAGGTTTCACCCTCCAAATTCACTAAAGTCAAAAATATCAGTTATTGAGTTAGACTTATTAGATGAAAAAACATTAAAGAATATACCAAAAGATATTGATGGCGCCTTTTATTTAGTTCATTCTATGTCTGCAAGCACAGATTATCAAACTTTAGAACAAAAATCTGCCATCAACTTTAGAAATGCAATTTCTAAAACAACCATAAAGCATGTAGTGTATTTAAGTGGAATCATAAATGAGAAAGAATTATCAAAACATTTATCTTCAAGAAAAACAGTTGAGTTAGAACTTAATAAAGGAACTTATAATTTTACAACCCTCCGAGCTGGAATTATTATTGGCTCTGGGAGCGCCTCTTTTGAAATCATTCGAGATTTAGTTGAAAAGTTACCCATAATGATAACCCCAAAATGGTTAAATACCAAATGCCAACCTATTGGAATTATTGATGTTATTGCTTTTTTATCAAAAACAATTTTTAATAAAAAAACATTTAATTTAGATTTTGATATTGGAGGACCAGATATTCTAACTTATAAAGAAATGCTTCTAGAATTTGGTAGAAGCAGAAACTTAAACCGTACAATAATTACTGTTCCTATAATGAGCCCGAAACTTTCCTCCTACTGGCTATATTATGTAACTTCTACCTCTTATAAATTAGCAGTCGCTTTAGTTAAGAGCATGAAAATTGAAGTAGTGTGTCGTAATAATAAAATAAATGAATTACTAGAAATAAAGCCCCTATCATACAAAGAGTCGCTTTCAAGAGCTTTTACTAAAATTAAAAATAATGAAATAGTTTCTAGCTGGAAAGATGCATACGCGAGTAGCGGGATTGATAGCCATATTTCTGATTTTATACAAATCCCTACCTATGGATGTTTCAGAGATCAAAGAAATTCAACTTTTGATAGTAGTGAAAAGTGTAAAGATAGAATATGGGAAATTGGAGGGGAAACTGGATGGTATTACGGAGACTGGCTTTGGAAACTAAGAGGTTTCTTTGATAAAATTGCAGGTGGAGTGGGTTTACGCAGAGGACGAACTAATCCAAATCAAATCGATGTTGGAGATGCGTTAGATTTTTGGAGAGTACTTTATGCCAACAAGAAAGAAGGGCGCCTTCTATTATTTGCTGAGATGAAACTGCCAGGTGAAGCTTGGCTAGAATTTAAAATCCAAAATAATTTATTAATTCAAACAGCTACATTTAGACCCCTAGGACTTATGGGAAGAATTTACTGGTATTTGGTGCTTCCATTTCATGGAGCCATATTCAATGGAATGTTAAAAAAACTAACAAATAATAACTAATGAAAATATCAATTTTTTGGTATCGCAGAGACTTAAGGCTAGAGGATAATACAGGACTCTTTAAAGCTTTAAATGAAAATGAAAATATACTACCCATATTTATTTTTGATGATTCAATACTAGATGAATTACCAGAGGATGACGCCAGAGTAAATTTCATATACGAATCGCTATCTAAAATCAATAAACAACTTAACAATCACCATGCATCCCTACAAATTTTAAAAGGTCAAATTGATGATGTTTGGGAAAAATTAGTAACTACCTACGATATCCAAAAAGTCTATTTAAATAAAGACTATGAACCTTATGCTATTAAAAGAGACCAAAAAATAAAGGAATTTTTAAATTCCAACGGAATTGAAATGAAAACTTTCAAAGATCAAGTAATATTTGAAGAACATGAAATTGTTAAAGCAGATGGTAAACCCTATACAGTTTTTACTCCATACAAAAGAAAATGGTTAGAGAACTTCACCAAGGTTAATTTAAATTTATTAGTGAATTTTGATAATTTTTATAAAAAAATAATTGATTTTCCTTCACTCAATCAACTTGGGTTAAAAATTTCGTCTCTAAAAGTAAAAAATTATAGTCTTAAAAATGTTTCAACCTACTCTGAAACTAGAAATTTTCCAAATTTAGATTCAACAAGTTATTTGAGTCCTCACTTACGATTTGGAACAATAAGTGTCCGTCAAATTATTATTGAATTAAAAAATAAAAGTGAAACTTTTTTAAGTGAGTTAATTTGGAGAGAGTTCTTCATGCAAATTATTTTTCATTTTCCACACGTAGTTACTAAAAACTTTCGGCCTAAATACAATGGAATTCAATGGGTTAACAATAAAGATGATTATGATAACTGGTGCCAAGGAAAAACTGGGTATCCCCTAGTAGATGCTGGAATGAGACAATTAAATGAAACAGGATATATGCACAATCGAGTTCGAATGGTTACGGCTGGCTTTTTGTGTAAGCATTTGTTGATTGATTGGCGTTATGGAGAAGCCTATTTTGCAAAAAAACTATTGGATTATGAGCTTTCTTCAAACAATGGAAACTGGCAATGGGCAGCAGGAACTGGATGTGACGCAGCTCCATACTTCAGAATATTCAATCCTATTGAGCAGTTAAAAAAGTTTGACAAAACCCTAACATATACCAAAAAATGGGTTAAAGATTTTGACACTCTTGAATATCCAAAACCCATCGTAGATCATAAATATGCTAGAAACAGAGCATTAGAAACATATAAAAAAGGAATAAATTAATTTAAAGATTAAAAAATGAATAAAAGTTATGTTGTAATAGGAGGATCCTCCGGAATTGGCAGAGAACTAGTCCAACTTTTAGAAAAAGAGGGGAATAATGTATTCGCTACTTATCATGAAAATGTTATAAATAGTCAAGGAAATGTTCAGTATCAAAAATTGGATGTTTTAAGTGATACTTTAGATTTAGAGTTACTCCCTGAACAAATAGAAGGATTGGTTTATTGTCCAGGAAGTATCAATTTAAAACCATTCAAACGGTTTTCAGATGACGATTTCATTAACGATTTTAAACTACAAGTAGTTGGAGCTACGAGAGTCATTAAATCATTACTCCCAAAATTGACAAAAGCAGGTAACTCCTCTATTGTACTTTTTTCTACAATAGCAGTTCAAAACGGATTTAACTTTCATTCTCAAGTTGCTGCCTCAAAAGGAGCTATCGAAGGTCTAACCAGGTCATTATCTGCAGAATTTGCACCAAAGATAAGAGTCAACGCAATAGCTCCCTCATTAACTGATACTCCTTTAGCAGACAAATTTTTAAATACACCACAAAAAATGGAGGCCCAGGCAGAAAAAAATCCATTAAAAAAAGTAGGGAATGTAACAGATATCGCTGAGGCTGCAAATTATTTACTTACCCATAAATCCTCATGGATTACAGGACAAATACTCCATGTTGATGGAGGATACTCAACTATAAAATAAAAAAAGCTATGTTTAATCTATTTAAAAAGAAAAGTGAATTGGATGTGCTTCATTTAAAATATCGTAAACTTTTAGAAGAATCTCATAAATATTCAACTATTAATCGAAGGCTTAGTGATGAAAAAATTGCTGAATCGGAGATTGTTTTGAAAAAAATTAAAAATCTGGAAAAAAATTCAGATTAAATACTAAATTTTTTGAAATTAAATTAAGAGCCTATAATTTATTTATTTAGACAAAAAACAATCTTTTTTGAAGAGTTATACCCTTCAAATTTGGTAACAATAAAAATCACCTAATACTTAGCTGGTTTTCCATTGTTTGACGAGTTTTTGATAAAAACTCTCAAATCGTCATTAGCCTTAATTAAATCTTCGTTTCGAAGATACATCATATGACCACTACGATACCCTTTGAATATCATTCGGTCTTTCATTTTACCACTGGGGTCTATTTGTGAAAGTGTATATTTAGCGGCAAAATAGGTAGTAGCTCCATCATAATAACCAGATTGGTTCAATACTTTTAAATAAGGGTTAGTAGCCATAGCCTTTCGCAATCCCTCTCTTGTTTCGTTATTTCTTCGATCCCAAGGGTGTACGTCTCCAAACATATTGTACTTAATATCTGTATTAAAATTTAATTCAGATTTAATATAATGATTAATGGCCGGAGTGAAAGAATGCAACCAAGAGGTTAATTCGGGACTATAATCTGGGCTCGTACCAGCATTTATTCTGTCAATTCCTAAATATCTAGAATCTAATCTACCTATGGTATATCCTGTTTTATCTCGCATTAACTCTTTCCAAAAAAAACTGGTGGGCACTTCTAAATTATGATTGAGAATTGATTTTTTACTCAAACCAGAATAAAAAGACATTTTTTCAGCCACACTATTTCTTTCTTCATCTGATATATTACTACCTTTAGCAAGAGCAGGCATCAAAGTATTTATAGCATAATTTTCAGATTCGGGAAGAATATCCAATAAATCTTTTTTCTGTAATGCTGGTGGTAATACTTTATGATACCATGCCGCAGCAGTAAAATAAGGCAAGTTAATTGCAGAATATATAGGTTGATTGGTGCTATATAACTTATAGTCAGCCGGAGAAACAAGGATAACACCGTTCAAATACATCCATTGAGAGCTTTGTAATTCATTAGATAATCCCATAACACGAGTACCTCCATAACTTTCACCAATAATGTATTTTGGGGACTCCCAGCGATTGTGTCTAGATACAAACGTATTTACCCACTCAGCTAAGTATTTAATATCAGCATTGATCCCAAAAAATAACTTTTTATCAGGCATTTTTCCTTCACTGTCAGGAATCATTCTAGAATACCCAGTGTTTACTGGGTTAACGAAAACAATATCTGCGACATCAATAATAGAATTTGGATTTGCTTTAAATCCATATGGTTGTATTGGATTCCCTTCTTCATCAATATTAAGTATTTTGGGACCCGTATAGGCAATGTGCATCCAAACAGATGCAGAACCAGGCCCGCCATTAAATGATATAATTAAAGGTCTTTTTGCTCTATTTTTTATATTATCTCTAGTATAATAAGTATAAAATAAGGTTGCCATAGGATCACCATCTTTGTTCCAAACGGGTTGAGTTCCTGTTTCGGCAGTGTATGAAAAATTTTGTCCTTTAACTATTGTATTATGTGTGGTTTTTATCAGAGTATCTACTGGAATAGATCTTTTTTGAGCACATAAGGAAGAAAAACCAATTAAAAATACGAACGTAATTATATCTTTTATCATCTAATTATTATTTCTGATTTTGAATGCTAAATATAAACAATGAACACAAGTAACTATGTTAAAATTATAAATTTAAAAAGTAAAAAGAAGCGTAAACCATTTTAAAATTGAATCAAAATTGTATTTTAGACAAAATTTATATAAAATGAAAAAGTATTTACTAATAAATTTTATTATTGCAATAACATTTTTAGTGTCTTGTGGCAGTGATGACGATGAAATGTCAGACATTGACAATCAAAATCCAACAGCTCCACAAAATCTTACTATTTCAAATATTACCGACAGCTCTTTAGATTTAAGTTGGAGTGAAGCTACAGACAACGTAGGAGTTACAAATTACAAACTATACCTTGATGGAACCAATATTCAAACCATAAATAATGGAACTACAACAAGTATATTTGGATTAACACCTGGAACTTCTTATGAAATTAATGTCACTGCTTTAGATGCAGAAGGAAACGAATCTCTTCAAAGCAATATTTTAACAGTTGAGACTTTAGTTGCGCCATTAATTTTTAAAGACTATTTATCAGAAATGGGTATTTTTAGTGGTAATTTAAAAAGCTTAACTCCTGCTGAAAATGTACATCTTTATGATTTAAACAGTCAGTTGTTTACAGATTACGCTCATAAACAACGATTGATAAGAATGCCTGAAGGAGAAGCCATGCAGTATAATAACAATAGCTTATTGCCTATTTTCCCTGATAATACATTGATTTCTAAAACCTTTTATTACTACGAAGACGAAAATAATACCAATTCTAATAAAATTATTATTGAAACAAGAGTCTTAATAAAAACCGAAGGAACATGGAAAGTTGGGGAATATCTTTGGGATGATCAAATGAATGAAGCCGTCTATACTGAACAAGGAAGTACGATCCCGGTCTCTTATCTTAATACTGAAGGGATCACTCAAGAAGTTCAATACCAAATACCATCTAAAGATGACTGTATTACTTGTCATCATGTGTATGACGACACAACCCCCATTGGACCCAAACTGAGAGCAATGAATTTCAATCCTCAAAATGAAGAAACTTCAATAAATCAATTACAACATTTTATTGACATTGGATTGTTAGAAGGCATCTCAGATATTTCAACTTTAGAGGTACTTGCAGATTGGGAAGATGAAATTAATTTTGATATTTTTGAAAGGGGAAGGTCTTATATTGATATCAATTGTGCGCATTGTCATCAACCAGGTGGTTACGTGCCAACTGGATTTTTATTAGATTTTAGATTGGAAACTGATTTTGTAACAACTGGCATCTATTCTCATAGAGGTCAAATTGAAAGTCGCATTCAAAGCACAACACCCACCTATTTAATGCCTCAATTAGGAAGATCATTAGTCCACGATGAAGGAGTAACAATGTTGTTAGAATATCTAGAAGCCATTGAGGATTAATTTTTTGGCTTAATTCTTGTTATTTAAAATGAAAAATGTTTAAAATGAAAAATATATTCTCATTAGTCGTCCTTGCTTCTTTTATATTGTTTAGTTCGCAATCTATATCTGCTCAAAGTTTAAAACAGAATCAAGATAGACCAGAGGTCGTAGCGAATAACGAGTTACAAATATTAACTAATGAATTAGATTTAAACGATATTCAAAGACGTACTTTGTTCAGAGCTTTAGTAACTAAAGAAGTTAGTTTCCGAAAATCTGAGCTTGACGAAAACAAAGCACGATGGAGACTGATCAAAAAAAGGCAAATGACGATTTTGATTCTCAAATGAAAAAGACGTTAGATCCAGACCAATATAAAAAATGGAAAAATGAGCTCAATAATTAATTGAGCGTAACTTTCATTTATCTTATTTTACTGTAGGTATAATACTTGGCCCACATCTATAGTGTTACTATCTAAATCATTATACTTTTTTAAAGTATCTACGGTAAGATTAAACTTTCTAGAAATACTATACAAGGTATCTCCTTTTTCGACGACATAGGATTTAATATTTGAAGATTTTTTTTCTTTCTTTTTTAGATTTCTTTTTACCTAATACTTCCTCATCGTAAATAAAGAGTTCGTATGTTTCTATTATTCGAATCAATTTATCAGGATATTTAGGATCTGTGGCATATCCGGCTTTTTTCAATCCTTTAGCCCAAGATTTATAATCATCTTTCTTATGTTTAAATAAATCATTATATCGAGATCGTTGCGTTAAAAATAAAGAATGATCTCTGAACGAATATTTTGGATCTTTATACTTTCTGAAACATTCTTGTAATTTATCATCATCATGATAAACACGCCCACCAGTCCATCCTTTATGACATTTTATCCCAAAATGATTATTAGATTTTGCACTCAATTCACCTCTCCCTGCACCACTTTCTAATATTCCTTGAGCAAGCGTTATACTTGCAGGAATTCCGTACTGCAGCATCTCTTCTTTTGCGATAGGACTGTAGTTTTCTATATACAAAATAACCGTTTCCTTATAAGTAATGTTCTTTGAAGGAGGCTTGATCTCTTTAATTAACGACTCACCTTTTTTTTCTACAATTACCTTTTCTGTAGGAACATATTTTTTTTTGGAAGTAGCTACCGTATTTTTTTTTGCTCTACATCCTAGAATAAGTAGGCAACACAACGCTACCATTTTAAATGAATTAAAAGTCATTTCAAAAGTTTAATTAAAAGATCAATCATATAATAAAACTCAAACTACTAATAGAATAGTATGCATTCTTAAAATTTCAGTTAAATTATAAAAAAATCAGGAATCATCAATATTTATGAGATGAATTATTTTTGTAAAGATTACTTAATTAAAGGAAGGTTTTTCTTTTTTAAAATATTATTCATCCCTACAATACCCTGTAGACCACCTGTATGAATGCAAAGAATTGAACTTTTTTCCTTTATCAGTCCTTTTTTAATTAAATCTATAATTCCAAACATCATTTTTCCAGTATAAATTGGGTCTAGGGGTATCGCTGTAACCTCTTTAAAAGAGTTCATAAAATTGATGAGTTGTGTATTTACTTTAGCATAACCTCCAAAACAATAATCATCTAATAATTTAAAATTTGATTTATGGGTATATTTATTAATTTCCGATAATTGAAAAGTTCCCTTAAGTGCAGAAAAACCGATTACATTTTGAGAATTTTTTGAAGATTTTATGAGTCCTGATAGAGTTCCTCCCGTACCTACAGAGGCACAAATAAAATCATAATTTAAATCTTCTTTTTTTAATATTTCCGAACAACCTTTTATGGCCAACTGATTGGTTCCCCCTTCAGGGATTAAATAAAATTTCCCGAATTTAGTTTTCAAAATATCGATAAAAGCCTTTTCAGTTTTTAACTGATAATCTTTTCGTGAAATAAACAAAAATTTCATTCCACATTTTTTTGCAAAAAGTAAAGTGGCGTTCAATTCGACTTTATCAATTAATTCTTCTCCGCGGATGACGCCAATTGTATTAAATCCAAACTCTTTACCAACCGATGCAACTGCTGCTATATGATTAGAATACGCTCCTCCAAATGTCAATAATGTATTAAAACCCTCTTTTTTTGCATTAATCAAATTATATTTTAGCTTTCTATACTTGTTGCCAGAAATATGAGGATGTATCAAATCTTCTCTTTTAATTACCAATTTACAATTGGTATTTAAAAATGGTTCCAAGGAAATAACTTGGTTAATAACACTAGGTTTACCTTCTAACAATTGATCTGTTTTTAATTTATACCCAAAAATAAAAATAAATTATTCATACTGATGCTAGTCAATGTAACTATTTGATGTAAAGAAGTATCAATTAACAAAAACTTAATTCAAACAATAACTTAAAATGCTATTTTTGTTAGGTGACTAATTTCAAAAAACACATCCCTTTAGAAGAGGGAGATTATTATATGACTCCGCAAGGGTATAAATGCTTTACAGAGCAATACCATTTAAAGCGTGGTTATTGTTGCGAGAGTGGTTGCAAGCACTGTCCATTTGGATTTAATAAAAAAACGAATACTCAAAAAAATGACTTTTAAAGAAGAAATACAACAAGGAATTCCTATTTCGCTTCCTTCACCAAAAACATTTGATCCTTCTATAAATCATGCACCAAAAAGGAAAGATATTCTATCCGTTGATGAAAAAAAATTAGCTTTAAAAAATGCGCTTCGCTATTTTGACGCAATACATCATAAAATTTTGTTTTCTGAATTTAAAGAAGAATTAGAAATCTATGGTCGGATTTACATGTATCGTTTTCGTCCAGATTATAAAATGTATGCTCGCCCTATTGATGCATATCCTGGAAAGTCTGAACAAGCAAAAGCAATTATGTTGATGATTCAAAATAATTTGGATTATGCAGTAGCACAACATCCTCACGAACTAATAACCTATGGTGGTAATGGTGGCGTGTTCCAGAATTGGGCTCAATATTTGTTAACGATGAAGTATTTGTCTGAAATGACCGAGGAACAAACCTTAGTCATGTGTTCTGGTCATCCTCAAGGTTTATTTCCATCTCATAAAAATGCTCCAAGAGTAGTAGTAACTAATGGTATGATGATTCCTAATTATTCAAAACAAGACGATTGGGAAAAGTTTAATGCTTTGGGAGTCACTCAGTACGGACAAATGACTGCAGGTAGCTACATGTATATTGGCCCTCAAGGAATTGTTCACGGAACTACAATTACCGTTCTAAATGCTTTTAGAAAAATAAATAAAAGTCCATTCGGAGGTTTATTTGTCACTTCTGGTTTAGGAGGTATGAGTGGTGCACAGCCAAAAGCTGGAAATATTGCAGGATGTATAACTGTTTGTGCAGAAGTGAATAAAAAGGTAATTCAAACCAGACATTCACAAGGTTGGGTTGACGAAGTCTATCAAGATATTTATGCGTTAACAAAACGAGTAAAAGAGGCTAAACTAAATAAGGAAGTTGTATCTATTGCTTATGACGGTAATGTGGTGAATGTATGGGAGACATTCGATAAAGAAAATTTAGCTATCGATTTAGGAAGTGATCAATCTTCATTACACAATCCATGGGCTGGTGGCTATTATCCTGTTGGGCTATCGTATGAAGAAGCTAATGAAATGATGGCGAATCATCCTGCAAAATTTAAAGAAGAAGTACAAAAAAGTTTAAGACGTCATGCAGCAGCAATTAATAAACATACTGCAAAAGGAACTTATTTTTTCGATTATGGAAATGCCTTTTTATTAGAGGCATCAAGAGCTGGTGCAGATGTATTGGATCACCAAAATCCAATGAGAGATTTTAAATACCCTAGTTATGTACAAGATATTATGGGTCCGATGTGTTTCGATTATGGATTTGGACCATTTCGATGGGTATGCGCCTCTGGAAAGCCAGAGGATTTAGAAATAACCGATCAAATAGCTTGTGAAGTTTTAGAAGAAATGCTTAAAACTTCACCTCCTGAAATTCAGCAACAAATGCAAGATAATATCCAGTGGATAAAAGGAGCTCAGGAAAACAAATTGGTAGTAGGGTCTCAAGCCAGAATATTATATGCAGATGCAGAGGGAAGAATGAAAATAGCTACTGCTTTTAATAAAGCAATTAAAGCAGGAAAAATAGGACTTGTAATATTAGGAAGAGATCATCATGATGTTTCTGGTACTGATTCTCCATATCGCGAAACATCAAACATTTATGACGGAAGTCAATTTACAGCAGATATGGCAATTCAAAACGTAATAGGAGATAGTTTTAGGGGAGCTACCTGGGTGAGCATCCATAATGGTGGTGGAGTTGGATGGGGCGAGGTTATAAATGGAGGATTTGGTATGGTTATTGATGGAAGTATTGATGCTCAAAGACGCTTAGAATCAATGCTTTACTGGGATGTAAACAACGGTGTTTCTAGAAGAAGTTGGGCTAGAAATGAGGAAGCTATTTTTGCAATTAAAAGAGCGATGGAAAATAACCCAAATTTAAAAGTGACACTTCCTAATTTTGTTGACAAATCTTTATTTAAATAAAAAACGATGAAAAATTTAAAATTTATTCCATTAGTATCTTTATTTCTATTTTTTTCTTGTTCCACCATCCGTGTTGGAGCTGACTATGATTCTGTGACCAATTTTGAGGAATATCAAACATTTGCTTTTTACAAACCTGGAATTGATAAAGCAAAAATATCTGATTTAGACAAAAAAAGAATTATGCGAGAAATTGAAGTCAACCTAAAAGCTAAGGGTATGAAAATCGATGCGGATCCCGATTTACTGATCAGTATTTTTACAAAAGAAAGAGAACGAATTGATGTTTACAATAATAATGTTGGATATTGGGGATATGGATATGGCCCATGGTATGGAGGAGGCACTTCTGTAACATCAACTCCGGAGGGAACTCTGTTTATTGATTTAATTGACAAAAAGAAAAATGAATTGGTTTGGCAAGGAATTGGAAAAGGTGATTTAATAATGACTACGGTTGAAAAGAAAGAAGCTCGAATTAAAGAAATTGTCACAAAAATTCTTGCTCAATATCCACCAATTATTGCATCTAAAAAATAATTTTATCAAAAAGTAAAAAATGAATAATACATCTATTATTCTAATAATTTCTTTGATTTGTATTAATTTGAGTGTCGCTCAAAATTATCAGTCTGGTTCAATAACAACTACTAAAAACAAATCAATTAAAGGAAAGGTTTTTATAGACAATGATCTAAAAAAAGTATACTTAAAAAATAATGGCAATCAAAAAGATTATAAATTCAAAGAGGTTAAAAGTATATTTATAAGCAAGGAATTATATTCTAAAATTAGTTTTAATAATGAATACTATTTTACAAACCTAGTAGTTTCAGGAAAGGCTTCTTTATATCAAATTAATAGGTATAATTTTTTACTAATCAATGCAAACAAAAAGCAAAAATTAAATGTTATACAGGATCGTCAGAAAATACGAGGCTTTCTTTCCTTAATATTTAAAGACTGTAATCCTATAAGGGATGAAATTAATCGTACTGATGAATTTTCAAAAAAGACCTTAACAGAATTAACAATTCTCTACAATAAATGTGATTATGGGGCTTATAAGCCAACTGAAAAAGAACTCAGTCAAGCCAATACATTTAATTCAGACTTCTTTAGATTTTATGGGAGCTTGTTAGGAAATATTAACAATAATCAGATTAATAACAACGTATCCAAAAATAAGAATGGATTTGGTATAGGTATAGGGCTTGCATCTTCACCGAGTTTTATGGGGAATTTAAAAGAAAATATTTTTTTCAATTTTGATATTGCTATCTTGTTTACTGGCAATAGTGAGTTTGAAAATGAATCTCTACTAAACTTCAAACAAAATAGTTTTCGGTTATCACTTGGAATAGAGTATGTATTTATTAAAAAAGGAATCGTTTTACCATTTTTAGGGATTGGCTATGGCTATAGCTCCGATTATTATAATGGGACTATTGACATGATCAATTTTAAAGATCATAAACAAAATTTTTTCTTTACACCAAAAGTAGGAGTACTTTACAAACTTAAAAACAAAAAGCTTCTTGGGATAACAATTAATTACCTTACAGGTTTTAAAAATGATTTAAGTTTTAGATACGGAGAAGAACTTACTTATTATCCATTAGTGATTAACCAAAGTTCTACTACCATAGGTTTAAGTTATCAATTCTGATAGAAAAAAATATTTTTAACTAGTTTTTTGAAGCCTATATTTTCAATACACTTTTACTAATATTCCCTTGATCTGTTTTAATATCTAAAACATAATTTCCAGGTTCCCAATATTTGGTATTGATAAAAGCTTCTTTTGAGGATATTTTATTATCAAATAAAATTAGTTGACCTAACATGTTATAAATTGAGATTGATTGCATCATAACATTACTTTTTATATTCCAATTTTCTGAAACTGGATTCACAAACGAAAGAGTATTTTCAAGTTCAGCTATAGAATTTCCAAGAATACCTTCCACAAAATTTTGAGCATAAATCTTAGATCCACTTCCTTTATCTTCAATAAAAACAGCAACAGACTGGTTTTGAACAAAATTTGTAAATTGAATTCTACTTTTATTTGCAGAATATGTGGCTATTGGCATGGTTTCTTCATCCCAAGCAAAGTCGCCCTCCTCATCTAATTTTAAAGCGTGTAAGGTTGTTGGGGAAGCTCCATTGTCAAAACCTTCTTTAATTAATATTAATGGATGATTTTCAATCATATGAATCGATCCTACATGTACTTTTTCACTTCCAATAGGATAAATCTCTTTTGCCTGATCAGAAAACATTCGTGCACCAGTATCTTTATCATACTTTTGAATACGTTCGCCTTTTTCACTTTGATTCGTGTTGGTATACGTACACGTAGCCCAAATATACTGCGACCCCTCTTGATAAGTTATCTTTGTATCCATTTCATAGTCGGTTTGATTGGTATCGAAATCGGAACCATTAATCCCCCAAGGGAGTGTACCGTCAGGATCAATACGCTGTAAAAAAGAATCAAACCTTGAACCCGGTGAAGCCTTGTATCCCATAAATACCACATCACCAATTTGTAATCCGTCGTAAGCGGTGTTAAAAACAGTTCCGTAGTTGGCTATTTGAGTTGCCTCTACCCACTGGGATGTTCCATCGACAGAAGAAAACCTTTGTGCAAACAAATTAGAATTGATCCCAAAGGTAATGCTATGAAAAACCAGGATAAAATCTCCATCAGAGAGTTCAAACATATTAGCAGGAACCGTATCATTTCCGTCCTCTGAAATGGATGCTGTAGTATCCCATTGCGCTACTCCTGTTGAATCGTATTTTTGTAGCACGCTTTCACCACCAGGAAACCAAGACACGATTACTTCGCCGTTGGACAAGGGTAATATCGTAACAGAATAACCAGCACCTACCTGTAAACCGCTGGAACCCCATAAATTATTTCCTTCATCATCCAATTTAAATACATAAGCTGGTTCTCCACCTCCAGTTCCCGTAAGGCCTATATAAAGATTATCTTCTTCATCGGTCGTGATGTTCCAAATTACAGTAAAAGTACTCATCGGTATTTCGTCACTCACTAACATCCCCTCTTCTCCTAGAAGTTGAAAACCCTCAACATCTAAAATTTGTAATCTTAATTCATAATTCGTTGGAGCTGATACAGCTTTCCAGTATACAACATATGTTTTTCCAGAGGAAGTTCCTAAGGCTTTCATATCACCACCTTCAGAACTTGTTACTAAGGTATTTATATCGGTATTAGAAGTCCATTGTGCATTTGTTATTATTGAAAAAAAGCAGATAGCTATTATCAATAAGCCTTTTATTAATCGTGTCATATTATTTAATTTTTTTGTACAAGCTAGTTTTATTATCAGCTAAATTTTAAAAATTATATTGCTAAAGTACTAAACATAAAGCAAATAAAAGCCCCCTCTAATGAGGGGGCTTTTTATTTATTTAGAAATTTATCTAATTAGTAGTTATTCACTATTAATTGTTTGGTAGAAGTTCCTTGACTTCCCTTGATTACTAACATATAAGTAGCATTCGCAAGGGTAGAAATATCAATCGTGATTTCCGATCCCATAGTAGTTAAGTCTATCTTATTAACAATTCGACCCGTAAGATCGTAGATCGTTACGTTGTTCAAGTCAATCTGTCTTGGGTTGCTTAGGTTTACTTTGCTATCGGCAGGGTTTGGATACAACACTAAAGAAGCAAAATCTTCCGTATTATTATTTCCTAGTATATCTTGAACATCTAATTCAAAGCTACAGGTAGAAACGTTTCCGTATTCATCTTCTGCTGTAAAGGTTACCACTTGTACTCCAAGTCCTAGTGTAGTTCCTGGCGCAGGATCTTGACTAAATATCGTCACAGGATCCGTACAATTATCTGTAACTGTTGCACTACCATCAGCCGATGTAATTTCCAAGGGTATAGGTGCCATCAGCATCTAGATTTACTACCTCATCATCAGGACATACTATTTGTGGTCCTAACAAGTCAACTACTGTTACAACAGCCGAACAAACCGCTGAGTTTCCATTGCCATCATTCGCAAATACATTAACCGTTACTGGCGTTCCAATATCTGCACAAGAAACTTCTTCTACATCAACTGTTACCGTACTAGTTCCACATCCATCGATAACGTCTGCTACCAATGAAGGAGTAATAAAGGCCACTCCATCTTGATTCAACTCAACCGTAACATCGTTACAAACAAGTTCTAACGGAGTATTATCTTCTAAGGTTACTATAGCTGAACAAGAACTCTCATTTCCATTGACATCCGTTACCGTAAGAATCACGGTAGTATTTCCTAGATTACTACAATCAAGGGTATCGATATTAAGTTCATAAGAAGCTATACCACAAGCATCACTGGAACCACCATCAACCGCTAATGGGTCAATAGTCACGGTACCATCATCACCTAATTCTAGCGTAATGTCTTGACAAACTGCAATTGGATCAGTAAGGTCTAATACTGTTACGGTAGAAACACAAGTAGCAGTATTACCATGAATATCAGTGACTGTTAGGGTTACTTGATTAGCACCTACATTCGAACAGTCGAAGGTGTCAATATCAATATCGAGGTTTCCTATTCCACAATTATCATTCGAACCAAAATTAAGTTGATTGGCTGTAATATTAGCGTTACCCGTATCGTCTAAGATTACCGTTAAGTCTTGACAAATTGCCACTGGCGCATCGTCATCGATTACCGTTACGGTAAAGGTACAGGTAGCTAAATTACCACACTCATCTTGTGCAGTGTATTCGATAAGCGTATCACCCACTGGGAATACCGAGCCACTTCCTAAACCACCTGTTTGATAAACAAAGGCTGTTCCACAATTATCAATAGCTACTGCTGGTTGGAATACAACTATCGCTCCACAATCGCCATCCTCAGTCACTGCAGTGACATCACCAGGACATCCAATAACAGGAGGAATTGTATCCTCAGTATTAATATTAGCTTCTGTAGTGGTGACATTACCACATTCATCTGTTGCGGTGAAAGTAACCGTTGTTATGGCTCCACATACATCTTCATTTACTGTTGTAAAGTCATTGGTCCAAGTAATACCTGAACATGCATCCGATGCACTTGCACCACCATTGGTAGCTAACCAAGCATCAATTTCTGCTGAATTATCATCGTCACATTGAATTATAAGGTCCGAAGCTGCTACATCCATTATTGGATTTATGGTATCTACAATTGTAAAGGTAGCATCAAGAGTTATTGAATTACCATTAGAATCTGTCAGCGTAAAAGTTACCGTCTCAGTACCTGTAGCTCCACAATCATCACTTAAACCAGAACTATCATTGGTTACCGTTACACCTGTACAATTATCTGTTCCTGTAAAAGTAATATTCAGCCAGTTATCAAATTCTGATACATTTCCATTACCGTCACACTCAACTGTTAAATCACTAGGTGGTATTACCCATGTTGGATCTTCCGTATCGTTCACCGTTACATCAAAACTACAAGTGGCTGTGTTTCCAGCAGCATCTGTCACTTCAAATGTGTTGGTCGTTGTTCCAACTGGGAATGTACTTCCACTTGGAAGTCCAGCAGTTTGAGTAGTAGTAGCTCCTGTACAATTATCTGTTCCAACTGGTGTAGTATAAGTAACTACAGCTGAACAATCTCCTGAGTCGTTACTTGTCGTAATATCTGCAGGACATGTTATTGCTGGATTTTCCGTATCGTTCACCGTTACATCAAAACTACAAGTTGTTGAGTTTCCAGCAGCATCAGTTACTTCAAACGTGTTGGTCGTTGTTCCCACTGGGAATGTACTTCCACTTGGAAGTCCAGCCGTTTGAGTAACAGTTAAGCTACTAGAACTTGAACTGTGATTAAAAGCAAAGTTGAGTAATGCTTCATTATAGCCAGAACCTGGAGTATTCCAAGGCCATGAATTTCCGGTGCTATTAGCACTAGAAACTAACGCTATTTCTCCAGAACCAACAGTTCTAATTGTCCATCCACTACCAGAACCACCATTACTTGCAACAGCAATAGTTCCTGTTTGGAGGCCAGTCAATCCATCATGATCTCCAGGAGAGCTCAAAATAAACCCTTCAATATTTGTTACACCTGTGGTTAAAGAATTAGCTCCAACAAGTGTCTCTGTACCAGAAGAACCACCATCGATAGAACCTGTCCCCCCAAGAAATGCTATTAAATTAATATCCGTTGGACTTGCTATAACATCATAACCGGTCACAAATACGGTTCCACCTGCATCTACATAAGGAGTAAGTACATTGAAAGTTGGCTGATTGTGGTTACCACCAAAGCCATTAGATCCTGAGGCATGCCAGAATATAGAACTATAGATATCAAGACCTCCTGCTTGAAGCACAGTATTGTTACCACTTGTATAATCAGCCCAAACTTCAGTTACATTATATCCGGCAGCAGTTAATGCAGCAGGTATTTCAGATGCTGTACCGTTGTTTAAACCATCAGATACAAATAATATATCGCCAGTTCCATTTCCTCCACTATCACAATTATCAGAAGCAACTGGTTCTGCAAATGTTACAACAGCTCCACATATACCTGTATCATTACTCGTCGTAATATCTGCAGGACATGTTATTGCTGGATCTTCAGTATCATTCACCGTTACATCAAAACTACAAGTGGCTGTGTTTCCAGCAGCATCAGTTACAACAAATGTATTAGTTGTTACTCCTACTGGGAATGCACTTCCACTTGGAAGTCCAGCCGTTTGAGTAGTAGTAGCTCCTGTACAATTATCTGTTCCAACCGGTGTAGTATAAGTAACTACAGCTGAACAATCTCCTGAGTCGTTACTTGTCGTAATATCTGCAGGACATGTTATTGCTGGATTTTCCGTATCATTAACCGTTACATCAAAACTACAAGTTGTTGAGTTTCCAGCAGCATCAGTTACAACAAATGTATTAGTTGTTACTCCTACTGGGAATGCACTTCCACTTGGAAGTCCAGCCGTTTGAGTAGTAGTAGCTCCTGTACAATTATCTGTTCCAACCGGTGTAGTATAAGTAACTACAGCTGAACAATCTCCTGTGTCATTACTTGTCGTAATAGCTGCAGGACATGTTATTGCTGGATTTTCCGTATCGTTCACCGTTACATCAAAACTACAAGTTGTTGAGTTTCCAGCAGCATCAGTTACTTCAAACGTGTTGGTCGTTGTTCCCACTGGGAATGTACTTCCACTTGGCAGTCCAGCCGTTTGAGTAACAGTTAAGCTACTAGAACTTGAACTGTGATTAAAAGCAAAGTTGAGTAATGCTTCATTATAGCCAGAACCTGGAGTATTCCAAGGCCATGAATTTCCGGTGCTATTAGCACTAGAAACTAACGCTATTTCTCCAGAACCAACAGTTCTAATTGTCCATCCACTACCAGAACCACCATTACTTGCAACAGCAATAGTTCCTGTTTGGAGGCCAGTCAATCCATCATGATCTCCAGGAGAGCTCAAAATAAACCCTTCAATATTTGTTACACCTGTGGTTAAAGAATTAGCTCCAACAAGTGTCTCTGTACCAGAAGAACCACCATCGATAGAACCTGTCCCCCCAAGAAATGCTATTAAATTATTATCCGTTGGACTTGCTATAACATCATAACCGGTCACAAATACGGTTCCACCTGCATCTACATAAGGAGTAAGTACATTGAAAGTTGGCTGATTGTGGTTACCACCAAAGCCATTAGATCCTGAGGCATGCCAGAATATAGAACTATAGATATCAAGACCTCCTGCTTGAAGCACAGTATTGTTACCACTTGTATAATCAGCCCAAACTTCAGTTACATTATATCCGGCAGCAGTTAATGCAGCAGGTATTTCAGATGCTGTACCGTTGTTTAAACCATCAGATACAAATAATATATCGCCAGTTCCATTTCCTCCACTATCACAATTATCAGAAGCAACTGGATCTGCGTAGGTTACTACAGCTGAACAATCTCCTGTGTCATTACTTGTCGTAATATCTGCAGGACATGTTATTGCTGGATCTTCAGTATCATTCACCGTTACATCAAAACTACAGGTGGCTGTGTTTCCAGCAGCATCAGTTACAACAAATGTATTGGTCGTTGTTCCCACTGGGAATGCACTTCCACTTGGAAGTCCAGCCGTTTGAGTGGTAGTAGCTCCTGTACAATTATCTGTTCCAACCGGTGTAGTATAAGTAACTACAGCTGAACAATCTCCTGTGTCATTACTTGTCGTAATAGCTGCAGGACATGTTATTGCTGGAGCTTCAGTATCGTTCACCGTAATGGTAAAAGTACATTGATCTGTCCCAACAGCATTTGTTGCCGTTGCAGTTACCGTTGTAACTCCAACTGGGAATGCTGTTCCTGGATCTTGAGAATACGTTATAACAGAAGCAGGTACTCCGGTAGTTTCTGTAGCAGCAAATGTAACAATTGCATCACAGTTACCAGAATCATTATCAACAACTATGTCTGCAGGACAAACTATAGACGGTGGTACTCCTGTAACTTCAACAGTGAATGAACAAGAGGTTGTATTCCCTGAGGCATCTTCTACTTCAAATGTGTTGGTGGTTGTTCCTAGTGGGAAAGTTGAACCACTTGGCAGTCCAGCTATTTGAGTGGTGGTAGCTCCTGTACAATTATCTGTTCCAACTGGTGTAGTATAAGTAACAACAGCTCCTGCACCACTTGTTCCTGTGACTGAAATATCTGCTGGACAAGTAATCTGAGGATTTTCGTCATCCGTTACCGTAATATCCACTGAACAAGTAGCTGTGTTTCCAGCTGTCATCTGTTACTGTCCAAACTACCGTCGTTAGTTCCCACTGGAATACGTTCCAGAAGCATCAGAAGTTCCGTTAAAGTCGTTTGTTAGCACTTGCTACTCCCACAGATAATCAGAGCGTACTAGGTGCTAGTTACAGTTACTAATGCATCACAAGAACCTGTATCGTTAGATTGTGTACTGATCAGCTGCACAAGATATTGTTGGATCTGTTGTATCAACAGTAGTTACATCAAAAGTACAAGTATTTTGATTTCCATTGCTATCTGTAACAGTAAGCGTTACCGTAGTTGTAGTTTCACCTAAAATAGAGGTTCCTGCAGGTGGTGATTGAGTTACACTAGCTATAGAACCGCAATTATCACTTGTAGTTGCAAGACTTGTATAATTTGCTAGCGCTACCACACAACCAGCTCCTAATGACTGAGTTTGAGTTGCTGGACAGGTAATCGCATGGAGCAACAGTATCAACTACATTAACAGTTGTAGTACAGGTAGCACTATTACTACTCTTCATCGGTAACGGTAAGTGTTACAGTAGTACTTCCAATATCATCACAATCAAAACTGCTAATATCTATAGCTAAAGTTAAAGCATTGGCTGCTGTACAATTATCTGAAGAACCATCATTTATATCATCAGCAGTAATGGTTGCAACACCACTAGCGTCTAACTGAACCGTTAGCGGACTTGCTACACAACTCGCTGTTGGAGCTTCATTATCCGTTACCGTTACAGTAAAGGTATCTTGTGTTGTATTACCAGCAGTATCAGTAGCAACATAAGTTACTATTGTAGTCCTACTGGGAATTCTAAACCATTTGCTACACCTGTTGTTTGAGAAATAGTGGAAGAACAATTGTCAGTAGTGGTTGGTTCGGTCCAACTTACCACTGCTCCACAAGCTCCAGCATCATTATTTACTGCTATATCTCCTGGTATTGAAACGATGGTTGGATCTATACTATCTTCTACAGTAACCACTGCAGAACAAAAACCAATAAGACCATTTGCATCAGTTACAAATAGAGTTACAGTGTTCGGTCCTATGTCATCACAATCAAAAGTACTTGATGGAGTAACTTGAAAGGTCATCGAACTACAATCAGTTGATCCGCCATCTATATCGCTTGCATTTATCGTAACAGTACCTGTAGCATCTAATTGAACTGTGATATCTTGACACACTGCTACTGGAGCCTCATCATCTGTCACTACAATATCTTGAGTACAAGTAGCAGGTATTTCCACTTCCGTCCGTTAAAGTCCAGGTTACCGTAGTAGTACCTACCGGATAGTCATCTGAGGCATCTGCGGTACTATTAAAATCGTTGGTAATACTAGCTATAGAACAGTTGTCGGATATCGTTGGTCCAACAACAGTTACCGCTGCAGTACATAATCCTGAATCAGCACTTTGTGTTTGATCTGCTGCACAGGTTATGGTTGGTGCAACACTATCTTCTACCGTTACAGTAGCAGTACAAAAAGAGAATTACCACTAGCATCTGTTACAAATAAAGTTACTGTGTTTGCTCCCAAATCATCACAATCAAAAGAACTTGACGGGGTAAGAGCTAAGGTAACAGCTCCACCACAAGCATCTGAAGAACCATTATCTACATCGGCAGCAGTAATGGTAACATTACCTGTAGCATCTAATTGAACCGTAATATCTTGACATACTGCAGTTGGAGCTACTTGATCTATAATGGTAACATTTGCGGTACAAGTATCGGTAAGTCCTGCTGCATCTGTAGCAGTAAGGGTTACTGTCACTGTAGTTCCTGTATCAGTACAATCAAAAGTATTAGGCGACACACTTAGCGTCATTCCGGTACAATTATCAGTAGAACCTCCATCAACATCGTCTCCTGTAATGGTTAAATTTCCACTAGCATCTACCGAAGCAGTAATGTCTTGACAAACAGCATTTGGAGCCTCATTGTCAGTTACCGTAATGGTAAAGCTCGAACACGTTGTAATTCCACTAGCATCAGTAGCTGTGTAAGTAATTGTTGTGCTCCTATGGGAATGTGCTTCCTGAAACATCTCCAGCTGTTTGTGCATCTTGATCCTGCACAGTTATCAGCAGAAGTAGGTGCTACCCATGTTACATCAGCTCCACAAACTCCAGCGTCATTATTTACTGCTATGTCTGCAGGTAAATATCAATCGTTGGATCTTCATTGTCCGTTACAGTAATGGTAAAGCTTCCATTGAACAGGTAGCAGTTCCACTAGCATCAGTAGCTGTGTAAGTAATTGTTGTGCTCCTACAGGGAAGGTAGCGCCATCGGCATATATCCAGCAGTCTTGTGCATCTTGATCCAGCACAGTTATCAGCAGAAGTAGGTGCTACCCATGTCACATCAGCTCCACAAACTCCAGCGATCATTAGTTTACTGCTATGTTTGCAGGTAAATGATCAATCGTTGGATCTTCATTATCCGTTACGGTAATAGTAAAGCTTCCATCTGTTGTAAGTCCAGCAGCATCAGTAGCTGTGTACGTAATTGTTGTGACTCCTACTGGGAATGTAGCACCATTGGCTAATCCAGCTGTTTGTGTAATCGTTGATCCAGCACAGTTATCAGCAGAGGTAGGTGCTACCCATGTCACATCAGCTCCACAAACTCCAGCGTCATTAGTTTACTGCTATGTTTGCAGGTAAATCAACGATGGTTGGATCTTCATTGTCCGTTACGGTAATAGTCATTGAACAAGTAGCAGTATTTCCACTATTATCAGTAACTGTCCAAACTACCGTTGTTAGTTCCAATTGGATAGGTTCCGGAAGCATCAGCCGTTCCATTAAAGCTATTTGTTACACTTGCTACTCCACAGTTATCGGCAGTAGTAGGCGCTACTACAGTTACTGCAGCAGTGCAATTTCCTGCATCTGTAGTTTGCTGTCTGATCGGCAGCACAAGTAATCGTTGGGTCTTCATCGTCCGTTACAGTAATGGTAAACTTGCACTGGTACAGTATTTCCAGCTAGCATCAGTAGCTGTGTAAGTAATTGTTGTAGTTCCTACTGGGAATGTGCTTCCTGAAGCATCTCCAGCTGTTTGTGCATTCGTTGATCCAGCACAGTTATCAGCAGTAGTAGGTGCTACCCATGTTACATGCTGCTCCACAAACTCCAGCGTCATTATTTACTGCTATGTCTGCAGGTAACATATCAATCGTTGGAGCTTCATTATCCGTTACGGTAATGGTAAAGCTTCCAGCTGTTGTATGTCCAGCAGCATCAGTAGCTGTGTAAGTAATTGTTGTCGCTCCTACTGGGAACGTAGCACCATTGAGCTATATCCAGCTGTTTGTGCAATCGTTGACCAGTCACAGTTATCAGCAGAAGTTGGTTCTACCCATGTCACATCTGCTCCACAAACTCCAGCGTCAGTTGTTTACTGCTATGTTATGCAGGTAAATCAACGATGGTTGGAGCTTCGTTATCTGTTACGGTAACTGTAAAACTAGCAGAAAAAGCTATTATTGAGCTAGCATCAGGTTAGCTGTGTAACGTAATCTGTTGTACTCCTATCATGGGAATCGTAGCTTACCATTGGCTACACTCCAGCTAGTTTGTGCTAATCCGTTGATCCTGCACAGTTATCAGCAGGAGTTGGTGCTACCCATGTTACATCTGCTCCACAAACTCCAGCATCAGTATTTACTGCTATGTTTGCAGGTAAATTATCAATCGTTGGAGCTTCGTTATCTGTTACAGTAACTAGTAAAACTAGCAGAAAAAGTATTAGAGCTAGCATCGGTAGCTGTGTAAGTAACTGTTGTTACTCCTACAGGGAATGTAGCACCATTAGCTGTTCCAGCTGTTTGTGCATCTTGATCCTGCACAGTTATCAGCAGAAGTAGGTTCTACCCATGTCACATGCTGCTCCACAAACTCCTGCGTCATTATTTACTGATATGTCTGCAGGTACAATCAATCGTTGGAGCTTCATTATCCGTTACGGTAATGGTAAAGCTTCCATCTGTTGTAAGTCCAGCAGCATCAGTAGCTGTGTAACGTAATTGTTGTGCTCCTACTGGGAATGTAGCACCATTGGCTAATCCAGCAGTCTTGTACAATCGTTGATCCAGCACAGTTATCAGCAGGAGTAGGTTCTACCCATGTTACATCTGCTTCACAAACTCCATTACCATTGTTTACTATTATGTCTGCAGGTAAACCAACGATGGTGGGAGCTTCATTATCCGTTACGGTAATGGTAAAGCTTCCATCTGTTGTAAGTCCAGCAGCATCAGTAGCTGTGTACGTAATTGTTGTAGCTCCTACTGGGAATGTAGCACCATTGGCTAATCCAGCTGTTTGTGCAATCGTTGATCCTGTACAGTTATCAGCAGAAGTTGGTTCTACCCATGTTACATCTGCTCCACAAACTCCAGCATCAGTATTTACTGCTATGTTTGCAGGTAAATTACATCGTTGGAGCTTCGTTATCTGTTACAGTAACTGTAAAACTAGCAGAAAAAGTATTAGAGCTAGCATCGGTAGCTGTGTAAGTAATTGTTGTGCTCCTACTAGGGAATGTAGCGCCATTGGCTAATCCAGCTAGTTTGTGCTAACTTGACCCGTACAGTTATCAGCAGAAGTTGGTTCTACCCATGTTACATCTGCTCCACAAACTCCAGCGTCATTATTTACTGATATGATCTGCAGGTAAATTATCAATCGTTGGATCTTCATTATCTGTTACAGTAACTGTAAAACTAGCAGAAAAAGTATTAGAGCTAGCATCGGTAGCTGTGTACGTAATTGTTGTTACTCCTGCAGGGAATGTAGCACCATTGGCTAATCCAGCAGTCTGTGCTATACTTGAACCAGCACAGTTATCAGCAGAAGTAGGTTCTACCCATGTCACAGCTGCTTCACAAACTCCATTACCATTGTTTACTATTATGTCTGCAGGTAAACCAACGATGGTGGGAGCTTCATTATCTGTTACGGTAATGGTAAAGCTTCCATCTGTTGTAAGTCCAGCAGCATCAGTAGCTGTGTAAGTAATTGTTGTAGCTCCTACTGGGAATGTAGCACCATTGGCTAATCCAGCTGTTTGTGCAATCGTTGATCCAGTACAGTTATCAGCAGAAGTTGGTTCTACCCATGTTACATCTGCTCCACAAACTCCAGCATCAGTATTTACTGATATGTTTGCAGGTAAATCAACGATGGTTGGAGCTTCGTTATCTGTTACAGTAACTGTAAAACTAGCAGAAAAAGTATTAGAGCTAGCATCGGTAGCTGTGTAAGTAATTGTTGTAGCTCCTACTGGGAATGTAGCACCATTGGCTAATCCAGCTGTTTGTGCTATACTTGATCCAGTACAGTTATCAGCAGAAGTTGGTTCTACCCATGTTACATCTGCTCCACAAACTCCAGCATCAGTATTTACTGATATGTTTGCAGGTAAATTATCAATCGTTGGAGCTTCGTTATCTGTTACAGTAACTGTAAAACTAGCAGAAAAAGTATTAGAGCTAGCATCGGTAGCTGTGTACGTAATTGTTGTTACTCCTGCAGGGAATGTAGCACCATTGGCTAATCCAGCAGTCTGTGCTATACTTGAACCAGCACAGTTATCAGCAGAAGTAGGTTCTACCCATGTCACAGCTGCTTCACAAACTCCATTACCATTGTTTACTATTATGTCTGCAGGTAAACCAACGATGGTGGGAGCTTCATTATCTGTTACGGTAATGGTAAAGCTTCCATCTGTTGTAAGTCCAGCAGCATCAGTAGCTGTGTAAGTAATTGTTGTAGCTCCTACTGGGAATGTAGCACCATTGGCTAATCCAGCTGTTTGTGCAATCGTTGATCCAGTACAGTTATCAGCAGAAGTTGGTTCTACCCATGTTACATCTGCTTCACAAACTCCATTACCATTGTTTACTATTATGTCTGCAGGTAAACCAACGATGGTGGGAGCTTCATTATCCGTTACGGTAATGGTAAAGCTTCCATCTGTTGTAAGTCCAGCAGCATCAGTAGCTGTGTAAGTAATTGTTGTAGCTCCTACTGGGAATGTAGCACCATTGGCTAATCCAGCTGTTTGTGCAATCGTTGATCCAGTACAGTTATCAGCAGAAGTTGGTTCTACCCATGTTACATCTGCTCCACAAACTCCAGCATCAGTATTTACTGATATGTTTGCAGGTAAATTATCAATCGTTGGAGCTTCGTTATCTGTTACAGTAACTGTAAAACTAGCAGAAAAAGTATTAGAGCTAGCATCGGTAGCTGTGTAAGTAATTGTTGTACTCCTACAGGGAATGTAGCACCATTGGCTAATCCAGCAGTCTGTGCTATACTTGAACCAGTACAGTTATCAGCAGAAGTAGGTTCTACCCATGTTACATCTGCACCACAAACTCCAGCGTCATTATTTACTGATATATCTGCAGGTATATTATCAATTGTTGGATTTTCGTCATCCGTTACGGTAATGTTCATTGAACAGGTAGCTGTATTATTTGAGGCATCGGTAACTGTCCAAGTCACTACCGTCGTTCCAACTGGATAAGTTCCAGAAGCATCAGCAGTTCCATTAAAGTCATTGGTTACTGTGACAGCACAGTTATCGTCAGTAGTAGGGGCTACTACAGTTACTGCAGCATCACAAGATCCGTTAGTAGCACTTGCTGTCTGATCAGCTGCACAAGTGATCGTTGGATCTGTATTATCCGTTACCGTAACCGAAAAGCTTTCAACAGTAGTATTGTTACTAGAATCTGTAGCTGTATAAGTTACTATTGTGGTTCCTACAGGGAATTCAGCTCCATTAGCCAATCCTGCAGTTTGTGCTATACTTGATCCAGAACAATTATCATCAGAAGTTGGCTCGGTCCAAGTTGCAACCGCACCACAAGCTCCACTATCATTATTCAATAATATAGTAGACGGAAGAGAGACTATACTAGGATCTATAACATCAACTACTGTAACTGTTGCTGTACAACCTGCCGCATTTCCATTGGTGTCAATTACAAAAAGAGAGACGGTATTAGCGCCAAGATCTCCACAGTCAAAACTAGATATTGTAGCATTTAAAGAAGCGATTCCACAGTTATCCGTAGAACCTCCATCAATATCAGCAGCAGTAATTGAAACTGTCCCATTGGCGTCTAATTGTACTGTTATATCTTGACAAACTGCCGTTGGAGGAGTTGAGTCATTGCTAGGATCAGGACATTGTGCGAATAGAGTAGAAGATGTAATAAAAATTATTAGTAGTGATAGTAGTTTTTTTAAGTACATAGCGGTATTTATTAAATTTTTTTTGCAAATATAAAGATATAACATTTATAAATTATATTAATAATATTTTATTAACATTAAAATAGATACAAAAATATGAATTTTTTAATTATTTACTGATACATAATTGATACATCATTAAAATTTAACATATGTGAAAAAATGGTTAGTTAATAAGATTGTAGTTCTAAAATCTTTAACTTTACCTTTTTGGTGGATGGAATCATAGTTTGCTCCAGAATTGAATTTAGTGGGATAGCAGGCATATTTTCACTACCAATAAGCATTACGGGGGCATCTAACTCTTTAAAACACGCTTCTTGAATACGTCCTTGTAAAGCTCTTGAAAAGCTATTTTCGGAGGGTTCTTCAGTGACGATTAGGCATTTGCCACATTTTTTTACAGAATTAAAAACAGTTTCATAATCTAAAGGATGTAAGGTTCTTAGATCGACCACTTCAATTTGATCTTGTAATCCTAATTCTTTTGAAGCATTCATTGCCCAATGCACCCCCATGCCGTAGGTAATAATAGAAATTGTTTCTTTGGATTCTTGTTTCCAAATTTCTTGCAACACCCATGCTTTTCCGAAGGGTAATATATAATCCGCTGCTGGCTCAACCGAAGTAGCGCCTTTAGTTCCTGGAACCTTACTCCAATAAAGGCCCTTATGTTCTAAAATAACTACCGGATTTGGATCGTAATAAGCCGCTTTCATCAATCCTTTTAAGTCGGCTCCATTACTAGGATAGGCAATTTTTATCCCTCTAATATTACCAGACTACACTTTCGATCGAGGAAGAATGATAAGGACCACCACTGCCATAGGCTCCAATAGGCACTCTTAAAATCATAGAAACCGGCCATTTACCGTTAGATAAATAACAGGACCTACTAACTTCTGTAAATAATTGATTGAGTCCTGGCCAAAGGTAATCGGCAAATTGTACTTCAACAATTGGTTTTAGACCCACAGCACTCATTCCTACAGTACTTCCTACGATAAAGGCTTCTTGAATGGCCGTATTGAACACCCGATGGTCTCCAAATTTTTGAGCTAAGGTAGCGGCTTCTCTAAAAACACCTCCCAATCTGCCTCCAACATCTTGTCCATATAACAAGCATTCCTTATGCTCAGTCATTAACTCCTCGATCGCAAATAAGGCACAATCTACCATAACTACTTTCTCTGCATTTTCAGGGAGTTCTTTCACCCTTTTCCTCGGTAATTGGAGTCGGTGCAAAATCGTGAGTAAATAAATCTTTGGGGTCTGGATCCTTTGCATTTTGTGCCTTTATTAAATCCTGCTGGACAGAACTTAAGGTAGTCTTCTCAATTATTTTTATTTCATTAGCAGAAAAATCATTTTCAAGTAACAACTGTTTCATTTTTGGATAAGGATCTCGTAGCCTTGATTGTTCCAAATCGTCACGATACCATTCCATGCGTACACCGGAAGTATGGTGATTTAATAAGGGAACTTTCGCATGAACTAAAATAGGTCGGCGTTCAGTTCGAATCGTATGTATCACCTTTTGTAGGGTTTCATACGATTCTTCAAAATTAGTACCGTCGATAGAGATCGCCTCTAAGCCCTTAAACCCTTTTGCATACTCATAGGCATTTTGTGCTCTGGTTTCTTGAGCTGTTGCTGAAATATCCCATTCATTGTCTTGAACTAAATACAAAATCGGAAGTTGTTTTAATCCAGCCATTTGAAATGCTTCTGCTATTTCGCCCTCGGTAACGGAGGCATCTCCAAGTGAACAAACGGTGATCGGTCGGGGTTCGTCGGAGGCATTAAATGTATTGCTATTCGATTTTGAATCTACCAATTCTTTATATTGCATTCCCATTGCAAGCCCAGTGGCAGGGATGGTTTGCATGCCAGTTGCTGAACTCTGATGCGGAATTTTTGGCTTGTCATCGTCCTTTAAACTAGGGTGACTGTAATAGGTTCTACCTCCAGAAAAGGGATCTTCTTTTTTCGCAAGTACCTGAAGCATTAAATCATAAGGAGTCATGCCCATCGCTAGTAACATAGCGTCATCTCTGTAATATGGAAACACATAATCCTGGGGTAACAACTGCATTCCTAAAGCTATTTGAATGGCTTCATGACCCCTAGAAGTGGCGTGGACATATTTTGAAACAACTTTAAAATTCGCTTCGAATACCTCTGTCATTGCTTTTGCAGTACAGAGTTTAGTAAACCCGTTTTTTAAAATCTCTTTATAATTCTTGATCTTTGACAAATCTTAATTTTATGTTTAACTATTAAGCTACTGGAATCATCCAGCTAAAAGGGTCCGCTATTTCTTGAATTTTTATTTTATTGAGCGTATGGTTGATATCCTCTGCAACTGGACTTTCGTCAGAAACATGAATAACATCGTCATCCGTGCCAATTTCTTGAATGTATGCTATTCCTACTGCTGTTCCTGTTCCAAAAGCCTCTTTTAAACTACCATTGCTAGAAGCTTCTCTGATTTCTTCCAGTGAAATAGGTCGTTCTATTACTTCAAATCCTTTATGTCTTAACAAATCAATCACACTCATCCTGGTAATCCCATCTAAAATAGATCCATCTCTTTTTGGAGTAATAATTTGATTATTAATTTTAAAGAAAATATTCATCGTTCCTACTTCTTCAATATACTTATGTTCTGCTGCGTCTAGCCATAACACTTGATTGTAACCTTTCGATTTTGCTTTTTCTGTGGGTAATATTGCTGCTGCATAATTGCCCGCTGCTTTCGCCTCCCCTGTTCCGCCATGAGCAGCTCTAATAAACTTTTTTTCTGCAAAAAGTTTTATTCGCTCACTGAAATAGGGCCCTGCAGGAGAACAGATAATAATAAACTTATAACTTGTTGCTGCACGCATTCCTATAAAATGTTCATCTGCATACATAAATGGCCGCAAGTACATGGCACTTCCTTTTTTCTTTGGAATCCAGTCCTTATCTAAATTCACCAATTGTTTTAAGCCTTCCAAAAAAATTTCTTCAGGAAGCTCTGGCATTCCCATCCGGACTGCACTGGAATTTAATCTAGCTGCATTTTTAGAAGGCCTAAATAACAAAGGAACTCCAGCTGCATTTAAAGTGGCTTTCATCCCCTCAAAAATTGCCTGACCATAATGCAAAGCCATAGTTGCAGGATGTGTAGCAATGGTTTGCATGGGTACTATACGAGGATGGTTCCAAGACCCATTTTCATAATCACAAATAAACATGTGATCGGTAAAAATTTTGCCTAATGGAATATGATCAAAATCCAATTCATTTAATTTTGAATTTTCAGTTTTGGTGATTTTTATTTTTATCATTTTTTATTTTTATCTTTTTTAAAAGATGGTAGGTTATATTTTTCTGTTACTATCAAAATTCTCTAAATTATCAGCTATTCTTCTTAAAAAAGAGCCCGCTAAAAATCCATCTACAATCCGATGATCAAAAGATAATGACAAGTACATCATCTGCCTAATCTCAATAGAGTCGCCCTCAGGCCTTTCTATTACCTCCGCTCTTTTTTTAATGATTCCAGTAGCAAGTATTGCAGCCTCTGGTTGGTTAATTATTGGAGTTCCCATTATAGAGCCAAAGGTTCCAACATTCGAAATAGTGAAAGTACTACCACTCGTATCATCTGCTTTTAATTTATTTTTTCTGGCTTTTAGTGATAAAGAATTGATGGATACTGCAAGCTCCTTTAAATTTTTTTTATCGGCATTCTTAACAACTGGAACAATTAAATTACCAGAGGGTAAAGCAGTGGCCATTCCTATATTAATTTCTTCTTTTACAATAATATTTTTACCATCTAAGCTCGAGTTGATCATAGGAAAATCATGGAGTGCGCCAGCAACAGCTTCCACAAATAGGGGAGTAAAAGTTAACTTTTCTTGATATTTTTCTAAAAAATTACTTTTAACATGATTTCTCCAGTTTACCATCTCCGTTAGATCTGCCTCCACATAAGCAGTAACGTGAGGAGAAGTGTGCTTACTAAAAACCATTCGATCGGCAATCATTTGTCGCATACGATCCATCTCAACAAGCTTCCCTTTTCCTTTATCAAATTTTAAATCAGGAACTTCAAATTTATTTTCTGATTCATTTGGCTGCGCATATTTAAAAGGTCGATCTGCTTCTATATAATTCATGAGGTCACTTTTACGTAAACGCCCTTCATTACCAGAAACAGGGATTCGTGCTAATTCTTCAAAACTAATATGATATTCCTTCGCTACACTAACTACTAATGGTGAAAAATGTAAATTTGGATTCGCAACCTCAAATTCAACTGATTGGGTTTTTGTATATAGATTTAAAGAGGTTGACTTTGAACTTTTAGGAGTTTCTTTTTTTGGAAGCTGCTGTTTTTTGATAGTTTTTATTTGACTATCTCTTTCTATGAGCGCAATCGTTTCTCCAATTTTTATAACATCGTTCTGCTGGTATAGTAATTTTGTAATTGTACCTGTTACCAATGATGGAACCTCAGAGTCTACTTTATCGGTAGCTACTTCTAAGAGCACCTCATCTTCTTCAATTGTTTCACCAACATTTTTAAACCATTTAATAATGGCTGCTTCAGTAATACTCTCGCCAAGTTTTGGCATTTTAAATTTATATTCGGACATTGATTATTGTCTTTCTTATTTCTTATTTTTTATTTCCCTAAATGTTTTGTAAAAATCTTCTTGCTTAGGCCTGTTTCTTGGAAGTTCTCGAAGCGGTTCCACTTCCTTCAAGCTTTCGTAGCAATCGGCAGGCAATTGTTGATATAATTTAGTTCCTGCAGTTTTCCAATTTAACATCTCATCAGAAACTTCTTTTAAAACTTTGGCTGGATTTCCTACTATTAAACTTCGATTAGGAAAAACCGATGCTGCTTTTACAAAGCTCATAGCTCCAACAATTGATTGGTCTCCGATAACGGCATCGTCCATAATGACACTATTCATACCTATAAGACAATTACGGCCTAAATTAGCTCCGTGGATAATAGCGCCATGACCTACATGGGAACCTTCTTTTAAAAAAATTTTTTTTCCAGGAAACATATGTACGGTGCAATTTTCTTGAATATTAACACCATCCTCTAAAATAATTTCGCCCCAATCACCACGGATTGCTGCTCCTGGACCTACATAACAGTTTTTACCTATTACAACATTACCTGTAACCGCTGCTAGAGGATGAACAAAGCTACTTTCGTGAACTACTGGAATATGTCCTTTAAAACTATAAAACATTTATTTAAATTTCTTTAAGGTCTCTTTTGTAAATTCAGATAAAACTAGACGTCCACTTATCGAAGCTCGTTCTGCTAACAAACGATCCCAGTTTTCGGTACCCGCCCAAAATACTTTTTTCATTTCCGCCATAGCTTCAGGATTGTAAGTACATAAGTTTGTTGCAAAAGTTAAAATAGCTGCATCTAATTCGTCTGCAGTTTCGAATACTTGAGAAAAGAGTCCTTTTTGTTTTGCCCATTCAGCACTGTAAAAAGAATTTGCATCCATCGCTATTTGTGACATAGCACTCAGACCAAGTTTTCGCTGGACTGCTGGTCCAACTACAAAAGGGCCAATTCCAACATTTAATTCACTCAACTTGATGGCTGCAAATTTTGTAGCCATACAGTAATCTGTGGCTGCGGCAATTCCAACGCCCCCTCCTACAGTCTTTCCTTGAATTCTTCCAATAATAAATTTAGGACATTTACGCATTTCATTAATTACGTTTGCAAAACCAGAAAAGAAAGCTTTTCCAGCAACCGAATCGTTGATTGCAGTTAATTCCTCAAAACTTGCTCCAGCACAAAAAGTACGATGACCTCCACTTTTCAAAATAATAACTTTGACGGTGTTATCCTGTCCCGCTTCCTTGATTGTATTGGCGAGTTTTGTGAGTATTTTTTCAGGTAAGCTATTGTGAGTTGGATGAAAAAACTCAATCGTAGCAATACCTTTATTGATTGTATTGTGAACGTATGCTTCCATATTATAATAATCCAAATTGTTTAAAATGATGATTTAAATGTTTCCGCTCTAACAAATACCATTCGTATTTCTCTAAATGACCAAAAACAACATTTTTAACGATAGCTTTTGGATTTTCTTTGTAGAAATCTAAATACGCATTTCTTGCTTCTAATAATTTTAATTTTGCTGTAGATAGATTTTCATGTTTCAATACTTCTAGTTGTCCTTTTTCATAAAGAGGAAAATCATAGCCAACAGGCATCGGTTTATAGTTATATAAAGTCTCTTGTACTTTTTCAATATGTTTTTCAAGAGTTGAAATTTCAAAATCTTGAATTTCAGAAGATGCAATTCGATAGCTGTATTCCAAGTGTTCAACCATATGTTGAGGGGTCATAATTCCCCAAGAAGGTTTCGAATTTTCATCTAACTTTGATAAATACATTTCTATATTATCAGTTGTAATTTCAGTTAAAACCTCTTGTTTTTTTTGAACCATGGTCAAAATTGTTGCAATCGCTACTAGTTCGTCTTCCAGGTCAAAAACTTCTACATACCATTTTACGATACCACTAGGATGTTCTTTTCCTCTTGGATCCCGATCTATTTTCTGTTTGCATGTTAATCGAACATAAACCGTATCGTTATGATAGATAGGTCTTAAAAAGCGACAATCTTCCAGCCCGTAATTAGCAGCTACAGGACCCTTATTTGGATAAACGAACAAGGCCCGCTGCTGCAGCTAATATAAAGTAGCCATGTGCTGTTCTTTTCTCAAAAATACTTCCATCGAGAGATGTGATATCAGTATGCGCATAAAAATGATCCCAGGTTAGGTTAGCAAAGTTGACAATATCACCATCTGTTATGGTTCTTTTATGGGTTTTAAGCGACATCCCAGGCTCCAAATCTTCCCAATGATATGCAAATGGATGTTGATCGATTTCTTTGTAAGCCCCTTTTGGCTGATAAATACCCGTTACTTCTGTCAATGTTGTAGGAGAACCCTGAATAGCGCAACGTTGCAAATAATGTTTTACACCTCTCATTCCTCCCATTTCTTCGCCGCCTCCGGCTCTTCCTGGACCTCCATGAACTAGCGTGGGTAGTGGTGAGCCATGACCCGTACTCTCTTTTGCATTTTCGCGATTTAAAACCAATATTCTTCCATGGTGCGTAGCAGCTTCTACTACATATTCTTTTGCTGTCAAATCGTTATTTGTGATAATGGAGGATACTAAAGAACCTTTTCCTAGGTGAGCTAGGCGAATAGCTTCATCTAAAGTTTTGTAAGGCATTAAAGTACTTACAGGACCAAAAGCTTCAATTTCGTGTATGGCTGTATTTTTGAATGGTTGATCTTCTCTTAATAAAATTGGAGCTAAAAAAGCACCATCCTTGGCACTTGCTCCTAAAGTGGTTACCTCCTCTAAATTTCCATAAACCAATTGAGCTGTTTTTCTTAGCTCTCCAACTCGTTCTTTTACTTCTTGAACTTGATCTTTACTTACCAAAGCTCCCATCCTAACCTCTTTAAGCCTTGGATCACCAATGGTTACTTTTTCTAATTGTTGCCCAAGTGCTATTTGAACATCTTCCATCAATTTTTCAGGAACAATAATTCTCCGAATAGCAGTACATTTTTGACCGCATTTTACAGTCATTTCTTTTCTAACTTCTTTTATAAAAATATCAAATTCAGGAGTGCCGGGGACGGCATCTTCTCCTAAAACACAAGAATTTAATGAATCTGCTTCCATATTAAAAGGAACTGATTCATTGATAACTTTTGGATGTGCTTTTAGCATTCTGCCCGTATCAGCAGAACCTGTAAAAGTAACTACATCCTGCGACTCAATAGCATCTAAAATTGTTCTGGCTGAACCTGAAATTAATTGTAGAGAACCTTCGGGTAGTATATTGGAGGCTATTATTTCTCTAACTACTGCTTCTGTCAAAAAGGAAGTGTTGGTTGCAGGTTTTACTACTGCAGGTACTCCTGCCATCCAGTTTACTGCACACTTCTCTAGCATACCCCAAACAGGAAAATTAAAAGCATTAATATGAATTGCAACCCCTCTTTTAGGAACTAATATGTGGTGGGCCATAAAACGTCCACCTCTCGACAAATCAATAGGATCCCCTTCTACATGATAAGATTGGTTTGGGAAAAGTTTTCGTAAAGATGCATTTGCAAATAAGTTACCAAAACCCCCTTCAATATCTATCCAACTATCAATTTTAGTTGCTCCAGTTCGAAAACTAAGATCGTAAAAATGCTGTTTCTTTTTTATTAAATGAAATGCTAACTTTTTTAGCATATTTCCACGTTCTTGAAATGTCATTTTACGTAAAGCCTCCCCTTTAAATCTCCCGTAATGGAGCACTTCTGAAAAGTCAAATCCTGAAGTGTCTGATAGCGCAACAATCTCACCAGTAACAGCATCTTTCATTGGAATTCCTTCGCCTGAACCAAAACACCATTGACCATTAATATAACTTTCTAGTTTTTTCATAATCCAGTTTATTTTACATTTTCAATAATCGCGGCATATCCTTGACCTACTCCAATACACATAGTTATCAATGCGTATTTTTTATTTTTTTCTTTCAATTCTAGTGCGGCAGAATAAGCAATTCTTGTGCCAGTGACTCCAAGGGGGTGACCCAGCGCAATGGCACCACCATTAGGGTTTAATCTAGCGTCATTATCTTTTAAACCCAAAGCTCTTGTACAAGCTAACGCTTGGGCTGCAAAGGCTTCATTTAACTCAATAATATCCATGTCTTCCATCGATAATCCAGCCTTCAATAGCGCCTTATTAGAAGCTTCAACGGGACCTATACCCATTATTCTTGGCTCTACTCCTACTACTGCAGAACTCACAATACGAGCTAAAGGTTTTAAATTATATTTTTTTACTGCGTCTTCTGAAGCAATAATAGTAGCTGCTGCGCCATCGTTTAATCCTGAACTATTTCCGGCAGTAACACTACCTGTTTCTTTTTTAAATGCAGGTCTTAAATTACCAAGCACCTCTAAGGAAGTGTTCGGTTTAATAAACTCATCTTTAGAAAATAAAATAGCTTCTTTTTTTCGTTGTGGAACTTCTACCGTAACTATTTCTTTTGCTAACCTTCCGTTTTGCTGAGCTTTACTAGCTTTCATTTGGCTCCAATATGCAAATTCATCTTGATCTTTCCTGGAGATATTATACTTTTCTACTAGGTTCTCTGCGGTAATTCCCATACCATCCACTCCATATAATTTTTTCATTTTCGGATTGATGAATCGCCAACCAAAAGTAGAATCATACATTTTTGAATCTCCGCCAAATCCTGTAGCTGGTTTTTCAATAACATAGGGCCCACGCGTCATATTTTCTATACCCCCAGCTATAAACAAATCACCATCACCCGCTTTAATCGCTCTGTTTGCGTGAATAATAGCTGATAATCCAGAACTACAAAGTCTATTCACCGTTTCGCCAGGGACCGTAAATGGCATTCCTGCTAGTAAAGAAGACATTCGAGCTACATTGCGATTGTCTTCCCCCGCTTGATTTGCACAACCCATAATGATATCATCATACGCATCTTTTGGAATCTCTGAATTCCTACTTACTATTTCTGAGATGACTATCGCCCCTAAATCATCAGTACGAATGGTGCTCAATGTCCCTTTATAATTGCCTATTGGTGTTCGAATACCATCTATTATATATGCTTCTTTCATGATACTTCCCAGTCTTTTGAGGTTCTATATACCACTCCTTTAAAGAGTGCTACTAATTCATTTTCTCTTTTTACTTCAACGATATTAAAGCCAACTTTTGTTTTCTGAAGATTTAAGGTTGCTTCAGCAATTAAATAATCTCCTTCTTCTAACGCTTCAATATGATTGATTGATGTTTCGATAGATACTGCATATTTTCCATGAGTATTTGCTGTAAACCCAAAAGCCGTATCTGCTAGTGCATAGGTAATAGCTCCATGGGCTTTATTCATACTATTTAACATCTCTTTTCGAACCGTCATTCCAAGTTTACATTTTCCAATTTCACATGACAATATCTTGATTCCTAACCACTGACTGTAGGCATCTAAACTTAACATTTTATGAGGAATGTCTTTACTTTCCATTAAAAGAAGTTTTTCTGTTCCCGATTCATTTTTCGTAAAATAGGTGAGCAACGGTATCTGTCCTCCCGATATTCATCATATAGTTGATCCATTTGATTCACGCACCAATCAATTCCTTTTTCATCCGCCCAAGCTAAGAGTCCTTTTGGGTAATTAACGCCTTTAGTCATTGCATTATCAATATCTTTAGCAGAAGCTATATTCCAAAATAACGCATCTGCAGCTTCATTAATCAACATGACTAAAACTCTATCAAAAATTAATTGAGACAAAGCACTGCCTATATTGGTTTCACTTTTATTAAGTGGGACTATTTGATTATTTTCATCATATTCATAAAATCCAATCCCAGATTTACGTCCTAAATAGCCTGCCTCTGCAAAACGTTTTTGGGTAAATGAAGGCTTATATCTCGGATCAAAAAAGAAAGATTTAAATACCGTTTCTGTTACGGTAAAATTGATGTCATTGCCAATAAAATCCATTAATTCAAAAGGCCCCATACGGAACCCTCCTAAGTTCTTTAAACTGTTATCTATGGCTTGAAAACTAGCAACACCTTCTTCATATATTCGCAACGCCTCGCTGTAAAAAGGTCTAGCTACTCGATTTACTATAAAACCTGGGGTATCTTTTGCAATAGCTACTGTTTTTCCCCAGCTTGAAATGGTATCAATTGATTTCTCTAGGGCTTCATAGGAAGTTTGTATCGCAGGAATGACCTCCACTAATTTCATTAAAGGGGCAGGATTAAAAAAATGAATCCCAACACAGCGTTTTGGGTTTTTTAATGATGCAGCGATAGAGGCTATGGATAAGCTTGATGTATTCGAAGCAATTATGCAATCATTACTTACCAAAGTCTCTAATTCCGAAAAAACTTTTTTCTTTATTTCTAAATTTTCTATGATTGCCTCAATTATTAAATCGGAATTACTTAATTCTTCTAAAGAATCAACGTAATTAATATTACTTTGGATTCTATTTTTTTCTGAGGTATCGATTCGTCCTTTTTCAATTAAACGAATTAATATTCTTTCGAGAGAAGTCTTTGACTTTTCCAACACTGCTCGATTAGCATCAAATAAGTTGACCTGGCAACCAGCAGTTGCAGCAACTTGTGCTATTCCGCTACCCATGGTTCCACTTCCTATAATTCCAACTTTCATCATAATTGTTTAAAATGGTAAATTAGTCAAGTCTACATTCCCACCAGAAATTATAATCCCAACTTTTTTATTTTTAAAATTTTGTTTTTCTTTCAATAAGGCAGCAAGAGGCACAGCACTTGAGGGCTCTATAACCATCTTCATGCGTTCCCAAACCAATTTCATTGCATTAATAATCTCCTCTTCACTCACTCGAATTATCTTTTTTACATTTTCTAAAATAATGGGGAAATTTCGATCTCCTAAATTGGTTCTAAGACCATCTGCAATAGTGGTTGTATTTTTATTATATTCTATTTTTCCGCTCTTTAGAGATCTGTATGCATCATCCACATTTTCAGGTTCTGCTCCAATAACTTCGCAATTACTTGAAAAATATTTTGCTGAAAGAGCGGTGCCAGCGAGGAGTCCTCCTCCACCTACAGGTGCTAAAATAATATCTAAATCGGATTGTTTTTCCAATAATTCTTTAGCTGAAGTACCTTGTCCTAAGATTACTTGATCATCATTAGAGGGATGAATAAAGGTAGCGTTTTCGTTTTCAACAATTCTTTCTGCTTCAATTTCTCTTGCCTTAATATTAGAATCACACTCAATGATAATTCCTTGATAATTTAAAACTGCATCTTTCTTGACTTGTGGCGCATCTTCAGGCATCACAATAAAAGCCTTGATATTTAAAGATTTTGATGCAAGAGAGATTGCCTGAGCAAAATTTCCTGAGGAGTGAGTTACGACGCCATTTTCTTTTTGTTTGGAAGTTAAATTTTGAATCGCGTTGATAGCACCTCTCATTTTAAAGGCCCCCATTTTTTGAAAGTTTTCACACTTAAAATAAACGTGACAACCACAAGTTTTGTTGATTAACTCTGAGGTGAGTACTGGTGTTTCGTGAATATAAGGCTTCACGTTGTTATGTACTTGTATCAGAGTTTCCTTATCCATATTATTTTCCTTTGAATATTGGTTTTCTTTTTTCAATGAAGGCATTAACTCCTTCTATGTAATCCTCGGATTGAGCCGCCTCAATCTGTAATTTTCCCTCTAAATCCAATTGTTTTTCTAAAGTGTTGGTCATTGATTCATTTAGCATTTTTTTAATAAAACCAAGTGCTTTTGTGGGCATATTGGCTAAATGAATAGCTATTGTTTTGACTTCTTCATTAAAAGTATCGACCGGAAAAACTTTATAAATCATACCTAATGCCTCCGCTTCTTTTGCAGGAATTTTATCTCCAAACATCATTAATGCACTGGCTTTTTGAAAACCAATTAAACGAGGTAAAAAAAACGTACCTCCACTGTCTGGAACCAATCCTATTTTACTAAAAGCTTGAATAAAACTTACATTTTCAGAGGCCACTACAACATCACAAGCTAAAGCTATATTTGCTCCAGCCCCTGCTGCAACTCCATTAACCGCTGCGATAATAGGTTTATTTATATTCCTAATTCTTATAATAATTGGATTGTAATGCTCTTCTAATATTTTTTTAAAACCAGGATTTAATTCTGGTGTTGTGACTTCTTTTAAATCTTGTCCAGCACAAAAAGCTTTACCCTTACCACTAAGAACTATAGATCTAACTTCGCTGTTTTTTTCACAATCGTCTAAAGTAGCTTGAAGTAAAAGCGCCATTTCTCTGTCAAAGCTATTGAATACATCAGGTCTGTTAAGAGTAATGTATGCAACTTGATTTTCAGTTTTTAAAAGAATACTTTTATCCATTAGTTGTTTTTTTAAAGGCATTTAAAATAATCAAATGGTTCTTTACAGTCTTCACATTTAAATAACGCTTTGCATGCGGTGGAACCAAATTGGCTAACTACGACTGTTTTCGTTGATTTACAGTTTGGACAGCTTACCATTCTTTTTTCTTCTAATAATACTTCTTTATCTGCTGTTGGATTTAAGGGTGGGGCTATTCCATAATCTTCCAATGCTTTCCTTCCTCTTGGTGTAATCCAATCAGTTGTCCAAGCAGGATGAAGTATTAAATCTACTTTTGATTCATAACCAGCATCTTTTAACGCCTTTTTTATATCATCACCAATGACATCCATTGCTGGGCAACCACTGTAAGTTGGTGTAATTTGAACTTTAACGTTACCATTTATAATAAGAGCAGATCGAACAACTCCCATATCCATAATAGATAATACTGGTATTTCTGGGTCGGATACCTTTTCTAAAACCGAAATTAAAACTTGTTCGATATTTTGATCTGTTGTTTCTATCATATTACCATTCCATATTCGGATATGTGCGTTGCATATACTGTAAATCACTTAACAAATATCCTAAATGCTCTGTATGAACACCTTCTTTACCTCCTGTTTGAAACCATTTAGATTCAGGGATTTCGAGTGTTGCTTCTAACAAGATCTCATTTATTCGACTGTAGTAATTGTTTTTTAACTTAGTAACATCCACTCCTACTCCTTCAAAAACCATTTCTTTATCAGCGTTTGTTTGATAAAACAATTCGTCAGTGTACGTCCATAAACCATTGATAGCTTCTTGCATTTTTTCTTTACTCACTGAAGTACCATTGCCTAATCGTTTTACCCAATCAGATGAAAACCTTAAGTGATAACTCACTTCTTTAACACATTTTTTTGCAATTACCGATAATGTAAAATCGTTACTATTTTGGAGTTCAGTTAAAAATGCTAGATGATAAACATCAAATAAAAATTGTCGCCCAATTGTAAAAGCAAAATTGGTATTGGGTTGTTCTACTAATAAAACATTTTTATAATCACGTTCCTTTCGAAGCATTGCGATATCATCTTCTGTTCTTTGGTCACCAGCAATTTTTGCAGCATATTGAAAATAACTGCGTACTTGTCCAAATAAATCTAATGATATATTTGTACAAGCTATATCTGTTTCTAAACTTGGACCGTGGCCGCACAACTGACCTAAACGTTGACCTAAAATAAGGCTGTTATCTGCGATTCCAAGAATATAATTATATAAATTATTTTTCATTACATATGTTTTATATCGTCTGGCAAATCGTAAAATGTTGGATGACGATAAACCTTGTCTTGAGCAGGCTCAAATAGTTCGCCATTATTTAAAGGATTGGAAGCTGTTATGTTTTTAGATTCTGCGACCCAAATACTAACCCCTTCATTTCGCCTGGTATATACATCCCGAGCATTCTCTAAAGCCATCTCTGCATCTGCTGCATGAAGGCTTCCAAAATGTCTGTGTTCTAAACCATTTTTTGATCGAACAAATACTTCCCAAAGGGGCCAATTTTTTTTCATCTTTATTAGTTTAAACAGCTTTATTAAAATTTTTATTTGCTTGTTTTTCTGCATAAGCTATAGCTGCATCGCGAACCCATTCTCCTTCTTTCCAAGCACCCACTCGAGCTTTCATTCGTTCTTTATTGCAGGGTCCATGACCCTTAACTACTTGCCAAAATTCATCCCAGTTAATCGGACCAAAATCATAGCTACCACGTTCTTTATTCCATTTCAATTCTGGATCTGGAATGGTGAGACCAATAAGATCTGCTTGGGGAACTGTTTGATCTATAAATTGCTGCCGTAAATCATCATTAGACTTACGTTTTAATTTCCATTTCATTGACTGTTCTGTATGAACAGACTCTTCATCTTTGGGCCCTAACATCATTAAACTTGGCCACCACCATCGATTTAAAGCGTCTTGAGCTAAATCTTTTTGTTCAGAGGTTCCATTTGCTAACTTCATCATGATTTCAAAACCTTGACGTTGATGGAAACTTTCTTCCTTGCATACTCTAATCATTGCTCTTGCATAGGGACCATAGGAAGTATTGCATAGGGGGACTTGATTGATAATAGCCGCGCCATCAACCAACCATCCAATAGCACCCATATCTGCCCAAGTTAAGGTTGGGTAATTAAAAATACTTGAATATTTTGCTTTTCCAGTATGTAATTGTTCGTACATTTCTTCACGAGATATTCCTAATGTTTCTGTAGCTGAGTATAGATATAAACCATGGCCAGCTTCGTCTTGGACTTTTGCCAGAAGTGCCACCTTGCGTCTTAAAGAAGGAGCTCTTGAAATCCAGTTTCCTTCAGGTAACATTCCAACAATCTCTGAATGGGCATGTTGAGACATTTGTCTAATATGCGTTTTTCGATACTTTTCAGGCATCCAATCCTTGGGCTCGATCTTCTCATCACGCTCAATTCGTGCATTAAATTGAATCTCTAAATTTTTTATTTGTTCTTCACTCATTGGTCTGATATTGGAAAAAACTTTTAACTTTCCTAGATTAAATATTATACATCAAAATTTAAAATCACTTTATTACTTGTTGGGACTGCTTGACAGCTTAAAACAAATTGCTCAGAAACTTCTTTTTCGTCCAAAGCATAATTAACTTTCATTTTAACAGAACCTTCAATAACTTTACATTTACAAGTACTACAGACTCCACCTTTACAGGCAAAAGGCAAATCAGCCCCAGCAATTAAAGCTGCATCTAAAACATTATCATCATTACTAGTCATTCCAAAATGAAATTCTTTACCTCCATCGATAATTGTTAAAGCTACCTCCTCTTTTTTCTCTATTTCATTATGGTTAGCTTCCTTTTTAATTTCTTTCGACAATCCGGTGACAAACAATTCAAAATGGATATGCTCGGCAGACATTCCTGCCTCCATTAATTCATTTTTAACTAAGAATATCATCTCTTCAGGCCCACACAAAAAACACTCGTCTAATTCATAAACATTCACTAATTTATTAAAAATGACTGCTAACTTTTCTTTGGTAAATCTTCCATTAAATAACTCACTATCTCTTGACTCTTTAGTTAAAAAATAAAACACTTCTAATCTTCCAAAATACTGGTTTCTAAGCTGTTCTATTTCTTCTTTAAAGATAATAGTTTTTACAGTACGGTTTAAATAAAATAATTTAAATGTACTATTGGGTTCTTTGGCTAAATGTGTTTTGATCATAGAAAGTATGGGGGTAATTCCACTTCCTGCAGTAAAAACTATGTAGTTTTTTGGAATCTCAGAAATTGCAGTACCAAACCTCCCCATAGGTTTCATTACCTGTAAGGTGTCATCTTTTTTCAGGAACTGATTGACATGAGTTGAAAACTTCCCATCGGGGATCTCTTTAACTGCGACCTTCCATTCGTTATCAATGGGACTTGAACATAAACTATAGGAACGTCTTATGTCTTCGCCGTTTATTGTCTCTCTTAGAGTTAAATACTGACCCGCTTTATATTTAAATTTATCTTTTAAATCTTCAGGCATATCAAACTCAATGACTGAACATTGCTCAGTGTCTTTATATAGATCTTTTACTTTTAACGGATAAAACTTTGGCACAATTACTATTTTTACTTTAACAAACTAACAAACGTTAGTTTAAGACACAAAGATAACAATTATTTATAATTTATTTGTTAATTCCTTTTAACAGAACCTCACTTAGGTTAGTTGCTAATAAACTAGAGTTCATATCTTCTTTTTGAGGAATCCAAATATATAATGACCTTAATGTTGACAGTATGGAAAATAACATGATATCAGAGTTGATAGATTTTATTTCATTTTTTTTTATTCCTTCATTAATTATTGTTCTAAAAGTATCTTCATAATTAACTCTTAGGGTTAAATAATAATCCAATTGATCCTTTAAATGCATCCAATCATTATTTAAAGAAGCCATACCATTTGTATTTCTCGTTGCTATATCAACATGTAATGCTATAATTTTTTTTAATTTATCAATACATGTATTGTTTTCTTCTTTGATTTCATCGATTCCATTAATAAATTCTTCCGCTAAAGAAATAATTATAAAGGTAAGTATCTCTTCTTTATTTTTAATATGATTGTATAGACTAGCTGCTTTTATTCCCATTGCCTTGGCAATATCGCGCATCGTAACAGCACTAAAGCCTTTGTCTTTAAATAAAGCTGATGCTATTGTAATAATTTCTAATTTTCTTGGAGTTGGATTCATAAAAAAAGCAAGTTATCATTTTTAATCATAATAGTAAAATTAGTTAAATCATTGCATAAATTTAAAGCTATTAATTTCATGTTTTTATAAATTTAGAATTTCATATCTTGTGTGCGTTTTGAAATATTTATTAACCTTCGTGCTATTACCTTTACTAGTATTTTCTCAAGAAATTACTTTGGTGGAGACCTCGTATTTAGACGCAGAAAAATTTATTGGAATAGACTTTCACGATAATTCTTATTATATTAAAGATCAAATTCTTTTTAAAAAAACCAATCATAGCGTATTTAATTTTAAGGATTTTCAATTAGGCGAAATATATTCTGTTGATATTTCAAATCCCATGAACATTGCGGTTTACTATCAAGATTTTAATGTGGTGGTATTATTAGACAATAAACTATCCGAAATCGAGCGAATAAATTTTAATACTATTTATGAATTTATCAATACTAGCCAAGTATCAATTGCTGCAAATACTAGTTTATGGGCTTTTAATTTGGATTCACAACAATTAGAACTGTATAATTATAGGAACCAGAATAAAACAACAGTGTCACAGCCTTTTAATGGGGAAGTCATACAACAAGTTAGTAACATAAATTATTGTTTTTTAATGACTAAAAAATATATTCGAGCCTATAATATTTATGGTAGCCTAATAATAGAAATACCTAGTGAAGGTTATCAAAAAATCTCACAGCTGAATGAAAATTTAATTGTAAAAAAAGATAATACCCTATATTATATCAATATAGAGACTCAAGAAACTTCAAAAATAAAATCTCCTGAAATAAGTATAAAAGACTTGCAGCTTACGCAAGAATTCCTTTATATTTATGACGGAAATAAGGTTAGTAAATTCAAATTAACTTTTTAAAATTTAATACTTTATGCATGTTGCCATAGCAGGAAATATAGGATCCGGTAAAACGACACTAACTGGTTTATTAGCTAAACATTACAAATGGAAAGCACAATACGAAGATGTTGAAGACAACCCCTATCTAGATGACTTTTATAGTAAAATGGAACGATGGTCTTTTAATCTTCAAGTGTATTTTTTAAATTCTCGTTTTCGCCAAATTCTAGATATTCGAAGAGATAAAAAAACCATTATACAAGATCGTACCATTTATGAAGATGCGTTCATTTTTGCACCTAACCTTCACGCAATGGGCTTAATGACCAATCGTGATTATGAAAATTATCGGTCGTTATTTGATTTAATGGAAAGCGTGACGGAGTCTCCTGACTTGTTAATTTATCTCCGTAGTTCTATCCCTAATCTTGTAGGGCAAATACACAAGCGAGGTAGAGAATACGAAAATTCAATTAGCATCGATTATCTAAGTAGATTAAATGAGCGTTATGAAGCCTGGATCGATAAATATGATAAAGGAAACGTAATTATTTTAGATGTTGATGAGATTGACTTTGTTGACAATCCAGAGGATTTGGGTGAAATCATCAATAAAATTGATGCGGAAATCAACGGATTATTTTAGATGAAAAATATTTATAAATAAAAAAACCTGCTAATAGCAGGTTTTTTTATTTATCGCTAAATGAATAAGTTTAATTCTTTTCAATTTTTATATCAACATCTTTCAAAGCTTTTATTTGAGTTTTTACTTCTGCTTCTGTTCCTTCAAAAACTTGCTCTGTAGTAGTTTCTTTACCATTTTCAGTCATTGTTGTTTTTACAACAGCTTTAGTTATGCCATCATCATTAGCATCCATTCTTACCATAATTTCTTTTTCAATAACTTCATTTGATATACTCTGCGCCTCAATAGTATTAGTATTTATTTCATGACCTTCTTCATAAGAATGACCTCCTAATATGGGAGCAATTACCAATCCAATTAAACAAGTAAGTTTAATTAAAATATTCATGGAGGGCCCAGAGGTATCTTTAAATGGATCCCCTACTGTATCTCCGGTAATTGCAGCCTCGTGAGCATCAGAACCTTTGTGAGTCATTTCACCATTAATCATAACACCTGCTTCAAAAGATTTTTTAGCATTGTCCCAGGCGCCACCGGCGTTGTTTTGAAAAATTGCCCAAAGAACACCACTTACAGTAACTCCAGCCATATACCCACCTAACATTTCGGCAATAATCATATTATCCATTCCAAAAATCATAGGTCCGAATGTGATAACTAATGGGAATCCAATGGTTAACAAACCTGGTAACATCATTTCTTTTAAAGAAGCTTTTGTTGAAATCGCAACACATTTATCGTACTCTGGTTTTCCGGTACCTTCCATAATACCTGGAATCTCTTTAAACTGGCGTCTTACTTCATAAACCATTTCCATAGCCGCTTTACCTACAGCATTCATTGCTAATGCAGAAAATACTACAGGAACCATTCCTCCAACAAATAACATCGCTAAAACAGGAGCTTTAAAAATGTTAATTCCATCAATTCCTGTAAAAGTCACATAAGCAGCAAAAAGTGCTAATGATGTTAATGCAGCTGATGCAATTGCAAATCCCTTTCCTGTGGCAGCAGTTGTATTACCCACTGAATCTAATATATCTGTTCGCTCCCTAACGATTGGATCTTGTTCACTCATTTCGGCAATACCTCCTGCATTATCCGCGATGGGCCCAAAAGCATCAATAGCCAATTGCATAGCAGTCGTTGCCATCATAGCTGAAGCTGCCATTGCAACACCATAAAAACCTGCCAAAGCGTAAGAAGACCATATTGCTGCAGCAAATAAAATTACTGTTGGAAATGTAGAAATCATACCTGTTGCCAGACCTGCAATAATATTGGTACCGGCTCCTGTTGCTGATTTTTGAACTATATTTAAAATTGGTTTTTTACCTAGACCTGTATAATACTCTGTTACTGAAGATATAACACCACCTACAAATAAACCAACTAAAGTTGCGTAAAACACACGCATTGCGGTAATACTTATTAATCCTTCACCGAAAAAATGCATTTTCATAGTTTCTGGCAGCATATAGTTTACTAGAACATAACAAGAAATTGCAACTAAAGCGATTGAGAACCAGTTTCCCTTATTTAAAGCCCCCATAACTTGAGACTCTTTAGCATCATTGGATTTAATTTTTACTAACATGGTACCTAACATTGAGATGATAATACCGGCACCAGCAATTGCCATTGGCAATAAAATTGGCCCTATTCCTCCGAAGGCATCATCGATAAAACCACCCATATCCTTTATGATGTAGTTTCCTAAAACCATTGCAGCTAAAACTGTTGCAACATAAGAACCAAATAAATCGGCTCCCATTCCTGCAACATCTCCTACATTATCACCTACATTATCAGCAATGGTTGCTGGATTTCGTGGGTCATCCTCAGGGATTCCTGCTTCAACTTTTCCAACTAAATCAGCTCCAACATCAGCTGCTTTGGTGTAAATACCTCCTCCAACACGAGCGAATAATGCGATTGATTCAGCTCCTAGAGAGAACCCTGCTAAAGTTTCCAATACAATAGTCATTTTTTCCACTGAAAAAGCACCACTAGTTCCACCCATAAAAAAGTTATAGAAGAATATAAAAAACATAGTTAAACCTAAAACGGCTAAACCAGCTACACCGAGTCCCATCACAGTTCCACCTCCAAAAGATACTTTCAAGGCGTTTGGCAGACTTGTTATTGCTGCCTGTGTGGTTCTTACGTTTGTTTTTGTTGCTATTTTCATTCCAATATTTCCTGCAAAAGCAGAAAATATTGCTCCCAGAATAAAGGCTATTACGATTAGCCAATGTGTGGAAGGTACTATAGTAGAAACAATAAAAAGTAAAACACTCACTACAGCAACAAAAATAGCTAATAATCTATATTCAGCATTTAAGAAAGCTAAGGCTCCCTCATAAATATGATCTGAAATTTCTTTCATTTTACCATCACCTGCATCTTGCTTCATCACCCAAGATTTTTTCGTTAACATATATGCTAACCCTATTAGTGCCGCTACTATTGGCATATAAATCATCATTGATTCCATTTTGTATTGTTTTTATTATTAAGCGGTGCAAAAGTAATAAAAACAAACAGAATAAAAAACCTTGACATAACTAATTTCATAAGGTAAATTAATGTTTTTGAGGTGGTTCTGTAAAGTTAAATATTTATAAACTTTTAGTTGATCTTTTTAACTTATTGAATCTCCTTTGTTCTTTAATTTTAATTGAACTTAAAAAAACTTTCATTAGTATCTAAAAAGAAAAACTCAGACTTCCAGTGACACCAATTTTTCTTATTCCTGGATTGTCTAAATAATTACCTCTAAAATTAAATTCAATAGCTAAAATTTTAAAAATATTACCAACACCCGCACTCCATTCCCAGTAAATATCTTCTGGAGATTGGTAAATTATTGGCAAATTATCAATTCCTACATTTATCGAGTTATTGGATTGGGATAATTGGCCCCATACAGCTCTAAAACCAACCAATTCTCTTAAATTTAGTTCTCTTAACCAAGGAACCCTCCCAAAAAGTCTTCCTCCAAAATTATGTTTTAGATGAAAAGACGCATACGTATCACTTACAAACTCATAATAATCTAATTGCGTAAATGTGTTATAAATGCTCCATAAGGTTTGATTTCCTGGAATAGGACTTAATAAGCCTAAAGGTACCGTTCCGATTATTTTACCCAATTCAATAGTTGTATAAAGTCTTCCTAAACCACCAACATTCCAGGGCTGTGTATACAAGGCTTGTATTCGGTGATAATCAAAGTCACTTTGTAAAACATCTTCAAGTCCAAAGGTGTATCCTAGAAAAAAGGAAGGGAAATCACCGCCATTAATAACTCTTCGTTCCACACCATATCCTGATGTTTTTCGTCCTGGTGTGAAATTGATCCCTAGTTCTAGTTCTGACTGTTTGATACTGTTTTTGACATTCCCATTTTCGTCATAATAACTTAAACTAAAGGTTTCTGAAGCAGATTTTAGTGTCCTGTGAGAACCTAAAACTCGGAACACAAAGTTTTTTGCAGGTTCCATCTGATACCCTAGAGTTGTTAATTCTATACTAGTTAATCGATCGTTGGCTCCTACCGTAATTAACCCTGAGGAGGCTCTATTTCTTCCAAGTACATCTTTACTATTTGTTAGACTCGCTCCTGTTTGTTCAATATCTTTTCGATATCCACCAAATAATATCTTTCTATTTTTTTTACTAACTAATACTTTGCCCGATAAACCATATTTAAATTTTTGATCTTTAAATCCATAGGCACCAAACCCTTCTATTCTCCAGGGATCATTTTGTCCAAAATAGGTTCTACCCCCTAGCCTAAGCCGAAGTCCTTCTACCTCATTATATCCAAATATTGAAAAAACTGGTCCTGCATCAAAACCTTTAAATTCATAATAACCACTTGCTATTAAAGCTCCTATTGTATATAAATTTTTGAAACGAGGAACAGTTATTAAAGTATCTAACATTTTATAGACTCCTTTCTCATCTTTACTTAAAGCTTCCATTCTTCTTTCTTCCCAAAATTGATCAGATCGATTGTAAACTTCGTATTTGTATGGATCTATATTCTCTTTATAAAAAGATTCTTCTTTTGGTATATCAAATTCATAATTATCATATAATGTAGTCCTTTTTCCATACATTCCATTGGCGCTCTCTTTTTTCCTAAAACTAAAATCACTTAGCATGTAATCTTTTGTAATTAAAAAAGTAGAATCGTTTAAAACATCGTATTCTTGCTCAATGTAAATTTCACGGATCCAATTTAAGTTGGCGCTTTTAGAAGCTTGAAGATTAATTTCTTTCACTGCCCAAGTACTATCATTTACCCAAAAATCACCTTTAAAGGTTAATTCATTTTTTCTTCTGGGATAATATATAATATTATAGCACCATTTATCACCTAAATAAGCACTATCCAGCAAAACATAATTGTAAACATTGATACCAGTTTTAGATAAAGGGCTGGTAAAAGCAACATTAAAAAACTTTAAGTGATTATCATAAATATCAAAGTCTGCGTAAAGATCTTTAATCAATTCAATAAAAGTTTGATTGTTTTCGAATCCAGAATTTTTATTACCTTCTAATACCTCTGTTTCTTTATTAATAATATTATCTCCATAGACTTTCGAAAAAGCTTCGTTAATAAAAAGAGGCAAGTAAGTATTCCCAGTTATTCTTGATGTATCCACTTGATCAAAAATAAATTCCATTCCTCTAAATGTCCTGCTATTAATTAAGCCGCTATCAATAGTATTTAAATCAAACTCAAGTTTTTCATATTTGTCATAGGTATATTGTTTGAATTTTCTCACTCCATTCGCTCTTCTATTTTCCCATATTTTTCTGAGAATATCTATTGCAGGATTGTTTTTTTTAGATTGTTTTCCGCTAAAAATGACTACCTCTTCAAGAGAAGCTGATTCCTCCTCTAATACAACATCCATTTTAAAGTTATTTTTTTCTGTTAACTCAATCTCTAAAGTTTTATAACCTACAAATGAAAAAACTACAAAAGAATGAGTTTCGAAGGTTTCCAAATAGAATCTTCCATTTTCATTTGTAATTGTTCCATCATTTGAATCCTTAAAAAAAACATTAGCGTAGGCAATGGGATCACCAAATTCATCCTTAATCTGACCACTAACCTTACTTTGTGAGTGTGCAAAAAAGGAAGAAATAAATAGAAGAAAATAAAAATATTTCATCAAAAGTAATTTGATGTTAAATGAATATGAAATAAAAAAACCTTACCTATATAACACTTTTTTTACCGCCTTTATTACATCGTTACTATTGGGTAGCCATTCCTCTAATAAAACTGGCGAAAAAGGAGCTGGTGTGTCTGCTGTATTTAATTTAATGATTGGAGCATCCAGGTAATCGAAAGCTTGTTCTTGAACTTGGTAAGTAATCTCGGCAGAAATATTTCCATAAGGCCAAGCTTCTTCTAAAATAACAAGTCGATTTGTCTTTTTAACAGAATCAATGATTGCCTTGTCGTCAAGAGGTCGAACTGTTCGTAAATCAATTATTTCGCATTCAATTCCTTCCTCAGATAAAATAGCTGCAGCTTTGTACGCCTCTTTTATAATCTTGCCAAAGGAAACAATTGTAACGTCTGTTCCTTCACGTTTTATATCGGCAACTCCCAAAGGTATTAAATATTCTCCCTCTGGGACTTCTGCCTTATCTCCATACATTTGTTCACTTTCCATAAATATCACGGGGTCATTATCACGTATAGCACTTTTTAAAAGCCCTTTTGCATCTTTTGGGTTACTGGGGACAACTACTTTCAGACCAGGACAGTTTGCATACCAACTTTCAAAGGCTTGAGAGTGGGTTGCTGCCAATTGACCAGCAGATGCTGTAGGCCCTCTAAAAACAATAGGAATATTGAATTGTCCTCCACTCATTTGACGCATTTTTGCTGCATTATTAATGATTTGATCAATTCCAACAAGAGAAAAGTTAAAAGTCATGAACTCTACTATGGGTCTGTTACCATTCATGGCAGAACCAATAGCAATTCCTGAAAAGCCAAGTTCTGAAATTGGTGTATCAATAACCCTTAATTCACCAAATTCATCCAACATTCCTTTACTGGCTTTATACGCACCGTTATATTCGGCAACCTCCTCACCCATTAAATATATACTATCATCACGACGCATTTCTTCACTCATCGCCTCACAGATTGCTTCTCTAAACTGAATTGTTTTCATATTAAATCATCTAATTTATTTACAAATTTTAGTCTATTAGATTTGTAAAATTTTATTTAAAAAATATATCTTCATTAAACTAAATGCAAAAATACTATTATTTATATGTGGCTCACTAATTTTTCTAAAGATTTAACGATTTTTTATTATGCGTGCATAGTAAAATTGAGAAAAATATACCTACCTTTGTAGCTCGAAACACAGATACATTTTTAGATAAACTAAGATAAATAAAATATGAAAATTTTAGTGTGCATTAGTCACGTTCCAGACACTACATCAAAAATTAATTTCACTGACGAAAACTCAAGGTTTGACACCCAAGGTGTGCAATTTGTTATCAATCCCAATGACGAATTTGGACTGACAAGAGCGATGTGGTTTAAAGACAAACAAGGTGCAACAGTTCACGTTGTAAATGTCGGTGGACCAGAAACAGAACCTACGTTAAGAAAAGCTTTAGCAATTGGAGCTGACGAAGCAATTAGAGTCAATACGTTTGCTAAAGACGGTTTCTTTGTTGCAAAACAATTAGCACATGTAGTTAAAGATGGCAACTACGATTTAGTGTTAGGAGGACGAGAGTCCATCGATTATAATGGAGGAATGGTTCCTGGAATGATTTCTAAACTTACAGGATTTAATTTTATAAATACTTGTATAAGTCTAGAGGTGGAGGGATCAAATGCTATCGCTGCTCGTGAAATTGATGGAGGAAAAGAAATTATTAGTACAACACTTCCACTAATTGTAGGTGGTCAAAAAGGGATTGTTCAAGAGGCAGATCTACGCATCCCAAATATGAGAGGCATCATGCAAGCGCGATCAAAACCATTGAAGGTAATCGAACCTGTTGATTCAAATTCTGAAATTAATATGGATAGTTTCACCAAACCAGACGCAAAAGGATCGGTAAAGTTAGTCGATAATGTTAATGATTTAGTCGAACTCTTGCATAACGAAGCTAAAGTTATTTAAAAAAATAGAATGCAGTTTTAAATTCAAAAACTGTTCACCAATAAAAATTTATAAAATATGTCAGTATTAGTATATACAGAATCTGAAGAAGGAAAATTTAAAAAGATCGCTTTTGAGGCCGTATCCTACGCAAAAGGAATAGCAAACATATTAGGAACTTCGGTAACAGCAGTTTCAATTAACGGAAATCAAACAGACCAATTAGGTAAATATGGTGCTTCAAAAGTGTTAAGCGTTTCCAGCGACAAACTAAAAAACTTTAATGCTTCAGCATATGCCGATGTAATAGCACAAGCTGTAGAACAAGAAGCTGCAAATATCGTAGTTATTTCTTCTAGTGCTAATTGCAAATATTTAGCTCCCTTACTTGCCATAAATATGGAAGCTGGTTATGTGCCAAATGTAATAGAATTACCATCTAGCGTAGCTCCTTTTAAAATTAAATCGAATGTGTTCTCAAATAAAGCATTTGCTAATTCTGAAATAACTACTGAAAAAAAATTAATTGGATTGGCAAAAAATGCATTTGGTATCGTTGAAAATGAAACTTCATCTATTGAAGAAAATTTTTCTCCAGTGATTTCAGAAGATGACCTTCATACAAAGGTCACCTCAATGGAAAAGTCAAATGATAAAATTACCATTGCAGACGCCGATATTGTCGTTTCTGGTGGACGTGGTTTAAAAGGTCCCGAAAATTGGGGAATGATAGAAGAATTAGCGGAAACTTTAGGTGCAGCAACAGCCTGTTCAAAACCAGTCAGTGATCTAGGATGGAGACCTCATAGTGAACATGTTGGGCAAACCGGCAAGCCTGTTTCATCCAATTTATATATTGCCATTGGAATTTCTGGAGCAATACAACACTTAGCAGGTGTAAATTCTTCCAAAGTGAAAGTTGTCATAAATAGTGACTCTGAAGCTCCCTTTTTTAAAGCGGCTGATTATGGCATTGTTGGTGATGCTTTTGAGTATGTTCCTCAACTGATAGAAAAATTAAAAGAGTTTAAAAGTAATAACGCATAATTTTTTATTAATTTGTGCCTGAATAAAGGGACTGTTTAATTTTAGGGAAGTCCATAAAATTAAACAGTTTTTTTTTGATCATTATTTAATGAGTTTAGTAAGACTTAATATAAAAGGAATATCATATAGTCAAACACAAAATGGTGCTTATGCGTTGATTTTGAGCGAGGAGAATGGAGATCGAAAATTACCAATAGTAATAGGTGCTTTTGAGGCTCAATCTATTGCAATAGCACTTGAAAAAGAAATTATGCCACCAAGACCTCTTACCCATGATCTTTTTAAAACTTTTGCAACAAGATATGAGATTGTTGTTAAACAAGTCATCATACACAAATTATTAGATGGAGTATTTTATTCGAGTATTATTTGTGAGCGAGAAAAAATTGAAGAAATAATTGACGCAAGAACAAGTGATGCTATCGCACTAGCTCTGCGATTTAATGCTCCTATTTTTACCTACAAAAATATTTTAGATAAGGCAGGAATTCATACAGAAACCGGTACCAAGAAAACTACTACCTCAAAAAAAACAGAAATAGTCAGCGAACAAATCTTAATTAGAGAAGAACTTAAAGAAGATATATCCGAAAACGATTTCAGTAAACACTCTTTAAAAACACTAAAGAAATTATTGACAGAAGCAGTTAATAACGAAGAATATGAAAGAGCAGTCAATATTAGAGACGAAATTTCAAAAAGAAAATAATATCCTATGCAAAAGAATTTATTAGTTCTAGTATTATTATTAGTTCCTTTTTTATCATTTGGACAAGATTTGGAAAAAAAATGGCAATTTTCAAGTATTGAAAATTCAAAAGGAATAGCAATCACGAAAATAAATAAAGAGACTGATTATCTTAACATATCAGAAAGTTCTTTTTCCTATTATATCGAGTCTAAGAACAACTTAAAAGCAGAAGGAGATCTAATATTTCAGAATAAACTACTGGTGTTTTATTATACATCACCTAACGATACCATTAGAAGATATAAAGTTACAGAACATACTGACTCTACTTTAGTTTTTAAAGAAAAAGAGGTTTATTATAAATTTTACTCGAATAATAATACAACAGAGGAAGTGTCAATGATAATAACTAAAAACAATAAACCTTCGGGTATTGTTCCAAGTCAAGGAATTACTTTTACAAGTGTTTGGAAAGGAGTCTTAGGGATGTTTTCCTTGTTATTCATTTCTTTTTTATTTAGCAGCAACAGGAAAGCAATTAATTGGAAAACTGTAGGAATTGGGCTAGCCTTTCAATTAATTATAGCAATCGGTGTCTTAAAAGTAGATTTTGTTCAAAATGCTTTTGAAGGGGTTGGAAAAATATTTGTAAGTATATTGGATTTTACAAAAGCTGGTAGTAAATTTTTATTTGAAGGCTTAGTAGTAGATATGGATACATTTGGATTTATTTTTGCCTTCCAAGTTTTACCAACTATTATATTTTTCTCAGCATTAACATCGGTACTGTTTTATTTAGGAATTATTCAAAAGCTCGTAAAAGCATTTGGCTGGATGTTATCTAGGTTATTAAAAATATCTGGTGCTGAAAGTTTAAGTGTCGCAGGAAACGTATTTCTTGGTCAGACCGAAGCACCTCTTTTAATAAAAGCTTATTTAGAAAAAATGAATAAATCTGAAATGCTTTTAGTGATGATTGGAGGTATGGCTACCGTAGCTGGTGCTGTTTTAGCTGCCTATATTGGTTTTTTAGGTGGCGACGACCCTGCCCTTAGATTGTTATTTGCTAAACATTTACTAGCAGCTTCTGTGATGGCAGCTCCAGGAGCTATCGTTATATCAAAAATATTGTACCCTCAAACGGAAAAAATCAATACTACTGTAGACGTATCCGTTGAAAAAATAGGTACTAATGTGCTAGATGCAATTGCAAATGGGACTACAGAAGGCTTACGTTTAGCCGTAAATGTTGGAGCTATGTTGTTGGTATTTGTTGCATTTATAGCGATGTTTAACGGAATTTTAGGTTGGTTAGGAGATTGGACCTCCTTAAATGACTGGGTTTCTGTAAATTCTTCCTACTCTGAACTTTCATTGGAAGCGATTTTAGGAACTATTTTTGCACCGCTCATGTGGTTAATTGGAGTTGCAAAAGAAGATATGATGATGATGGGACAACTATTAGGAATTAAATTAGTAGCGAGCGAATTCGTGGGTTATATTCAATTAGCTGATTTAAAAAATACTGCAAATGCTACTCATTTAACTTATCAAAAATCAATCATAATGGCCACCTATATGCTCTGTGGATTTGCTAATTTTGCATCCATTGGAATTCAAATTGGTGGAATTGGATCATTAGCTCCAGGGCAGCGGAAAACTTTATCTAAATTTGGAATGAAAGCGCTAATTGGAGGTAGTATTGCATCATTAATTTCTGCAACCATTGCAGGTATGATTATTGGATAAGACTCTTTTACTAAATTATTCTAGTTAATAACTTTTTATAATAATAAATACTAATAGAAATAATAAATCATGGCTTTATTTATTTTTATCGACAGAGTTGTTTGATTAATATTTATTTTTTAGAAAAATTATCTATGGTACAATATCACGAGCTTATTAAGCATGTCCTCGAAAATGGAACTGTAAAAAAAGATCGAACAGGAACTGGAACAAAGAGTGTTTTCGGTTATCAAATGCGGTTTGATTTAAGTAAAGGGTTTCCAATGGTTACCACTAAAAAACTTCATTTAAAATCTATTGTTCATGAATTGTTGTGGTTTTTAAAAGGAGATACCAATATAAAATATCTTCAAGAAAACGGTGTTCGAATATGGAATGAGTGGGCCGATGAAAATGGAGATTTAGGACCCGTTTATGGCTATCAATGGCGTAATTGGAACGGAGATGAAATTGATCAAATCAGTGAAATTATCGAAACACTTAAAAATAATCCAGACAGTAGAAGGATGCTAGTTTCTGCTTGGAATCCAAGTGTTTTACCTGATACTAGTAAATCGTTTTCAGAAAATGTTGCTAATGGGAAAGCTGCATTACCTCCTTGTCATGCATTTTTTCAGTTTTATGTAGCCGATGGTAAATTATCATGTCAGCTTTATCAACGAAGTGCTGATATTTTTCTAGGAGTTCCTTTCAATATAGCTTCATATGCCCTATTTACTATGATGATGGCGCAAGCATGTGAATTAGAAGCAGGAGACTTTATTCATACTTTTGGAGATGCACATATCTATAGTAATCATCAAGAGCAAATAGAACTTCAGCTATCTCGAGAACCAAAGCCATTACCCAAAATGATTTTAAATCCAAAAATTAAAAATATTTTTGATTTTACTTTTGACGATTTTACTTTGGAAGGTTATGAGCACCACCCTCATATCAAAGGAGCAGTAGCCATATAAAAGTGAAAAGTGAAACCCTAATACTCAAACATTTAAACCAGAATAAAATAGTGTTCCGAATAAACAATTTATGATAACCTTAATAGCTGCCGCTGGAATTAATAATGAACTAGGTAAGGATAACGACTTAGTTTGGCATTTACCAATTGATTTTAAGCGATTTAAAAAACTAACTACTAACCATCATATAATCATGGGAAGAAAGACATTTGAATCCTTTCCAAAACCACTCCCAAACAGAATTCACATCATAATAACTCGTAATGCATCCTATCAAGCAGAAGGGGTTATTGTAGTTCACTCTTTGAAAGAGGCTTTAAATCTTGTTAATAATGATGATCAACCTTTTATAATTGGGGGCGGAGAAATTTATAAAATTGGAATGGACGTTGCTGATAAAATCGAATTAACTAGAGTTCATAGTTCTTTTGATGCAGATACTTTTTTTCCTGAAATTCCTGAGAATGAGTGGAAGTTAGTAAAAGAGGAACATCACCTAAAAGATGATAAGCATCAATTTGATTTTTCATTTCAAACCTTCGTTAGAAATTAATTCAATTAAATTTATGTTCAATTAAAAAGTTATTTTTGCACGCTCACAGATACCAATAATAGAAGAAAAACTCACAATTATGAACGCATATATTTTTCCTGGACAAGGAGCGCAATTTACAGGAATGGGATTGGATCTTTTTGAGAATTCTTCAAATGCTAAAAAATTATTTGAAGAAGCTAATGAATTATTAGGCTTTGACATCACGAAAATCATGTTTGAAGGGACTCCAGAAGAATTAAAAGAAACTAAGGTGACTCAACCGGCAATTTTTTTGCATTCAACTATATTAGCAACAGTACTAGACAAATCTTTTCAACCTGATATGGTAGCGGGACATTCTTTGGGAGAAATTTCTGCTTTAGTTGCTAATAAAACATTGGCTTTTAAAGATGGATTACTTTTAGTTTCTAAAAGAGCACGAGCGATGCAAAAAGCTTGTGAACTTAAGCCCTCAACAATGGCTGCTGTATTAAGTTTAGACGATGCTGTTGTAGAAAAAATATGTACTAATACTCCTGGAATTGTAGTCGCTGCAAACTATAACTGTCCTGGTCAATTAGTGATATCTGGTGAAGTGAGTGCCATTAATCAGGCTTGTGAAGAGATGAAGGAAGCTGGTGCTAGAAGAGCTTTAGTTTTACCTGTTGGAGGTGCTTTTCACAGCCCTTTAATGGAACCGGCTAGAGAGGAATTAGCCATGGCTATTGAAAATACAAAATTCTCGATTCCTGAATGTCCTATTTATCAAAATGTAAGTGCTATCGCTACCAAAGATCCAGCTATTATTAAGAAAAACTTAGTATCGCAATTAACGGCTCCCGTTAAATGGACACAGAGCATGCAACAAATGATTAATGATGGAGCTACAAATTTTGTTGAAGTTGGTCCAGGCAATGTATTACAAGGCTTAATGAGAAAAATTGACAAAAATGTAGCAACAGAAAAAGCTGCTATTTAATTTTTCTTACTTTTTTTTCCCAATCCCAAGAAGATAATAAGGATTCTTCCATGCTTTTTTCAGCTTTCCAACCTAATACATCATTTGCTTTTTTTGTATCAGCATAAACAGAAATAACATCCCCTTCGCGCCTGTCAACAATTTTATAGTTTAATTTTTGTTGAGTAACTTTTTCAAAAGCATTTACTACTTCTAAAACGGAACTTCCTCTACCAGTTCCAATATTGAATGTTTCAAATTGATTGTCATGACTATTTTTTAAAAGTCGTTGTAATGCAATTACATGTGCTTTTGCTAAATCGACCACATGGATATAGTCTCGAATACAACTTCCATCCTCAGTTGGATAATCATCTCCAAAGATGGATAATTGATCTCTTAATCCAGCAGCTGTCTGTGTTATAAATGGAACTAAATTTTGCGGAACTCCCAGAGGCAATTCTCCTATTTTAGATGAATCATGCGCTCCAATTGGATTAAAATACCTAAGTGCAATCGATTTTAAATTGGATACTCTTACAAGAATCATTCAAGATTTCTTCACTTATCTGTTTGGTATTTCCATAGGGTGAAGTCGCTTTTTTGATAGGAGCACTCTCATCTATTGGTAGTTTATCTGGTTCTCCATAAACCGTACACGAAGAACTGAAAATAAAGTTTTCAATAGTATAGTTATTACACGCTTGCAATAAGTAAATTAATGTAGATAGATTGTTTTCGTAATACAATAATGGATTTTCAACACTCTCTCCTACCGCTTTACTCGCAGCAAAATGAATAATTCCTGAAATATCTTGATGCTTTTCAAAAAATTGAATGACTTCGCTTTTTTGACGCAAATCAATTTTTTCAAATAGAGGGGTTTTTCCTGTAATTTCAATAATTCCATCCAAGACTTCCATAGAAGAATTTGACAAATTATCAATAATCACTACTTCAAACCCCGCATTTTGAAGTTCAACAACAGTATGAGAACCTATGTAACCCAAGCCACCTGTCACTAAAACTTTTTGCATATTAATTGTTTTTTATAAAATCAATCACGGTTTTCGTAATATACTCAATTTGTTCGTTATCTAATTCGGTATGCATTGGTAAAGAAATCACTTCTTTTACTAATTGATTCGTTACTTTGAAATCCTCCTCATTGTAACGCTTGTCTGCATATGCTTTTTGGAGATGTAATGGAATAGGATAATAAACTCCACAGGGGATTCCTTTTTGATTTAAATGGGCTACCAGCGAATCTCGATCGACATTGATGACTTTTAAGGTATATTGATGAAAAACATGACAGTCACAATTCTTCATATCGCAGAAACAGTGTTCACAACCATAACTAGGAGTTATAATATTTGCTATTCCAGAAAAAGCTTTGTTGTATTTAATAGCTGCTTCGAGTCGTGCCTGATTATAAGCATCTAATTTTGGGAGTTTTGCTCGCAAAACTGCCGCTTGAATTGAATCCAATCGGGAGTTTACACCAACTACATCGTGATGATACCTTTGATACATTCCGTGATTCACTATTCCTCTAATCGTATGAGCCAAATCGTCATCATTTGTAAATATTGCTCCACCATCACCATAACAACCAAGGTTTTTAGAGGGAAAAAAAGAAGTTGAAGCTACATGCCCAATAGTCCCAGTTTTCTTTTTAGTTCCATCTTTAGACGTGTAAACACCACCTATTCCTTGAGCATTATCCTCAATTACAAATAAATTGTGAGTATTTGCAATATCCATAATCTCATCCATGTTTGCAGCTAAACCAAATAAATGAACCGGTACAATTGCCTTAGTTTTTGAAGTAATTGCTCTTTTAATTGCATTCGTATCAATATTAAAGCTTACTGGATCTACATCTACTAACACAGGGGTTAACCCCAATAAAGCAATAACTTCTACCGTTGCAGCAAAAGTGAAATCTGCTGTAATCACTTCATCTCCTGGCTTTAGGCCTAATCCCATCATAGCTATTTGTAATGCATCGGTGCCATTTGCACAAGGAATAACATTTTTAACCCCTAAATAGTCTTCCAATTCTTTCTGGAATCCGTGAACTTCAGGGCCGTTTATAAACGCTGCAGATTCGATTACATTCAAAATAGAACTATCAACTTGTTCTTTTATTCCACTATACTGACCTTTGAGGTCAACCATTTGTATCTTTTTCATTTTTTCTAGTAAGTCAGATAATTATTTAAAAATGCAAAGCTTTCTAAAATATTTAGAGCAAAATTACAAAATTTGAAATCGGCATACAATCTAATTCCTTAAAGAAACGTATTTTAGCTGTACAGTAATTATCGATGCATTTATTATATAATTTTTCTACATTTTTAGCAAGCAAGTTAATTTTGCTGTCTCCTCTTTTTAGTCCTAAGATGAGTTTATTTGTGAAAGGAAGAAAATCTGTAGTAAATACATTAAAAAGTACCCTTAAAAAAGGTGATAAGACGATATGGTTTCACTGTGCCTCTTTGGGAGAATACGAGCAAGGAGTTCCTATTATAAAAAAAACAAAAGAAGAATTTCCTGATCATAAAATCATTGTCAGCTTTTTTTCTCCATCAGGTTTTGAAGTCAAAAAAAATGATAAACTTGCAGACTGCACAGTTTACCTTCCTTTAGATACTCCAAAAAATGCAAAAAACTTTATTAATTTGTTACAGCCATCAGTGGCTATTTTCATTAAATATGAATTTTGGCCTAACTATCTCTTTGAATTAAAAAAGAAAAGTATACCCACAATTTTGGTTTCAGGTTTGTTTCGAAAAGACCAAGTTTTTTTTAAATTTTATGGAGGTTTTATGAGAAGAACTTTAAATAGTTTTAGTCACTTTTTTGTACAAGACCAACTTTCTAAAAGTTTATTAGAGCAATTAAAAATTTCGCAAGTTTCCGTTAGTGGTGATACTCGATTTGATCGAGTTAGCGATCAATTATCTATGAATAACAAATTGGATTTTATAGCCTTATTTAAACAAGATCTTTTTTGTTTAGTTTGTGGAAGCACTTGGCCTAAAGATGAATCTATTTTAATTAATTATATTAATAATTTTTCAAATAACACAAAGTTTATAATCGCTCCTCACGAGGTAAATAATTTAAGAATTGAAAGCTTAAAGAAAAAACTGAAAGTAAAAACGGTATTGTATTCTGAGAGAGAAAAATATAATATTTCAGAGTGTCAAGTTCTTATTATCGACACTGTAGGACTATTAACTAAGTTATACAGCTATGCTGAAGTAGCTTATATTGGTGGCGGGATAGGAATGGGAGCTAAGGGATTGCATAATATCCTAGAAGCTGCAACCTTCGGAGTTCCAATTATAATAGGTAAAAATTACACCAATTTTCCAGAGGCAAAAAAATTAAAAGAATTAAATGGGCTGTTTTCAGTCGCCACCCCACAAGAGTTTACCGATGTTTTTAATCAATTAAAAACAAATACGCCCTTTTGTAAAAAAACAGGATTGATCTCAAAAAATTTTATTTTTAACAACAGAGGTGCTACAGATATAATTTTAAATTACCTACGACAATTACAAATTTAAAAAACTTATTGCAGGCGATTAATTTGTCCTTTTAAATCATCCATAGACTGCTGTAGTTGTTTAAGTAAAGTACTTTCTGAGGGTTCATCAATACCAAAGGTTAACTTACTGTTGACTTGCCATAACTCCTGAATGTCATTGATATTAACCTCAATTGGCAAGTACTCCTGGTTTAATGATAGTAGTCTAATTTTTGCAGAATGATTTATTTTTTCAAGTTTTTTTACTAAAACAGAATCATGAAGTACTACAATATAAATTTTATTATCTGAAGCCTCAGCGACATTTGAAACAGACCTTCCCAAAACCCAATCATTTGGGCGAATATTAGGCAACATACTATCACCCTCTACCTGAAAACCTCTGTAGGTAGCATTTCTGAATTGTGGTAGGGGAAAATTAAAAACGGGTAAGGTTTGATACCAATCAACATCCTGTATATTATGTGGATAACCTGCAGCTGCCTTTTGGTTTACCAATAGGATAGCATCTGTATTATCTTCTTTGACACTAATGACCTTTGGACTTACGTCTTTTCCGTCAATAATAATGTATTGCTGAAAACTTTCCCCAAATAACCAAAGCGGATTGATTTGAAAATTTTTTAATAAACTCATGACAACTTTCCCTGGAATTTTTGTTTTACCACGTTCAATATCAACGGTGCTATGACCTAATTCTAAAAATTCAGCAAACGCTTGTTGCGTATAATTCTGTTCTTCTCGAACTTTTTTAAATCGTTTTGCAGCAATAGTTATCTCCTTATCCATATTCAAATATATATAAATTGTGGAATATTTCCAATATAATTATGGATATATTCCAATTTTAAATGATTTTAAAAGATAAACTAACCAAATCTTCAAATTCAACTAATGAAAAAATTATAGATCAATTGGAACATCTAATGAATTAAATTATAATTTATTTTCTTTAAAAATACTTTGATGTTACTTTAAAAGTTTTAAATTTGCAACCGCTTTGACAGCAAAGCTAGCTCATTTATTTGCGAAAATAGCTCAGTTGGTAGAGCGCCACCTTGCCAAGGTGGAGGTCGCGGGTTCGAATCCCGTTTTTCGCTCGATTCGAATTTTCGATAAAAAACCACAAGCTGAAGTGGTGGAATTGGTAGACACGCTGGACTTAAAATCCAGTGGACAGTAATGTCCGTACGGGTTCAAGTCCCGTCTTCAGTACAAAACCCGTAATAAGCTTATTACGGGTTTTTTTTGATTTCAATAAGTTTCTAAAAAGTTATTTAATAATTTAATTGTATGTTCAGAAAATAGCTTAAAAGACGCTTAATAAAAATTTCGTGTTTATTTTATTTATTTCGTATTACGCATTTTTTAGTTTAAAATTTGTAAGCATTTGTTATTTTAATCGTTGATTTGTGGTCTTTATTAACTTTTCTAAGATTCTAACCATAGCGTATGTATCTAACCTACAATAGTCTTTAAGATCATCTCTAACATTTGACTCATCTCCTATAAAAGTATTGTTTGCCATGGATAAAAATATTGAGGATGCCATCTCTCCTTCTTTAATATTGAGATTGTCATATCTTAGATCTGAAACCAAAGCAGGCAACACATTTTTAATTGAATAGCTACCTTTCATTTCAGGTGTATAATACCATTTTTTTTGAAACGGAATCATCAAGTCTTTTAATCTTAAAACTATGGATTGAAGCGGAGTTTTATATTCTGGGAATTGTTCAATTAATTCATTTAATCTGCTTCTTTCAAAGCTTATATTATAAACTATTATATCTCCACTATTGTCACAATTTTTTATGAGTTGATCAATAAATTGAATTCTTGGATCTTTACTTGGGTCTGCAAGAAATTCTTTATGAACAAGCTGCGAATTAATATCTTGTTTTGAGTGAATTGAATACTGAAATAAAACTTGTTGATAAGGTTTTGTGCCTTGGTATTTTGGAACAGCAGGGTTTATTGTTTCAAAATCAAGAAAAAACAATGGATAATTAAGGTTTTCAATAAACCTACTAATCTCATCATTGTTTATATACGATTCATTATTAACTTCGGCATTTACTTGTAAAACCTGATTAGCGCTTAACTCTGTAATGGAAAGGTCTATTTGATCTAGAGTAAGTATTCCCTGATTATATAAATAAAATTTTTTATCCTTTTTGAGCATAGAAATATCAAACACAGAATAATCTGGAATGTGTTTCCAACAAGTCTCTTTAAAATCGCATTGATAAGGATTTATACAATGCTTACCAATATCAATATTTGGCGTGGAATCTAATTTAATTACATTTTTAAGTCGTGAAACTTCTTTAGGTATTCTAGGGAGATAGTCTAACACTTTATCTTTAACTGACTTGATTGTAAATAGCTGACTAATATCCAATTCACCATCTAATACGTAATTATTATTTATGTGTACTATGGAGATATCTACTAAATCTATTCCTGAATTAACTATTGTATAATATTGAATAGCTGCATCTTTAACATAAGTATCTGAAACAGATGTTGAACTCTTAACTTCATAAGCTTTCCAACCCTTATCATCTCTTACCAGAATATCTAATGCGGCTAGCACTTGATTATAAGTAAATGTAGCTTCATATATAATTGATTCTCCTTTGTCTAAAAACTCCTTAGTTTTAATTACAGATTCCATCATTTTTAAATGACTAGATGGGGAAGAATCAATCCCTCCAGGAAATAACTCTTGAGCTAATAATCCAACCTGGTTACCTTGATCAAAAATAGCCTGTAAAGATGGGCTAATAGGGTCCTTTAATTTGTAATGTTTTTTGTACAAATACAAAGATTTTTCGCATTGAAGTCCTCTTATAAAAGTCGATTTAGAAAGCTTATATTTCATTTAAAACTATATTTTTTAACACTATTTTTATCAATAATACTATTGAAAATTGTCACATTTATTAAATTTTTATTAGCTCAAAATTGATTATATATCTTAAATGAGCTGTCCCTTTAGGCGTTAACATAAATAAAATTTCTTCAGTTTTTTTTATTACTTTTTGTGAGGTGTCAACACTAGGTTCAAGAAATTCTTGTTCAACAAGCCACAGTATTACATTTTGTTTAAGCGTAAGTGATTTTTTTTTATCAAACTGATTAGCCTTGCTTAATACATTTTCATCAATAATTTCTAAAATACAACCAACGCCTTTTTTTGTTAAATAAAATCGGAATCCATTATCATCATCATCATTTAAAATAAATTTTTTTTCTTTAAGTCTCGCTAATATATTATTTTCTACTATTCTGTCTTGTATGCCTTGGAATTCATTTTTAGTGAAAATTTTATTATGACTGGGTAAAAAATAGCAGTTTTCAAGATATTTGCTCATTATGCGTTCGGTTAAAAAGAACACAGAAAAATCAGGGCATGATATGTTGTTTATTTCGTACCATTTGTTTTCAAAAAGGTCTGTCACTATGTTTGATGCTGCTTCCATAACAATGTTTGGGTAGCTTACTGTTGGGTTATCTATTTTCATATTTAAATTGTTTTAAAATTCTATTATCTTTTTTTATTAGTATTAATATTCTATTTAATTCTTGTTGGGTGAGCTCTGTTTTACTCTCCAAAATATTTCCTAATGAAGATTTTAAGCGCAAAGCCCTATATATGTACTCTAAACAAAAACCTATGTCTAATATTTTAAATTTTTCTATAAAACCATTTGTTTTGAGTTCGTAAACATAATTAAATGCTTTTTCGGATAAAACGTTTGGGGGGGTGTTGAGTTTTCTCATTTTTTATTTTTTGATTATTTGTTAAAAATCTATCTAACCAACCGATGATGTATGAAAACAAACAAGAGGCACTTAAACTTTTAGTTGATTAGACAGATTATTAATTAAGTTTTTTTAATTTTAATTGTTATTCTGTTAGAATTTCTAACAAACTGATTGAATGCGAGATTACAATCCTCATGAACCACGCCTGAAATCAAAAACGCTATTTGTTTGGGGCTCAGATGAGAAAATATATTTAGTGCTAACTCTCTCCCTCCATTAAATCTATCCATTTGTTGGGATGTTACTTTCAACTCCGATGTATTAAACAATCCAGATACTATTGATTTCTTTGTGTCTCTCATATTAATTGTTTTTCATAATTAGTATTTTATTAATTTAAACTTCCAAACTACTTCACTTCACGTAGTGCTTTAATTAATTTTTCTCTTCCAGTGTATGTTGGCTCCGGATAATATTATCTATGTGGAGTCCATATTCGCTAACTTTAATTGTACCCTATATACATATGATGATATAACTACTAAGTTTACCAATTAGATTCGGGTGACGCCGTCGGTTTTAAAGTCCTTTTTGCCCAATGATAATAATAAGGAGTTAGAACCAACGCCTATATATAGGTTATGCTCTCTGCGTTCCTCTATCGTTGTTTTTCGTGAGAACTAATCTTTACAAGCCTCCCTTTACAACCTCTACCATACTTAACATTTCATTGATGTATAATTAACTTCCAATAATTGATCTAACATGTAAGACATTGTTTCTACCCCGATTACATTTAAATCAAATTCAACATCGTCTTCAATTGTATTCCTTCCCCTTAACACACCGTCTTTAGTTATACCAACCACTATCCACTCCTCGGACCCCCTATGTGACTCCACAACTACTTTGAACATTCGGTCGAATTTAACCTCCACACCTTTTAATTCATTCTTGATGTAAGTGGTTGTTTTCTTCATTAGATTTTCTTTGTAATGTTTTGTTAATGTAACATATGACATAATATTCAGTTTTTAATTAATATTTTTTACCGTAGAACTATATGTTGTTCATTAGTTTGGTAAGTTCGTTGCAGTTTACTGCAATTTGTTTGTCCATAGCAACTTCTATGGACCTCTTGGCCGATTCCATGAATTGGATATCTTTCTCGAGTGAGTTTAAGTCATCTCCATCTTCATTCATTCTTCCAACGATGACTCTAACATCTTTAGCACTTGTTCCTTTTCTAAAGAACGGTGATCTTGCGTATATGTAATCCCCTCGTACTATAGACAATTTAATCTCTTTAATACTTTCCTTAGCTCTTAGTTGAAGAATTGTTTCCTCAAGTAAGGATACAGTTTCGAACTGCGTCTTCCACTTAGTGACAATGTTTTTATAGGTTCCCGTCATCTTGGACAGCACAGGTGTCATTTTAATTGGCCCATCATTCAAGAATCTCTCAAATTCACTAAGTTGGTTGTTGGCACCAACGATCTTCGTAAAGACCCCATTAACATGTTTTAAATTTCTATTCATTTTTCTATTGTTTTATTATTATTCCAATGGGTTTCTTTTTCACTTTTTGTTTTATGTAATTGTATTTTATTTTTTTTCATGTTAAATCTGTTTTATTTGTAATTTTTTAACAATCTCTTCTTTTAAAATGAGTTTGTAATGATTGAAGCTTGTTTTATCCACAAGCTCATATTTTGAATTAACTTCAACTTGTTTTTTGTGTTGGTTTCTTGTCATGTCAATCCCTCCCCAAAGAAACAAGTTTTTATAAATCCAATTTTTATGATTATTTATAGTAAGTGAACCTTCTTTTATAGATTCCCAAACGGTATTTCCTATTAAGGCGACTCCAATAATATGATCTCTTGTGGAGCTTTTACTATTCGGCTCCAATCTTTCGTTAGTTGAAATTTTACAATTAATAGCGTTGTAGTTTCCAGCCAGTTTTTCAATGTAAAGGGTTTTTAAATCGTTTTTAATTAAATAATCCTGAGTCAAAATCATAACAGGAATTGAGGAAAAAAGATTTCTCTTAACCTCAGAGTTTTTATCCCACCACTCGTCTCTTACAACTTCATTGAAATATTTGACGTAGTCAATATTTTTTAAACCTTTTAATTCTTTTTGTTTTTTCATTTTATAATTTTTTTAAAATTTTTAGACTTAGGCGCGATGCAAATTCCCTGGCTTCAACTTCCCACTATTATGCAAATCAAGCACAATATCTATTGCTGTTTCCTTAACTATTTTTGGTAAGTGTTTCATAAATTTTGCGCGTGATTATATACTATTACACTTTTCGGTTTTAAATATTAAAGATTTATTGTAATTAATTACCTCATTTAACTGAGCGGAATTTAAATATGGGATAACAGGGCCCCATTTACCTCCGTTATCCATCGCAACATCAGTTAAAATATTACTTGGAACCACAACACCCTGATACGTGTAGTTTGAGCTAAGTTCAGCAAATGTGAAATCTAAACAACCCTGCTTTTTTTTGTAATTCCAAGCATGATAATATTTATCCTTCAAATCTAAGCTCCTTGCAATACCTTCAACATATAAAAATCCTTCATAAATTTTTTCTGAAGAATTGCCATAGCATTGACCTAATTTATAAGAACGTCTATCTACATTACAACTTTCAATAAAATTTGATTGGACTTTATTTAAAACGGTAGCAGCAGCATATGAGCACATTAATATATCAACCCATTCTGATATCTTACCTCCGTCATAAGTAATTAATTTACGTATCAGTTTTCTTCTTTCTTTTAATGATAAATCATTAATACTTGTTATGTTTTCCATAAAATTAATATTGTTTAATAGTTAATATTCAGTCATATTATTTGACTTTTAAAAATTTAGAGCAAAAAAAATTAATTCACATAAATGTCTTTATATTTAAACCACATTTCCAAGCTCATGAACTGATTATAAAATTCATCTTTGTTTCTATTACTAAGTTTAAATTCTACCGCCTCTTGCACTCCATCTTTTTCAATCACTAAATCAGTTATAAAACCATTTAATAATTTCAGGTAAATAGTTACATCATAACCTCTATTCTTAAAAAATCTTTCAAAATGATACTCTATAGAAGCATCTGAGATTCCAACATTTTTATTAAAAATTCTCTTTTTTTGGTTTTGATCGTTTATCCAATATCCTTTTAATAGTCTGTAACTTTTGTTTGTGGTTTTATTAAAACCATCAGTAACATTAAATTTTGGATTTAAAATACATAGCATTCTTTTTAATCTAATCTCCCATTGATTTAACTCATAAATCATTTCTTGAAGCGTTGTATTAATTTTTCCATCATTACAATATTTTGGGTTGTAATGGGTATAAAACGAATTACAGCGACTAATTAATTTGTCTCTCTCTTTTTTTATCCTATTATGCTCTAATTCAAACTTTACACAACCTTCATTTTCAATAAATTGTTTAGCATCTCTTACAGAAAGGCTTGATATATCATTTAATTTCACAGATTTAACAAATGTGAATTTTGGAATATCCCACTCCTTGAGTTGATTTATCAAATCCATAAATGAATCATTAAAATGAAGCAAATCAGGATTATTAGGATTAAAAGGCAATGACATTTAATAAATTTAATTTTTTCTTGGTACAAATATATAAATTATTTTATAAAAGTCAAATATTATGACTTTTATTTTTTATCAAACAAAAGTTACTGTAATGTAAAAATCTGATGAACGTTCAAACTTTCCTTCATTTTTAGTAATTTAGTGGATATCATTCATTTAAACCTAAAGGAATGATTCATCAAGTTAGGAGCGCTTTTCTCTAGATGTATATCTCAGGTACATGCCCAATGCATTTGTATTTGCTATATTACTCACCTTAATAACCGGGTTCGGATCCTATATTTGGTTAGAAGCTAGTCTCTTTGAAATCATCAAATCTTGGTACCACGGATTTTTCGATTTAATTAGCTTTGCCATGCAGATTGTTTTAATAATAATCACTGGATTTAGTATTGCGTTATCACCCGCTGTAAAAAAGGGAATTGATGCACTTTCAAAACACATTAAGACTCCCACTCAAGTTTATTTTTTGGTAGTTTTTATCGGAATGATTCTTTCTCTTATAAGCTTTGGTTGGCTCGTAATTACTAGTGTATTAGCAAGAGAATTGGCTTTACGAGTAAAAGGAATCAATTATCCTTTTTTAATTGCCTGCGTCTATTTTTCCTTCAACAGTTGGGTTTTAGGACTTTCTAGTTCTATTCCCTTACTTTTAAATTCTGAAAATAATTTTTTAATTGAAAACGATGTACTTAGCGATATTATCCCAACCTCCTACACCTTACAATCTTCATTAAATATTGCAATGATTTTTTTATTAGTTATTGTGGCACCTTGTGTTATGTTTTTATTGCGTCCAAAATCTTCAGAAAATAAAGAATTGAAAGACTTACTTGTTTCGAGTGAAAGTTATAATAAACAGACTATTAAAGAAGAAGCTGCTAGTTTAAATTTACCATATAGAACACTTTCAGATTCTTTAAACAATAGTGTTCTTCTCCAAATGATTGTAGTTTTAATGGGGCTGTCCTATATAATTTTTCATTTTAGCACGAAAGGACTGGACCTTAATTTCAATATTATGATTTTCATTTTCCTAATAATAGGAATGTTGCTTCATAAAACACCCGCTAGATATGTAATTTCTATGAAAAGATCAAGTAGTAATATATCAGGGATCTTATTTCAATATCCATTTTATGCAGGAATCATGGGAATTATGATTTATACAGGCTTAGGAGATCGATTAGGGGAAGTGATGGCATCGATAGCAACGCTGGATACCTATCCGTTTTTTGCTTATTTAATAGGCGGAATTGTCAACTTTGCCATCCCTTCTGCAGGAGGAGAATTTGCGGTTATAGGACCCAGTTTAATAAATGCTATCACAGAGATTGGGGTAGGATTACCTCAAGAAAAAATTACTGCAATGATAGCTCGAGCATCCTTATCTACAGCCTACGGAGAGAGCTTAAGCAATATGTTGCAACCTTTCTATCTATTAATTGTGATGCCTATTATGGGTAAAGGTGTAAAACTTCAAGCTAGAGATATTATGGGTTATTTAGTCATCCCTTTTTTAATCTTTTTTATCATACAATCGTTACTGATTGTATATTGGCCCTTATAAGTTATAAAGCTTTTTAGCTGTTAAAGCATACTAAAATTATTCATTTCTTGTTCATCTAAATGCCTCCAGCGCCCTCTAGACAAATCTTTTTTAGTAAGCGGTCCTATTGTAACACAGTCTACTTTCACTACATTGTATTTTAAATGGTCAAAAATAGTTCTAATCACACTATTTCCGATGTGTTTGATTTTTAAACCCACCTCTTTTTTAGGTGCATTATTCACCCAACTTACCTCTTCTACTTCAATAGTTTTACCATTGATTTTAAGTCCCTCTTTTATACTTTGGAGATCTTCTGCTTTTAAATTTTTATCCAATTCAATATGAAACAAACGAGAAATGCCATGACGTGTAAATTTTTGCATGAACTCGTCATCATTGGTAAACAGCAATAAGCCAGTTGCATTTCTGCCTAATCGACCAATGGGATGCAAAGGGATGTTTGATGCATTGGCAACTAAATCCATCACGGTATTTCCTTTATTTTCACTCGTTGTGGTTGCAAAACCTTTGGGTTTGTTTAACAATACATATCTTTTAGGTTCTGGACTAATTCTTCTACCATCAAACTTCACTTCGTCATTAGGTTTTACTTTAAAACCCATTTTGTTGATAATAGAACCGTTAACAGAAACACTTCCTACTTGAATATACATATCAGCTTCTCTTCTTGAACAAATCCCTGAATTCGCAATGTATTTATTTAACCGAATTCCGTCTGTAGTGTTGGAAGATTTATTTGATGAGTTTAGTTTTGAAATAGATTTACGACCTGTTTTATTGAAAGGCTTTGAACTTTTACTTTTATCAAATAATTTCCCTTTTCGCTTATTTCCTTGTTGTTTTGCCATATCAATTTATCGTCTACCTAAGCAGTTGTTTTTTTAATTTTTGCAAAGATAGGGAATGTCCTCGGGTTTAATGCATCAAAAAAAGAAATCCCAGGACCAAACAAAAAGTAATTAGTCTCTAAAATCTGTCGTGGATTGTCGTTCCCTATTAACTATTAATTTAGTAACATCAGGGCGAGAATAATGACCTGCTGGATCAAAATTTTGACGTTCCTCAAGTACGCTATTAAAATCTAAGGTATGGTATATATTCCCCTCTTTTAAAAGAACCGGGGCTATTAACCATTCGCCATCTGGTCCTGCAATACAGCTACCGCCATTTGCTAAAATGTCGGGGGAATTTGCCAATATTTCTTTAAAATAATGAGTGTCTCTAGGAAAGTCTTCCTTTCTCATTAACGAAGAAACTGAAATTACAAAACTTCTTGACTCCTTGGCGATAAAACGAGTAATGTCTTTGGTATTATGATCACTTCCTGGCCAAACTGCTATATGTAAATCTTCCCCTTGAGCGTAAAGGGCAGCTCTAGGAAGGGGCATCCAATTTTCCCAACAATTTAAGCCACCAACAGTAAATTTTTTTAGTGGATGTACTTTTAAACCATGACCATCTCCGGGAGACCAAGTGAGTCTTTCGTCATAGGTAGGTTGTAATTTACGATGCACCGATTGAATCGTACCAAGCGAATTAATATAGACTAACGAGGCATAAAGACTATGCCCTCCTCTATCTTTAGGGCATTCGATAATGCCTAAATAAATTGCAATCTGATGTTTTTTAGCTAAAGCGCATAGTTCGTTTAAATCGCCATTTTCTATAGTGACGGAGTTTTTTATATAGTGTGCATGCAGCTCTTTATTCATTTTTGTATTCCAAGCAGCTCCATTAGTTAGGGCCAACCAATAGGGATATCCAGGCAGCAGTCCTTCTCCAAAAACAATAAGCTCTGCACGATTTTTGGCAGCCTCAGAAATACTATTTTTTATTTTTTGAAGTGTCGCTTCTTTTTTAAACCAAACAGGACTTATTTGAGCTAAAGCAACTTTTAATAAATGATTATTTTTCATCCATTAAAAATACTAAAAAATTAAAATGAAATCCTATTTACGTTCATTAAAAAAATACAAAATACTCCAATAACTACGATAAATTTCAGAATATTATGTAATAATAAATAATGTAATTTTTTGTTTGATTTCCATAATAAAATAACAAATATCAGAAGCGCTATTATACTCCCTAAAAAAAAATAATCCATAGCGCCAATATCAAATTTAACTATGAGCAAATAAGTAGGAAGCAGACGCTAGAAGACTTAAAAAAGTTAGTATTTTTTTTGAAACCAAACTTCCGTAGATAACAGGTATTGTTTGGTAGTTTTGCAAAAGATCTCCTTTTAAATTTTCTAAATCTTTAACCAATTCTCGCATCGATATGATAATAAATAAAAAAGTAGCATGAACGAAAATAACTAAATCAAAATTTTTGTAGTAAATAAAAACAGCAAAAAGAGGAATTACAGCTAAAGTAGCTGCAACAAAATTTCCTATAAATAGATATTTTTTGAGTTTATGAGAGTAGAACCAAATTCCAAAGATAAATAAGAAGAAAAATAGTGTTGCCTTATAGGAAACAAAAAGAGCTGAAAGTAACGACAAAAAATTCAATATAAAATAAAAATTAAGTTTTGTACGTTGACCTACTAACCTGTCTAACATTGATTTATTAGGACGATTAATTAAATCCTTTTCGCTATCGTAAAAATTATTGATGATATAACCCGATGCAATTGCGGTTGCAGAGGCTAACACAATCATAAAAAGGTTTACATCAAATAAAATCTCTTTAATTGGTAGTTCTGGAGCTAAAATATAAACTGAGGTAAGATATTGTGCAATTATAATGATTAATATATTGTAACCTCTCACAACTGAAAACAAGCTAAATAACTTAAAGAAAAAGTATTTTTGCTTTCTATTAAACATAAAAAAAGAAAATTAGAAACTATAGACTACTTCTAACTTGTAATCTTTGAGTGCATTTTTGGCTTGATCTACATCTTCCGTAAAACCCAACATATAGCCACCTCCACCAGATCCACACAGTTTGAGGTAATAGGCATTGGTTTCTATTCCTTTTTTCCACAAGGTGTGAAACTCATTAGGAATCATTGGTTTAAAGTTGTCTAAAACTACCTTAGATAACTTTTTTACATTACTAAATAAAGAATTGATATTTCCCTGTAAAAAGTCTGAAACACAAGCATCGGTATGTTTTACAAATTGATTTTTTACCATTTTACGAAATCCTTCTTCCTTCATCTTTTCCATAAATAGTTGAACCATCGGTGCTGTTTCACCAGTTTTACCACTATCCAATAAAAAAATTGCCCCTTTTCCATCTCTAAGTTGTGATGGAATTCCTGCTGGTTCAATGTGATCTTTTGAGTTAATTAATATCGGTAGACTCAAATAACTATTTAATGGATCTAATCCAGAGGATTTTCCATGAAAAAAAGACTCCATCATTGAGAAAATAGATTTTAATTTTAACAACTTATCTCTTGTTAAATTCTCTAAAACCGTTATTTTATTCGGAGGCATATTTATCGTAAATAGCCGCTACAAGTGCACCGCTACTACCAACCCCATATCCTTGCGGGATACTAGAGTCAAAATACAACCCTTCTTTCAATATCCTTTTTTAACTTTTCAATATCAAAAGAAACCAACTTGAGCATGGTCTGTTTGTGAATTTTCTAAATAATTAGAAAAACGCTCTAAATTTTGATTTGATTCTTGGTGAGCTTTGGTATGAGATTCATCAATTTTTAGAGCACCGTTATAAAAATTATAAGGAATCGATAATCCCCTTGAATCTTTAATAATTCCATACTCTCCAAAGAGTAATATTTTTGAATAAAATAACGGTCCGTACATTGAATTTTTTTTGGTTGGTTAAAGTTACATTTTTTTTGCTCCAATTCCAACTTGGTCGCAAATATACTGCCCATTTTGACAATAAGCAACTAACTCATTTTTAATAAACTCCAAAATAAGATCTTTTTCATTTTCAGGATATAACAGATGTAAATTAGCACCGGCATCTAAAGTAAAACATACATTGGAATTTAGTTTCCTTCTATATTCCCAGATTTTATTAATAATTTCTAAGCGTATTTGGTTTTATTAAAATAAAATAAGGTATGGAAGTCATCATCATGGCATGAAGCGTTAAGGCTTCACTTTCAACTATTTCAATAAATTTTGAGAGGTTACCATTTTTCAAGACTGGTAACAATCGAGTTATATTTTCATTAGCTTGTTCAAATCTCTTCGTGGCAAATGGATGCTGATGCATCAAATTGTGTCCAACTGAACTACTTACTTGCTTTTCACCTTTATCAACTAACAAGATCGTGTCCTGATAGTTCTTAAAATTTTCATGTACTTCACCTTCGTACTTAACGCCAAACAAATTGGAGCTGTTTGTCAATTTTTGAGTGATCTCCCCACACGACTATATTCCCCTCCAAGCTCCTACAGGCGGATCCCGAACCTAACCTAGCTATAAAGGAGCTCTTTTGAATCCAATATTCATCTGGGTTTTCTTCATTGCTTATTTTTTTTTCGAAGTCTATTAGACAGCAGGCTAGCGCACTCATTCCACTAGCTGAAGATGCAATACCACTACTATGAGGAAAGGTATTAGTAGTCGCTATTTCAAAATTAAAGTCTTTTAAAAACGGCAAATAAGGTTCCACTCTTTTAAAAAAGAGTTCGACTTTAGGTTTAAAATCAGGTGCAGATTTACCATCAAGAAAAATTTCAAAATCAATGCTTTTTGAGGCTTCTTTTTTTAATTGATATTTTAATACTGTTTTAGTCTTACAATTACTTAATGTGAAGCTTAAAGAACTATTTGCTGGTAATTGCTCCCCATATTTCCCCCAATATTTTACAAGCGCGATGTTACTTGGAGACTCCCAGGTTACATTACCGTTGGATGGTAAATCGCTATAATCTTTTGGTAAAAAATCAGATTCAATCATAAACTATGTAATATGAGATCAAAGATAAATGTTTTCTTAGTTCTTAAAAGCCAAATCTTAAATTTTAGTCTATGGTTGCTATTGCTTTTGCTGCTATAAATCCACCTGTCCATGCATTCTGGAAATTAAAGCCTCCTGTAATAGCATCAATATTAAGAACTTCTCCAGCAAAAAATAATCCTTTATGAATCTTACTTTCGTATCTCTTAAAATTTATTTCTTTTAAATTAATACCTCCGGCAGTTACAAATTCTTCCTTAAAAGTACTTTTCCCTTGAACATGAAAAATTGTTTGCGTTAGTTGAGAAGCTAACTCTTTTAATTGATGGTGGTTAGTCTCTGCCCATTTTTGATTTTCATAAATTTTTGATGCTAGTAATAAATTCTGCCATAGTCTTTTTGGCAATTCTAATTGAGTGTTGGTATGTAAAGATTTTTTAGTATGCTTATTTTTTAATTCTTTTAATCGTTCAAAAACAGAAGCTTCAGTTTCACTTTTTAACCAATTTACTTTTATTTTAAATTGATAGTTTACATCAAATAAATCAACTGCACCCCAGGCAGATAATTTTAAAATAGCAGGACCACTAAGCCCCCAGTGGGTTATTAATAAAGGTCCTTCAGAGTTTAACTTCGTAGTATCCTCTTTTGACAATACGCTTACCGCTGCCATAGTAGAAACTCCCGGTAAATCTTTAATACGACTATCATTGATATTAAAGGTGAATAGTGAGGGAACTGGAGGTATAATAGAATGACCTAAAACCTTTAAAAGGTTCCATATTTTAGGATTACTTCCAGTTGCAACCAGGACTTTTCTAGAAATAAATGTTTTATTTTCAGTTGAAATCAACCAATTGTTTTTTTCATTTTTAATCCCCTTAACTGGATGTTGTTTTAAAACTTCAATTTGTAGTCTTTCTGCCTCCTTTATAAAGCAATTGATAATGGTTTGAGAAGAATTACTTTCAGGAAAAATTCTTCCATCTTCTTCAATTTTTAAGGAGATCCCTTTTTTTTCAAACCACTCCATCGTATCGCCTGTCATAAAGGTGTGAAAAGGGCCTAACAATTCTTTTTCGCCTCTCGGATAATTTAGACTGAGTTGATTTGGAATAAATTCTGCATGAGTTACATTACAACGACCACCGCCAGAAATTCGAACCTTAGTTAATACCTCGCTACCTCGTTCAAGAACTGTAATTTTTAATTCAGGGTTGTTTTCAGCAATATTAATTGCTGAAAAAAAGCCTGCAGCTCCTCCACCGATTATAATTACGTCTGACTTATAGATTAGATAATGTTTTTGATTCTCAAATTGTTTTAATTTAATCTGTAAAAATAAGTTTTTATAATTTATAAAGTGATGTTCAACTTAAGGGAGTTAAACTTAGTTAAAGCTCTGTTATTTATATCTAAAATCATAAATTTATCTAATAAAATTGTTAGCTTTGAGTAACTAATCCATAATTAATATACGATGACAGTAAATATTCAATACGTTAAAATGCTTTCTAGCGATACCATGACCGAATATGTAAAAAAGAAATTAGTTAAACTAGAGACTAATTTTGATTGGGTGATCAATGCCAATGTTTTTTTTAAATCGGAAAATGATCCTAAAGGTGAAGGACATATTTGTGAAATCGAATTGAGCTTGCCAGGCCCAAAAATATTTGCTTCCTCAAATGAAACAAATTTTGAGCTAGCTGCAAAAAATTCAATAAAAGACCTTGCTAAGCAACTAGAAAAAAGAAAAGCATCCTTTAATAAACATTAAATAAATTATTAAAATAAGTAATTTTAAAAAAATCCATTCACTTTTAATGAATGGATTTTTTTATTCCTTTGACATTACAATTTATGTTAGGTTACTATTTTTATTCCTGAAGAAGTGCCAATTCTACTAACTCCAATCGAAATATAATTTAAAGCGGTTTCTTTATTGCTTATTCCACCTGAGGCTTTAATTTTTAATTGTTTTTTTACCACCTCTTTCATTAATAAAATATCTTTTGTAGTTGCACCATTTGAGCCAAAACCTGTGGATGTTTTAACAAAATCAGCTCCTGCATTCATCGCTAATTTACAAGCTACTTTTTTTTCTTCGTCGGTTAGATAACAGGTTTCAATAATTACTTTTAAAACCCTATTTCCTACTTCATTTTTAACAGCTAGTATTTCGTTTTCAACGTATTTAAAATCTTTTGATTTTAACATCCCTATATTAATGACCATATCAATTTCATCTGCACCATCATTAATACAAGTTTTTGTTTCTAAGACTTTAATTGATGTAGCCGATGCACCTATAGGAAATCCTACAACCGCTACAATTTTTATGTTCGAATTAGCGAGTTCTCTTTTGGCCAGTCCAACAAAAGACCCATTGATGCAAACAGCAAAAAAATTATAGCTTTTTGCCTCCTTGCATAATTGAATAATATTTTGTGATGTTGCAGAAGGTTTAAGCAAGGTATGATCAATATAATTTTCAAGTGGTATCATCTGCTTTCTATTTTAAACACAAATTTAAAAAAGGTTTTCCGAGAATAAGCCAATCCGAACACTTATTATACGAGGTTAAAATGAAGAAAACACAAAAAAAAAGCTTCTCGATTTATTGAGAAGCTTTTTTTGGTGCGGGCGGGGAGACTCGAACTCCCACGCCGTGAAGCACTAGATCCTAAGTCTAGCATGTCTACCAATTCCATCACGCCCGCAAAGGGATTGCAAATATAAACAAGATTTATAATTTACAAAGAAACTCGCTTATAAAAATACAGCTTTTTATTACCTTAGCGGTCCTTCAAAAATCGATTAAATGAAAAGTGCAAAATCCTATATTTTAGAAAACAAACAACGTTTTATTGACGAGTTAATTGACTTACTTAAAATACCCTCGATTAGTGCGGATTCTAAGTATAAAGCAGCTGTTATTCGTACTGCTGACCTTGTAAAAAACAGTCTTAAAAAAGCAGGATGTGATCAAGTTGAAATTTGTGAAACTCCCGGCTACCCTATTGTTTATGGTGAAAAAATAATCGACGCTAATTTACCAACTGTATTGGTATATGGCCATTATGATGTGCAACCGCCAGACCCAATTAATCTTTGGGACAGTCCTCCTTTTGAGCCTGTTATTAAAACAACCGATTTACACCCTGAAGGAGCTATTTTTGCAAGAGGATCTTGCGATGATAAAGGCCAAATGTATATGCACATTAAAGCATTAGAATACATGACCTCTTCCGGGCAATTACCCTGTAATGTAAAATTTATGATTGAAGGGGAAGAAGAAATTGGAAGTGAAAGTTTAGGATGGTTTGTTGAAAGAAACCAAAAAAAACTTGAAAATGATATTATCTTAATTAGTGACACCGGAATGATTGCCCCTGATGTCCCATCTATTACCACAGGTTTAAGAGGATTGAGTTATGTTGAGGTAGAAGTTACAGGGCCTAATAGAGATTTACATAGTGGTTTGTATGGTGGTGCAGTTGCCAACCCCATCAATATTCTAATCCAAATGATCGCCTCCTTACACGATGAAAATAATCATATAACCATTCCTGGTTTTTATGATCAAGTGGACGAATTAACTGTTGAAGAGCGCGCTAAAATGGGAGAGGCGCCATTTAGCTTGGAAGCTTATAAAAAAGCGCTTGACATTGATGATGTTCATGGAGAAAAAGGATATACCACCAACGAACGTAATTCAATAAGACCTACGCTAGATGTGAATGGTATATGGGGCGGTTATATTGGTGAGGGTGCAAAAACCGTAATAGCCAGCAAGGCATATGCTAAAATATCGATGCGATTGGTCCCAAATCAAAATTGGGAAACTATTACCGAATTATTTAAAAATCATTTTGAACGTATAGCGCCAAAGTCAGTTTCTGTAAAAGTAACCCCTCACCACGGTGGCCAAGCCTATGTAACACCAATCGATTGTTTGGGGTATAAAGCCGCAGAAAAAGCTTATGAGGCAACTTTTGGAAAAACTCCAATCCCACAACGAAGCGGTGGATCTATTCCTATTGTTGCTTTGTTTGAAAAAGAGTTGAAAAGTAAAACCATTTTAATGGGCTTTGGATTGGATAGTGATGCCATACACTCCCCAAATGAACATTTTGGAATTTGGAATTACTTAAAGGGAATCGAAACCATCCCTCAATTTTATCATTATTTTACAGAAATGAGTACATAAGTAAAAAACTATACGTTACTCGTATTATCTTATATTAGGTCTAATCACATCCAACAAATGGATTATAATCGTATTAAAATAAGTCTAGATCAAGCCGAAAAAATTCTTTTAAAAGTATATGGAATTAAAGGCACGGTAAGTCCTTTGCCAGGGTATGTCGATTTTAATTTTAAGATAAAAACAAAAAAAGAAGAACGATTTGTCTTAAAAATATCTCGACCCAATGAAAATAGAAAGTATCTAGATTATCAACAGAAATTATTACAGTATATCCATCAATCTGATGAAAAAATTATGGCTCCCAGGGTCCTATTTGATCAAAATGATGAGACGATTTCTGAGATTATTGACGACTACGGAAACAAACGCTATGTAAGAATGCTTACCTGGGTTTCAGGTAGGGTTTGGAGTGCTGTAAATCCACAATTAGCAAATTTTCGCCAGAGCCTGGGAGAACAATGTGGTATCTTAACTAAAATACTTGAAAATTTTGACCATCCCGAGGCGCATTACTATTTTGAATGGGATATTGCTCAAGGTCTCTGGACAAAAAAACACCTACACTTATTTGACGAGCAAAAAAAAGAAGTAATTAGCTACTTTCAAGACTTATTTGAAGCCTCTCAAGCTTCCTATAAAAAACTTCGCAAAAGTGTGGTCCATAATGACCCCAATGATAACAATATGATTGTTTCATTGGATTTACGTAATCCAAAGGCAATCGCTGCAATCGATTATGGAGACGCCATGTATACTCAAACCATTAACGATTTAGCGATTCTTTGCGCCTATGGTGCTTTTGGACACGAAAATCCTTTAAGTGCATTGTTAGATTTGGTAAAAGGGTATCATTCTAAATTTAAATTAGAAGAAAAAGAATTAGTGCATTTATACCATGCCATTGCGATGCGTTTAATTATTATTGTAACCAGGGCAGCAATGAGTAAAATTGAAGAGCCCGATAATCCCTATTTATGGATCAGTGAAAAACCGGCCTGGAAAGTATTGAACAAATGGTTTTTAATCTCCGCTGATTTTGCCTATTACAGTTTCCGTGATGCCTGTGGTTTTAGTGCACACCCAGATGAAAATACTTTTAAAAAATGGGCCGCCTCAAAATCTTTTAAACTTTCAGCGTTGTTTCCAACGATCAATAAAGGTGTGGTGCATCCCCTAGACCTGAGTGTTTCTAGTAAATGGATGGGTCACGAAAAAGAGTTTAACAACTTAGACTACTTTCAATATAAAATTGATCAAGTACAAAAAAATGAACCGGATAAACTAATTGCGGGGGGCTACCTAGAACCTAGATCTATTTACACCACGAACACCTATGACCGTATGGGGAATAATGGTACAGAACGTAGAAGTATTCATCTAGGAATTGATTATTGGCTCCCAGAAGAAACAGCAGTGCACGCCATTTTGGATGGAGAGGTTGTCCTTGCCGTAAATGACGCTGGGAATAAAGAATACGGTGGCTTAGTTATTTTAAAACATCAAATAGACGGATGGCTATTTTATACACTTTATGGTCATTTAAGTGTTGCTAGTGCCACTAAAAATAAGAGAGGCCATCAACTTAAAAAAGGAGATAAAATTGGTGTGTTAGGGAATACTACTGAAAACGGAAATTGGGCACCTCATCTTCATTTTCAAGTTGTATTATCATTGTTAGATTACGAATTAGATTTTCCCGGGGTTGCCTATTTTTCTGAAATAACTGTTTGGAAAAGTATTTGTCCAAATCCTAATGTATTATTTAGATCTGATTCCCTAAGTCTAAAACAATATGCAGACCCAGAAGCACTTAAAAATTACCGCCAGCAACATTTAGGAAAAAGCCTACATCTTCATTATAAAACTCCCATTGAAATGGTTCGGGGTTCTGGAGTGTTTTTGGTAGATTCGGTTGGAAGAAAATATTTAGATACGGTAAACAATGTGGCCCATGTAGGTCATGAAAATTATGAGGTAGTAAAAGTAGGACAAGAACAAATGGCGCTGATCAATACCAACACCCGTTATTTGCACGAAAATATTAATAACCTTGCTAAAGAGCTACTGGAAACATTACCGCCAGAACTAAATGTGTTTCATTTTGTAAACTCTGGGAGTGAAGCAAATGAATTGGCGGTTAGGATGGCAAAAACTATAACCGGTGAAAAAGACATGATTGTAAGCGAAGCAGGCTACCACGGGAACACCAATACCTGTGTTGCTATTAGCTCCTATAAATTTGACGGAAAAGGAGGCCAAGGTGCACCAGAATATACGCACGTTTTTCCCTTACCCGATAAATTTAGAGGAAAATACAGAGGAAATGATACCACGGAAGAGTATGTGGAAGAAGTGCAGAAACAACTAAAAAATATAACTCGTAAAAGCCGAAATGTTGCCGGCTTTATAATAGAACCCATTATTAGCTGTGGTGGGCAAATTGTATTGCCTGAGGGGTTTTTAAAAAAATCATACCAGGCTGTAAGAAATTCCGGAGGGCTTTGTATTTCTGACGAAATCCAAACAGGTTGTGGGCGTATGGGAAAAACATTTTGGGGCTTTCAATTACATGATGTTATTCCTGACATCGTGACTATCGGTAAACCACTTGGAAATGGGCATCCAGTTGCTGCGGTAGTCTGCACACAACAGGTAGCAAAGCAATTTGCTAATGGCATGGAGTACTTCAATACTTTTGGAGGAAATCCTGTTTCCTGCGCTATAGGAGCCGAGGTTATTAGAACCGTAAAAAGAGAGCAACTTCAAAAAAATGCTTTGGAAATTGGCGCCTACTTAAAAAAAGAATTATTAGCCTTGGCAACACAATTCCCTATTATTGGGGATGTTAGAGGTGAAGGGCTTTTTCTTGGCATCGAACTGGTGGATAAAAATCTAAACCCGCTTGCCAATCATGCCGATTATATAGCCAACCGAATGAAAGATCATGGTATTTTGATGAGTACCGATGGTCCCGATCACAATGTATTAAAAATAAAACCTCCCATGGTTTTCTCGCTTCAAAATGCAAAAGAATTATTGGGCTACTTAAAAAAAATATTGGAGGAAGATTTTATGAAAAATTTTTAAATACTAAAGAACAATGAAAAAAGAAAATTATATTTATTTATTATTAGGTTTATTAGTATGCCTAAGTTGCCAAACACCCACTTCAACAAAACAAGACAAAGAAGCTATTCTAAAAGTGATGAACGCTCAAGAAAAAGCTTGGTCTAATAACGATTTAGAAGGTTTTATGCAGGGCTACTGGCAAAGTGATTCGTTAACATTTTACGGAAGAAATGGGATTACTAAAGGCTGGCAACAAACCTTAACTAATTATAAAAAAGGCTACCCAACCAAAGAGGCCACTGGAACCCTAAATTTTAAGGTGGAAGCTATTTCAAAAATAAGTAGCGACAGCTACTCCGTTATGGGAGCCTATCATTTAAAAAGAGAAGTTGGCGATGCCAACGGGGTGTTTTTAATTATTTTTAAAAAGATTGCGGGGGAATGGAAAATTATTGCAGATATGTCTTGTTGATCTGCTTTAAAACTTCCTTTCGGGATGAAACGGCTTGATATCTAGAGACAACTTTTTATCGGAGATTATTTCGGAAACCAATTTTCCTGTTGGGGGTCCCAAACTCCAACCCATCATTGCATGCCCCGAAGCAATAATTAAATTTTTATATTTATGAGTTCTGCCAATATAGGGCAATCCGTCTGGAGAGCAGGGTCGCAAGCCAAAATCAGCGGTTGCTTCTTCCTCTTTAGTTAGAGACAATCCTTGGTAATAATTTGATACGGACTTACTGATGGCTTTTACTCTTTTAGGGTTAATGGTATCATTTATTCCTGCAAGTTCCATAGTGCCTGCAAAACGTGTAAAACCATTCATTGGCGTAACGGCAACTTTAGCTTCAACTAATAGTGCAGGAATCGTTATTCCAGTTTCTCTTTCTGTATTTATTCGATACCCTTTTCCTGCCTGTATAGGAATTTTAACTCCTAATTTACGAGTTAGCAAAGGACTCCACGAGCCAGCAGCAATTAGCACTTCGTCTGCTTTTAGTTTTCTTTTAGTGGTCATCACTTCTTTTATAGCATCTTTAGAAATGACTAAATCTTGAACTTTTTCATGGGTATAGAAGGTAACTCCCTTTTCCTTTAAATAAGATACCATTTCTGCCATAAATTCTTTAGGAGTCATGTGGGCATCGGAATCAAAATAAACGGCTCCCTTACAATCTATAGCTGCATCAGGTTCCATTTTTTTGACCTCTTCAGCAGTTATATGATTAACATTCAAGCCTTCTTTAATTGCTCTCTGCCCTACCTCCCATTCTTCTTCTCCTGCTTTATCAGTCTTATATAACATCAGGAGTCCTTTTCGCTCGTAATGAAAATTAAAATCTCCTGATTGCTTAATTTCTTCATAAAGCGTTCTCCCTAAAATATTGATCTCTTTAATAATAGGAATTGCTTTTTCTACCTTCGAAGCAGTTGCCGATTTTTTAAACGCCCAGGCCCATTTTAAAAAATCTTTATCCAAACGAGGTTTCACATAAAAAGGACTAGCAGTATCAAACATCCATTTGAGCCCTTTAGTAATCATACCGGGAGCTGATAACGGAATGATATGGCTAGGGGTAATGTATCCTGCATTGACAAAGGAGGCTCCTTTGGTCATACCCGATTGATCAATGATGGTAACAGCACATCCTTCTTTCTGGAGGTAATATGCAGAACATAACCCAATGATTCCTCCCCCAATAATTACAACCTCTTTACTCATTATATTTAAATTACCTGGAAACCGTGTGCGTATGGATCATCTTGATCATCAATAATAATGGTATTGTATCCATATACTTTTGCCCATCCTTGAATACTAGGAATAATTGCTGTTTTCCCATCCAATATTGTTTCTTCTTCAATTCTTCCTACAAAAGTGGAACCTATAAAACTTTCATGAACAAATTCATCCCCCAGTCTTAATTTTCCTTTTGCATATAATTGTGCCATCCTTGCCGATGTTCCCGTACCACATGGGCTTCTATCAATAGCTTTATCTCCATAAAACACCGCATTTCTTCCAGACGATTTTGGATCTATTGGATCGCCGGTCCATAATAGATGACTAACATCTCTAATGGTATCATTTTCTGGATGGATAAACCTATTTGGGTATTTGTCATTGATTCGTTTTCTTATAATTTGAGAATATTGAATTAATTTACCCGCCGTAAAATCTTGTACTCCACTAAAGTTGGTCTGTGGGTCTATTATAGCATAATAGTTTCCTCCATAAGAAACATCAAAACTAATGTCACCTAATTCTGGACAATCAATCGTTAAATTTTCAGCAGCTAAATACGATTTTACATTTTTTAGTTTAACCCATTCTACCTTATTATTAGTCTCTTTATATTCTATTTCTACTAAACCTGCAGGTGTTTCCATTTTGATGAATCCTGGTTTTTTGGGTATCACTAAACCTTCTTCAACCGCAATAGTAATCGCTCCAATAGTTCCATGCCCACACATGGGCAAACAACCCGAAGTTTCTATAAATAATATTCCAAAGTCGTTTTCGGGATTTTGAGGTTTAAAAAAGAAACTACCGCTCATCATATCGTGGCCTCTAGGTTCAAACATTAACCCTTTTCGGATCCAGTCGAATTCTTTAATAAAGTGTTGTCTTTTTTCACTCATGGAATTCCCTAAAAGATCTGGGCGACCCGAAGTAACTACTCTTACTGGGTTTCCGCAAGTATGCGCATCAATACATTTAAAAATGGCTCTACTCATTCTTATTTTTTGTGATGTAATTATTGATTCTTTTTTCGAGTATTGACAAGGTAACAGTTCCCTGTTCTAGAACAACTTCATGGAATTCTCTAATGTCAAAATTTGCTCCTAATTCTTTTTCTGCTTTTGTTCTAAGCTCTCTTATTTTAAGCTCTCCAATTTTATAAGATAAGGCTTGACCGGGCCAAGAAATGTAGCGATCGGTTTCGGTATTAATTTCATGAATAGAAAGCGCCGTGTTTTTTGACATGTATTCAATCACTTGATCACGGGTCCAGCCTTTAGCATGGATTCCAGTGTCCACTACCAGTCTGCAAGCTCTCCACATTTCATATGTTAGTTTTCCGAATTGTTCGTAAGCAGTGGTGTACATTCCCATTTCTTCAGCTAAAAACTCACAATACAATCCCCAACCTTCCCCGTATGCAGACAAATAAGTATTCTTTCTAAATTGTGGGATGCTGTCCCCTAACTCAAGGTTTAAGGAGCCTTGTAAATGATGTCCTGGTACTGCTTCATGAACCGTAAGAGACGGTAAAACATATAAAGGTCTACTTGGTAAATCATAGGTGTTTACCCAATAATACCCGGGATCTGTACTATTTTTACTGGTACCTACATAGCGTCCCGTGGTATACTTAGGAGCAATCGCAGCTGGTACGGCCGCTACTCCATACGGTTTTCTTGGTAAGGTCTTAAAAAATCTTGGTAATTGTTCGTCGGCTCTTTTTGCCATATCTCTAGCAATCATTAACAATTGCTCAGGACTGGTTGCGTAAAACTGAGGATCGGTTCTTAAAAAGTCAAGGAATTCTGAAAAACTACCTTGAAATTCTAATTCCAAAATAATTTTTTCCATCTCGTTTTTTATTCTAGCAACTTCATCTAAACCAATTTGATGAATTGCATCTGCAGAGTACTGAGTACTCGTTGTATAATAATTGATTCTGTTTTGATAATATTCTTTTCCATTTGGTGTTTCTGAAATTCCAATAGCGCTTCTTGTTTTAGGATAATACTCCTCTTCAAAAAAAGTTTTTACCACCTTAAATTGCGGAATTACATGTTTCGTTATCGCTACTTCGGCAGCTGTTAAAATGGAATCTTTTTGAGATAAGCTTAGAGCTCTCGGTAAGTCATTAAAAGGAGTATAAAAATAACTTTCTTTAAAATCACTAACGATATGATCATTATAACTTGATTCGTAGCCATTAAAAATAACTCGTGGTTGAGAGACTCCTTTTTCTAATCCTTCACGCAATAAAGGAAGAAATTGGTTAACCCGATCTGGAATTGCATTTAGTTGATCTAAATATCTTTTAACTTGATTATAATTTTGAAAAGGTCGAACGATAAAGGGAAAGCTAGTATGAAAACCGGAATCTGAAAGTAATGGATTTAAAAATCGTTCAAAATCATAATAATCAATGGTATCTTGTAATTTAAATTTTAATAATTCTAAGGAGATAGATTCTGTTTCTGATAGGTTTTTAGGATTGATTTTGTTTAATTGTTTTAATTGTTTTTTAGCATAATTTGCTTCCTTTTTAAATTGCTCTTTAGAGAATAATCCCAAGGGATACTTTTTCCAATCATAGGTATTTCGTTCTTCAATTTCAGTAATCACTTTATTTAATAATTCCGAGTCTGGATTTTCAAAATTTATTGAAAAACTCATAAAGACAAGTCCTAATAAAAAAGCAAGATTTCGAAAAAACTTCATAAACATTTAAATTTTATTGGACGTATTTAAACCATTCACAAATCTGGTAATTCCTAATGGATTGTTATTTTTTAATTCAGCTGGCAGCAGTTCATTTGGCCAACTTTGGAAACTAAAAGGACGGACCCATCTTTTAACTGAATGCAATCCTACAGCCGTAAAACGACTGTCTGTTGACGAAGGGTATGGACCACCATGTAACATCGATGGACAAACCTCAACACCTGTTGGAACCCCATTAAAGATAATTCTACCCACTCTATTTTGTAAGGCATCTATAACCGAACTGTATTTTTCGAGCTCCTCTTTTTCTCCCAATACTGTTCCCGTTAATTGACCCTCTAAATGATTAATAATACTTTCTAATTCTTCAGAATTTTTACATTCGACCACCATTGAAAAGGGGCCAAAGACTTCTTGATGTAAGGTGGTATTTTCTAAAAAAGTTTCGCCTTCTACTGTTACTATGGTTTGCCTTGCGTGATTTACTGCTACACTATCATTAAAATCAGCCTTTACTGTCAAACCATCTTGTTGTAAAGCAGTTTGCTTGTTTCTTTCATAGTTGCCAATAATTGTTGGGTGCAACATACAAGAAGGTTCTAATTTTACTATTTCTGTAGAAAGTACCTTTATAAAATTAGATAAATTAGCTCCTTTAATTCCAAGAATTAATCCAGGATTGGTACAAAACTGACCGGTCCCTAAAGTAATAGAACCTGCATAGGTTTTAGCCAGGGCTTCCCCATTATTTTGAAGAGCTTGCGGCAATAATACCACTGGATTAATACTCCCCATTTCAGCAAACACTGGTATAGGCTCCTCTCTTTGTCCAGCAATATCATACAACGCTCTTCCTCCTTGAATACTTCCTGTAAAACCGACTGCTTTAATATCTGGATGCGTCACCAATTCGATCCCTACTTCAATACCTGAACTGTTTAAATTAGAAAACACGCCGTTTGGCATATTTGTTTTTTGAGCAGCTCTGATAATCGCTTCTGCTACCATTTCTCCAGTTCCGGCATGCATTGGGTGCGATTTACAAATTACAGGACAACCTGCCGCTAAAGCAGATGCCGTATCACCTCCAGCTGTTGAATAAGCAAATGGAAAATTACTGGCTCCAAATACAACTACAGGCCCTAAAGGAACCATCATTTTTCGAATATCTTGTTTTGGAATGGGTTTTCTATCTAAATCGGCAGTATCGATGGTCGCTTCTACCCAAGAACCCTCTTCTAGCATAGCAGCAAAACTTGTTAATTGCCCCATTGTTCTCCCTCTTTCTCCTTTAGCTCTTCCTTCTGGAAGACCCGTTTCAGATTGATACATGGTAATTAAATCGTCTCCCATGGCTAAAATTTCATCTGCGATGGCTCTTAAAAAAGTTGCTTTTTCAAGACCTGATTTTTTACTAAAGGTCTTAAATGCCTCGGAAGCTAATTGTGCTGCTTGATTAATTTCTTCAGAAGTTGCTTCTGTGAAAACTTGATTGGTTTTCAATATTTAACTTAGGATTAAACGTTTTATAGGTTTTAGCACCTGTTGCTGATCGTTGATTCCCAATATGATTTTCACCTGTAATCATTTTATTATTTTTAATTATTTGTTAGGTTTTTATAAGCTGGTAATTGAGGTCTGTTTTTTAAACCCTCTTCAATCACTTTCAACACCTGTGCTCTTTCAGAACCAACCAAAGGCAAACGAGGGGCTCTAACCTGTTCAGATCCTATACCCGTTGCTACTTCTGCTAATTTAATGTTTTGTACTAATTTAGAGTTAATATCTAATTCTAATAAGGGTAAAAACCACCTATAAATCGCTAAAGCCTCTTGAGTTTTTCCCGCTTTTTGAAGCTCATAAATAGCAACAGTTTCGCTCGGAAAGGCACAAACCAGTCCTGCAATCCAGCCATCGGCTCCCATCAATAAACTTTCCAAGGCTAAAGTGTCCACTCCGGTCATTATTTTTAATCGGTTTCCAAACCTATTTTTAATCCTAGTTACATTTGAGATATCTCTTGTGGATTCTTTTACCGCCTGAATGGTCTCACATTTTAATAATTCCTCAAACATATCTAAACTCACCTCAGTCTTGTAATCTACTGGATTGTTATAAACCATGATGGGAAGGGCACTATTCAAGGCCACCGCCTTAAAATATTCTACCACCTCTCTATTTCCAGCGCTATATCGCATGGGAGGAAGCATCATTAAACCACTTGCTCCGTCTTCTTCGGCCTTATTGGCTGCCATAATTGCACCCTTTGTCGTTTGCTCTGCAATGTTCATCATAACCGGAACTTTTCCTGCAACAAATTTCACCGTTTCTCTTGTTAATATTCTTTTTTCGGAGTCGTCTAAAGTACTCGCTTCCCCCAAGGTGCCTCCCAGAACAATACCGTGAACTCCTGCGTCTAATTGGCTGTTTATATTTTTTAAAAATAACTCTAAATCTAAAGTATCTTCCTTAGTAAATTTAGTAGTAACTGCTGGCATTACGCCTTCCCATTTAAATTTCATCGCTTATTCTTTTTTTTGATTCTTTTAATATCAGAATCAATCACTTTTTTTCTGTTTTATAGTTAAACTGTATCCATTTTCATAAAAAACGGTATAAAATTGGCTTACTTGGACTGGCATCATTTTCAAAAGGAGCAATTTGCAAGTTCAATAAATAGCATCCATCTGGTATTGAATCGGGAGCATAAATTAATTCGGTAATGGTAGCGTCTAATCGTTCTTGAACTGAATAATTCCAAAAAGCCTTGTGAGCTAATAATTTTCCTTCATCATGCTCTCTATCTACCGATGGCTGATCTATTAATAAATGTTTAATTCCTCTTTCTCTAATATAAACTGCTGTTTCTTCTAGAAGATAAGGCCAATTGGTATTCGAATATTTTTTAGTTTTTTTGAGATCATTATTTGGGCTTGTTCTAATAACCAAAGCCTCTGGATAGTCATTTTTTAATAAATTACTTAGTAACTCTTTAGTAATCACCTGATCTTCCCCTCTTTTTTCTGGTTTAACCGTAATTAGTTTTGTCAAAAAGAAAAAAGTTTTTAGCGTTTTATTGATGGAATAAAACTGTGAGGTTATATGTCCAATACATTCTGTATGGGTTCCATGAGCGTGCGGATTAAATTGAATATTATTAAAATTCACGGCAGCTCCCTCCGAAACTTTACCAATCCAATCTCCGTCTTTAACAGGACTTATTGAGGGTTTATCTAGATACCAAGCAATTGGATTTTCTTTAGAACCACGCAACGGTATTGAAATATCTATCGGTTTGGATAAATCAATTTTTTTTAGATCATTATCAATTTTTATCTCTACTATCATCGCTTAAATGTAATCATTTTATTCGACCATAAACAAGTTGCTAGCAATTCCATCACTTAAAAACTTTCCTTTTTCTGTTATTAGCAAGGTGTCTTTTTGATTGATTTTTAAAAGTCCTTCCTCCAATGGTTTTTCAGCTTGTTTTAGTAGGTAGGTCGCAAAAGCTTTCCCAAATTCTAAATTAATTTTAGAAATAGAAACACCCCACATGGTTCTTAGCCCTGTCATTAAATATTCGTTGTACCGATCAGTAATGGTTAAAACTTCTCTTTCAATAGGGAGCTTATTTTCTTGAATAGCATGAATGTATTTTATATTGTTATTTATATTCCAGCTTCTTTTTTTTCCATCGAATGAGTGTGCAGAGGGACCCACTCCTAAATAGTTCTTACCTTGCCAGTAGGCCATGTTATTTTGAGAATAAAATCCTTCTTTCCCAAAATTAGAAAACTCATAATTAACAAATCCGTGTTTCTTCATTTTCGCCAATAAAATTAAATAATGACGATGAGAATCTTTTTCACTAACTGGTGAAACTTTACCTATATCTATCTGTTTTTTTAATGCTGTTTTAGGCTCTACAGTTAATGCATAACTTGATAGGTGTGGAACACCAAATGAAATAGCTTTTTCTAAATTTTCAACCCACCGTTGATCGCTTAAACCAGGAATTCCATAAATTAAGTCAATACTTATATTTTCAAAATATTGTGTGGCCAGTTCAAGACAAGTAGTGGCTTCTTTATGGTTATGAGCCCTATTCATTAATATTAAATCTGTATTGAAAAAAGATTGTATTCCTATACTTAAACGATTGATTTTTGATCGAGATAGTTGAATGATTTTTTCTTCAGAAAGATCATCTGGATTTGCTTCTAGTGTAATTTCAATGTTATCTTCTACTTTAAAATTATGATAAACCTCATTAATAATTAAATTAATTTCTTCGGTTTTTAATATCGATGGAGTACCTCCACCAAAGTAAATAGTTTTAATGTCACCTGAAATTTCATTTTTACGAAGTTGAATTTCTTTACAAATGGAGGATATTAATTCGTTTTTTCTTTTTAGACTGGTTGAAAAATGAAAATCGCAATAATAACATGCTTGTTTACAAAAAGGAATATGAATATAAATTCCAGCCATTTATAGTCTATTTTTTTATGCGTCCTTCGTTTTGTTTCACAAAAGCTGACCAACCTGTATAACTTTTACCAATTTGCACTCTTCCTGAATTATAAAAATGACAAACTGCAGCCGCTAATCCATCAGTACTGTCTAAATTTTTTGGAAGTTCTTTTAAATTTAGAAGGCTCTGTAGCATTTTTGCCACTTGTTCTTTGCTAGCATTTCCATTGCCTGTGATGGCCATTTTTATTTTTTTTGGAGAATATTCGGTAATTGGTATCTCTCTAGAAAGTCCTGCTGCCATGGCAACGCCTTGTGCTCTTCCTAATTTTAACATCGATTGAACATTTTTACCAAAAAAAGGAGCTTCAATTGCGATGTGATCGGGCTTATAAGTATCAATTAGTTCGACGGTTCGTTCAAAAATCAATTTTAACTTAAGATAATGATCATCGTACTTTTTAAGTTGAAGTTCGTTTAATTGTAGAAAATGCATTTTCTTTTTAACTACTTTAATGAGTCCAAAACCCATAATGGTGGTACCGGGATCTATCCCGAGGATTATTTTATCTGAATTCATTTAAAATTTTAGCATTAAGGATTTACTAATTTAGTATTTTATGTTTGTACTGAATAGCAATTCTTTTAATTTTAGTTTGCTATTGTTCTTATCTCCAGCGGTAACTGAAAAGATGTTTTAACCGGGATTCCTCTTTTATAGGCTGGAGCAATTGGTTGAATAGAATCCATTACTTTTTTAATATTTTTTTCCAACAAGGGAATTTGAGCGCTTATCAAACTATCAACAATCATAGAAGTAATCATTAATTTTCCTTTTTCATCGACTATAAAATCGATCGTTACCGTTTCGTTTAAATCAGTAGTTACAATAGTTTCTTTAGAGTTAATAGACTGGTAAATATAGGAGGACAAGGTAGATTCAAAACAAGATTTTTGTTGTTCTTTATTTGAAACAAGTTCACAATTTTTAAAAATAGGATATTGATCTACATCCCTCCAATTAATAGATTTAATTTCCTCTTTAACAAATGTTTCAGAGGAAATCTTTTTAGTTTCAAAGTATTCACAAGAATAAAAAAACAATGATAAAATAAGTAGACCAATAACACTTTTTATTTTCATTTTTATTTTTCTCCTTTTGTTTCGTTAATGTATGCTTCCCACTTCATATCCTTATATTTATTACTCCCCAAATAGCTTACTATTGGAAGCATTTCAGAGGAGCTCCTGTAACCAGGCATAACAAGCAAAATTCTTAAATCTTCATCTAAATATACAAAGGTTGGATAACTTAGTTTTCCTTTTAAAAGCGCAGCAGGGAGTTCGTTATAACCTCTTCTTCCTTTATTAACAAAACTAAATTCCTTTCCTTTGAAGGTCATTATATTTTTATCCTCACCATCCATTTTTACACAATAAAACTTCTTATTTAAGTAGTCGATCATCTCTTTATCTTGAAAAGTAGTTTTGTCCATTTTCTTACAATAGCCGCACCACTTGGTGTACACATCAATCAATATTTTTTTAGGTTGTTTTTTTACAGCAAGTTCTGCTTCCTCTATGGTCATCCAATTAATTTCTTGTCCTAACAAGTAAGAACTATTTATTAAAGTCAAAAAAAGGAGTAGTGCTAAATTTTTCATATTATAAAAATAATAAATCCCTGTAAATTAAAACATAACAAATTTAATTATTAAGCGATTGTTGTAACAACTACAGTTAATATGCGACCAAATAGATATGAATATAGATTTAATATTGGTAAGTTTAGGGTTTATTCTTTGTATTGTAGGTTTAGTAGGTAGTGTTTTACCAGTTCTTCCTGGTCCTCCACTAGGTTGGTTAGGACTATTATGTTTAGAATTAACAGAAGTTATACCAACTAATTATTGGTTTTTAGGAATCACCTTCGCGATCGCTAGCGGTATTTTTTTATTGGATTATATGATGCCAGCCATTAGTACCAAAAAGTTTGGTGGCAGTAAAGCTGGTGCTGTAGGTGCTTTGTTGGGGTTATTTATTGGATTAATTTCTCCAATACCTTTTGGTTTTTTAATAGGCCCATTTTTTGGTGCTTTTATTGGAGAAATCGTTTTTAACAAAACAAAAGGCCCACAAGCATTAAAATCAGCATTGGGGTCCTTTTTAGGCTTTTTAGCATCTACTGTAATGAAACTAACAATTTCACTAGTGTTCTTGGGGATTTTTATTTGGGAGGTTCTTGCAAATTGGAGTCGTTTTTTTTAGCCCCCTAGTACTTTACAAACTTCGCTGTTCTGCGATTATTATCAGAATTTAAGACTACCATATAATTCCCGTTTGATAAATGGGATACATCTATTTTTAATGTATTATTTGAAGTTACTTTTTGTTTATTAATTAGTTTTCCGTCCAAAGAATAAATTAAATAACTTGAAAAAACAAGGTCTGAATTTACAATTAATTCTTTTATTGAACTTCTATAAAATATAGTTAGACTTGGATTCTCAACAGTGTTTGTGTTAAGTATAAGAGCACTTGCCTTTAGCATCGTTCCTTGAGAACCACAAATTAAAGCATCGCCATTATTAAAAAATTCAATGGCGTAAAAGGTCGCTGTTGGCGGACCATTATGAATCATTTCCCAAGTAGTTCCGTTATCAGATGAGAGATAAACATCTTCATCAGTTCCTGCCGCATAAATATGATCTCCAACATAATTTAATCCATAAAAATTATGGTAACCTGTACTAAAGCTATCCCAAGTTAAACCACTATCATGAGTCGTTAATAAGGTGCCATCTTCTGTAGAAACAATGCCATTATTTAAATCTTTAAAATATACTTCAAAATTGTAAAATCCTTGAATACCCGTATTAATAACGGACCAGTTTTCACCTCCATCCTCGGATTTACTAATCACTTGATCTTTTCCAACGGTGAACAAGGTATTCTCATCAGCATAAGCAGAAGCAAATTCTGCCATATTGGTAGTATTCGTTAAAAGATTCCATGTGATTCCTCCATCGTTTGTTATATAGGAATCTAAACCATTACTTAAATTTAATCCCATCGCAAAGCCATTATTTTCATCATAAAAATTTAACCCGCTGTAATAATAAATATCGGTTCCAGCAGCAATATCTACCCAAGTAGCTCCACCATCTTCAGTCATCATAAAAGTATTACCCCAACCAACAACAAATCCTTTAAGTGGGCTTACAAACTCAATTCTTGTAAACGAATGCACTGTACCTGATAAAGGATAAATGGTTTCCCAAGTTTCTCCTCCATCTACAGTTTTAATAATTATCCCCTCCGAATCAACTGTATATTGTGAGCCCGCAGCATATGCAATTTGATCTTGCCCTGGAGGTATGGAAAGATCTAGTAGTATAAAATCAGTTCCTGAATCTTTATATTCCCAAACTTGAGCATTTAAAATAAAAGGAACTATTAGAAGTAAAAACAAAAAGCTTTTTTTAGATTGTTTCTTCATTCATTAAAATTTTATCATTTTTTTTTATTAACTATTGTTAATTTTTAATGATTTTTTTTATGCTATTTTTAGATGCTGTTTTAAGATTTAAAAAATAGGTTCCTTTATTCAAATTAGATACATCAATCGAACTATCAAAAGAATCTACTTTTAATTCATATAAAGTTTGTCCTAATATGTTTTTTAAACTAATACTTTTAATAAGTTCTTCTGAGGCAATATATAACAAGTCATCAACAGGGTTAGGATATAACACGAAGGTATTATTTGTTGCAGACGAATTGCTCAATAAACAATTTAACTCAATGGTATAATCACCAGATTCTTGCCCTGCTCCCTCAACCATAATGTAATAAGTAGAGGTTCCATCCGATTCAAAATCCAATCTAGAATAAATACCACAATCGTCGTTATTGGATACTATTTCGTTAGTAAGTGAACAATCTGAAAAAACTCTTAAAAAAGTATCAAAATTAGTGGTCCCATTACAAAGAGTCAACTCTATGAGACCCTCCCCTGCAGATCCTGTATAAGTATAAAAAACATCTGGCGCAACAGACCCTCCAGAATCAGTAGCATTTGTAGTGCTGCCTGAAATTGAAACTCCACAGTTTAAACTAATGGCATTATCACAATTATTATTAGACGGAGCAACCGGCAACTTAAGCACAAAACCTGTTCCACTATTGGTTAAACCAACTACGGTGGAAGCGTCGTCAGATATTGCTAAAGGTAAAGCTAAAATGGTTCCTTGAACATCAATCCCTAATGATGTAGCGTAATCGGTAAGATCCAACAAGCCATCTTCCTCGGTATAATAAAAACCTCTACCTAAAGTTGCTGGTGCTGGCCAAGGTCTGTAGTAGCCTACAACGACTTCCCCATTTGATGAAAGTCCTGTAGTTGCGCCTCTCCATTCATTTATAGGAGCAGGACCAATATCCAAAATACCCGTAGCTTCACTCCAAATATAAGCTTGGTAATCGTTTGCGTAATTGCCTCCTCCTCCCATCCAAATTCCGTCATCAGATATAACCCCTACCTCGCTTGCTGGCTCACCATTATTATGAAAAATCAGGGTTTGATTGTCATCGATCCAAAAGGCACCTTGTCGAAATCCTGTTGAAGAATCTTGCCATCCAGCAATAATACTTCCGTCATGATTTACTGCATTGGCTCGAGAGCTACTTCCAGAAACCGAACTCCCCAAATCTTCGACACCGTTTAGATTGGTCCATTTAATTGCGTGAGCACTTCCAGGATCTATCCAACCTAAGCCAACGATAGTTTGTCCATCCGAAGAAATACCCCACGACGAACTTGAAGAATTTCCAGACGATGATCCCAAAGATCCATGTGAAGTCCATATTTGTGTAGCGACATCATAAGAACTTAATTCGCCCAAAGCAGTATCCGGATTAATTCTAGTACCTGCTATTTTTGTTCCTGCATTATTGACGGCAGTTGTTCCTCCGTATTGATTTGGAGCTACGCCTCCAATTAAAGTTAAACCATCAGAAATTGTCCACATAAAATGTTCTTGAGCATTATCTCCTACTACGACGGTTCCATTCTCATTTAAATCTTGTGCAGTATAATTATTCCCTAGTAAGTATAATTGAGCGTTACTATTAAAACAGATAACTAATACTAGTATTAAAAAACTTAAAATTGACTTGTTTATAAATAATTTTTGAGTTTTATATTTCATGATGGTGGAGTTATTATTATTTTGAATCATGTTAAATATAATGAAATCTAATGACTATTTTTATTTATAAAATTCAATTAAAATATTACTTAGGTATTTGTTTACTTAATAGTAAATAAATTACAATTTTATTTTTGAATTATTAATTTATTGATTAGCTTTAGTTTTTGTACATTGACCACCTGTAAAACTTACAATGAAAAAACAATTATTATTACTATTATTGCTATTACTTTTTACCTTTTCAAATTCTTTCAGCCAAGCAAGAAAAGAACTAAATTTTGGTATTTTTGGCGTAAATTATGAAATCCCAGTACACAAAGATATTTCGATAGCACCGGGAGTTTCAACTAATCTTGACCTTGATTGGATTACATTATATATAAGGGGAAATTATTATTTGGATAATCTTTTCGAAATAACTGATGAGTCTTGGGACGTTTACGGTGGGTTAGGTCTCGGTTATGCGATGTACAATGGCGATTTTGACAAAGACAATGATTTAGATCTGGGATTACACATAGGAGGAAGATGATTTTGGAATGAAAAATGGGGAGTATATTTTGAATTAGGAGGTGGAAACACAAAAGGTGCAAGCGGAGGTCTAGGTCTCACAGTTAAACTATAAATAATCAATTTAAAAATAAAAACATGTTCAAACATTTTAATATAATAGACATATTACTGTTAATATCTGCTCTTTCAAGCTTAATATTTTCAGAAATATTATTTTTTTCTGGGGAAAAAGAAAACGCCATATTTATTGGATTATGGGTTCCGTCTATTCTAGCTTTTGGTATTTATTTACGACTCATTAAAAACTCAAAAAAATGAATGATTTTATACCATACTTTGCAGGAATAATTACTTTACTTTTTGGAATCGCATTCTATTTAGCTTTACAAGAGTTTAAAAAACTTAAATAAGTGATAATAATCTGTTTATGATTGAATATCATTTCGACTGTCCACACTGTTGGGAGCAACAATTAAAATTGATTGATAGTTCCATAAACAATCAAATTTTTATTGAAGATTGTGAGGTTTGTTGTAACCCTTTAGAATTTGGAATAGTAGTAGAAAATAATGAATTACTGTCATGTTCTGTACAATCTATTGAACAGTAATGATAATAGCAGATATTATTGAAATGTCAATTATATTTTTAATTGCAATTAAAGATACAATATATCGATTAAAAACGTTGATTTGACTAAATATTATTTGCTTTTGTCGAAAGAATCGATCAATCTATTTCTAATAATTTTAAATTTGTATTGGTTAGTTATTAATTCCATTTTAAATTTATTTAGATGGATTTTTACAAAGTACCATCTTAACAGATGGTGCTTTTTTTCTTTACAAAGGTATCCCAGCCAATTATTACATTTAAGGAAATTAGTGTAAACAAATACTATTAGACTTCAATAAAATGTCTCTTAACATAAGTAAAAAGCCCCTTATCTAATTATTAATATAACCAGATTTAATAAAATTAAATTTGATTGATTAAAGATTTTTTTTTCAAAAAATACTCTTTTTTTAAATACAATTCAATTATATCCCCACTAACACCATCTTAAATCTAAGATGGTGTTTTTTATAGAACTACTAAAAACAAAAAAAGCCTTTCCTATTTGGAAAAGCTTCTCATCGGTTTACTACATAAACCTAGTCCTAATTAAAGGACTCAACACAACATTTTATTTGCGGTCTGGACGAGACTCGAACTCGCGACCCCCTGCGTGACAGGCAGGTATTCTAACCAACTGAACTACCAGACCGTGCTTACAATATCACTATTGCTTGTTAGCGAGGGCAAATATACACCTCCTATTGATTATTGCAAACTATTTTTAAAAAATAATTTAGTTTAATTGTTTTGTTACTTAAACTTTTGACGTTCTACGAAATAGCTTGTTAAAATGGCACTAAAGTCTTCATTAATATTTACTGGAACGTATTTAATTCGATACTGCCCACATTTAATTTTTAATTCGTTAAAATATTTTTGTACTGCTGTTTTATAGTCTTGCCTTACATTATCAGCATATAGGTTTAAATGTTCTCCAGTTTCTAAATCAACAAAACGTTTGGGCCGATTGTTAAAATCAAATTCTATTTCTTTTTCTTTATCATAGGTGTGAAATAATATTACCTCATGTTTGTTATATTTTAAATGTTGAAGTGCTTCAAAAAGTTTTTCTTCCTCTTGGTTACTTTGAAACATATCCGTGAATAAAAAAACCATGGAACGTCTTTTTATTTTTTCAGCAATTTCATGAAGGTAGGTGTATGTTTTAGTGATAATTTGAACTCTTTTATCTACTAAAACTTCATTTAATTTTGCCAATAACATTTGGTGGTGACGTTCACTTCCTTTTTCATCACTGTAATAATCATAATCATTACTATAAATACTTAATCCAACAGCATCCCGTTGCCTTTTTAATAAATTCATTATAGCTGCTGCTGCTAATGCTGAAAAGCTAATTTTATTTAATTGATTAATATTAAAATTTTTGAATGATGGATAATGCATCGAGCTGCTATTGTCGATAATTAAATGACATCGTAAGTTGGTTTCTTCTTCATATCGTTTTGTGTATAACCTATCTGTTTTTGCATATAATTTCCAATCGATGTGCTTGGTACTTTCTCCCTGATTGTAGAGACGATGTTCTGCAAATTCTGCCGAAAATCCATGGAAGGGACTTTTATGCAATCCAGAAATAAAACCTTCAACAACTTGGTGAGCTAAAAGCTCTAAATTTTTGAATCCTTTAATTTCGTTTATTTCTTTTCGTATATCCATTAACCCTAAAATAAAAAAGGTTTGCTAATTAGCAAACCTTTTTTATTGTGTTTTGTTATTATTAAAGTAAGGAGTTTATAGCCTCCTCATAGGTAGCCTTTGGAGCAACTCCAACTTGTCTACCAACTACTTCACCATTTTGAAAAACCAGCACCGTCGGAATGTTACGAACACCGTATTTTGCGGCAAATTCTTGGTTTGCATCAACATCTACTTTTCCAACAACTGCTTTCCCTTCATAATCATTACTTATTTCTTCAATAATTGGTCCTACCATTCTGCAAGGCCCACACCAAGCAGCCCAAAAATCTACTAGTACAGGTTTTTCACTTTTTAAAACCACTTCTTCAAAACTTTGGTCTGTTATTTCTAATGCCATAATATTTTTTTTAATTATTATACAAATGTAGTTAATAATTAGACTTAAACATACATTCAAATCATTAGAATATATGATGCATATATCAATTGAGTTTATAGCTAATTTGTTCTTTTTCTAACCTTTTTAGTAAATCGTTTGAAATGTCAATCTTAAACTTTTTGGAGCGCATTGTTATTTTTATTTTTTCAGAGGCTTCATAAATAATCAATTCTAAATGTTTATCTCCCTTAAAATCTTTAATAATTTGTTTTAGATTAATGATATGATCATTGCTTACTTCTTCAATCGGTAGTTGTATAGTCAATCTTTTTGCATGACTATCCATAACTTCTTGTAACATTTGCATACTATTAAATTGCAATCTTGGATCTCCTTTTTTTTGAGTTTCTTTATTAACCCATCCTTCCCTAACTAGAGCTCGGATAAAAATAAATGAATTAGGCACTAAAAAATGTCTAAATTTTAGATACTGCTCTCCGAATATCCTAAATTCATAACTTTCTTTATAGTCTTCAACAGTAAACAAAGCCCAACCTTTACCCATTTTTGTCTCTCGATGTTGAACGTCTCCAACCATACCGCCAAAGCACATCTCTCTATTGATAAAGTTTTCTAAGTAGTTAAAATCGGAGGCTGTACAGTTACAAAATCGATTAATTTCTGTTTTAAAATCATCCAAAGGATGACCAGATATATATATTCCTACGACTTCTTTTTCTTGTTTTAATTTCTTTAAAGTTCCCCATTTTTCACATGGTGGAACTTCTGGCTCTGGTATTTGTACTTCACTACTCCCTCCAAACATATCTAGTTGATCACTATTTTTGGATTCCTGAAATTTGGCAGCAAAACGCAATACCTTTTCAATAAATAAAACCCCCTTATCATCAGGGTGTAAATACTGAGCACGATGCGAGTCGAATCCGTCAAATCCTCCAGCTAGTGCTAATCCTTCAAAAGCTTTTTTGTTCGCTGCTCTTAAATCAATACGCTTAGCTAAATCAAATACCGATTTGTATTTACCCTTAGCTCTAGTTTCAACAATAGTAGTAACTGCGTTCCCACCAACTCCTTTAATAGCACCCATCCCAAAGCGAATAGCCCCTTGATTATTTACGGTAAACTTATAATAAGACTCGTTAACATCGGGTCCTAAAACCTCTAAGCCCATCCTTCGACATTCTTCCATAAAGAAACTCACTTGTTTAATGTCGTTCATATTATTAGATAATACTGCAGCCATATACTCGGCTGGATAATGTGCCTTTAAGTAAGCAGTCTGATAAGCAATCCATGCGTAACAAGTAGAATGAGACTTATTAAAAGCATAGCTTGCAAAAGCTTCCCAATCTTTCCATATTTTTTCTAGCTTTTCTTCGTCATGACCATTTTCTTTTGCTTGAGTTATAAACTTAGGTTTCATTTTATCTAAAACAGCAATAAGTTTTTTCCCCATTGCTTTACGCAATACATCTGCCTCTCCTTTTGTAAAATTTGCAAGCTTTTGAGAAAGCAGCATTACTTGTTCTTGATAAACCGTGATACCATATGTTTCTTTCAAATATTCTTCCATGGCAGGTAGATCATATAAGATATTTTCATCTCCATTTTTACGATTTACAAAACTTGGAATATATTCTATAGGGCCTGGCCTGTAAAGAGCATTCATTGCAATTAAATCGTCAAAAACAGTGGGTTTTAAATCCTTTAAATACTTTTGCATTCCTGCAGATTCGTATTGAAATATTCCGACTGTTTCACCTTTTTGAAATAATTCAAAAGTTAACTCATCATCTAGCGGAAAAGAATCAGGATCAAGTTCTACTTGATGTTTTAACTTTACTAGTTTAACGGTGTCTTTAATTAGAGTTAGTGTTTTTAAACCTAAAAAATCCATTTTTAGTAGACCTGCACTTTCCACTACAGAGTTGTCAAATTGAGTGACGAACATGTCAGAGTCCTTTGCTGTTGCAACTGGAACAAAATTTGTAATGTCATCTGGTGTAATAATAACTCCACAAGCATGGGTCCCAACATTACGAACTGAACCTTCTAATATCCTAGCCTGATTTACAGTTTGAGCCTCTAAATCATTTCCCTCAGCCAATACTAACAATTCGTTTACTTTGGGCACCTCATCGTTTCTAAAATTATTTCTAATTTCAGAATCGGTATATCCAAATATCTTTTTCAATTTGGTCATATTCGGAATTAACTTAGAAATTCGATCTGCAGAATTTAAAGGTAAGTCCAATACCCTAGCCGTGTCCCTAATCGAGGATTTAGCAGCCATAGTACCATAGGTTATAATTTGTGCTACTTGATTAGTTCCGTACTTCTCGATAACGTAATCCAAAACTCGACCTCGACCTTCATCATCAAAATCAATATCAATATCTGGCATACTAATCCGTTCCGGATTCAAAAAACGCTCAAAAAGTAAATTATACTTTATGGGGTCAATATTGGTAATCCATAAACAATATGCTACAACAGATCCTGCGGCAGAACCCCTCCCTGGGCCAACAGACACATCCATTTTTCTTGCCTCCGCTATAAAATCTTGAACAATTAAAAAATATCCAGGATACCCCGTGTTTGCAATTACTTCTAATTCAAAGTCAAGTCGCTCTGTTAGTTCGTCTGATAGTTCACTATATCGTTTTTTTGCGCCCTCATATGTCAAGGCTCTTAAAAATGCATTTTCTCCTCTTTTACCTCCATCGACATCATCTTCTTGGTTCTGAAACTCTTTAGGAATATCAAATTTTGGTAGAAGAACGTCTCTTTTTAGACTAAAGGGAGTTACTTTTTCAATAATCTCTGAAATATTTTTAATTGCCTGAGGAAGATCCTTGAATAAAGTCTTCATTTCGGATTGCGATTTAAAATAATATTCCTGATTTGGTAATCCATAACGATAGCCACGACCTCTCCCAATCGGAGTCGCTTGTTTTTCACCATCTTTTACACATAGCAAAATATCGTGAGCATTTGCATCTTTTTTATTTATGTAATAAGTATTGTTTGTGGCTACCAATTTTACTTGATGTTTTTTAGCCATCGGTATTAACACCGAATTTACTCTTTTTTCATCCTCTTGGTGATGTCTTGACACCTCTATATAAAAATCTTCTCCAAAAGTTTCTTTCCACCAAATTAAAGAGTCTTCCGCTTGTTTCTCACCAATATTTAAAATCTTACTTGGCACTTCCCCATAAAGACTTCCAGAGAGAACCATAATATCTTCTTTGTATTTCTCAATAATTTTTTTGTCAATCCTAGGAACATAATAAAAACCATCTGTAAAAGCAATAGATGACATTTTTGCTAGATTATGATAGCCCTTTTTATTTTTTGCCAATAAGACAATTTGATAGCCATTATCTTTATGATTTTTATTTAAATGATCTTCGCAAACAAAAAATTCACAGCCTACAATGGCTTTTATCTTTTTTGATGAATCCTCTTCACTTAGAGTTTTATTGTAATTATTAACTTGCATTACAAAATGAAAAGCACCCATCATATTTCCGGAATCGGTCAGTGCTACCGCAGGCATGTTGTTATCTGCTGTTGCCTTTATTAAATTTTGAGTACTGGAAGTAGATTGTAGTATTGAAAACTGAGAATGATTGTGTAAATGAGCAAACGAAACTTTTTCTAATCCCGCAATATTTTTATCTATCGTATCTGAAGACACCTCCTCCTCCTCATTTGAAATAGATGCAATTTCTTTTCTTATTCTATCGGAAGCTTTTTTTAAATTAATATGCTTTAAGCCTATTAGCTTAATGGGTTCTGGGTTGAATTTATTAAATATTTCAAAATAATCTGGCTCAACTTGCAATTCGTCCGCAGAATAAATTTTTCTTCTAATTAACTCTAAAAAACAACGGGTAGTCGCCTCTACATCGGCAGTAGCATTGTGCGCTTCACTAAATGGATGATTAAAAAGAAAGGTATGCAGCTCTGAAAGAGTAGGAAGTTTAAATTTTCCTCCTCTGCCCCCGGGTAGCTGACATAATTGGGCTGTTATTTCGGTACAAGTGTCTAATACCTGGTAATTAGGTAAAGGATTTTCTATTCCTAGCCGAATAAACTCAGCGCCCATAATATTATTATCAAATCCTAAATTCTGCCCAACAATAAATTTAGTTTTTGATAGTGCTTTTTGAAATCTTTCAATTACATCCTTTAGAGGAACACCGTCTTTTGATGCTAATTCTGTAGATATTCCATGAATTTTCTCAGCATCATAAGGAACATTAAATCCTTCTGGTCGTATTAAGTAATCTTCATGTTCAATTAAAACTCCATTATTATCATGCAGCTGCCAAGCTATTTGAATGCATCTAGGCCAATTTTCCGTATCGGATAGTGGAGCATTCCATCGTTTTGGTAGCCCAGTAGTTTCGGTATCAAATATTAAAAACATAAAAAGTAAGAAGGTTAATTTGTGTTTTACTATCTCAAAAATCTAGAGCCTTAAAAGTATAAAAATCACCTTTTAAATAAGTTAAATTTTATTAAGAGTTGTTAACTTTTTGGCAGGAGAGCAATAGACCCAGTATTATTGGTAGCTCACATCAAATTGTCCAGCGTTAACCGTGTTGGTAGGAGTTTGAAACTGAAAAGTCCCTGTTATTATTTTTGCCGAAGTGTCAAAAGTTAAAATATTGATTTCTCCATTAATGGCATCCTCTGTATCAACTCCATCCGAAACCCTAGCTGAAAAACCTTCAAGAGGCAACTCATAAACTCCTATTAATGTGTCAATAGGGATTACTAAAATTATTTCATCTAAATTAATAACACCTCTAATCACAATATCAGTTCCATTATCAATTGCAAAAGTGTCTAAAGGGACAAATACCCCTCCATTAAGTTCTGCTGAGAAATTTCCTGCATTACTGCCATTTCCAATTTCATTTTCGTAAACTACCTTATAGAAAACGCCTCTTTTCACCTCTAAAGTATCTTGACTTATGGAAATTGCTTTAAAATTAAATTCGCCTGTTATGGTTTGATCCTCTAAAGAAACTTCATTGACTTTCATTCTTCCCTCACCTCCGGGTATTGTTGTTGAATAAATTGTTCCATTCGCGTCCTGATAGATAGCAAAGTTTTCAGAATCTTCGCCAAAATCAATATTGGAGCCTTCAACCAAATTAGATCCTCTTAAGGTTATGATCTCGTCACTACTTTTTCCTTGAAGAACAAAAAAATCCTCATTTTCAAAATAGTTTGCCTCCGCTAAATCAGCTTTAAAAAAAACATCTTCAACACTGGCTTGAAAAGCAGGAGAATTTGTCTCTAATTTTTGACAACTACTAATAATCAAGAATACAAAAAAAAGAGTGATGAGGTTTTTCATAGCGAAATCAGGTACTTTGGGTTTTCACAAATGTAAAGAAAAAGTTCAAACTATCTAATTTCATTATAAAAAAAGATTATCTTTGCAAACTTAAATTATGAACCGAGGTCGAGAACCTCAAAAATTAATAAATATGCCCGTAAAGATTAGATTACAAAGACACGGAAAAAAAGGAAAACCTTTTTATTGGATTGTAGCTGCTGATAGCCGCTCAAAGAGAGATGGAAAATACTTAGAAAAACTAGGAACCTATAATCCAAATGTTAACCCTGCAGAAATCATTTTAGATATTGATGGTGCTGTTCAATGGTTAGATAATGGAGCACAACCAACTGATACAGCAAGAGCTATTTTATCATACAAAGGTGTGATGTTAAAAAAACATCTTGCCGGAGGTGTTAAAAAAGGAGCTTTCACTGCTGAACAAGCTGAAGAAAAATTTAATGCTTGGTTAGAAGGAAAAAATAAAGAAGTTGAAGCTAAGCGCTCAAAATTAAATGATGCGGAAGCAAAAGTAAAGGCAGATGCCTTAGCTGCAGAGAAAGCAGTCAACGAGCAACGTATTGCTGATGCTACTCCTGTTGAGGAAGCAGAAGAAGAAGAAGTAGAAGCGTCATCAACTGATCAAGCAGATGAAACAACTGAAGAGGTAGTTGAGGCTTCAGCGACTGAAGAAACGGTAGAAGAAACCGCAAAAGAAGAAGAATAATTTTTTATCAATGCAAAAGGAGGACTGTTTCTACTTAGGCAAAATTGTTAAAAAATATAGTTTTAAAGGGGAGTTACTAGTAAAACTAGACACAGACAACCCTAGTATTTACACCAAAATGGAATCAGTTTTTATTGATAAAAATAAAAGCTTGATTCCATTTTTTATTGAACGCTCCTCATTACATAAATCAACACTTTTACGAGTAAAATTTGAAGATATCGATAGCGAAGAAGACGCTGACAAATTATTAAAAAGTGAACTTTATTTACCCCTTGAATTTTTACCTCAACTAACAGGTAATAAATTTTATTACCACGAGATATTTGGTTTCGAGGCTGAAGATTTATCTTTCGGACTTGTTGGAATTGTTAAAGGAGTTAATGACACCACTAATCAGGCTATACTTGAAATTGACAGAAACGGTTCAGAAATCTTAATTCCATTAATCGACGATTTTATAAAAAGTGTAGACCGAGAGCAAAAAAAAATAATTCTTAAGGTGCCAGAGGGATTAATTGATATTTACCTCTAATATTTTATTTTTCTTTAAAATGAAATTTACATTTAAACAATTTACAGTAAAACAAGAGCGCTCTGCTATGAAAGTTGGTACCGACGGCGTGCTTTTAGGAGCTTGGACTTCCTTAGACAACCAACCACTGTCTATTTTAGATATTGGTGCAGGAACTGGAATTATATCTTTACTATTAGCACAGCGTAGTTTGTCAGAAACTATCGATGCTGTCGAATTAGAAGAAAATGCCTACGAAGAATGTGTAGATAATTTTGAAGCTTCTAATTGGGGAGATCGATTGTTTTGTTATCACACGTCCGCACAACAATATGCAGTAGAGATAGATGACAAGTATGATTTAATTGTTTCTAATCCTCCTTTTTATACTGACCATTTTAAATCTAAAAATAAAGCAAGAAATAAAGCTCGATTTACAGATAGTCTGTCTTTTAAAGATCTAACTAAAGCTGTTTCTAAATTACTTTCTTCCCATGGAATTTTTACATTAATCATTCCTTTTAAAGAAGAAACTAATTTCATATCAATCGCATCAGAGCATCATCTGTTCCCAAATAAAATCTGCCGAGTAAAAGGAAATATTAATTCAGAAATTAAAAGAAGTTTAATTGAATTTTCATTAATCAATTCTAAAGTAAGTGTCGAAGAATTAATCATTGAAAATTCCAGACATCATTATACAGAGAAGTATAAAAATTTAGTAAAAGATTTTTACTTGAAATTATAATTCTCTGAGCATTGGTCTTGTTAAGCAAGTGGGGCCTCCTCCTCCAAAAACACTAATATTTTCTCCTTTATAAATACTTACTTTACAGCCTGCTTTGATTAAGGCTTTTTGAGTCTTGGGGTTCCCATCTACCATCAAACATTCCTTAGGGGCAATTGCCAAAACATTGCACCCCATTGATTCAAACTCTTCGCCAGGTACTTCGATTAATTGAATCTTTCTTTTTATGAGTTCATTCCTAAATTTTATGGGCATTAATGGTGAATATACCACTGCCAAGTTTCTAGCTACTGGACTTAAAATTGACATTAAATGGAACACATCTGAAATTCCTTTATAATGAGGCAAATTAGCTACAAGAACTTCAATCCCTTTCGGTTCTAGTAAATTTTTTAATTGTTTAATTCCATGTTCATTAGTGCGATACGTGTGTCCAACAGCTAATGTCTTCTCATCTAACCAGGCAACATCACCTCCTTCTAAAGTTCCTGGCGATTCAATGATTCCTAAAATAGGAATGGCATTGTTTTTAAATATCTCTAACTGAGCTGCGGGTTCGTTTATGCGAGTCTCTTTACCCATATTGCATATAATCATTCCAAAATCGGTTGCAATAGAAGCATCTCGGCAATAAATAGAGTCAATGGAGACATTTTCATTAAAGGGGAAATCATAAAGAGTAGCTCCATTTTTTTGGAGTGCTTTTCTAAAAAAATCATACTCTACTAGTGTTTTTTTATAATCTGGCTGATCTAAAAAACCATGAGTTCTCCATTGTTCTTTAAGAATATGTTCAGAGACAAATGCATTGTTTGCAGGTTTAATAAAAACAGTGTTTAATTTTAAATATTCTGAATGATAAGTGGTTTTCATTTATTTTTCTTTGTAGTTATCCATTTCATATAAACATACACGGGTATACCCATCAATAATAATAAAAATCCGTAATATACCGTCTCGGGTCCAGAACCATATATAGCCCAAAATGAATACAAAAACCCCAATGTTGCTAACACCAAAGATTTAAACCAACTTTTTGTTTCAAACTTTTTTTCAATTATAATAAGTAAATAAGACGCCGCAGTAAATAAATAAGGTAGTAACGTAGCTATTACGGTCAGCTGTACAATAAATTGAAACTGCTCGACCAATCCTTCTGTATAATTTAAGGACATTACAACAGATGATAATATACCTCCGATCACAAATCCGTTTACTGGAGCTCCTTTTTTATTTTTTTTCTTAAAAAAATCTGGGAACAATTCGTCTTTTGCAGTAGCCATTGATATTTGTCCTGTAATTAATATCCAGCCATTTAAAACGCCTATTCCCGAAACAATGACGCCTACAGCTACAAAATAGCCTCCAAGATTTCCCCCCATTATTTTCGCTGCCTCCGCAAAAGGCGCAGGAGATTCTTGAAGAATTTCTAAGGGTAACATCCCAAATAAAATAATCGTTGCCAAAATATATAATATGGTAGTTATTACAGTTCCTAACATAGTTGCTCTAGGTACTGTTTTTTCAGGATTATGAATATCTGCAGCTGGGATTGTAGCACATTCTATACCCAAAAAAGCATAAAGTGTTAGAGAGGCAACTGTTGATAGGGACGAAAAATTACTTTCTCCAGTTAGATTAAAAGAAGGAAAGTTTTCAATTTTAAAAAAAAATAATCCAAATAATATAATGAATAATAAAGGCACTATTTTTATGATAGTCGTGAATAATTGAACCTTTCCTGATTCTTTTATACCTCTTGAATTAATCCACGTAAAAAACCAAATCAAACCCAAACCCAACGATACCGACCAAGTAGCGTTGGTGGCTAATTCAGGTATAAAAAAACTGGCAGCTCCTATGATTGCTATTGCTATTGCTCCATTACTCACCCAACAAGCAATCCAATAGCCCCAAGCAACTAAAAATCCTAAAAAATCTCCAAATCCTGCTTTGGAATAAACGTATGGACCACCACTTTTACTAACGATTATCTTACTAAAATTACTAAATATTTTTGCTAAAATTAAAGCTCCCGTAGCAGTAAATAACCAACCTAATAAACTTACTGATCCGTAATTTGATAAAACGGCAGGTAATACAAAAATACCAACTCCAATCATATTACCCACTACGAGAGAAGTAGCAGTTAATAGACCTATTTTCTGAGTTTTAGATTTCATATACTTTTAATAGATTATAAAATAATTGTTTACATTTAGTGTCAATTCGTGAATATACAATAATCCAAATAAGCAATGGGCAATAAATTCTATATCGATTCTGATATTAAAAAAGCAGAAACACTTCCCGCTTCTTTTTATAAAGATGAGCAGGTTTTTAAGGAGTTGAAAGAAAAAATATTTTTAAAATCATGGCACTATATTGGAGATGAAAAATTAGTTGCATTACCTCAATCTGTATACCCATTAGTTCTTTTAGACAATTATTTAACCGAGCCTCTTCTGATAGTAAGAAATGAAGATGATAAAATTAATTGCTTCACTAATGTTTGTACTCATCGCGGAAATTTAGTTGTATTACAACCTGGAAAAGTAAAAAAACTAAGCTGTATGTATCATGGGAGGAGATTTAGTTTAAACGGAAAATTTGAATACATGCCAGAATTTGAAGAAGCAGAAAATTTTCCTAGGGCCTGTGATCACCTGCATCAATTTCCTCTTGAAAAATGGGGACCCCTTTTATTTGCTGGATTAAATCCAGAGTTTCAATTCTCGAAAGTAATTAATAAAATGAAAGAACGGATTGGATTTTTACCTTTTGAGGAATTTTATTTGGACTCTTCTAGTAGTAAAGATTTTTTAGTTCATGCGCATTGGGCTTTGTATTGCGATAATTATTTAGAGGGATTCCATGTTCCTTTTGTTCACGAAGGACTAAATAAGGTTCTTGATTATGGCAGTTATAAAACCGAAACCTATGAGCATTGCAATCTTCAAATTGGTTATACAGACGATGCAACCGAAGTTTTTGATTTTCCCGAAAGTCATCCAGATTACGGAAAAAATGTAGCGGCCTATTATTATTGGGTATTCCCAAATATGATGTTTAATTTTTATCCTTGGGGACTCTCTTTAAATATTGTAAAGCCTCTAGATATTAACCGAACTAAAGTTTCTTTTATATCTTATGTGTGGGATCCAAAAAAAATGAATAAAGGCGCTGGGAATGATCTAGAAAAAGTAGAACGAGAAGATGAATTTATAGTTGAAAACGTTCAAAAGGGAGTGAATTCCTCATTTTATAAGGCGGGAAGATTTTCCCCTAAAAGAGAAAAAGGTGTTCATCATTTTCATCGTTTAATCGCCAGCTATTTAAATAATTAATTCTTAAATATTATATAATTTTTCTCTATAATAAGTGTAAAATTGAGGAGCATTAATTACTTTTGAAAGATTAAATAAAAAGACTATGAAACCTGATTTATTTGAAGCTCCTGATTATTATCAATTGGACGAATTACTTAGCGACGAACACAAGCTGATTCGTGATGCAGCACGAGAGTGGGTAAAGCGTGATGTGTCACCTATAATTGAAGAATACGCCCAGAAAGCTGAATTTCCAAATCAAATTTTAAAAGGATTAGCAGAAATTGGCGCATTTGGACCGTATATCCCAATGGAATACGGAGGTGCCGGTTTAGACCAAATATCATACGGACTAATCATGCAAGAAATTGAGCGTGGCGATAGTGGCGTTAGAAGTACCGCAAGTGTTCAATCTTCTTTAGTAATGTACCCTATTTGGAAATATGGTAATGAGGAACAACGAACAAAATACTTACCAAAATTAGCCTCTGGCGAATTTATTGGCTGTTTTGGGTTAACAGAACCTGATCATGGTTCAAATCCAGGAGGTATGGTAACGAACTACAAAGATATGGGAGACCATTATTTGCTAAATGGAGCAAAAATGTGGATCAGTAACTCACCTTTTGCAGATATCGCTGTTGTTTGGGCAAAAAATGAGGAGGGAAGAATACATGGACTAATCGTAGAGCGAGGAATGGAAGGTTTTTCTACTCCAGAAACTCACAATAAATGGTCACTCCGCGCATCTGCAACTGGGGAGTTAATATTTGACAACGTTAAGGTTCCTAAAGAAAATCTTTTACCTAATAAATCTGGTTTAGGTGCCCCACTTGGTTGTTTAGACTCTGCACGATATGGAATTGCATGGGGAGCTATAGGAGCTGCTATGGATTGTTATGATACGGCTCTGAGATATAGTAAAGAAAGAATTCAATTTGGAAAACCAATAGGACAATTTCAATTACAGCAAAAGAAATTAGCTGAGATGATTACTGAAATCACAAAAGCGCAATTGTTAACTTGGCGATTGGGTGTTTTGAAAAACGAGGGTAAAGCAACTACGGCTCAAATCTCTATGGCAAAACGAAACAATGTGGATATGGCAATTAATATTGCACGAGAAGCCAGACAAATGTTAGGTGGTATGGGAATCACTGGTGAATACTCCATTATGCGTCATTCTATGAATTTAGAAAGTGTTATCACGTATGAAGGTACTCATGATATCCACTTATTAATAACCGGAATGGATGTTACTGGGCTAAATGCCTTTAAATAAGATATTAAAAATTTAGAAATAATTAAAGTCCTTTTAAACTCGTTTTGAAAGGACTTCTTATTTTATATTGAAAAAATACTTCGTAAATTGTTGAAAAATTTCAATTTAATACCCCATGAGTAGTTATCATATCAAAAATTTAGAAGAGTATTATAAAGTTTATCGAAAATCTATACGAGAACCTGAATTATTCTGGGAAGAGATTGCAGAAGAGCATTTTAATTGGCACAAAAAGTGGGATAAGGTATTGAGTTGGGATTTTAAAAAGCCAGAAGTAAAGTGGTTTGATGGAGCAAAACTAAATATTACTGAAAATTGCATAGATCGGCATCTTCGAACAAGAGGAAATAAAACTGCTATTATATTTGAGCCGAACAATCCCGACGAAGAGGCTCTACATATTACCTACAAACAATTGCATGAACGAGTAAATAGACTAGCAAATGTGTTGACAAATAAAGGAATTAAAAAAGGAGATCGTGTCTGTATTTATCTTCCAATGATTCCAGAATTAGCAGTATCTGTTCTTGCTTGTGCACGAATTGGAGCGATCCATTCCGTTGTTTTTGCTGGCTTTTCGGCAACAGCATTGGCAACAAGAATAAATGATTCAGGCTGTAAAATGGTTCTTACAAGTGATGGGTCCTACAGAGGAAATAAAACTATAGATTTAAAGGGTATTGTTGATGAAGCATTGACTAAATGTCCAGAAGTGAATTCGGTATTGGTGGTAAAACGAATCCATTCTGAAATAACCATGTTAGCAGGTCGTGATAATTGGCTTCAACCATTATTAAACGAAGCCTCTGCTACTTACGAACCCGAAATTATGAATGCAGAAGATCCTTTATTTATTTTATACACTTCAGGTTCAACTGGGAATCCAAAAGGAATGGTACATACAACGGCCGGTTATATGGTTTATACTGCCTACACATTTAAAAATGTTTTCAATTATAAAGAAGATGATATTTATTGGTGTACCGCCGATATAGGGTGGATTACCGGACACAGTTACATTATCTATGGTCCTTTAGCGAATGGTGCAACAACGGTTATGTTTGAAGGAGTCCCTAGTTATCCTGACTATGGTCGTTTTTGGAAAATAGTTGAAAAACACAAAGTTTCACAATTCTATACTGCACCAACTGCTATTAGAGCATTGGCAAAAGAAAAATTAGACTACGTAGATCAATATAATTTATCTTCATTAAAGGTTTTAGGAACAGTCGGAGAGCCAATTAACGAGGAAGCGTGGCATTGGTATAATGACAACATAGGAAAAAAGAAAAGTCCTATTGTAGATACTTGGTGGCAAACTGAAACCGGAGGCATATTAATTTCTCCAATTCCCTACGTAACCCCCACTATTCCAACTTTTGCTTGTTTACCGTTACCGGGAGTACAACCCTGTTTGATGGATGAAAATGGAAAGGAAATAAAAACGAATCAAGTAGATGGTCGATTATGCATAAAATATCCTTGGCCTTCCATGGCCAGGACAATATGGGGCGATCATCAGCGTTACAAGGAAACTTATTTTTCTGCTTATAAAAATACTTATTTTACAGGAGATGGTGCCTTAAGAGACACCGTTGGGTATTACAGAATTACAGGAAGAGTTGATGATGTAATTATTGTTTCTGGTCATAATCTGGGGACTGCTCCTATTGAAGATGCTATTAACGAACATCCTGCTGTTGCAGAGTCAGCGATCGTTGGATTTCCAGATGATATTAGAGGGAATGCCCTATATGGATTTGTTATTTTAAAAGAGACTGGGAAAGACCGAAAACAGGAAAATTTAAGAAAGGAAATCAATCAATTAATTACGGAACACGTCGGTCCTATCGCAAAACTCAAAAAAATTCAATTTACTTCAGGACTACCTAAAACACGTTCAGGAAAAATAATGAGACGAATTTTAAGAAAAATAGCCTGCAACGAAACAGAGCATCTAGGTGATACTTCAACCTTATTAAACCCAGAAGTAGTTCAAGAAATTATAGGCCATGTGCTTTAAATAAGATAATTACAAAACATGGCATCACAAGAACGAATAACAAAAGCATACCAAACCGCTAGAAGAATTAGCTATAACGATGAATCTAAATTCATTGTTTTTAGCGATGTCCATAGAGGAGATAATAGCTTTGCAGATGATTTTGCTAACAATCGAAATATTTATCATCATGCACTGAATCATTACTTTAAGAATGGATTTACTTATTGTGAATTAGGAGACGGCGATGAATTATGGGAAAATTTAGATTTTAAATCTATTTTTTATACCCATACCAATATCTATTTTTTGTTAAAAAAATTTTATGATGAACACCGTCTATATCGATTAATTGGTAATCACGATATGGTGTATCAGAGACAAAAATATGTAGAAAAACATCTATACACCTATTTCGATAAAGTAACTGGAAAAGATCAACCACTTTTTCCAGGAATCACTTTTACCGAAGGACTCATTCTCGAGCATGAAACTAGTAGACAAGAAATTTTTATGCTACATGGGCACCAGGCAGATTGGTGGAATTACCGCGCTTGGAAATTTAATCGATTTATGGTTAGGGCCTTGTGGAGACAGTTACAGATTTTTGGGATTGGTGATCCAACCAGTCCAGCAAAAAACTTTAAAGAGCTCATAAAAGTGGAACGAAGAACTAAAAAATGGATACAAGACAACGACAATCTATTAACAATTATAGGCCATACGCACAGGCCTAGATTCCCAAAACCAGGGGAAATTGCTTTTTTTAATGATGGAAGTTGTGTTCATCCCAGAAGCATCACAGGAATAGAGATTGAAAAGGGATGTATTTCATTAATTAAATGGAACATCTCAACCACTAGGGATGGCACCTTGAAAGTTATAAGAGTGGTCCTGGAGGGACCAGAGAAAATAAGTGATTACAGATCGGTTATTTAATCAACATTAATTACTTTTTCGATTTGAGGAGCATATTTTTTAATCGTCATTTCAACTCCGCTTTTCAAGGTCATCTGATTTACAGAACAGCCTACACAGGCACCCTCTAATTGAACTTTTACAATTTTATCATCTTCAATAGAAATTAGAGAAATATCTCCTCCATCGTTTTGTAAGAATGGACGAATTTCATCAAGTGCCTTTTCAATATTACTTTTTAATTCACTGTTCATAAACTAGTTTTTTGAGGATGAACATCCAACCGAATTAGTCATTTGGATAACTTCTGTTGGAGGTAAAATTTCATTTCTACTATTAAGTTCTTTAATTACTTCTTTTGTAATTTTTTCAAAAGCCTTTGCTAAAGGAGTTTCTTCTTGTAATGCCGCTGGCCTTCCTGAATCTCCTGCCTCACGAATACTTTGTACTAGAGGAATTTCACCTAAAAATGAAATATTTAAATCCTCAGATAAGTTTTTAGCACCTTCTTTACCAAAAATGTAATATTTATTTTCCGGTAATTCCTCAGGGGTAAAATAAGCCATGTTTTCTATAACACCAAGAACAGGAACTTGTATGTTTTCTTGCTGAAACATAGCGACACCTCTTCGAGCATCGGCTAGGGCTACAGGTTGTGGAGTACTGACAACGATCGCGCCAGTGATTGGCATCGATTGCATAATACTAAGGTGAATATCTCCGGTTCCTGGCGGTAAATCAATTAACATATAATCTAAATCTCCCCAAGCTGCGTCAAAAATAAGTTGATTTAAGGCTTTAGAGGCCATTGGACCTCTCCAGATTACTGCTTGCTCTGGTGTTGTAAAAAAACCAATTGACAGAACTTTAACGCCATAATTTTCAACAGGTTTCATTTTACTTCTACCGTCAATCATGGTTGACAATGGACGTTCCTTAACCACATCGAACATTATAGGAATTGAGGGACCATAAATATCTGCATCTAATATCCCTACTTTATATCCTAGTTTAGATAAACTCACAGCTAAATTTGCAGTGATAGTTGATTTCCCTACACCGCCTTTACCTGATGCAACAGCTATTATATTTTTGATTCCGGGAATATTTTTACCCTTAATTAGATTTGGATTTGATAGTTTTACTGGTGCTTCTATTTTGATATTTACCGTAACTTTTGCTCCTTCTGAAACTTTTTCTTTTATGGTTTTAATTACATCTGCTTCAGCTCTTTTTTTTATGTGCATAGCAGGTGATGATAAAACAAGGTCTACGACAATTTCATCTGCAAAGGTCATGACATTTTTTACCGCACCACTTTCGACCATATTCTTTCCTTCACCAGCTACTGTAATGGTTTCTAAAGCTTTTAAAATTTGTTCTTTTTTAAACTTCATTAAATTATATTTCTTTAACTATTTTATATGAGGTATTGGATATTTCTATTTATTTAGATTAAATCTAAAGTACAAATATACAAGTAATTGAAATTTATATTCCTTAAAAAAACAAAAAACCTACAGAGGAAGATATTTAGAGGGATCCCAAAAAAGTGATTCAAAATTTTGAATTTGATGGTCAAGAACCTCAACTCCTTCACTTTCTAACAATTGTTGCATTAAATTAGTTCCTTCGAAGTGATGCTTACCGCTTAACACACCTATTCTATTGACCACTCTATGGGCTGGAACTTTAGGATTAACATGAGAAGCATTCATGGCCCAACCAACCATTCTAGCACTCTTTGGAGTTCCTAGATACTTTGCAATTGCACCATAAGAGGTAACTCTGCCGTAAGGGATTTGTTCTGCTACCTGATAAACCTTTTCAAAAAATCCAATTTCTTTTACCATTGCATAGTTCTAATAATCTTGAAGAGTGTTAAAACAGAAATAATTGCCGTAGCAGCACCAATTAAATAATTCATATTTAAATTTACATTTTTTTGATTTTCTTTGGATCTAAAAAACCAAATATACCCTGACATGACTACAAATGCACCTATCACTGAGCCTATAACAGTTGAAATTACACTTAATTGAGTAAAAGAAAACCAATTAAAAGAAGTAAAAGTAATACTGATATACACCCAATAAGGAATTGGCAATAAATTGATGATACTTAATACAAATCCTTTAAAAAAAAGATTGCTTTTTGAATAAGAAACTTCTTTAACCGGTGCTTTTTTTACATCTTTTGCAATAAAAAAAAAATAGATAGTTATACTTATAAATATTCCAAGAGCTACTTTTTGAAGGATGCTAATTACCTCTGGATTTTTGTCTAAAAAACGTGCAAAAACAAGAGCAATTGTTGTTAAAACACCAATTGCAATTGAAACCCCTGTTGCAAAAAGAAAAGCGCTTTTTTTTCCCTGTGTTCTACTAATTTTAGCTGAGTACATATTTAATAAACCTGGAATAAAAGTGGCTATTATGGTTCCAAAAACTCCAAAAAACAAATAGTAAACAAAAACCATATAAAAATATTATGAATGTAAGATACTGTTTTTCAATTTAAGAGAAATTAAATCGGAGGTAGGTAATTTTTTTACGAATTGCTAAATATTGGCTTTCGTAATAGGTTTGGATTCCTGTAACTTCCTCTGGGGCATTTGTGGTTCCATAGACATCGTGATGGGCATATTCAATTTTTAAGCCCAAGCCTTGCAATAACCCGAGGGTATATCCATGCATATATTCGCTATCTGTTTTTAAATGAACTACTCCTTTTGGTTTAAGTATTTTTTTATACTTTTTCAAAAATTCAGGATTCGTCATGCGATGTTTTGTCCTTTTATATTTGATTTGAGGGTCAGGAAAAGTAATCCATATTTCGTCTATTTCATTTTCGTTAAATAATAAATCAACCAATTCTATTTGAGTTCTTAAAAACCCAACATTAGTGATTTTTTCCTCCAACGAGGTTTTGGCACCTTTCCAAAATCGGGCCCCTTTTATGTCGATTCCTAAAAAGTTTTTTTCAGGAAACATCTTGGCTAGATTAAGGGAGTATTCGCCTTTTCCACAACCTAATTCCAAAACTATAGGTTGCTCATTTTTAAAAAAAGATTTACTCCAATTACCTTTGAGTTTTAAAGTATCATCAAAAACTTCTTGTCTTGTTGGTTGGATAACATTAGAAAACGTCTCGTTTTCTTTAAATCGTTTTAATTTATTTTTACTTCCCAAATTTCTGTTTTTTAACTTTTAAAATTAATGAATTATTGAATCATTAAATTACAACCACGAATATCACTATCATCAAATCTACCCATGATTTCAAAACTACCATCTTCATTTACTTTTCCTAAATCTTGTGTTGCAATAAAAGAACAAGAATAAATATTTGCTAAATCAACAATATTAATCCCTCCTGTTTTATTTAAAATTAATGACTGAGCTTCCTCTGTATCCCTTGTGATCACTTTCATCCATGGAGGGCAATTAAAAAGTCCGTCTCCACAAGAATAAGCTTGTGATAAAAGTTCAGTCATACCATATTCACTATAAATAGATGAAACTCCGAATCCATCTTTAAGAGTTTTATGTAATTCTTTTCTGATCATCTCTTTTCTTCTCCCTTTCATACCACCTGTTTCCATTATAATGGTATTTTTTAATTTAAATTTTTTTATTTCAATAAGATCTAATAACGCATAAGATACCCCAACGAGTAAAGTTTTACGATTATTATTTTCTAAATATTCTATTTTTTGAATTAAAGAAGATAAATCGTTTAGGTAGAAACCACTGTTTATATTGTTACTTTGTTTTATAAGTTCATTAACCATAAAGACTAATGAGGAGCCTTCGCGTTCCAAATAATTAGGTAATAAAGCTAAAATAGTTAACTCTTTTGAGGATTTCATAAAACTATTAAAGGTCTTGGTAAAACCAGTTTTATATAATTGTAAGTCATAAACATAATGTTTACTTAATACACTTCCAGTCGTTCCGCTACTTGAAAAAACAACTTTATGTTTCTTATTGTCTGCTATGATTTGATGACTTTTAAAAAACTGAATGGGCAAAAATGGAATTTTATTTAAAGATTTAACATTAGTTGGATTTACCTTTAATAAATTACAGAATTGTTGATAAACTTTTACCTCTTTATATTGGTATTGAAATATTTGTAGAGCTATATTTTCAAAGTCTTTCTCAGATAAAATATTAAAAATTTTGTTTGCTAGATTCACTTGGTAAAAATATATAAAATAAAAAAGCTTCTATATACATAGAAGCTTTAAATTATAATATTGAGGTTTCTTACTTTATTACTAACTTTTTAGTAGAAGAAATCCCATTTTCAGATATATTGAGCATGTAAATCCCAGAATTTAGTTGTGCTACATTTAATCTATCAGAGGTAATCGTTGTATTCATCACTTGCTTACCAAGAATATCATATATAGCAATATTTTTTTCTCCATTTGAAGGAGAAGAAATAGTTACATATCCATTGGTAACAGGGTTGGGATATACAGAAAAAATATCTTCAGTATTATTTCCTAGGTTTAAGCTACCATCGACAGAGATATTATCTAAATATAATGTTTCAGTGGCAGAATTAGATCTAACCTCAGCAACCAATTGAACAGAAGCGTTGTTTGGTAGGTCTATCGATACAGAAGTCCAGGATCCTTCTATTCCAAGATCGTTGATGTCTGAACCTTCGGTATTTAATATATCTATTTCTGTGCTGTTCGTTAAATCTTTTACATAAATTCTCATCCTGTCAGATCCAGAAGAATTTTCTGTTCCATCACCTTCATAACCAGTTTCATTCACATAATAATCCATGGTAAGTAACGCATCCGGAGAATTTGAAATTTCTACTACATCAAATTCTAAAATGAAATTCCCGTCTGGATCTCCTACGGAATATCCTTGGACACCATCAGTATATTCACCAACATCTCCAGCAAAAGCAGTAACTCCTACCCAGTCTCCATCAGTTAAACCATCACTAGGTTCGTCATAAGGCTCATAACGAGCATTGAAACCCATCTCTCCACCTGTTGAAGTATAATTAACAAAAGGCTCGTCTGGATTACTAGCTAAGTCGTGTGCACTGGTCGCATCTCCCGTATCAACGTATTGTATAGTAAATACACCCGGTTCTTCAAAGCTGGTTCCAGCTATTTGTGCGTAAGAAAGGGCACTCAAAAAGATTGCAGCAATAAAAGTAATTTTTTTCATAAAAATTGTTTTAAATTGATTAATTATCAAATTTACTAATTTTAGTAGGTTTTTGAAAACTAAAATGTTACCTAATTGTTAACAATTAAAGTAACTTTAAAATCGGTTCTATTATTGAGTATATTTATGACGTTAAAAAAACATATAAATGAATAAAAAAAACACTAAAATATTATTGGTGGATGATGAGCCAGACATCATAGAAATAGTGAGTTATAATTTAAAAAATGTGGGATATCAAGTCTTTACTGCAAAAAATGGTAAAGAGGCTATTCTTCAAGCTGAAAAACACCTCCCACATTTAATTATTTTAGATGTAATGATGCCTATTATGGACGGTATTGAAACCTGTGAAGCTTTAAGAAATGATCCTAAATTTACAGAGACCATTATCACTTTTTTAACTGCTAGAGGAGAAGATTATTCTCAATATGCCGGATTTAATGCTGGCGCAGATGATTATATTACAAAGCCAATAAAACCTAAACTTTTAGTCAGTAAAGTCAAAGCTTTATTAAGAAGGTATAGAGAAATTAAAAATGATAGTTCTGAAATTACACTTGGTAATTTAATTATTAATTTAGAGGAATATAAGGTCATAAATGATGGTATTGTCATTAATTTACCAAAAAAAGAGTTTGAATTATTGGCATTATTAGCATCTAAACCAAATAAAGTTTTTAAAAGAGCAGATATTTTAAATCAAGTTTGGGGTAATGATGTAATCGTTGGTGGAAGAACTATTGATGTTCATATTAGAAAACTAAGAGAAAAAATAGGAGGAAACTTTCTGACAACTGTAAAAGGAGTAGGATATAAGTTTGAATTTTATGAATAAATTCTTTAGTCAAAAATATAAAATTTCATCCATAACTTCGATATCTTTAACTGTTATCTTATCCCTCTTCAATGGTATTTATCTCTTAGTCAGTGAATCATTTTATTTATGGTTTTGGATTCTGGAATTCACTGTTATTTTTTTTATTTCGTTTTTTATTATTCAATATAGAGTTGAAAATTTTATTTATAAGAGAATTAAAAAAATATATGATGATGTTAGCTTATTAGAAGAATCTACCCTTGGACCACAAAAAATAACTACGGATTTGGAAACCCTTACTAAAGAAGTTGAACTTTTTGCTAGAAATAAAAAGTTAGAAATTGAAGCTTTAAAAATAAGAGAAGGGTACCGAAGAGAATTTACAGGAAACGTTTCTCATGAGCTAAAAACACCTCTTTTTACCCTGCAGGGTTATATTGAAACTTTAATTAATGGAGCTGCAGATGATAAAAAATTAAGGAAAAAGTATTTAGAAAGAGCTAGTAAAGGAGTGGAGCGGTTAATTTTTATTGTTAAAGATTTAGACATGATTACTAAATTAGAAGTTGGAGAACTGAGTCTAAAGAAAGAAAAGTTCAATATTATTGAATTAATAAAAAATGTCTTTGAATTGCTTGAAATGAAAGCTTCAAAAAATGATATTTTATTTACATTTGACAAACAGTATACAAAACCTATTTTTGTAAAAGCTGATAAAGACCGTGTTCAACAGGTACTTTCTAACTTAATTGTGAATTCAATCAAGTATGGTAGAACCAACGGAACTACTGAAATTAGTATAGAAAATCTAGTAATGAATAAGATATTAATTAGAATAACTGATAATGGAGAAGGAATCGAGAATGACAAAATACCAAGATTATTTGAACGATTTTATAGAGTAGATAACAGTGGCTCAAGAGAACAAGGAGGAAGTGGCTTAGGTTTGTCAATCGTTAAGCATATTTTAGATGCTCACAACGAAAAAATATATGTAGAGAGTCAAATTGGAATTGGATCAGAATTTTCTTTCACTCTTGAGAAAGCATAATAATTCTCAATAGACGGTGCTAATAACTCATCTATTATTAGGCAAAATTCTATATTTTAAAAATTCCTAAACTATTTTTAAAATAAAATAATTCTTCTTTCCTCTTTGTAAAAGAACAAATTGTTCATTAATTAAATTTGATGAATTTATAGAGAACCCCTCAGAAACTTTTATTTTGTTGACAGCAACAGAATTTTCTTTCAAAGCCCTTCTAGCTTCACTATTTGATTTTAAAAAACCTGTTTTTTCAGATAAGGCTCTAATTATATCAATTCCTATTTCTATTTCTGATCTAGATATTTCTGCTTGAGGAACACCCTCAAAAACATCCAAAAAAGTAGTTGTGTCTAATTCTATAAGATCTTCAGAGGTAGATTTTCCAAATAACATATTGGATGCTTTAATTGCATTATTTAAAGCAACTTCATTGTGAACTGTTACCGTTACTTCCTCTGCCAATCTTTTTTGTAATAACCGCACATGAGGTTCCTTTTTATGGTCTTTGATTAAGGTATTGATGGTCTCTTGATCTAAAAATGTAAATATTTTAATATATTTTTCAGCATCCTCATCTGCTGTATTTAGCCAATATTGGTAAAATTTATATGGAGATGTTCTTTTTGGATCTAACCAAATATTTCCTCCTTCACTTTTCCCAAATTTACTTCCATCATTTTTAGTAATCAGAGGGCAGGTAAGGGCATACCCTTTTCCTCCACCAATTCTACGTATTAACTCCGTTCCAGTAGTAATATTTCCCCATTGATCACTCCCTCCCATTTGTAGGGTGCAATCGTGGTTTTTATATAGGTGAAGAAAATCATATCCTTGAACCATTTGATATGTAAATTCAGTAAATGACATTCCATCGGCTCCCTCCCCAGTTAAACGACTTTTTACTGAATCTTTAGCCATCATATAATTTACCGTAATATGTTTACCTATATCACGAATAAAATCTAGGAAAAAGAACTCCTTCATCCAATCGTAATTATTTAATATTGTTGCCTTATTCTCTACTTCAGATGAAAAATCAAGGAATTTAGCTAATTGCTTGTGGACACACTCTTGATTGTGATGAAGTGTTTTCTCATCCAATAAATTCCGTTCATTGGATTTCCCCGAGGGGTCTCCAATCATCCCTGTTGCACCACCCACTAAAGCTATTGGTTTATGTCCACATCGCTGATAAAATGCCAATAACATAATAGGAACTAAATTACCTATATGAAGTGAATCCGCCGTAGGGTCAAATCCAATATATGCTGAACGCATCTGTTCCGTAAGGTGCATCTCAGTGTCTGGCATTACATCATGAATCATTCCTCTCCATTTTAACTCCTCAACAAAATTTTTCAACTTCATAATAATAAATTTTAACAAAGATATATTTCTATATTTTAAGATAAAACATTAATTTAAAAAACCTTAAATTAGACTTATGATTTTAGTAACTGGCGGTACTGGTTTAGTTGGAGCACATTTATTGTTTACTCTTATAGATAATAATGAAGAAGTAAGAGCTATTTATAGGAAAACAAGCGACTTAAATGCTGTTAAAAAAGTATTTTCTTATTACACGAGTGAAGTAGATAGAGTATTTAACAAAATTGATTGGCAATTAGCTGACATTACCGATATTTTATCCTTAGAAGTAGTTTTTAAAAATATAGATTATGTATACCACTGTGCTGCATACATTAGTTTTAACCCTAGACATTTTAAAACACTAAAAAAAGTAAACGTAGAGGGAACCGCTAATGTGGTTAATTTCTGTATTTCTGAAAAAGTAACTAAACTATGTTATATAAGTTCGGTAGCATCGCTTGGTAAAACCGAAAATGAATCTCTAATAACAGAGGAATGTGAATTTAATCCCAATGATCGTAATAGCGTCTATAGTATTACAAAACATGAAGCTGAAATGGAAGTGTGGCGAGGCTCTCAAGAAGGTTTAGACGTTGTAATTGTTCAGCCTGGAGTTATTATCGGAGAAGGTATCTGGAGCTCTGCTAGTGGTGGAATATTTCGAACCATTGCAAAAGGTTTAAAATTTTATACCCCAGGCGGAATCGGAATAGTTGATGTGAAAGATGTTGTTAAGGCAATGGTATATTTAACTAAAAGTGAACTAAAAAATCAAGCTTATATTTTAGTGGGAGAAAATATTCTATACGAGAAACTACTCACTAAAATTTCAAATAAATTACACAGAAAAGCTCCCAAATTATTAATCAGCAAAACACTGATGTTAAGTTTTGCAAATTTTGATTGGGTTTTAAATAAATTATTTAAAACTAGAAGAAAACTATTGAAATCTACGGTTAGAAATTTATTTAAAAGGTCTTTTTATGATTCTTCAAAAATTACAACTACTACGAACTTTAACTTTAGGGATTTGGATAAAACAATAGAAAGGGTAGCGGGAAATTATCGAGCGGACGTCCATCTTTAATTATTTTGAGCTCTTTTCTCTTGCATTTTTAACTGCTTCTCTCTTAAGACTATTTATAATTGAATCTTGCTTCGTTACCGCCCTATAGATGCTGTCTTTTTCTATTTGAAGAACCATTAGCTTTTCTTGTGCTTTTATTAATAAATCTCGATAGACATCTAAATTTGAACTGTAATAATTATTACTCAAGACAAACTGAAGACTATCCACCCTATATTTATTGAAAATGACAGAGTCTAATTTTATATTTTTATTTCTTAATAACTTATTATTTACATTTCTAGCAGCATTGCTTATATAAACATCTGTAAGAATATCAACCATAATTTCTTGAGAGATTAAATTAGCAGGCTTTTCAGGTTTTTGTACATCTTGGCAAGAAATCAAACAGCTGATAAAAAAAATCAAGCAAAATATTCTCAAATAAAATTTAGAATTGGAAACAGTGCATATTTTTTTTTCGGATAAATTCATTATGTGCGATTAAATCTTAGTCTTTGGGGAATACTTTTATTTGGAAATTTAAAATTTTCGTAGGTTAAAATTCCGTTCACAAAAGTGTGAGTAACTTTAGATTTGAAAGTTGTACCTTCAAATGGAGACCACTGACATTTATATAAAATATTTTCTTTGTGGACCGTCCAAGGACTTTTTAAATCAACTAATACTAAATCGGCTTTATACCCCTCACGTATGTATCCTCTTTCTTTAATTTGGAATAATATAGCTGGGTTGTGACAGGCTTTTTCTACTATTTTTTCTAACGAGATTTTTCCGTTATGGTACATTTCTAGTAATGCAACCAGAGCATGTTGAACTAGAGGGCCTCCAGATGGCGCCTGTGTATACTTGTTTCTTTTTTCTTCAATTGTATGAGGCGCGTGATCCGTAGCAATTACATCTATGCGATCGTCCAACAATGCTTCCCATAAACCAGCTCTATCCTTTTTACTTTTTACTGCTGGATTCCATTTAATATGTGTCCCTTTTGTTTTATAATCTTCCTCTGAAAACCACAAGTGGTGCACACATACTTCGGCAGTAATTTTCTTTTCTAAAAGCGGTTTATCATTTGAAAATAAATTTGTTTCTTTTTTGGTAGAAAGATGAAATACATGAAGCCTTGCACCTGTTTTTTTTGCAAGTTCAATAGCCTTTGAAGAGGAAATATAGCAAGCTTCTTCATTTCTAATTTTCGGATGCATTTCTATAGGAATATCATCTCCATACTTATTAAGATAAAACTCCAAGTTGTCTTTAATAGTTTTTTCATCTTCACAATGAACAGAAATTAATAAGTCTGTTTTCTTAAATATTTCCTCTAACACATCCGGATTGTCAACGAGCATATTTCCTGTTGATGAACCTAAAAATAATTTTAATCCTGCTACATTTTTAGGGTCTACCTTTAATATTTCATTTAAATTGTCATTTGTACCGCCAAACATAAAGCTATAATTTGCCCAAGAAGTATTTTTCGCGATTAAAAATTTCTCCTCAAGCTTTGCTATTGTAGTGCTTTGTGGAACAGTGTTGGGCATTTCTATGAAGGAAGTAATACCTCCTGCTACTGCTGCTTTTGATTCGGTTTCTATAGTTGCTTTATGAGTTAAACCTGGTTCTCTAAAATGAACTTGATCGTCAATTAATCCAGGAATTAAGTAGTTATTATCAGCTTCAATTATAGTAATATCAGTTGCATTAACGTTTATAGACTTCGAGATTTTTAAAATGATATCACCATCGATCAAAATATCTCTTTTCTTGATGTTCCCCTCGTTAACAACCCTAGCATTTTTAATTAATGTCTTCTTCATTAAATCTCGTATTTGGTGAATAAACTTTTAAATTTCATTGAAACAACTCCAAATATTGCTTCTGAAATGATGCCTCCACTCATTTTTGATTCTCCCTTTGTTCTATCTGTAAATATAACAGGGACCTCTGTAATTTTAAATTTATGAAGGTAAGCTTTAAACTTCATTTCTATCTGAAAAGCATAGCCAACAAATTGAATTTTTTCTAAATTAATTTTTTCTAAAACCTCTCGTTTATAGCAAACAAACCCTGCTGTTGTGTCAGATATACTCATACCAGTTATAAATCTAACATATTTAGATGCTAACCAAGAAAGTAATACCCTGCTCATTGGCCAATTAACAACATTTACTCCTGTTTTGTATCGAGATCCTATAGATAAGCTTGCTCCATCTCTATCACAAGCTTCATAGAGTCTCCATAGATCATTGGGGTTGTGCGAAAAATCGGCATCCATCTCAAAAATATAGTTGTAGTTTTTTGTTAGAGCCCACTTAAAACCATGAATATAGGCGGTCCCTAGACCTAACTTATTCATTCTTTTTTCAAGAAATAACTTAGCTGGAAACTCGTCCATTAAATGTTGAACAGTTGCTGAAGTTCCGTCAGGAGAATTATCGTCAACAACTAGAATATCAAACTCTTTTGGCAACGAAAACACATCACGAATTAATCGCTCTATATTTTCAATTTCATTGTAAGTTGGTATAATTACCAAAGAGTTAGACATATGTTAAATTTTAAACAAATGTAACTTTTTTAGGTTAATTTATTGTGAATGAAATTATAAATGAGTCTTCATAATAGATATAAAAATTCTACCTTTATAATCTTTATTACAATATGCAAAGCATTTATAGAACCATAGAATCACTTGACTGGATTACGTTCATTTTAGTTGGATGTATGATCCTAGTTACCGTTTTACGAGTTGTTTATCCAAAACGATTTGATGATTTTATAAAATTACCAATATCAAACAATTATTTTTTAACAAAAGGCAAATTTGAGGAATTAAAACATCCATTTAGTGTGCTGTTTTTTTTTATTCAAGTACTTACCTTATCATTATTTATCTTTTTGTTTTTTTTGGAAAAAGGAGAATTTAGCGCTATGATTTTTATCAAAATCACATTGGCTTCTTTTACCTTTATTTTAATAAAAACTTGTATTGAAAAATTAATTGGTTCCATTTTCGAAATAGAAACAATTATTAATAAATATATTTTCACTAAACTTAGTTATCGAAATTTTATATCATTATTTCTAATAGTTTTAAATTTCATTTTTTATTTTTCTATTGAACCCACTATGTTATTACTATTTATATCCAGCGGGTCTATTGTTGTGCTAAATCTGTTCATTTTATTTATCAATTATAAAAATTACAGAAGTCTAATTTTTAGTAATTTCTTCTATTTTTTATTGTATATTTGCGCTCTTGAAATTTCACCTTATTTGATACTCTACAAAGTAATAGTTTAAAATAGGTTAATAAATAAAGTCGTCTGTATGAAAGTGAAAACTATCTTAGTTTCTCAACCTGAGCCAAAGGTCGAAAATTCTCCTTATTTTGATTTAATTGACAGACAAAAAGTAAAAATTGATTTTAGGAGTTTTATACACGTTGAAGGGGTTACAAGTAAAAGTGTTCGTGCACAAAAAGTAGATCTAAGTAAATTTACTGCAATCATATTAACAAGTAGAAATGCCGTTGATCATTACTTTAGAATAGCTGAGGAATTACGATTTAAAGTTCCAGATGCAATGAAATATTTTTGTCAAAGTGAAGCAGTAGCATATTATTTACAAAAATATGTTGTTTACAGAAAGCGCAAAATTTATGTTGGTAAAAGAACTTTTTCAGAATTAACGCCGATTATAAAAAAATATAAAACAGAAAAATTTCTACTTCCGTCTTCAGATAAATTAAAAGCTGATATTCCAGAGAAAATGAACGCTCTTGGGGTAAATTGGAAAAAAGCAACCTTTTATAATACCGTAGTAAGTGATCTTTCTGATTTAAGAAATGTATATTATGATATTTTAGTGTTTTTTAGTCCTAGTGGAATAAAATCTCTTTTTCAAAATTTCCCTGATTTTGAACAAAATGAAACGAGAATTGCTGTGTTTGGAAATACGACTGTTAAAGCTGCTACCGAAAAAGGATTGCGTGTAGATATTCAAGCGCCAACTCCAGAAACTCCCTCCATGACGATGGCTCTTGAAAAATACATCAAAACTGTAAATAAAAAATAACTAATCCAGTTATGTCTACCCTAGTGGTGGAGCTCCAGCCATGATTTCTTCATTGGCAAAGGATTCAAATTTTTTAAAGTTTTCTTTAAAAGATGCTGCTAATTTATGGGCTGTTTCATAATATCCTTTATCGTTTCTCCATGTTGCCCTTGGGCTCAATACGTCAGTAGGTACATTTGGACAGGTTCTTGGTTGTTGTAGACCAAAAACTGAGTGAATATGATAATTATCTGCATTTACTTTTTCCAATGAACCATCAATAGCAGCAGTTATCATAGCTCGTGTATATTTTAACTTCATTCTAGTTCCAACACCGAAAGGACCTCCAGTCCAACCAGTATTGACAAGCCAAACGGTAACCCCTGCTTCTTGCATTTTTTTACTGAGCATTTCAGCATATTTAGTTGGGTGTAAAGGCATAAATGGAGCTCCAAAACAAGCTGAAAAACTTGGTAAAGGTTCATCTACCCCAGCCTCTGTTCCAGCAACTTTTGCTGTATAGCCGCTAATAAAGTGATAAGCAGCTTGACCAGGCGTCAATTTAGAGATTGGAGGTAAAACCCCAAAAGCATCCGCAGTTAAAAAGAATATATTTTTTGGGTTTTTACCGATAGAGGGGACCTGTATATTTTCTATGTGGTTAATAGGATAACTAACTCGAGTATTTTGAGTTATAGAAATATCATCAAAATCAACTGTGCCATCTTTGTCCATTACTATATTTTCGAGGATAGCTCCAGCTTTAATCGCTTTGAAAATATCAGGTTCATTTTGTTCAGATAAATTAATAACTTTTGCGTAGCATCCGCCTTCAAAATTAAAAACAGTATTCTCAGAGGTCCATCCGTGTTCATCATCCCCAATTAATTTTCTATCTGGATCTGCTGAAAGTGTTGTTTTTCCAGTTCCGGATAAACCGAAAAAAATTGCAGTCTCACCATCTTTACCAACATTCGCAGAGCAATGCATTGGCATTGTATTTTTAAAAACTGGGAGAATAAAGTTTAGGGCAGAAAAAATTCCCTTTTTAATCTCTCCTGTATAACCTGTTCCACCTATTAAGGCAATTTTTTTTGTAAAATTTAGAATCGCAAAGTTATGTTGACGCGTACCATCTATTTCTGGGTCAGCTTTAAATCCCGGAGCATTTACAACAAGCCATTCTTTTTTAAAATTTTCTAATTCACTATTTGATGGACGCAAAAACATGTTATAAGAAAACATATTAGACCATGAATATTCATTGATGACTCGAATATTCAACTTATAGTTATCATCAGCACAAGCATAACAATCTCTTACATAAATTTCTTTATCAGAAAGGTAAGCTGTTACTTTTGAATATAATTTATCAAACTTTTCAGGTGAAAAAGGGATGTTGATATCCCCCCACCATATTTTATCATTGGTGATATCATCTTTTACTATAAAACGATCCATTGGAGATCTGCCGGTGAATTCTCCTGTGTTAATAGCTAAAGCACCACTACTTGCAAGTTTCCCTTGCCCTTTTGATATGGTGTCATTTTGTAATTGTTCTGCAGTGAGTTGATAATTAACTTTTGCATTATGAATTCCGTAATTATCTAACGAAATATTTTTTTTAGTTTGGTTTTTGTTTACCATAACTTTTTTTGTTGTTGTTGTCAATCGCAAAATTAATAATTCTATTAAAAACGGCCGTCCAATATTAGAAGTTTTGTATTTATTTATTCACAATTATTCCATAGGCCAATCGCAACCATCCTGTTATCAAAAATAAACCGCCAATGGGCGTTGCAATAGCAAATACTTTAATGTTTATTAAAAAAATATCTTTCATTGCTATAAAGTAAATAGATCCCGAAAATAATAAGATTCCAAAAACAAAAAAAAGGGATACCCATTTTTGAGTTTTTTGGTCAATAAAGGCTGAAAATCCAATAATAAGTAACAAAATAACGTGATACATCTGATAGCGTACTCCTGTTTCAAAAGAAGTAATTGTTTTTTCAGAAACTATTTCTTTCAAACCGTGAGCACCGAATGCTCCTATTATAACTGTTAAAGCTCCCAAAACAGCAGCCAATACAGTAATTTTTTTATTAAAATTCATCTCTAAAATATTTATTATTTAGTAAATTCGTATGGTTATAATTTAGTATCAAATTTACGAAAACACATCCAATGAGAAACATATTAATTATAGGAGCTGGAAGATCAACAACGTCGTTAATACGTTATCTTATTGAAAAATCAAGTTCTGAAAATTTGCACATCACCATTGGAGATATCTCTTTAGAATCTGCAAAAAAATTGACTAAGAATCATCCTAACGCTAAAGGGATTTTGCTAGATGTTTTTAATGAAAAACAACGAGAAGCAGCAGTTAAAGCAGCTGATATTGTTATATCTATGTTACCTGCTCGATTTCACATAGAAGTAGCAAAAGATTGTATCACTTTTGGAAAAAACTTAGTTACAGCCTCCTACATAAGCGATGAAATGCAAGCCTTAAACAAAGAGGTTCTAGAAAAAGGATTGGTATTTATGAATGAAATAGGTGTAGATCCAGGAATCGATCATATGAGTGCCATGCAGGTAATTGACACTATTAGAAATAAAGGGGGGAAACTGATGTTATTTGAATCTTTTACTGGGGGATTAATAGCTCCAGAAAGCGATGATAATTTATGGAATTATAAATTTACCTGGAATCCTAGAAATGTTGTACTAGCTGGACAAGGAGGTGCTGCCGAATTCTTACAAGAAGGTCTTCATAAATATATTCCATACAACAGATTATTCCGTCGTACTGAGTTAATAAAAATTAAAGGGTATGGAGAATTTGAGGTTTATGCTAACCGAAATTCTTTAAAATACCAAAAAGTCTACGGATTTAAAGATATTTTAACTTTGTACAGAGGCACCATTAGACGCGTTGGCTTCAGCCGTGCTTGGAATATTTTTGTACAACTAGGGATGACAGATGATAGCTACACAATTCCTAATTCTGAAAACTTATCTTACCGAGAATATGTAAATTTATTTTTACCCTATTCGCCGACAGATTCAATTGAATTAAAGCTTCGCCATAATTTAAAAATAGATCAAGATGATCTAATATGGAAAAAACTTAGAGAAATTGATATTTTTAGTAGTACAAAATACTTAAAGATTAAAAATGCTACACCCGCTCAAGCACTGCAGAAAATTTTAATGGAAAAGTGGGCATTAGCTAAAAAAGATAAAGATATGATCGTGATGTATCATAAGTTTGGCTATGAGTTAAAAGGCAAAAATTATCAAATAGATAGTAGTATGGTTACTGTAGGGGAAGATCAAACCTATACTGCCATGTCAAAAACAGTAGGGTTACCTGTAGCTATAGCTGCTCTAAAAATTTTAAATAAAACTATTACTACTCCAGGAGTATTAAGACCTATTGATAAAGAAGTTTATAAACCAATTTTGAAGGAATTAGAAACCTATGGGGTTCAGTTTAATGAAGAAAAAAAAGAGTATTTAGGATATAACCCTGATAATTTAGACTAAGCAATCTCTATTTTCTACCTAAAAACATACTTATAAAATAAAGAAGTGTTGCTAGAGATCCCAATGCTGCTACTACATAGGTTCTTGCTGCCCATTTCAATGCGTCTTTTGCACCTGCATGTTCCTCTTGTGTTACCATATTTTTATTTTCTAACCAAGCTAATGCGCGATTACTAGCATCAAATTCTACAGGTAGAGTTATAAACGTAAATAAAGTAGTCATTGCAAAAAGTATAATCCCAGCTAAAAACAACATCGAACCTAAGGCACTTCCTGAGTACATTAAAATCAATCCTGCCATAATTACAAAATTCGAAATTTTACTTGAAAATCCTACTGCTGGTACAATTTGCGAACGCAAGGTTAACCAGCTGTATGCTGTTGCATGTTGAACTGCATGACCGCATTCGTGAGCAGCTACCGCAGCAGCAGCGGTATTTCGTTGTGCGTACACGACTTCACTTAAATTAACTGTTTTGTTCACTGGATTGTAATGATCTGTTAATTGACCTTTAACTGAAACAACTTGAACATCAGTAATACCATTGTCTAAAAGCATTTTTTCAGCAATTTCTTTACCACTTAATCCATTTTTGAGTTGAATTTTCGAATATTTTTTAAACTTACTTTTTAGTTGGTTGCTAACATACATACTCACTAAAAAGATGATCCCTGCTAATAAATAATATCCTCCCATATTTTTTACCACTAAGTGGATTTATTTTGAATATTTTTTTTTATAATGCAAATACTATGCAAAATAATTTTCTAGAATAATTATACTATATAAGTCGAAAATATACTTAAAAGTTATCCTACTATATTTACAATCTTTCCAGGAACTACAATCACTTTCTTTGGAGTTCTTCCATCCAAATAATGAATCGTTTTCTCGTGTGACATTACGACAGTCTCAATTTCATCTTTAGACATATCAATTGGAAGTTCTAGAGTAAATCGCATTTTTCCATTAAAGGAAATTGGATACTTTTTAACATCTTCTATTAAATATTTTTCTTCAAATTTTGGAAATGGTGCTGTCGATATACTTTCTTTATTACCTAATTCACTCCACAGTTCTTCAGAAATATGAGGTGCATACGGTGATAATAATATTAATAATGGCTCCAACACTTCTTTAGAATTACATTTTTGAGTTCCTAGTTCATTAATTGCAATCATGAATGTAGACACTGAAGTGTTAAAACTAAAATTTTCAATATCTTCAATTACTTTTTTAATGGTTTTGTGTAGTGTTTTTAGACTATCCTTAGACGCTGCTTGATCAGATACAAAGAAACTACCTTCTAATCCAGAATGAAACAACCTCCAAGTCTTTTTTAAGAAAGAATATACCCCAGTAATTCCAGCTGTACTCCAAGGCTTAGCTTGTTCTAAGGGTCCTAAAAACATTTCATACATCCGTAAAGTATCTGCTCCGTATTGCTCGCAAATATCATCTGGATTTACTACATTGTATTTTGATTTAGACATTTTTTCAATCTCTCTACTCACTTTAAAAGAACCATCTTCCTCAGTAATAAACTCAGCATCTTTAAAATCGGGTCGCCAGTTTTTAAATGCTACCATGTCTAATTCGTTAGAAGTATTAACAAAAGATACATCGGTATGAATTGGTTGAGTTTTTAAATTTCCTATTTGACCGATAGAAACTAACTTATTTTTTGCTTCAACTCTTTGAACAAAAGCGCTTTCTCCCAAAATCATACCTTGATTAATCAATTTTTTAAAAGGCTCATCAACATTTAAAAAACCTCTATCTTTTAAAAACTTTACCCAAAATCGACTGTATAATAAATGTCCAGTTGCATGTTCGCTTCCTCCAATATATAAATCAACATTTTCCCAATATTCCATTGCTTCTTTTGATGAAAATTCGTCTTTATTTAAAGCGTCCATATAACGAAACATATACCAACTACTTCCTGCCCAACCTGGCATGGTATTTAATTCTAATGGAAATATCTTAAGATGATCAATAAGATCATTAGACACAATTTTATTTTCAGAAGTGTCCCAAGCCCAAATACTTGCACGACCAAGAGGTGGTTCACCAGACTCAGTTGGTAAATATTTTTCAATCTCTGGTAAACGAATTGGCAAAAACTTTTCATCTATCATTTGTGGTAATCCGTCTTTATAATATACTGGAAAGGGTTCTCCCCAATATCGCTGTCTCGAAAAAACCGCATCACGCAAACGATAGTTAATTTCCTTCGTACCGCAATATATTTTCTCTAACTCTTGAATAACTTTGTTGGATGCATCTAAATAAGAACAACCGTTTACGAAATCGCTATTTGTGATTACTATACCCTCTTTTGAGATATGAGCTTGTTCAGAGATATCAACATCTTGAAATATATTTTTGATTGGAATATCAAAGTGCTTTGCAAAATCCCAATCTCTTTGATCTCCGCATGGAACAGCCATAACAGCTCCTGTACCATAACCAACCAAAACATAATCACCAATCCAAATAGGTATTAAATCCTTTGTTAACGGATGTTTAGCATAGGCTCCTGTAAAAACACCTGTGATATTTTTAACATCTGCCATTCGCTCTCGTTCACTTTTCTTTGCAGTTGTAGTGATATACTTTTCCACCTCAATACGTTGTTCAGAAGTTGTAATTTTATCGACTAACTCATGTTCTGGAGCTAACGTTAAAAAAGTTACACCAAAAATGGTATCGGGTCTTGTTGTAAATGTTTTTATGGTTAATCCTTTAACTTCATCTTTATCGTCCAGCACCTTAAACTCAACAGCAGCACCAACTGATTTTCCAATCCAGTTACGTTGTGTCTCTTTTAGGGATTCGCTCCAGTCTAAAGTGTCTAATCCTTGTAAAAGTCGTTCTCCATAAGCTGAAATACGCATACTCCATTGAGTCATCTTTTTCTTTATTACGGGAAAACCGCCTCTTTCAGATACTCCACCTACAATTTCATCGTTAGCTAGTACAGTTCCTAGTTTAGGACACCAATTAACCTCCGTTTCTGCCAAGTATGTTAATCGGTAGTTTAATAATACTTTTTGTTTTTTTTCCTTAGAAAAATTATTCCAAATTTCTGCTGTAAACTTAGATTGATTCGAGTCACATTTTGCATTCAAACCAATATTACCTCCCTTTTCAAAAATATCAATTAGGTGGGAAATAGGAAACGCTTGTTCTTTTTGTTTACAATACCAAGACTCAAATAATTGAATAAAAATCCATTGCGTCCATCTGTAATATGTTGGATCCGAGGTTTGCACTTCTCGACTCCAATCAAAAGAAAAACCAATTTTATCTAATTGTTCTCTATAGCGCAATATGTTTTCTTTAGTCGTTTTTGCAGGATGTTGTCCTGTTTGTATCGCATACTGCTCGGCAGGTAGTCCAAAAGAATCGTAGCCTTGAGGGTGTAATACATTAAAGCCTTGATGTCTTTTATAACGAGCGTAAATATCACTTGCTATATAACCTAATGGATGACCAACATGCAATCCAGCTCCGGATGGGTAGGGAAACATATCTAAAACATAATATTTGGGTTTGTCGCTTTGGTTTTCTGCTTTAAATGTTTGGTTTTCTGCCCAAAACTTTTGCCACTTGGCTTCAATCTCGTTGAAATGATAATTGCTCATACGCATATAAAATTAAAATGCTAGAATACAAAATAGCCTCGATCACATTTTAAATAAAATTTTTTAATAAATTATTTACAAATGCAAATTTAAGAGTATTGTGTGAAAGACAAAAGCTTAAACGTTTCTATTACGGAAACCAAAAAAAGAAAAATGGATAATTTATTATTTGAAACCATAATTTTTTTAAATGCAAACCTAAATTTAATTGTATTTTTACTTCGTTAATTAATTTTTTTATGTCATCTTCATTTGAAAAATATCAAAAAAGAAGGTTAATTTCTTCTTACTTTTCTGTTGTAATTAGTGTTTCTCTCGTATTATTTTTATTGGGATTATTAGGGCTTTTAGTTCTAAATTCTCAACGTGTTGGGGATTTTTTTAAAGAACAAATTGCAGTTACTATATTCTTAAAAAACGACGCTAAAGAGGTGGAAATTATCCAGCTAAAACAAAGTTTAGCTATGGCAGAATACACAAAATCTGCAGAATATGTATCAAAAGAACAAGCAGCTGAAGAACACAGTGAAACCATTGGAGAAAACTTCACTGACTATCTAGGTTATAATCCTTTACAAAATAGTATTGATGTTCACTTAATCGCAAAATTTGTAAGTCCAGCTATAATTGAAGAAATTACCTCTGAAATTAAAAATAAAAAATTTGTAGACGATGTAGTCTATGACCAACCTTTAATTGCTAAGTTATCCGAAAATGTTAAAAAAATTAGTTTTTGGGTACTGGTAATCAGTAGTATTTTCCTTTTAATTGCTATTTTATTAATTAACAGTTCCATTCGTCTTTCTGTTTATGCGAAGCGATTTACCATAAAAACAATGCAGATGGTTGGAGCAACTAAATCATTTATCAGACGACCTTTTATCTGGAGAAGCGTTCGATTGGGTATTGTTGGCGCAACTATTGCCCTTATTGGTATGGGAATTGTTCTGTTTTATTTAGACGAAACATTTAAAGAACTAGAATTGTTACAAGGAAAATTAATGCTGGTCGTTTTATTTGGTTTCATTTTCATAATGGGAATATTTATTTCTTGGATTAGCACCTATTTTGCAACGCAACGATTTTTAAACTTAAGATCGGACGAATTGTATTACTAGTGGTCAAAAAAATACCAAGCAATTAAGGATAAAAAACAGTACTATAAAATAAAAAAGTTAAATTGCACTGTTATTTTTTGGGGGAGGAATACTCACAAAATTAAGTCCACAAAATTATCGTTTATTCAGTGTTTAAATACTAGCTATAATGGGAGAAAAAAAGAGAAAAGAGCAATCTAAAAAAAGTAATGAATTTATATTTCGAAAAAAAAACTATACGTTTATGATAATTGGCATTTTATTTATTGCTTTAGGGTTTATATTAATGTCAGGAGGTGGCAGTGATAATCCAAATGTTTTTAATCCAGAAATTTATAATTGGAGACGTATTCGTTTAGCGCCAACACTTATCCTGATAGGTTTCGCTATTGAAATTTATGCGATTTTATTAAACCCAAATAAAGATTCTTAAATGGATAGTTTCGACGCTATCATTCTTGGTATTATTCAAGGATTCACTGAATTTCTTCCCGTGTCATCGAGTGGTCATTTGGAATTAGGAAAAGCTATTTTAGGAGACAAGTCTGTTCCAGAAGATAGTTTGTTATTTACCGTTGTCCTTCATTTTGCGACAGCTATAAGTACTATAGTTGTTTTTAGAAAAGATATTTGGATAATCACACGTAGTTTATTAAAATTTAATTGGAACGAAGAAACTGAATTTACAGTCAAAATTATCGTTTCTATGATCCCTGCAGGTATAATTGGCTTGTTATTTGAAACACAATTAGAATCTTTTTTTGGTGGTAATATTGCTTTTGTAGGAACAATGTTACTAATTACTGCTCTTTTATTATGGTTAGCAGATCGATCTAAAATAACAGAAAAAAAAGTATCTTATTCCAATGCGTTTATAATTGGTATTGCCCAAGCGATTGCAATGCTTCCGGGAATATCAAGAAGTGGAGCTACCATTTCAACTTCTGTTTTATTAGGCAATGATAAAAGTAAAGCAGCACGTTTTTCTTTTTTAATGGTCATTCCTTTAATCTTTGGAAAGATTATAAAAGATCTTCTAGGGGGTGAATTATTTATAGAAACTATTGATATAACTTCACTTACTCTTGGATTTATAGCGGCTTTTATAAGTGGATTAATCGCTTGTACATGGATGATAAAACTAGTACGTCAAAGTAAATTGACTTACTTTTCAATTTACTGTATAATCGTTGGTCTAATAGCAATATTTATAAGCTTATAGTAGTTATTATGGAAACTTTAGATATATACCAAGAAGGGAAGGTGCTATTAATTGACAAGCCGTTAAATTGGACTTCATTTCAAGTGGTTAATAAAATTAGATGGCTCATTAAACAGCAATTCAGTATTAAAAAAATTAAAGTTGGTCATGCTGGCACTTTAGATCCTTTAGCAACCGGTCTATTAATATTATGTACTGGTAAGTTCACAAAAAAAATAGAAACCTATCAAGCACAAGTAAAAGAATATACTGGCACTTTTACACTAGGAGCTACCACACCGAGCTACGATTTAGAATCAGAAATAGATCAAAAATTCGATATTTCAGAAATTTCTAAAGCGGATATTTTAAAAAACACCCAACAATTTCATGGTAAAATACAACAACAACCACCTATCTTTTCGGCATTAAAAAAAAACGGGAAACGCCTTTATGAATATGCTAGAGAGGGATCTAAAATTAAGATTCCTTCGAGATCTGTGACTATTAAAGAGTTTCAAATTACTAAAATTGAACTTCCATATATAGAATTTAGAATTGTTTGTGGAAAAGGAACCTATATCCGTTCGCTGGCTCATGATTTTGGAAAATCATTAAATAATGGTGCTCATCTTTCAAGTCTTAGAAGAACAAAAATTGGTGAATTTAGAGTTGAAGATGCTATAGATGTTTTTGAAGTTGAGAAGTTTATCAAAAGTTAATAAATTTTTATGAAAAAAAATAGGTGTTCTTGGTGTGGAGATAATCCCCTATATATTAGTTATCACGACGAGGAATGGGGGGTTCCATTGTTCGATGATCAAGCATTATTTGAGTGTTTAATTTTAGAAACTTTTCAAGCTGGTTTGAGCTGGATTACCGTCCTAAAAAAAAGAGAAAACTTTAGAGATGCTTTTGATTATTTTGATTATCGTAAAATAGCCACTTATGATGAAAAAAAAATAGAATCGCTACTGCAAAATTCTGGTATTATTAGGAATAAATTAAAAATACTTTCAGCGATTAGCAATGCAAAATATTTTATAGAAATTCAAAATGAATTTGGTAGTTTCAGAAAATACATTTGGGGGTTTGTTAATGAAAATTCGATAAAAAATAATTTCAAAGAAACATCAGAATATCCAGTAAAAACCCCACTGAGTGAAATTATTAGTAGGGATTTAATAAGTAGAGGTTTTAAATTTGTGGGGGCCATCGTTATCTATGCCTTTATGCAAGCCATAGGAATCGTAAATAATCATGTAGAGAGTTGTTTTAGATATCTTGACATACCAAATTCAAAATCAGCACCCTGAATACTTTATTTAAAGTTTAATTATTTTTTTTGTTACTTTTCCAAACTCCCCCTCAAAAGTTACTAATAGCGTTCCTTCCCATTCTTTATTTAAGTCAAGCGTTAATATTCCATTAGCCTCAACAATGGTGGTAGTGTTCAATTTTTGTCCTAAAATATTATATATCGAAACCTTAACTGCTCCTTCAATCTGATTTAATTGAAAAGATACCTCTTCGCTAGTTGGATTTGGATAGGGTGCTGAAATATTATTATCAGCCCATTCTTCATTAGAAAGATTGGCAACTATAAATGTCCAAAAACCCTCAGGTGCTACCAATGGTCTTGCTAACGATTTTCCTGAATTTGCTTCAGCCTCAATATAATATTCAATACTCTCCGCACCAGATGGTATCAATAAATCTACCGACCAATTATCATCACCAATTATAGTCATAGATAACTGATTAAATTCTGACTCTCCTGCTTCTCTCCAATAAACAGTAGCATTATTAATACCAGAAATATGCTTTATCATGGCATTTATAGACACGCTAGTATTACTTGTAGGCACTTCATTAATTGGTTGATGGACTATCCAAAGGGGCTCATCTACCCCAATAGTGTGAGTGATACAATGTATGGCTCCTAAACTTGCTATGAGAGGCTCGTTAGAATTATCTACATCTATTCCTACAACATTATATCCTGGTAATAATTCTCTTATATAATCTAAGGCTGGTTCATCTACTTCTGGTCGGTAGGTTGGTACTATTATTGACTTGTTTACAAAAACAGCATTACTATAAGTACGATAATAACCTCCAGTATCAGGGTAACTCCCTGAGGTGCTTGGCGGAGCATCAATCCATTTTATTTCATAAGGAGTACCAAAAGGAGATTGAAAATTACTTAAAACATAATTAATATTTTCCTCAATTTGGGGGCCATCTGCAACTCCTTCAGGATACCTACTGACTAAAATTGTTTCTTCGTCTAAAAGCTTCATATGCATATCTATATGATGAATCTCATCATAAGGTAAGGTTTCCATTTTAATATAATTTTCAATTCCCATATATGCATTCATAATGGCATCTATTTCGTCTTCTGTTTTAGCAGAGACATTATAAGGATTTCCTGCTTCATTTTCTTCTAAAATTAAATTTGAAGCAAATGCGTTGCCCAATCCATCAGACATATAATTACCGCCGGTATTTACCAGATCATTTATTCCTGTATCGGTCACATAGATGGGCATGCCTATCATGTTTGCATGTTCGGTTGGCATGATGTCATCTAAAGGTCTTGGCCGATTGTAAATCCAGTCTGTGAGTGCCCTTTCGCCCACATCGTCTGAATAAATTGTATTTCCACCATAATCACGAATCCAAATACTATTACTGCCAGTATTTAAAAATTCAACATTCGTCAAATCAACTCCTTGATTTGTTAAATAACTAGTAACACTTGATTCATTTTGTGTAGTAATTATTACTTTACATTCTTGAACACCAACCTCAACAATTTGGCGTAAAATATTTTGATATGAGTTGGTCCACCTTACTAGTAAATACTCCACTTCTTCCCATTCTGCTGCAGCTCTCACTGGTCCCTCTGGAGGGTCTGAAATTAGTCGATGACTATTGAATTTAAATTGAGGTAGTAGCTCTCTCTCTGTCTCTGTTAATCCTTTTGGAAGTTCTTCTTGGGCTGTTAAGTAGAAAACCGAAAAAAATAAAAGAATAAATGAATATGATTTCAGGGCTAAATTTTTCATTTTTGATATTTTTAATTCACGAAGATAGTAATCTAGCAGGTATTATTTTAAGTATTTCAAAAATTCATTTCTTGGCATTTCTTGAGCACCAAGACTCTCTAAATGTGGGGTATACATTTGACAATCTATAAGCTTGTATTTTTTAGCTTGTATGCTTTTAACTAAATAATAGAAAGCAATTTTTGAAGCATCATTTTTCTTACTGAACATACTTTCGCCACAAAATATATTTTTTTCTTTTAAATCAATTCCATAAAGCCCTCCAACTAACTGATCGCCTGACCAAACTTCTATAGATTGTGCATATCCTTTTTTATGAAGTTGAAGGTAAGCAGTTATCATATTTTTTGTAATCCAAGTACCTTGCTGTCCTTTTCTTTTAATTTTAGAGCAACAGTTTATAACTTCTTCAAAAGATTTATTATATGTTATGCTAAATTTCTTACTGAAAATTGTTTTTTTTAAACTTTTTGAAACTTTAAAGTTTTTTGGAAATAAAATCATACGTGGGTCTGGACTCCACCACAATAGCGGTTGACCTTCATTAAACCATGGAAAAATTCCTGAACGATAGGCATGCAAAAGTCTTTCTACTGAAAGATCTCCTCCTATAGCTATTAATCCATCTTTGTCAGATTCGTTATGACTTGGAAACCAAATAGATTTAGATAATTGATACAATAGTTTTTTTTAAATAAAAAAACCTAAAAACTGTAAAATACAAATCTTTAGGGTTTTAATTAATAAAACTTTTTATTTAGAAGGGAAGGTCATCTTCTGCTTCTGTCTTAATATTATCTGCAGCTTGAAAAACTTCCTCAGGTGGCATCGGGGGCATGTCTGGCGATCCAGCTGTTGCCATATTTTCAATTCTCCAACCCTGTATAGAATTAAAATATTTAACTTCGCCTTGTGGATTTGTCCATTCTCTTCCTCTTAAATTGATGCTGATTTTCACATCTTGACCAACTGAAAAATTATTTAGCAAGTCTGTTTTGTCTTGAACAAACTCTACCATTATAGATTGCGGATATTGCTCTGCAGTAGTTACTACAACCTCTCTTTTTCTAAAACCGTTACTACCAAATTCTTGCGTTTCGCCAATTAATTTGATCTTTCCTTGTACTTCCATCTTAATTTATATTATTAGTTACTTTATTTTCATTAAATCTATAGCTAAAAGCAATTTAAACGCATCCAAAATTGTTCCTTTTTGCAACATATCTTGTGCTTGCTTATGTATATTTTCTTTAGTACTTGTTTGAATATCAAGAAGATTTTTCAACCATTAAACTTAAATATTCTTTGACTTCGTCCATAGTGGGAATCCTTTCAGAATTTCCTAAAATTCCAAGATCATTTCCTGTTAGGATCGTACTATTTTTTATTGATATTGGGAGCCCATCTACTCCTATTCCTCTTGTTTTTATTGGCTTAATTACTTCAAACATCCCCTCCCTAGAACGGTTATACCAGTTACCCCCCATTCTGGCTACAGCGTCTATTTTATTTGCATCTATCTTTCCATCTGCATCTAAAATAGTTTCTTTTATGTGTAATTTTACTACTTCTGCGATTATTAAATTTCCTGCACCTCCTTGATTTCCTAAAGCAATAACATCATTTACTTTGCACTCGAACTGAACTGGTGCTTCTTGTACCCGTGGAGGTTTTACAATATCCGAAGCAACCTCAGTTAGTCCTGATTTTAAAAATTCATTAACTCCGGCAGGATATTCGGTAGAGGATAATGACATTTGTTGAACCATATCATAATTTACAATATTAATTACGACCTCTTTGTTGATTAAAATATTTTCTAGGGTATGTTTTGTGGTATTATCTCTCACTCTTCTTGCTGGTGAAAAAACTAAAATTGGTGGATTAGCGCTAAATACATTAAAAAAACTAAAGGGTGACAGATTAACATTCCCGAGATCATCCACAGTACTTGCAAAAGCAATTGGACGCGGGGAAATAGCACTTAATAAATAACCATGCAATTTTCCGGTACTAACTTCTTGAGGTAAGATTGATAACATCATAACAAATATATTGAAACGTCATCTTGTGTAAAAATATGTTTATACAATAATATCAACATATTTACTTTATATTTACTCAAAGCATTGATAAAATCTATATTAAAACTAGTATGCTAAAAAATAACTCATTTAATCGTTGGCTATTATTTATTTCTTCCGTAGGAATTATATTTTTAATCATTTGGAATACATTTTCGTTTTTCAAGATTTTAAAAGAAAATGAACGAATAAAAATGGAAATATGGGCAACTGCACAAGAAGATATCAAGAAAAGTGATCAATTAAAATTAAGTTTTAGTGAAACATCGCTTGAAGTATTACAAAGTAATACGACAACCCCGATGATATCATACAGTCCAAAAGAAGAAACTTATATTCATAGAAATATTTCTGAAAGTGAAATTAATACTGCTGAAAAAAGAAAAGAACTAATCAACCGTTTTACAGAAGAATATGAGCCAATAGAAGTATTTTATAATAACGAATTATTACAAATTATCTATTTCGGAAATTCTCCATTAATAAATAAAATTAAATATTATCCCATTGCACTCATTTTTATAATGCTGCTTTTCTTTTTTGCTTTCTACTTTTTTTTTAGAACTGCAAGAGCATCTGAACAAAACAAGCTTTGGGCAGGAATGGCTAAAGAAACAGCTCATCAAATTGGCACACCACTTTCGTCTTTGGTAGGATGGACTGAGCTATTAAGATCTGAAAATGTAGATCCCTCTTACATTCTCGAAATGGAAAAAGATATAGAAAGATTAAAAACAATTACTGACCGTTTCTCTAAAGTTGGTTCTGTTCCTACGATGAAAATTGCTGATGTAGTTAAAGAGACTAAAACTTCTTTTGATTACCTTCAAAGACGTTCATCTAAACTAATAAACTTCTCCATTGATCTCCCAGATGTTTCTTTAACAGTTAATTTAAATCCTCAATTATATAGTTGGACCATCGAAAATATTGTTAAAAATGGAATAGACGCAATGAAAGGCAAAGGAGATATTCATATATCTATTACTAGCAATTTAAAATCTGCTTTTATAAGAATATCCGATACCGGAAAAGGTATTCCTAAAAAGGATTTTTATACTATTTTTTCACCAGGAGTTACCACTAAAAAAAGAGGTTGGGGCCTAGGGCTTTCCCTAGCAAAAAGAATTATTGAAGGGTATCATAAAGGAAAAATCAGAGTTTTAAAAAGCAGTGTAGATGAGGGAACTACTATGGAAATTATGTTATACCTGAAGGAGCTTTAGTTGTTACAGGTCTATAAAGTTGATTTGGATTTTTTTTGCTAGATGGGTAAATTCCTCATCAGTCATTACTACTTTAGAAGTAAATGACATGTCTTTTAAATGATTCATAGGGATTAAATGTATATGAACATGCGGAACCTCAAGACCAATGACTGACATTCCAACACGATTACATTCAATTGTTTTTTCTAAAGCTAGACCCACCTTTCTTGAAAAATTCATCAAGCCATTGTATGTTTTCTCGTCTAAATCTAATAAGCGATCGACTTCTTTTTTTGGAACACAGAGTGTGTGACCTTTTGTATTGGGATTGATGTCTAAAAAAGCGAAAAAGTTCTCCGTCTCTGCTATTTTGTAGCAAGGAACTTTTCCATTTATTATCTTCGTAAAAATCGACATCAAATTTTAAACTCTAGTTATTTCTAACACATCAAATTTCATTGTTCCATTTGGAACAATAACCTCAGCCAAATCTCCAACTTCTTTACCTAATAAACCTTTCCCAATGGGTGAATCTACCGATATTTTCCCTGCAGCTAAATCAGCTTCACTCTGCGCAACTAGTTTGTAAGTCATTTCCATTCCATTGGTGGTATTTCTAATTTTAACGGTAGAATGGATTAAGGCTTTCGAGGTATCTAATTGCGATTCGTCAATAATTCTAGCAGTAGATAAGGTAGCTTCTAGTTTAGAAATGTGCATTTCTAGCATTCCTTGAGCTTCTTTGGCAGCATCATATTCTGCATTTTCACTTAAATCGCCTTTATCTCTTGCTTCAGCTATTGCTTGTGAAGCTTTGGGTCGCTCTACATCTTTTAATTGATTTAATTCGTCCCTTAATTTTTTTAATCCTTCCGCAGTATAATATGAAATTTTACTCATAATTCTTTATTTTAATAATTTTTTACTGTGTTTCTTTAATTTTTTTCTTCATCTTTCACAGTAATAAAAAAATCCCACACGAGATGGGATTGCACCCTACAAAGATACTAAAAAATAAAATATCAGCTGGTTTTTATTGTACTTTTGACTTTTAATTAAATAAAAATGAAAAATATATTATTTAGTTTACTGATAGTACTAAATTTAGTTTCATGCAGTAATAATGATGATAATAACCAAAATCAAAACCCGTATTTAGCAATTCTTCCGGTTAATGTCACTTTAAACTTAAATTTACCAGAGTATAGCGCATTAAAGTTTCCAGGGAATTCTATTATTTATACAAATCAGGGAATCAGAGGAATTGTAATTTACTGTGTAACTGAAAATCAATATATTGCCTCAGAATTAAGCGATCCCAATCACATTCCAAATAGCTGCTCTCGAATGATTGTAGAGGGTATTATTGCATCTTGTCCCTGTGAAGACGGCAATAGTTACGATATTATTACTGGTCAATTTACCCCTCAAACAAATGATAAATATCCAATGGTACAATATCGAGCAGAGCGCAACGGAGATATTGTCAATGTCTTCAATTAAATTAAAATTTTACGGTAGCACCTATTAAAAAATTAATAGTTGCCTGAGGATAATATCCTGTACCCTCAATTGTTGTTATTGCGTTGGGATCTGTCCATGTATCATCATAGGTATAATAATATCCATTTGACACATATTTTACATTAAGAATATTATTTACAAGACCTGTTACCACTATTTCTCTTAAAAATGGGATGTTGTCAATCGTATAAGAGACATTAAAATCGTTAATAAAATAAGCATCCAATTTAGAGACATGACTATCTACATTACCCATATATTGTTCGCCAACATATTTAGTATACAAGCCTAATTGTAAGTTTGTAATAGGTTCGTATTCAAATTTATTTCCAGCTACAATATTAGGCGAGAATGATAAATTTGTCGTCCCTAAGTTTACCAGTTCACCATCAATAGGCGATACAAAATCTAAATTTTTATTACTACTTATAGCAAGATTTGGTAATATTCTAAAATTATCACAAATTAAAAATGTCGCATCTATTTCTAAACCTAAACGATAGCTTTTTCCACTTGTAGCTCTTAGAGGAGCTCCTGTATCGTCAATAGCTCCTGTTAATACCAACTGGTCTTTATAGTTCATAAAATAAATATTAGTATTTATAGTATTTTTTTGGGCTTTAAATCGCCATCCTAATTCATAATCATCTAATTTTTCAGGCTTGGTAATCCCGTTTTCAAAATCAGCTCTTCTCGGTTCTCTATGAGCCCTACCATAGGAAACATATAACTGATTCTTATTGCTTAATTCATAGGTTAAGCCAGCTTTTCGGATTAAAGAAAGTTATATTTTTCGTTCACCTCTAAAGGCACTCTGTCTGAGGTCAAACCTGAAGTTTTATAGGTTAAAAATCTTCCTTGTAAATCTCCGTAAACACTCCATTTTTTGTTAAATTTATAAGTAGCTCTTAGCAAATACAGTAAATTCATCTTTTTGTTCCATTTCCTTCATAATAACGATCTCGAATTTCTGAATTACTAGCATACTTAGCCCAAATTACTTCACCGAAGTGGTCTCCATCGTAGTGACTATAAAAAATGCTCCCGTAGACACCTCTAAATTATCTTCTTTACGTAATTCGCATTCGCATTGATAACATAAAAGTCGTTGTCCAACCAACGCCTACGAATTAAATCGGTTGTATTTATAACCTCTCCTCCTATCTCAATAGGTTCAAAATCATAGAACTCAAAATCCTCACCTTCTTTATATTGCTCATAATATCCGCGACCATAAGTATAATTTAACCCTAAATTAGTAGTCCAATTATTATTGATTTTTTGATTCCAAAACAATTGATAATGATCTTGAGAATAATTATCGGTTTCATTGTCATAAAACTTAACATTTCCATCATCGTCTGTATATATCCCTGCTGGATTATACGTTCTATCGATTTCTAAAGTTTCGGCATCAATACCATACCACGCTTGGTATGTTTTTTCCTTACCTCCAAATACCAATGCTTTAATTAATGTATTGTCATTTATAAAAGCACCCTGCAAGAAATAGGATTTTAAATCTGATGAGGCCCTGTCGATATATCCATCAGAAGTAATTTTAGATAGCCTTCCTGATACTTCAAAGTGGTCATTTAACAACCCTGTACTAAATTTTACATTGTATTTTTGGGAATTAAAAGATCCACCTGCGATACCTATTTCACTGAAAGCATTGTCGGATACCCCATCGCTCAGGATATTTAAACTAGCTCCAAAAGAACCTGAGCCATTGGTTGAAGTTCCAACACCTCTTTGTAATTGTAAGTTTTCAATAGATGATGCGAAATCTGGCATATTTACCCAAAAAGTTCCCTGACTTTCAGAATCATTATAAGGAATTCCGTTAATCGTAATATTTACTCTTGAGGCATCACTACCCCGAACTCGAATGTAAGTGTAACCAATACCAGCACCGGCATCTGAAGTGGTTACAACAGAAGGCAAATAGTTTAATAGGACTGGAATATCCTGACCTAAATTAGTTTTCGCTAATTCTTCTTTATCTACGTTGGAATGAGTAATGGGTGAGTCGGTATCGACTCTAATGGATTTTACTAAAACCTCATCTAATGTTTGAGTTTTAATAGTGTCTTGAATTTTTTCTTGAGCATTTAAATTAACTAACATTAAACTTAAAGCTACGGTACAGAGTAATTTTTTCATAATAAAAAATAAATTAAATAATAGAGGTAATTATTTTTTGTTATGTGTTGCGAAAGACTTTCTTTCAATTTTCCTAAACAGCATTATCTGTTCTAGGTTCTATGGGTATAATCTCAGCTTTTTAAAGCACCCCTTGAGATGAGCTACAAAAATAGACAATTAATCTATTTTAGGTAATTTTCTGTTTATTTTTTTTAAGGTGATTTTCTTTTTCTGTTGTAATCGTTTTTCAATCGATGCTTTGGATGGTTTTGTTTTTTTTCTAGATTTATTTTTAACTAAGTTAAATTTTAACAATTCAATTAATCGATCAATTACTAAAATTTTATTTTGATGTTGACTCCTTGAATTACTACTAGAAATACTAATATAGCCTCCCGAAGATATTTTTTTACGGAGTTTTATACCAAGTAATTCTTTTTCGTCATCATTTAAGCCTTTTGAATTTTGAATATGAAAACTAACCAACACTTTGGAGGACGTTTTATTTACATGTTGACCTCCTGGGCCGCTACTTTTTGTAGCTTTAAAATTAAATTCATTTACAATAGTTTCAATATCCATCTTGGGGGCTATCAATTTTGAGAATGAGTTCGATGCTCTTTATGAAGTAAATCGTTAACCGATTTTTACAGGGTTAAAAGTTTTTAATGGCACCTCAACAAAAGCAGAATTCCAATAAGCCATAGCTCCGTTCCAAAGTCCAGGTAATTCGAGAGCCTTTAATGATTTTCCATCTTGCGATTTAGTGGTAATAATACCTGATTTAGGGTCAACGAATTTGGATAAATCAAATTTTTGACCCTTATAATTTTTAAGCCCACAAACAAGATCTACAGGATTAAAATGAGTAGCACTTTCAATAATGGCTTGATGATCCTGATTATTTGAATCAATTTGAGACATTTCTACGATTTGAAGTGTTGGTGGAGTATTGCTATTTTGTACCCAAAAAGGACCGCCGCCTGGTGCCCCTGTATTTTTGACTACACCACAGACCCTAAGGGGTCTGTTGAATATTTTTTTCATGGTAACGGAGGTCAGATATTGATTCTCTATTATTCAATTCATCCCTCAAAAAAGATTTCATTTCATTAAGTTTCTCTGCTGAGGTATTTTTTTTGTCTAGCAACACCAGATAGGAAAAGATTTTCTTTTGTAACCACAGTAATTTTCCTCCTAATACTTTTTTATAATAAGCGACTTCGTCAACATATTGTTCTGCAACTACATTGTCAATATTTTTTATAAAAACTATATCTGCGTCAATTTCATTCAGATTTTGAATTAAAGCTCCGTGCCCTGAAGGCCTTGTTACACAGTTGTTATTAACATTTTTAAATAACGTATTGTCATTATTTACCGCTATGGTATCTGTTTCTTTTTTTTGAAATGAGTACGATATGTGGAATTTAGTTTTAGTTTTTTTAGAAACTCTATTTTTAATAGCTTCAAATTCTTTTTTAAAAAGATCAACATGTTTTTTAGCGAAGGTAAAGTGTAAATAAACATTATTATTGACTGAGGCGTAATACGCAGATTCGTAAAGGTGCTCCTCGAACGAGGTGGTGGAATATTTTTTATATTTATGAAAAGGAATCAATCCCTTTGGTAAATTACGATAATTTAGTCCGTTCTCTTCTAGCATTGTTTTTACCAATAAGAATGCCCTAGCGCCTTTTGAACCATATCTAAAATCAGGATGAATTTCTTTTATTTTTTTTAGAGCTGTATTATAAAAAGCAAAATCTTTTAGCGAATTAATAAAGTTTTCTAGGGGTCTATTTTCTTTGTCATTTTAAAAAGGTATCAACTGTCGATTTATTTGGATTGTATTCATTTAAAAACATGAATAAAAATTGAAACATTCGTGTGGCAGCTCCAGAGGCAGGGACAAACTTTACAATTTCTTTTTTTTGTTTATTCAAATCATAATATTCTATAAGTCTATTTTGGTCGGCTTTGGTTATCGACTCAATACCATTACCAATAGATCCTGCCTTAACAATCTTTACAAAAGGGATTCCCTCAGAAAATATTTTCAGCTGTTGACTGAATATTTTCTGGAGTTAGCCCATGTTTTTTTAATTGCTCAATATCTGTTTTTGACAAACTCACTTTTCCTTATTTAACAATTTATCAATGTGCTTAACTGCCTTTTCAAGCCGTTCTTTTTTATCTCCTTTTAAAAGAATGTATGGCCTATTATAATCTTTTAATGCTTTCTCAAAAGAGTTAAACATTTTTAGTCTTTCCTCTGGCCTATCCCTAAGATCATCTGCTTCCCAAGGAGTATCAATATAGGTTAATAAATATAAATCATAATTATTTTCAATTGCATATTTATTTAACTGAGGATCGCAATCTCCATCATAATATTCCTCCGAATATACTTTTGTTTCAAGTAAATCCGTGTCGCATACTAGCACAGAATCCGTTTTTTTTGCAGATCTATTTTCAATTTCCATCTGCCCAACAGCAATCGGTAAGAGATCAGACTGCTCACAAGTTTTACGCTCATTATTCCATTTTTTTTGAAGATATTCTCTAGCATACTCAGGAACCCAAACCGAACTATAATAACGTGCAATTTGTTTGGCTAAAGTTGTCTTTCCAGTAGATTCTGGTCCAAATAATACTACTTTTATACAGTTTGAATCTGTTTGTTTAAGTTTTTCTTCCATGTTAAATAACCAAAAATGGCGATAATTGTAAATCCTAAATATTGAAAACTTGTAAATGTAAAACCCTTATATAAGTACAAAGGAACAGAAATGATATCTCCAATAATCCAAAATATCCAATTTTCAATTTTTCTTTTTGCCATTAACCACATCCCTACAAAAAATATAGCTGTGGTAATGGTATCTGCGTAAGCTACCCAATCCGACCATTTATCAAATGTTTTATAAATGATAAAAACAAAAAGCAAAGTTGCAAAAAATATAGCTACACTAATTTTTTTTTCTTTAAAATTTATTTTTGAAATTGGAGTAACCTGCGTATCATCTATTTTACGAGTCCATACATACCAACCATAAACACTCATGATAAAATAATATCCATTGATCATCATATCTCCTAGAAGACTCCATTTTAAAAGTAAATAAACAAAAATACTAGTACTTATCATTCCTGTAGGGAACACCCATATTTTATTTTGTTTTGAAAACCAAACTGATAAAAAACCAAAAATAACTGCTACAATTTCAAGGACAATATCTATTGTTTCGTAGGCAGCATATTGTTCAAAGAAAAAATTAAAAACTTGATTCATCAATTTTTATTATTAATGAGTGCATAGGCACAAGTGAAACCCTCAAATTCACTAAACCGAACATGATAGGACTCTGTTTTGTTATTAAAATCTGCAATTGCGGTTGTTTCGTTTTGATCTAACCCAAAATCTGCAACATGAATATGATTAAGAAATGATAACCCAACCCTGTTAAAACCTCTTATACAAAGATTCCTTTGCGCACCAAATGGCGGTTAATTTACTTATTTTAGTAGTTAACGATGATTTTTCGAAATTCTTGACACTAGTAAATTTATGAGCAATTCGAATTATTTTATCTCTCTTTTTTTCAACATCGATACCTACTTTATTATCGCTTAGTATAATAGCAGAAAAAATGAAAGAATGGGTGATTGAGATGTTTAACCCATCTTTTAAGTGAGGTTTTCCATTGGGGTCATAATATAAATCATAATCTGTGTATCCTTCTAAAGCTAATAAATGACGAATACTTAAGAATCCTTTTTGGTGGAGGATACTTTTCATACTGTTAAGTCGTCTTGTATTTTTAGCAGTTAATTCTATGTTTTTTAAGAGAGTATCGAAAGACTCTTCTATCTTCCAGATGAGCACCTTAGTTGCAGAATTAACTGTTATAGTTTTGTAAAGAGGCATTAGATTTTAAAGTATATGTTGTATTTTTGCAACTCGAAAAAAATTGATTTTTTCAACTTTAAAACAAATATAATAACAAGTTTCCCACTTTGGTGGGAATAAAATACATTTTTATGTCTACCAATACAATGCCATACGTTGCCCACAAAGTAAAAGATATTTCTTTAGCAAATTGGGGAAGAAAAGAAATTGAATTAGCAGAAGCAGAAATGCCTGGTTTAATGTCTTTAAGAGAAGAATACAAGAACGAACAACCTCTGAAAGGAGCGAGAATAGCAGGTTGCTCTACATATGACGATACAAACTGCTGTTTTAATCGAAACTTTGAAAGCACTTGGAGCAGAGGTTACGTGGAGTTCTTGTAATATTTTTTCTACTCAAGACCAAGCCGCCGCCGCTATTGCAGATGCAGGAATTGCAGTTTACGCTTGGAAAGGTATGACGGAAGAAGAATTTGATTGGTGTATTGAACAAACCTTATTTTTTGGTGAAGATCGCAAACCTTTAAATATGATTTTAGATGACGGTGGTGATTTAACCAATATGGTTCTAGACCGATATCCAGAATTAGTAGATGGCATTAATGGTTTGAGTGAAGAAACTACAACAGGAGTCCATCGATTGTACGATCGCATGAAAGAAGGTACTTTACCGATGCCAGCCATTAATGTAAACGACAGTGTCACAAAATCAAAATTTGATAATAAATACGGGTGTCGTGAAAGTGCTGTAGACGCAATACGACGTGCTACCGACGTAATGCTCGCTGGCAAAAGAATCGTTGTTTGTGGTTATGGTGATGTTGGAAAAGGTACCGCCGCGTCATTTAGAGGAGCTGGCAGTATCGTAACAGTCACAGAAATTGATCCAATTTGTGCTTTGCAAGCAGCAATGGACGGTTTTGAGGTGAAAAAATTAGAAACGGTAATTGGTAAAGCTGATGTTATTATCACAACCACCGGCAATAAAGATATTGTTCAAGGACCTCATTTTGAAGCCATGAAGGATAAAACCATCGTATGTAATATTGGACATTTCGATAATGAAATTGACGTAACTTGGTTAAATGAAAATCATACCAAAGTCGAAATAAAACCTCAAGTTGATAAATATGTTGTTAACGGAAAGGATATCATTCTCTTAGCAGAAGGGCGCCTTGTAAATCTTGGTTGTGCAACAGGACACCCAAGTTTCGTAATGAGTAACTCATTCACCAACCAAACACTTGCTCAAATTGAACTTTGGACCAATATTGAAAAATATGAGAACAAAGTTTATATGCTACCAAAGCATTTGGATGAAAAAGTTGCAAAATTACATCTAGAAAAGATTGGTATAGAATTAACAGAACTACGTAAAGATCAAGCTGATTATATAGGCGTAAAAGTTAAAGGACCTTTTAAACCAGAATACTACAGGTATTAAATTTATATAGAAATTTAATAGAAAAATAAAATCCCCTCCAATTAAGGAAGGGATTTTGTGTTTAATTAAGTGGGCTTGTTTAAAACCTACTCATTGGTTTTACAACGCTTGATTGCTCTAATGTAATCTGTACCATATACTGAATAAAACTACTTCCGCTTTCTGAAAAGATAACTCATCCAAATAGGATTATTAAGTTCGGTAATTGCTTTTCGATCTACAAACTCCCAATTATTAGAGTTCATATAATTTAATAGCGTGGAGGTTTCTTTAAGAGCTTCAATTTCTTTAATTGTAATTAATTTTCCTATTAATGAAGGTTGTTCTTCTACTTTGATACGTTTTATTTTTCCGCTATTATTCATTTTTTGAATAACTATAATTTCAAGATAGTCGTATTTAACTAGATCTTGAGCCTGGGTTAGTACCATTGAAAATAGCACTATTAGTAAGGTGATAATATGTGATTTTTTCATGACCAAATTCTTTTATTAATTTTTAATTACAATTTTTGTGAATTTAGCATCCATAGTATTGAATTTCGCAAAATATATTTCCTTTTGCTAGTTTGCTAAAATCAAACTCACTTATTCCACTATTTACCATTTCTTTTAGGATTTTTTTACCATTCATATTATAAAATTCAATGGTCAATCTTTTGTCTGCTTTATTTTTTATTATCAATTTATCATGAACTGGATTGGGATATAAAGTAATTTTAGAGCTCAGTGAATTATCAATTATATTTAAATTACAATCGTTAATTAATATAGGTAATTCAACTCCTGGATTGACAATATATTCAGGACATTCTGCAGGAGCACCCTCCACAAAATAAACTCCAGACTCCTCTATATCTGTCAATGTTATAGATGGTCCATTTTCTCCTGGTATGGGTATACCATCTTTGTACCATTGAATATTGGTATTGTAGGGCATTCCTATGGTGAAGGTTATAGAATCGCCCAAACAAACATTAAAAAGATCATCTACAAAGATGTAATTCCCGGAGCTTTCGACTACCATTGGTGAAAATACCCAAGAATCAATTAAAACTTCTGGCGATGTTTCAGAACAACCATTCAATGTAGTAGCTACATTAAAATAATATAAATCATCTATTCCCTGAGAAATATCTAAAAATTGAGAGGTCTCCCCTGGAATAATTTCCCAATTTGTTCCGCTAAAACTTTTTTTATACCATTGATACAAGTCGTATTCTTGTGTAAATATCTGAGTTACTTCAGAAGGGCATAAAATAAAATTACCCTCTGTTTCGATAGTAGGGGAGTGATCACACTGAGCAGATATAAAACTAAAATAAAAAAATCCTAAAAAAAAACTAGTAAGCCTCATAAATAAATTTTTAATATTTAAAAGTACAATTTTTTTGTGTTTTGTTCGTAACAAAGAAATTGGCACAAAAAAACCTCCAATTAAAATTGGAGGTTTTTTTAACTATATGTTTTATTTCTTAAGCCTCGAAAGGTACTATCGAAACATATGATTTGTTATCTCTCTTTTTAGTGAATTTAACAACCCCATCTACTTTTGCGTGCAGGGTATGATCTTTTCCACCATATACATTTTCACCGGGAAAATGTGTGTTTCCTCTTTGTCTTACAATGATATTGCCTGCAATTGCAGCTTGTCCACCAAAAATCTTTACGCCTAATCGTTTCGATTCTGATTCTCTACCATTCTTCGAACTACCAACTCCTTTTTTATGTGCCATTTTCTTTTAAATTTAAAAATTAAAAATTAACTTAAAGCAGCTATTAAATCAGCTTTCTTCATTGAAGTATACCCTTTAACACCCTTTTCCTTAGCGACTGCTTTTAATTGAGCGACCGTCATTGACGAGATATCTGCAGATGAACTTTTTTCTTTCTTGGGAGCTTCTTTTTTAGCTTTAGCAGCTGGTTTTACTGCTGCCTTAGGCGCAGCTTTTTCAGCTTTTGCTGCGGTAGGTTTTGCTTCTTTTTTTACAGTAGCTTTTTTAGCTCCAGAACCAACAATACTTTCGATTACAATCTCAGTAAGAGCTTGTCGGTGTCCATTTTTCACTCTGTATCCTTTTCTTCTTTTTTTCTTGAATACAATAACTTTATCACCTTTAAGGTGCTTAATGACTTTTGCTCCAACTTGAGCTCCGTCGATAGCCGGGGCGCCAACAGTAACTTTGTCACCATCGCTTAACATTAGCACATTGTCGAAAGAAACTTTTTTCCCTTCTTCAGTGGCTAAACGATGTACAAAGACTTTTTGATCTTTTGCAACTTTAAATTGCTGCCCTGCTATTTCTACAATTGCGAACATAGCGTTTCGTTTTAATTTTAATTATTAATAGTTCTGCCCCTTTAAAGGCGGGTGCAAATATAGTACTTAATACGATAATTGCAAATGCTTTATTTAATTAATTTTAAGACTAAAGACCCCTTAGCGTTTAGAGTTTGCTAAATAAACTCCCCCTAGTATTATTAAAGTTGCAATTCCTTGCCAAAAACTAAAGACTTCGTTGTCCAAAAGCCCCCAAAATACAGCTACAATAGGCATTATATAGGTAACTGATGAGGCGAAAACAGGTGTTGAAATCTGTACCAAATTATTGAATAATACTTTTGCTATGGCAGTGCCAAACAAAGACAATAAAAAAACATAGAAGATCGAGATAGAAAAATTGGGCCCCTGTAATACCTGTTGTGTAAAAAAGCCCGAATAAATTAAAACTAAAAATGCTGGTACAATTATTACTATAAAATTTCCAACCGCAATCGTAAGTGGTGGTATATCTTGCAGGTGCCTCTTAATGATATTAATGTTAAAAGCGTACATTACCGTTGCAATAATCACTAACAAAGCATACCAATAATTTTGATTAGGATTAATAGCGGCACCATTTGAGATTAGTAGAATAGCACCGGTAAAACCAATTAAAACGCCAATAATTTGTCTTTTTGTAGAGATGATATTGAATGCTAAAAATCCAAATAAAATAGTATTTATAGGAACTATTGAATTTAATATCGATGCTATTGCACTGTCAATTTCAGTTTCCGCGTAAGCGAATAGGAAAGCAGGAAAAAAAGTTCCTAAAAAACCAGACAAAGCAATCCATTTAATAGTGTTTTTTGACAAGTTTTTTAAACTATTAAACCCAGCAATAAACAAAATAAATCCAGTAATTATAATTCGTAACGAACCTAGTTGCATTGGACTTAGACCAATTAAACTTTTTTTAATAAGTATGAATGAACTACCCCAAATAAGAGCTAAAAGGAATAAAAAAAACCATTTTTTATTTTCTTTAATCATAATTTAAAAACTAATATGCAAAAATGTGATATTAAATCGTAATAGCCCTAAACAATCATTACTTTTGTAACATAACATTATAATTAATATTTATGAAAAATTTTAAACTAACCCTAGTAACTTTATTAATCTGTGTTGCTGTTTGGTCTTGTAAAAATGAAACTGAACCAGAAATAAAAATTATTAAAACAAGTGAGTCATTAATTAACACCAAAATGGACAATGATAAAATCCTAGCCAAAGCTGAATTTAATATTGAAGGTATGACCTGTGCAATTGGATGTGCCAAAACAATAGAAAAAAAACTCGCAAAAATGGACGGTGTAAAGTCTGCAAAAGTTGATTTTGAAAAAAAATTAGCCCAGGTAGAATATGATGAATCGATCGTTAATACAGTTTCCTTGGAAAACACGGTAACTAAAGCAAGTGACTCTTATTCGGTAAATGACATGAAAACAGTCGATTTTTTTAGCAGTGAATCTGTTAAAAACGGGAATGCCTTAAAAAAAGAATCTTGTAAAAAAGGATGTGAAAAAGATTGTTGCGCCGCTAAAGGGAAGGAATCTTAGACTCGTACAGGCTAATTATTCCATTGTAAGGTTTCCATTAAGACTCGCATATCATTTCTTAAATATACAACTGCAGGATAAATAGAATCAAAATTCGGTTTTGCTTCAAAATATAGAGCACCGTTCAAAAAGTGTTTTAGACTGTCTGTTGTGTAAAACTCTGCTTGAGTTGCAGCGTTTCCGTTGATCATATAAAACATACCAAAAACGTTTGCTTCTTCATTTATAAAAGGCTGCTCCGGTATACTTTCTGCTTTTACATACATGGTCATAGGCTAACTTTTGGGCATCTTTTAATAGGGAGTCTATGTTATTACCCTTTACTTTTTGATAGGTTAAATAAAGCGTAGCTTTCATATTGGGATAAT
>CALTCK010000014.1 GCA_943842625.1 uncultured Flavobacteriaceae bacterium
TAAGGAAGGGATTTTGTATTTATTTAAGTGGGTTATCTAAAACCTACTCTTTGATCATTCGTTTTACAACGCTTGATTGCTCTCCTGTAATCTGTACCATGTACACTCCAGTTGCATAAGAAGATACATCGATCACTCGCTCACTTTGCATATCCTGCAAGTTGATCTGTGATACTAACTTCCCGTTAAGATCGTAGATCATAGCAGTCTCTAATGCAATATTAGAACTGTTTGATATAGTCACCTGCTCTCCAGCTGGGTTAGGATATAATGCAATTGCATTGCTTAACTCGTTATCTTCATTCCCTAAGAGTGTTAAATCTAAGTTCATATCACAAGTAGATACGTTTCCGTACTCATCAGTAGCTGTAAATGTAACTACCCATTCGCCTACTCCTAATACAGTTCCTGGTGCAGGGTCTTGTGTAAAGTCTGTTACTGGATCTGTACAGTTATCTGTAGCAGTCGCCTCACCTGATCCTATGTAATCAGCTACAGTATGAGTCCCATCAGGGTCTACCATTACCGAAACATCTTCTGGACATGTAAGTACTGGTGCCATAGTATCTACAACTACAACCTCGACTGAACAACTTGCAATGTTTCCACTAGCATCCGTAGCGAATACCGTTACCTCGATTGGAGTTCCGATATCGTCACAAGTTACCATCTCTAAATCTGCAATCAGTACATCGATACCACAAGCGTCATATGCTTCAGATAAGAAATCCATAGCATCTAATTCTGCCATACCGTCTTCTCCTAATACAACAGTCACTACATCTGCGATTTGCTGGTGGAAGAGCGAAATCAATCTGGAAGTTATCTACTCCAGCATTCCATCCCCATGATCCAGCATCGTCATATGTAAAACGTACTTGGAAGTCAGCGTTTGCTAATGCAGATCCGTCAATTACTCCTGAGTTCTCTGGAGTTAATACAGACACATCATAAGTAACTACATTTTGCCATGCAGCGCCATCATATACATCTACCGCTAGTGTCTCTCCAGCTCCTAACTCGTTAAAGCTATAGTCGTAAGACATCGTTACAGATGATGTACCACTCATATCCCATACTGGGGTCAATAGTGATGCATTGTTTACATTTCCATTTCCAGCATCATCGTCATCGAAAATTGCTGCGTTACTTGTCAAATGGAATAGTTCCTCCGGCGTTTATAGCACCTGAGGCTCCAAAGGTCCAATCGTAATCTCCAGCTGCATTTGATACTGACCAACCTTCTGGTACAGAAGATCCATTAAAATCAACAGTTACTGTAGTAACATCCTCGCTAGGACCACATACTAATACTGGTGCAGTTACATCAGATACAATCACAGTTGCTTGACAACTACTAGAGTTTCCAGAAGCATCAGTTACAACAACATCGATAACGTTCTCTCCTAAGTTAGAACAATCTAATACGATTTCTGTTGCTCCGCCGCCGCCTGAGCCGCCTGAACATTCTCCTGAGAAAGTTACAACACCATCCATTGTCGAATCAGGGTAACCCCATCCGCCATTAAAGTTTGCTACTGGATCTCCCATTGAAGTTGATGTCGTTATTACCCAGAATACACTTCCTGTAGCTCCACCATCGGTTACTGATAACTCAACCCAGTATTTACCTTCTGTAAATACTACTGGTGTTAAATCCAATACGATTTCGTTAACATCAAAACCAAAGTTAGATCCAATTACAGCTTGTGAAGAAGGAGTTAATCCTAATTCAGATCCTATTTCAGTTCCTGGTAATCCAGCATTGTTGTCATAATATACAACATCTACTGAAGCAATTCCTCCATTAGCAAAAATACTTGCTGTAATTTGATTTAATGTGAAATCTCCACCTACAACATCAAGATCGTTTGCTGTTTGGAATGCTGATGCTGATGAACAGTTATATCCATTCTCAAAAGTTCCATCATTTGGATTTTCAAAATCACATGCGCCAGCGCCGTCTCCTCCTGAAGTTACTGTGTAATCACATGCCTCATCTACAGACATTATTAAGTCTGACATTAAAAGAGTTAGGGTACCATCTGCATTTAATTCTAATTCTAATGGTGGTTGTGGTGGTGTGTTAACAGTCAACATAAAGTTGTCAACTCCAGCTCCCCAGCCCCAAGATCCAGCATCATCGTATGTGAAACGTACTTGGAAATTTGCATTTGCCAAAGCAGTACCATCGATATCTCCTGAATTTGTTGGAGGAATAACATCAGTATCATAAGTAACTACATTTACCCATCCAGCTCCGTCATATACCTCTACAGCTAATGTTTCACCAGCTCCTAATTCATCTAATGAATAATCGTATGACATTGTAATAGCATCAGCTCCTACCGTAGACCATACTGGCGTTGATAAGGTAACATTATTTGTTTGTCCACTTCCTGCTGCATCATCATCAAAGATGGCTGCGTTACTTGCGAAAGGATCAGAAAAAGGCATATCACCTGAACCAAAGGTCCAATCTGCAACACCTGCATTTATCGTTGTTGTCCAATCTGCAGGTACTGATGACCCTTCAAATTCTTCCATATATTCTAATGCTCCAGGTGATCCTATACAAGCAATCACTGGTGCTGTTTCGTCAACTACGGTTACCGTAGCTTCACATGAAGTCATGTTTCCAGCTGCATCGTATACTTCTAACACTACCGTTACATCTCCTACATCTGAACAACTAAATGTTGTTTGTGATGCTGCGTATGAATCTACTCCACAGTTATCCGTAGAGCCGCCGTCTAAATCAGAAGCAACTAATGATCCCATTCCCATAGCATCTAAAGTAACTGTTAAGGCTTGACATACAGCAACTGGTGCCTCAGCATCGTTGATAGTAACTACAAAAGTACATGAAGTCTCATTTCCATGAGAATCAGTAGCTGTAAAGGTTACATCAGTATCGCCTACTGGAAATTCACTTCCTGTAGCAGGACCTCCAGTTTGTACTATAAGACTAGCATCTAAAGTACCATCTTCTGTATCCAATGCGATTGGTGGTGCAAAATTAACTACTGCGCCACATGATCCTTCATCATTATCTGCAGCAAAATCTGCGATACAGAAAATCTCTGGTGCGTCTCCTGAGCTACATAGACCAATTGATACAGAAACTATTTACCGTTGCATCTGCTCCATCTCCTGATACAATTAAAAACCACTCGCCGTTGATGTCTTCTCCTACAAGTGTTGTATAAAATTGTCCACCTGCTGGTAAGTAATCAGCGGCGGGTGCGCCACCTGTCCAAGAACCATAATTATTGGTAGAAAAATCCGTGAATACTAAATCTACAGCAGTGTCCATACCATCAGTTCCTCCGGCTCCTCCGCCAAGCTCTAGAAGTGAACCTCCTGGTGATTGCAAAGAAAATTGGTAATTCTCAGCAGTAGCTCCTTGTACATTTAAAACCACACTCTCAATAATATATTCTCCAAGTCCCGTACCCATAATACCCGTATCATTTGGATATCCTGAGTCTGAAACCGTAACTCCTGCTGAAGCCACTACGGGAGGTGAGAAAGTTAAAGGCATCTCTTCTGAACAAAAAGTATAGTCTAAAGTTGGTCCAACTGGTGGGGTTGATCCTGCTGGTGAAGGAAAATCTCCAATTATTTCATAAATTTCAGTAGTTGAAGAACCAGCATTATTGATATATAAACTAGTCCCGTTACCATCTGAAGCAGGAGCAAAAGTAAGATCACCAAAAGTTTGAGTCAGACCGGTTACTATTGAAGAAATAGTACCAGAAGATACATCTAATTTTAGTATTTGTTCACCCGTATGATAATAGATTGTATTACCGTCATAAGTTAAAACAAAATTAGTAGAACCAAAAGGTGGAGCACCAAATCCTCCAATATCACCGACTATTTCTGTTAGACCAGTATTAATATTGATCTTAATAATATTTTGATTCTGAAGATCATAACTATATATTGAATCGTCACCTTGAGATAAACTTGCCAAGGAAGAAGTTTGGTAAGATGGATCTAAGATTGTTGTGCTGGTTCCGGTAACAGGATCGTATTTATAAACGCCTCCATCAAATCCACCTGAGATATAAAAACTACCATCTAACATTGTTAGACCTGCTTCAATTTCACTTGGAATTGTGGAAATTGATTCGTTAGTTTGAGCAATTGGGTCATATTTTACCATATGATCTTCATTTAGTTGACACCAAAGAAATCCATCATAAAATCTTAAGTCTGTATCTACAAAGGGATAAAAACCAGGCACATTGCTATGCCAAAATATATTTTCATCAGTTAAGATTTGATTAGAAATATCCCAACTAGCTATACCAGACTCCGTATTATCACCGGCAAAATAGAGGATCCCATTTTCATAATCAGCTGTAAGTCCAGCTGAACTGAAAAAATTTTGGAAATTAAAACCAACAATTAACTGAAGGGAATATGCGGGATCTGTAGCTATTGGCACAAAAGAATTTCTTGTACTTTGATTTATAGTTCTCGAAGTATGTAATTCTGTATAGTCCTGACTTGTAGTTGGACTGTAGGATTGTCCAAAGATATTACTGGTAGTTACTAGCAGCAATAAGGAAATAAGTAAAATAATTTTTTTCATGTTTTAATGATTTAGTTAATTTTAATTTATAGCATTAACAAATATAATATTTTATTATTATAATAGTGATACATAAATGATACATGTATTATGAGTTTATAAAGAAATTGTTAAATCTTTGTTACATAAAAAAATCCCCTCCAATTAAGGAAGGGATTTTGTATTTATTTAAGTGGGTTATCTAAAACCTACTCTTTGATCATTCGTTTTACAACGCTTGATTGCTCTCCTGTAATCTGTACCATGTACACTCCAGTTGCATAAGAAGATACATCGATCACTCGCTCACTTTGCATATCCTGCAAGTTGATCTGTGATACTAACTTCCCGTTAAGATCGTAGATCATAGCAGTCTCTAATGCAATATTAGAACTGTTTGATATAGTCACCTGCTCTCCAGCTGGGTTAGGATATAATGCAATTGCATTGCTTAACTCGTTATCTTCATTCCCTAAGAGTGTTAAATCTAAGTTCATATCACAAGTAGATACGTTTCCGTACTCATCAGTAGCTGTAAATGTAACTACCCATTCGCCTACTCCTAATACAGTTCCTGGTGCAGGGTCTTGTGTAAAGTCTGTTACTGGATCTGTACAGTTATCTGTAGCAGTCGCCTCACCTGATCCTATGTAATCAGCTACAGTATGAGTCCCATCAGGATCTACCATTACCGAAACATCTTCTGGACAAGTAAGTACTGGTGCCATAGTATCTACAACTACAACCTCGACTGAACAACTTGCAATGTTTCCACTAGCATCCGTAGCGAATACCGTTACCTCGATTGGAGTTCCGATATCGTCACAAGTTACCATCTCTAAATCTGCAATCAGTACATCGATACCACAAGCGTCATATGCTTCAGATAAGAAATCCATAGCATCTAATTCTGCCATACCGTCTTCTCCTAATACAACAGTCACTACATCTGGATTTGCTGGTGGAAGAGCGAAATCAATCTGGAAGTTATCTACTCCAGCATTCCATCCCCATGATCCAGCATCGTCATATGTAAAACGTACTTGGAAGTCAGCGTTTGCTAATGCAGATCCGTCAATTACTCCTGAGTTCTCTGGAGTTAATACAGACACATCATAAGTAACTACATTTTGCCATGCAGCGCCATCATATACATCTACCGCTAGTGTCTCTCCAGCTCCTAACTCGTTAAAGCTATAGTCGTAAGACATCGTTACAGATGAAGTACCACTCATATCCCATACTGGGGTCAATAGTGATGCATTGTTTACATTTCCATTTCCAGCATCATCGTCATCGAAAATTGCTGCGTTACTTGCAAATGGCTCTGTTCCTCCGGCATTTATAGCACCTGAGGCTCCAAAGGTCCAATCGTAATCTCCAGCTGCATTTGATACTGACCAACCTTCTGGTACAGAAGATCCATTAAAATCAACAGTTACTGTAGTAACATCCTCGCTAGGACCACATACTAATACTGGTGCAGTTACATCAGATATAATTACAGTTGCTGAACATGAACTTACGTTTCCTGAAGCATCCGTTACAAATACCTCTACTACGTTCTCTCCTAAGTTAGAACAATCGAAGTTAAAGTTGTTTGGATCAGAAGAACCACATTGACCAGTTAAGCTATATACAGCTGCACCTGCTCCAACATCGCTCCAAGTAATTCCATCTGAGGTATTAACAGCATTTAAAGCGGTAGAAGCTGTTGAAACCTCCCATGCAGTTACTCCTCCTGTAGAAGAAGTTGCTAGTGTTCCAATCCAATAAGTACCTGGCTCTATAGTAGATGCTGTAGGTACTGTAGATACAGTACTAACATCAAAACCAAAGTTACTTCCAATAACTGTTTGTGCAACTGGTGTTAAATTTTCACTACCAATTACAGCTCCTGGTAATCCTCCAGCGTCTTCATAAAATACAAATAATACATCGTCAATAGTTGCTCCTGGATCGTGGAAAAGATTTAACTCGAATCCAGTATAATTCATAGTCGTTTCAAATACAATTTGTTGAGCTACCCAGAATGGTGCCCCGTTGTTAAATAGACCATTTTCTAATCCATTTGATTCAGTGGTTATATCACATGCAGAAGAACCTCCTGAAGTTATTGAGTAATCACATGCCTCATCTACAGACATTATTAAGTCTCCAGCTGGCACACTTAACGTACCGTCAGCATTTAATTCTAATTCTAATGGTGGTTGTGGTGGTGTGTTAACAGTCAACATAAAGTTATCAACTCCAGCTCCCCAGCCCCAAGATCCAGCATCATCGTATGTGAAACGTACTTGGAAATTTGCATTTGCCAAAGCAGTACCATCGATATCTCCTGAATTTGTTGGAGGAATAACATCAGTATCATAAGTAACTACATTTACCCATCCAGCTCCGTCATATACCTCTACAGCTAATGTTTCACCAGCTCCTAATTCATCTAATGAATAATCGTATGACATTGTAATAGCATCAGCTCCTACCGTAGACCATACTGGCGTTGATAAGGTAACATTATTTGTTTGTCCAGTTCCAGCTGCATCATCATCAAAGATGGCTGCGTTACTTGCGAAAGGATCAGAAAAAGGCATATCACCTGAACCAAAGGTCCAATCTGCAACACCTGCATTTATTGTTGTTGTCCAATCTGCAGGTACTGATGACCCTTCAAATTCTTCCATATATTCTACTGCTCCAGGTGATCCTATACAAGCAATCACTGGTGCAGTCTCGTCAACTACGGTTACCGTAGCTTCACATGTTGCAACGTTTCCAGCTGCATCGTATACCTCTAACACTACGGTTACATCTCCTACATCTGAACAACTAAATGTTGTTTGTGATGCTGCGTATGAATCTACTCCACAATTATCCGTAGAGCCACCGTCTAGTGCTGAAGCGTCGATAGATGCACTACCAGAGTCATCTAAAGTAACTGTTAAGGCTTGACATACAGCAACTGGTGCCTCAGCATCGTTGATAGTAACTACAAAAGTACATGAAGTCTCATTTCCATGAGAATCAGTAGCTGTAAAGGTTACATCCGTATCGCCTACTGGAAATTCACTTCCTGTAGCAGGACCTCCAGTTTGTACTATAAGACTAGCATCTAAAGTACCATCTTCTGTATCCAATGCGATTGGTGGTGCAAAATTAACTACTGCGCCACATGATCCTTCATCATTATCTGCAGCAAAATCTGCGATACAGAAAATCTCTGGTGCGTCTCCTGAGCTCATTGCCCAGTTAATACAAAAGCTGTTTACAATACCTCCTGCTTGATTAGCAGGATTTGAACCAGCTAATAAAAACCACTCTCCGTTGATATTTTCGCCTGCAAGTGCATCATTTAGCAAACCGAAAGCAGGTAAGTAATCAGCAGCAGGTGCGCCACCAGTCCAATCAAGATTGGCTATTTGAAGATGAGTCTGTAAATACTAAATCTACAGCAGTATCCATACCATCAGTTCCTCCAGCACCAAATGTAGATTTAAGTGTAAATAAAGTTCCATTTGGTGATTGTAATGAAAAATCAACATCTTGAGCTGATCCAGCTTGAGCATTTAAAACAATACTTTCGATTACATATTCTCCAAGTCCTGATCCAACAACGCCAGTATCACTTGGAAATCCTGAGTCTGCAACCATAACTCCTGCAGAAGCAATAATCGGTGGTGCAAATTCTAAAGGCATCTCTTCTGAACAATCTTGACTGAAAAGATATGGTGGTGGGGGTGGACATCCACTAATTCCAATATTTGCTGTCCATCCTGCTTGTGAAAAGGAAGAATCAGAAAACATATCAAATGTTAAGGCTCCACCCACAGCAGATGTCATAGTTGGAGGGTTAGAAGTTCCATCATAAAGGCCATCAAATCCTCCTGTATCACCTGTAACAGTTAAACTATCCCAGTTAGTTTCAACTTGGAAAGAAGTAAACTCAATTGTTACTGTTTCTCCAGCAGGTGCTTGAAAAACCATTGTAGATGATTCAAAATTAGAATAATTTCCGGCTGATCCTCCTGAATCTGTGTAGATGTCTCCATCTTGAAAATCTGAACAAGCATTGACGGTTCCGCCTGCTTGTGTGATCTCAGTTTGCGCATTAACTTGTAACAAAGTACAAGACATAAATAGCGCCATAAAAAGTGTAATTTTTTTCATGAAAAATTTATTTATTAGTTAATATATACTTATTAATAGCCACAAACATAGGTAAAAAGATTGATTTAAAAAAAAATACTGAAGAATTTTAAACTTAAAAATTAGTTGGGAAAATATTCTGAGGAACTATTAATTAAATTTAAAAAACTGAAGCTTATCATTATTATTAACAACAACTATACATTTTTTACCAGCTATTTGTATTTTATGAATAGCTTTTACATCGTTAGGAGTAAAAAAACCTGATTCCAACAATGTTAAATTTTTAAAATTTCCTGCACCATCTCCCATAAGTATACTTCCATTTGCAGCATCGTTACGAGGTGTTTCTATCTCGGAGCCAAACATGTTTCCTGACAAAACAACATCTAAGCTACCGTCTTTATTACAATCTTGTATTATAATTCCGTTAGTTGAGGAAAATTGATTGTAATTTGATAAAGGCTGAACTTTCCAGGGTTCACTTCCGTTGTTTATTATACTAGAGGTTGCAAATGTAGAAACCTGTAAGTTTAGTGCTTTATTTAATTTTTCTTCTCCAAATACATCTTGCATATTTGCTTTAGCAAACTCATCGTAAGTTCCAAATTTCTCTTTGATAAACGGCATTTGTTCTGAGGAACACTGTCTACCCCTTAAAGGGAATTCTTCTCCATTTTCATTGAAAGTTAATACAATATCCCCCGTGTTATTATCGTCAAAATCGTCAAAATAAACATTGAATTTTGCATTAGGTGTTGCTTTGTATTTGTAGTTTAAACCAAGATTTCCTGCTATTAAATCATTATCTCCATCATTATCTATATCTCCCTGAGCTAAACTATACCACCACCCTTTGTTACTATCTAAGCCTAAATTTTTAGAAACATTTACGAAACGGTCGCCTTTATTTTCAAAAACCATAATTGACATCCATTCACCAGCAATTATTAAATCCATTTTTTGATCGTTATTGTAATCCATCCAAAGAGAACTTGTTACCATACCGGGTCTTAACAGCTGCTGATTTAAATTTTGTGTAATGTCTTTAAAAACACCATTTACATTTTCAAGCAAATAACTTCTTGGTGGTTTTGGATAATTACCCGGGACTACCCTACCCCCTATAAACAAATCCATATCACCGTCATTATCATAATCTACCGAAGAGACTACACCTCCGCTGGTAAACATATTAGGAAGTGCTTGTTTGCTTTTTTTAAATTTACCATTCCCAATGTTTATATATAATCTATCTTGAAGAAATTCAGAGTTTTCTTTATAGTCATAACCACCACTCACGACGTAAAGATCTTGGTCTCCATCAGAATCCGCATCAAAAAATAAAGATGCGACATCTTCACTATTTCTATCAGCTTTCCAAGTTATTGAATTGCTTTCATAAAATTTACCTCCATTACTCTGAATCAATAGCTTTCCTGGGTTTCCTTTTGCACCTCCCACATAAAAATCTTCTAAACCATCCAGATTTACGTCTGCTACGGACATTGCAGGGCCTAAAATTGACATTTTGTGTGGTAATAAGGATTCGTTTTCGAAGTCGTTAAAATCGTTCTCTTTGTGTTTATAATTAACATCTAATTCATCTGTTATTTCAGTCATTAAAACCTGAGAATCTTTATTGAGCCAACTTGGGTTTTTTGTTGGTGTTGTATTTGAATATTTTATGTTAACTGTTTGGTTTGCTTTTAAATTTGTTAAAACCTGAGTAGTACCATCAGGCCAATCTAACCAAAGACTGTCAATTATTTTTTGACTACCAATTCCAAAATGTAATTTATCCTCTACTGAGGAAAGGTAACCCCTACTTAAGTAATGCTCCTTCATTTGAAATTTATTCCCACTTTTTAAAGTTACTCTGGTACCAATTCCAGATTTATTTTCATTAATAAAATCCAGCGTAATGTTTAGATAATTTTTGTCATTAAATTTATCACTGTTATTTTGGTATACAAATGCCTGAGCATCTATATTAGAGACTACAAGATCTAAATCACCATCATTATCTAAATCTGCATAAGCGGCACCATTTGAAAAAGATTCTTCATTTAGCCCCCAATCGTTTCGTTTGATTGAAAAAGTTAAATCTCCTTCATTCTTGTAAATATAATTTTTAATAGGGTTCACTGGTGTTTTATCCAGTGCTTCTTTTATGTATTTTAAATCATTTCCAGAATTATCTTTTTCCATCTGCTTAATTAACTTCTTTTTGATTTTGATATAATCGTTATTTCTAATATCCTTTCTTAATCCGTTACTAACAAATAAGTCTTTTAAACCGTCATTATCAAAATCTGCTAAGAGTGGTGCCCAACTCCAATCTGTATTAGATATGTTTGCTAACTGAGATACTTCGCTAAATGTTTCATTACCATTATTTTTTTGTAGGGTATTCATCATGTATTGATAATGAAACCCTTTTTCTAGGGCCTTTGTAAAATTTTCAGGATTCATACCAGACATATTGGTTTTTATACGATAATTGTCTTCCGCTACCATATCTACTGTTACAATATCTAACCAACCATCATTATCGTAGTCTGCAATATCAGAGCCCATCGAAAAGTTTGATATATGTTTTATATTTTCCTTAAGCTTTTCCGTAAAAGTTCCATCTTGATTGTTAAAATATAGATAATCGTGTTCTATATAGTCATTACAAACATAAATATCTGGCCACCCATCATTATTAAGATCTCCAACTGATGCACTCAAACCATAACCTATTCCATTACCAACCAAACCAGCTTTTTCACTAACATCAATAAAATAACCATTATTATTTTCAAATAATTTATCACTTGTTAATTCATTTCTTTCTTCATGTTGTTTACCATAATCGATTAACTCAAGCGTATTAATTGGTGCATTTAATAAGTACATATCTAAATCTCCGTCCTTATCATAATCTAGAAAAACTGACTGTGTTGAATATCCTGAAAAGTCTAATCCAAATTTATTGGCTTGTTCTGTAAAAGTTAGATCTCCATTGTTAATATAAAGTTCGTTTCTTCTTTTCTTCTCATCAACATCACCAGCTCTACTCACATATATATCTAAATAACCATCTGCGTTAATATCAATCATAGAGCATCCCGTAGACCAACCCCAACTTCCTTCAACTCCTGCTTGCATACCAAGTTCTTCAAATTGAAGGTTTCCTTTATTTATAAATAGTTTATTATTTCCGAAATTCTTGGTAAAATAAATATCTGGTAAATCATCATTATTTATGTCTCCAATTGAAATTCCAGCACCAGAATATAAAGATGGGTAAACAATGATGTTCATAGAGGGAGTCTCAGGTATTTTATTTGTAAAATTTATACCAGTCTGATTCGAACTTAAAAGAGTAAACAATTTTTCTTTGTTTTCATTTTTAAGCACCTGATTATTTTCATTATTCGAACAACCTGAAAAAAAGATTGATATAGTTGTTATAAAAACTATAAAAAACACTTTAGATTGGGCTACTATAATTTTAAAATAATTCATAATAATTTCACTTTATTTTGAATACAATACAAATATAGATAAATCAACCTAACCTTTTCATTAACTTTTTCATGATTAATACACACAAAAAAACCACTTCCAGTTAACTGAAAGTGGTTTTTTAAATAAAACTGAAAATTAAGCTTCTACAGCTTCTTCTTTTTTATTAGTCAAATCGATTCCTTTTTTCTTTACTGAATCAAAAAATACAGGTGTTGCAATAAAGAGAGATGAGTAGGTACCTACTAATACCCCAACTATTAATGCGAAAATTAATCCTCGAATGGATTCAGCACCAAATATAAAAATAGAAAACAATACAATTAAGGTAGTTAACGATGTATTTAAGGTACGACTTAACGTACTATTTAATGCTTGATCGATAACCTTATTCATTTTCCAAGATGGATGGTCGTTAAAAAATTCACGGATACGGTCAAAAACTACTACCGTATCATTTAATGAATATCCAATTACCGTTAATATCGCTGCTATAAAAGACTGTCCAATTTCCATATTAAATGGCATGAATTTGTAGGTTAGTGAAAAAACACCTAATACGATGAGCACATCATGAAATACAGCAGCTACAGCACCTAAACTAAATTGCCATCTTCTAAAACGCAGCAAAATATATAAGAAAACCACCACTAATGAACCTAAGACAACCCAAAAAGAGGCCTTTTTAATGTCATCAGCAATCGTAGGACTTACTTTATAAGATTCCATTCTTCCTGCTACTTTATTTTCGGTATCTCCAATATACTGACTGTAAGTAAAGCCTTCTGGTAAATTTGATTTTAAACCTTCAAACATCATTTTTTCAATTTCCTCGTCAACTGATGTACCGGCTTCATCCACTTTATACTTCGTGGTAATTTTTAATTGGTTGCTTCCACCATAAGTTTTTGCTTCAGCAGAACCAAATACTTCAATCAAGTCTGCTTCAACTTGAGTTGCATTGACATCTCTATCAAAACGAACTGTGTAGGTTCTACCTCCTACAAAATCGACTCCTTGATTTAATCCAACGGTAACTAAAGACCCTAAACTTGTTAGGATAAGGATACCTGAGATTACATAAGACACTTTCCTTTTTCTTAAAAACTCAATCGTATTGTTAGTAAGTATGTTTTTAGTTAAAGAAGTTGAACATGGTAACGATTTACCGTTTCTGGTATAACCATCTATAAATAATCGAGTGATAAATATTGCTGTAAATAAAGAAGTAGCAATACCTATTAATAAGGTGGTTGCAAATCCTTGAATGGGTCCCGTACCAAACATTAATAGGATAAAACCTGTTAATCCTGTCGTAATATTGGCATCTAAAATAGAAGACAATGCATTGCTAAATCCGTCATTAATGGCATCCTTTTGAGCTTTCCCTTTGGCTAGTTCTTCCTTGATACGCTCAAAAATTAGCACATTAGCATCGACCGACATCCCTATGGTAAGTATAATACCCGCTATACCAGGAAGTGTTAATACCGCTCCTAATCCTGCTAATATTCCAAAAATAAATATAATGTTAACCACCAAGGCTACATCGGCAAAAGCACCTGCTTTACCATAATAGAAAACCATCCATACCAACACAAATATAAGTGCCAATACAAATGAGAAGATTCCACTATCAATTGCTTCTTGTCCCAGAGTAGGTCCTACTACTTCTCCTTGAATAATCTCTGCAGAGGCAGGTAATTTACCAGCTCTTAATACATTTGCTAAATCTTGTCCTTCTGTAATATTAAAATCTCCAGAAATTTGACTTCTACCACCTGCGATTGGACCACTTGTAACCCCTGGGGCAGAATAAACAATGTCATCTAAGACAATTGCTATCTGAGATTGATTGTTATAGGCTTCACCAGTCATTTTTTCCCATACCCTAGCACCTCTGGCATTCATTTGCATACTAACCACTACTCTTCCTAGTTGGTCATAAGTTTGAACCGCATCTACAACTACACCTCCTGCTAACGGAGGTAATTGATCTCTGTTTGATTTTATAGCATATAATGTTACTACTTCTTCTCCTAATTCTTTATTTTCAGAAGCAATTCCCCATACAAACTTTGCGTAGCGCTGATTGTCGGATAAAAGAGATTTAATTTGTGGTGTTTTTAAATAGTCGTTGATTGCAGCGGTATCCTTCAACATAAAAGTCCCTAATTCAGGTCTTCCTGTTTGCCCAGGATATAACATTTTGCTGAGTAAGGGTCTTTCTTTTGAAGCATCTGCAATGGAGTCATTAACATCTTCTCCTCCAATTAAATCGTCAACAATATTATCTTCTTCACTTGCTTCTGTACTAATTTCTTCAGTTTCTGGTTCATTTGCTTTATTTAACTCTGCTAACTTAGTATCTGCAGCGATAATAAAACCTTGCAATTCATCAATTTTGTAAACTCCCCAAAATTCGAGCTGAGCGGTACTTTGCAATAACTTTTTAACACGTTCTACATCCTTCGCTCCAGGTAATTCTACTAAAATACGAGCAGATTTACCAATTCGCTGGATATTTGGTTGTGTAACACCAAATTTATCGATACGTTTTCTTAAAACTTCAAAGGCAGCTGTTATAGATTCGTCAATTTTTCTTTCGATAACAGGATATACGTCATCGTTGGTCATAGCGGCATTGATATCATCTTCTAAATTTTTATTAAAAAATATATCTGGTGATGCTAATAAATTTTCACCTGGGAGCGCATCGAAAGCCTGGAAAAAGGATTCCAAATACGTGTCTTGGGATTCTTTTTGAAGAACAAAGGCGTCCTTTAATGCTTGATTAAAGGCAGCATCTTTGGTGTTGTTTGCTAAACCTTTTAGAATATCTTTTACAGAAACTTGTAATATAACATTAATTCCTCCTTTTAAATCTAACCCTTTATTTAATTCTTTTCCTTTAGCAATTTTGTATGTAATTCCTTCAAATTCACCAAAAAACGGTTCATTTGCTACAGAGTCTAAGTAACTAACCTGTGCTGAATTTCTTTTATCCGGTTCGCTAGCAGCATATTTTGTTGTTGCAAATGTCTTTGCATCTTCTTCTACGTTATTTGAAATGTAGGTAAATGAAAGTTGATATAAACTTACCAAACCAAACAGAATCGCAAATACTTTTATTAATCCTTTATTTTGCATTGTTATATTTTTTGTGTCAAATTTTAAAAACGAGCAAATATATAGTTTACCGTATAATCTGACAATTATTTTTTTATTTATTGAACTAATGATTTCGACTTTAATCTTTTACGATTTTTTAGTCTTCTAGGAAAGATAAGGGAAAGGTCCTGCGCGTATTTGGATTGTCTTTAAACACTTAACATCTACTTTTGTTTCTTGTTTTGAATGAAATTTAAATTTATTTTGTTGTGTTAAGCAAGCGTATTTTTTGTGAAATAAAGAATAGCTGCCAAAAACATCTGGCACAAAATAGCGATCGGTTTTCGATATTAACTGGACAACTAGTCCGCTGTTTTCAATTGGATTTTCAAAAATTTTAGGAATTCTAAAGACATCTAAATATAAATTTAAACTTTTAGTTCTAGTATGATCCTCCGTTTGTTTATTGTTTTGATCGGGAAGATAACTTACTGCAAAATGATCTCCTTCGTTCAGTACTTTTTTTATAAATGAAGTACCTACAGAGCTAAAATAAGAGATTTTTAAATGACCTTGATGGTCTTTTGAAACCTTTAAATAATTAATTCCTATTTTTTGCAATTGTTTTTTAACTATTGCAATCGTATTGTTTTGAGTTTCAAGAGTTATTCCTTCTGCATCGCTAAATTTTATGATAATTTCTTGATGCGTAGTGGATGGTTGCTGAAGACTTAATCCAAGCAAACTAACCATACTTATTAGAAAACCAAAAAAGAATTTTATACCCATGATTCAAATATAAAAAATAAAGACTGTATCGATACAGTCTTTATTAGATAATCTTATTTATAAGAATTTTTATAATTCTAACAAACCATTTGTTTTTCGGACCCCTTCAGCACTTCTATTCATATGTTCATTTTCTGCATCTGTGAGGTCTAACTGAACAATCTCCTCAATTCCTTTTCTACCTAAAACAACAGGAACACCGATACAGATGTCGTTTAATCCATATTCGCCCTCCAATAGAGTTGAACAGGGGAATATTTTTTTCTGATCACAGACAATAGCTTGCACTAAACCTGATACCGCAGCACCTGGTGCATACCAAGCAGAGGTTCCAAGAAGTTTTGTTAGGGTACCTCCGCCAACTTTTGTAGCCTCCATAACTTGATCTAGTCGTTCTTCCGAAATAAATTTACTTACAGGTATACTATTTCTGGTTGCCATTCTTGTTAGAGGCACCATACCCACATCACTGTGACCACCAATGACCATACCGTCAACATCACTGATTGGAGCCCCTAAAGCTTCCGCTAATCGATATTTAAATCGAGCACTATCTAAAGCACCACCCATTCCAATAATTCTATTTTTTGGTAATCCTGATGTTTTATGAACTAAATAGGTCATCGTATCCATTGGATTACTCACGACAATCATTATTGCCTCAGGTGATTGTTCAATTAGATTGGAGGAAACAGATTTTACAATTCCTGCATTGATACCTATTAATTGTTCCCTTGTCATTCCTGGTTTACGTGGCACACCACTAGTTATTACAACAACGTCACTTCCTGCTGTTTTTGAATAATCGTTTGTTACCCCCACTATTTTTGTATCGAATCCATTTAAAGAAGCTGTTTGCATCAGGTCCATTGCTTTACCTTCTGCAAAACCCTCTTTAATATCCAATATTACTACTTCACTAGCAAAATTTTTAATAGCGATGTATTCAGCACAACTAGCTCCAACTGCACCAGCCCCAACAATTGTAATTTTCATAATTTTTATTTTGTTTTTTTGTTCTTGTTTTTAAAGAGGTACAAAGTTAAACTATTTGTATAAATTTTTTAATTAAAATTTTAAAAAAGAGATCATTTGTTTTATAAAATTTTATAGTGTAATGCTATGTTAATATTTGGAAATTTCCCTAGAGATAACATGGAGGAAATATAAAATTTATTAAAATGATAATTGAACCCGAGGTCACCTTTAAATACTGTTTTACTATCATCTAATAATAATAGTAATTCATTAAATAAATTTAAAAATAAACCATTTTGACCTCCTAACTTATGATTAAATTTGTTGTAAGTATAACCTAAAGAACCTGTAAATTCTAATTTATTCATTTTCTTGGATGCAATTAATTGGAACAACAAAGAGTTGGCATCAATTATAATAGAATTTATTGTTGTGAGCGGGATACTTCCAGGTTCTGGATCTATGGGCTCTATGGCTACCTCATCAAAATATAAATTCAGATTAAACATTGAATAAGATGCTAAAACAGCTAGCTCGATAGGATTGGAATCTGCCGCTTTTTTTCTAAAATATTGGCTGATCGTATGCTTTAGGGCCGCACCAAAAATATCATAACTAGAAGTGCTAATTTTTACTTTTGGAGAATAACGAAGCGTCACATCGGTCTCTTTCCACAAACCAATACTTACTTGTAAATAAGGATGTGTTACTATATCTTGTTTGATACCCTCAAAAGCTTGCCACTCATAGGCTTCTTCATCAATATTAAAATCAAAAAAAGTATCTGTATGCCCTCCCAGAGCCGATGGAATTACTGCAGATTGAGCACCTCTAATTTCCATAGTTGCCAACTCATTGTTACTAATCGAAAAAGTTTTTTGCTTATTTGGAATCGGCAAAATATTGACATGTAATGAGGCGTCTAATTTAAATTTACCGATGCTTTCTGCAGAGCTATACCAAGATGAAGAAGACTGGTAAACGGAAGCACTTGCTGCAGAAGAAACATATTTACTAGAAATATACAACATATCATTAACAGCATCTGTTATGTCTATCTGGGATCTCCCAGAAAAAGAAGTAACTAATGCTAAACAAATAAAAACTAATTTTGTAAAAGAATTATGCATCGATATTTGCATAAACTGCATTCTTTTCAATAAATTCACGTCGGGGTGGAACTTCATCACCCATCAACATTGAAAACACTCTATCCGCTTCTACTCCATTATCAATGACTACTTGACGTAAAGTTCTGTCAGACGGTTTCATTGTAGTATCCCAAAGCTGTTCTGCATTCATTTCCCCAAGACCTTTATAACGTTGGATTTTACAACCTTCTCCAAATTCCTTTTGGATTTCTTCTCGTTCCTCATCAGACCAAGCGTATTTCTTTTTTGCTCCTTTTTTAACTAGATAAAGTGGTGGAGTTGCAATAAATACATGACCCGCTTCAATTAAATCTTTCATGTATCTGAAGAAAAAAGTTAAAATAAGCGTTGAAATATGACTACCATCAACATCAGCATCACACATAATTACAATTTTATGATAACGTAATTTTTCGAGATTTAAGGCTTTACTGTCTTCTTCGGTACCAATCGAAACACCCAGAGCTGTAAAAATGTTTCTGATCTCTTCGTTTTCAAAAACTTTGTGTTGCATGGCTTTTTCAACATTTAAAATCTTACCTCTTAATGGTAAAATTGCTTGAAAATTACGATCACGGCCTTGTTTAGCAGTTCCACCTGCCGAATCTCCCTCGACAAGAAACACCTCACATTTTTCTGGATCTTGTTCAGAACAATCAGATAATTTACCCGGTAATCCCATACCTCCCATCACAGTTTTTCGCTGAACCATTTCACGAGCTTTTCGAGCGGCATGTCTGGCCTGAGCAGCAAGAATTACTTTTTGTACAATAGTTTTTGCATCATTTGGATTTTCCTCTAAATAATTTTCTAACATTTCAGAAACAGCTTGACTCACCGCAGAGGTGACTTCTCTGTTTCCAAGTTTTGTTTTCGTCTGACCTTCAAACTGCGGCTCAGCTACTTTTACTGAAATTATTGCGGTAAGTCCTTCTCTAAAGTCATCACCAGCGATGTCAAACTTTAACTTATCAAGCATTCCAGAGGAATCTGCATACTTTTTTAATGTATTGGTAAGTCCTCTTCTGAATCCAGATAAATGAGTTCCTCCTTCGTGAGTATTGATATTATTTACATAGGAATGTAGGTTTTCACTGTAAGATGTATTATAAATCATTGCTACCTCAACAGGAATGTCTTTTTTCTCTCCCTCCATTGAAATTACATCTCCAATAATTGGTTCCCGAGTATCATCTAAAAAACGAATAAATTCTTTGAGTCCTTCCGTGCTCTGAAAAGTTTCAGTAACAAACTCCCCTTTTTCATCTTTTTCTCTTTTGTCAGTAATAGAAATAATAATCCCCTTATTTAAAAAAGATAATTCTCTAAGTCTATTAGACAACGTTTCGTAATTGTACTCAATAGTTTGTTTAAATATTTCAGGATCTGGATAAAAGGTAACAATAGTTCCTCTAAATTCAGAAGTTCCAGTTTGCTTTACTGGATACATCGTTTTACCAAATTCATATTCTTGCTCATAGACGTTTCCGTTTCTATGGACTTCGGCTTTTAAATTTTTTGAAAGAGCATTTACTACGGAAACTCCAACTCCGTGAAGTCCACCAGATACTTTATAAGAATCTTTATCGAACTTACCACCAGCTCCAATCTTAGTCATCACTACTTCAAGAGCTGAAACACCTTCTTTTTTATGGATGTCTACTGGAATTCCACGGCCATTATCTTTTACAGAAATAGAATTGTCTTCGTTAATGATCACATCGATAGCATCACAATACCCACCCATCGCTTCGTCGATAGAATTATCAACGACCTCATAAACTAAATGATGTAGTCCTCTTACTCCAACATCTCCGATGTACATAGAAGGTCGCATGCGAACATGCTCCATCCCTTCTAATGCTTGTATGCTATCTGCACCGTAATTTCCTTTTTTTTGTTCTTCGCTCATGTGTTAAGGTTAAGTAATATTAGTTTTTAGTATTCAGTTAAATTGGTCTCTGAACTGATCATAAACAAATATAATCTTTCCCCTATTTATATTGAAACCACACAAAGCATTTTTCAGGTATTTATTAACTATTTGTTAAAATCGTAATATCTTCTTAAAACAGCTTAAAAAGACCTTAAAATAAAAAATATAGATTTTGAATTGCCTCCCTAAAGAAAAAAATTATTAAAATCGCTCACAACCGTTTAAAAGAGCATTAAAATTTGTTTATATTTAGTTAAAAAATAAATTTTTTAGGTGATGAAGGAAATTTTCTTGATTTTAATAAAATATTTTCTATATTTAAACTGAAGAGAATTATATTTAATTAAAGAAAAAGTCATGGAAAAAATAAAATTAATAAAAACCCTCGTATTTTCAATCCTAGTAACAATTGGAACATCGTTAAGCGCACAAGATTTTAAGAAATTAGATAAAAGCCCTTTGGATATTGCTGCGTATCCATCAAATTATAGAGAATCTAATAAAGAATTGAAGATTGTATACAGCAGACCTCAACTAAAGGGAAGAACGTTAAGTAAATTAGCTCCAAACGGAGAGATTTGGAGAACGGGGGCTAATGAAGCTCCAGAATTGACACTATACAAAGACTTTGATTTTAATGGTATTAACCTAAAAGCTGGAAGTTATGCTTTACTTACGATACCAGGCGAAAAAGAATGGACAATTATTCTACATAATGATTTAAATGCGTGGGGATCTTATTTTTATAAAAAAGAAAATGATGTAGCCCGAGTTTCAGTTCCTGTAACAACTACAAGCGACTCTTTGGAAGCATTTTCTATTGCTTTTGAAGAGGATGACAAGAATATTATAATGCATATGGGATGGGATACGATAAGAGTAGCTATACCATTCAAGAAAATGCAATAACAACTTCTTTAAGAGTATTGACTAAGGAATGTTTAGATATTTATGTGTTTGTAGAGAGACTTTCCATTTAGGATTTTTCATCACATAATCTACAATCATTGGAATCATCTTTTCTCTATTACTCCATTCAGGCTGTAGGTACAATATACAGCTATCGCCTACTTTCGCTGCTTGTTCCTGAGCAAAATCAAAGTCAGATTTGTTGTAGATAATGATTTTTAACTCATTAGCTTGATTGTATATATTTAGCTTGGGTAACATTGTTTTTTTTGGAGACAAACAAATCCAATCCCAGGTTCCTGTTAAATCATATGCGCCAGAAGTTTCTATATGTATATTTAGATTGTTCTTTTTCAACATATGTGTCAGGGGTTCCATATTCCAAATTAGAGGTTCTCCTCCAGTGACTACCACTGTGTTAGAATATTTAGAAGCATTTTTTACAATTTTTTCGGTAAATGTTGGGGGATGTATATCAGCATTCCAGCTCTCTTTTACATCACACCAATGACAGCCTACATCACAACCACCAATCCTTATAAAATAAGCCGCTGTACCCTTGTGAAAACCCTCTCCTTGAACGGTGTAAAACTCTTCCATTAAGGGAAGCATTTCTCCTTTATCAATCAGGCTTTTAATTTCTTTTTTCATCAAGGCAAAGGTAAAAATTAAAACTAACTATTTTATAGTTTATTCTCATAAGAAAATGAAAAAAATGACTTGCTATAATTGTTTAAATAATCCCTTTAAGAAAATAAAACTCAAAATCCGTAAATCTTCTTTTTTTAAATTTTGATTGAATTCAGAACCAATTTTAGTAATTTTGGAGTGTAAAAAAAACGATCTAAAAAAATAACTGATGTTAAAAAAAATAATAGCTGTAGTTTCTGTAACTCTTTTATTTATTGGGTGTAAAGAAGAAATAAATCCATTCTTAATATCTAACGATTCTGTTGGAGCACTAACAAGAGGAATGACAATAAAGGAAATTGATTCTATTTTCTCTAAAGATTCTATAGTTAAACTTTATGCTCAAAATGAGGCGTTACCAACTCAAGGAGAAGTAGAGGTTTATGAAAAAAACGGAACTAGGTTAGTATCAATATCGCCAGTAACTAATAACGATCCTGATGCTTTGATTTCGAATTTTCAATTTTTCGATCCCCGTTATAAAACACACAACGGACTAAATTTAAGTAGTACATTTAAAGATATTAAGGCAAATTATCAAATTTCAAATATTGAAACTACTATTTCTACGGTTGTGATATTTTTAGAAGATAATGATCTCTTTATCAATATTGACAAAAATGAATTACCAGAAAATTTTAGATACAATCCAAATCTTGTAATTGATGTTACCAATATTCCTGATGAAGCAAAAATTAAGTATTTTATGCTTTCATGGAAAATCGATGAATTCAAGAAAAAATAACGGTGTTACTTTAAAAAAATAGTTCTAAGAATGATTAACCCCTCGCTCCCTAGCGATTAACGTATTCTTTAATAACATTGCTATAGTCATAGGCCCTACTCCCCCTGGAACTGGCGTAATGAATGATGATTTTTTACTAACTTCATCAAATGCAACATCCCCTTTAATAACATAACCCTTGGGTTTAGACTCATCTGGAACTCTACTGATGCCTACATCTATTATAACAACATTATCTTTTACCATATCTGCTTTCAAATATTCTGGTATTCCTAAAGCTACAACTATAATGTCAGCTTGTTTAGTTATTTCACTAAGGTTTTTAGTGTAACTATGTGTTAATGTTACAGTGCTGTTAGCTGCAAGACCTTTTTGACTCATTAAGATACTCATAGGTCTTCCCACAATATGGCTTCTTCCAATAACTACTGTGTGTTTGCCTTTTGTTTCAACCTGATATCGCTCTAATAGTTGCAATATTCCAAAAGGAGTTGCTGGAATAAAACTGTCCATTTCTAGAGCCATTTTACCAAAATTTTCAGGATGAAAACCATCCACATCCTTATTGGGATTTATGGCTAATAGAACTTTTTCTTCATTGATGTGTTTTGGTAAGGGCAACTGAACAATAAAACCATCTATCTCATTATTTTTATTTAAATCGTTTATTGTTTTTAATAAACGTTCTTCAGATGTTGTTACAGGTAACTTAATTAAAGTTGAATTAAAACCAACTCGTTCACAAGCTCTTACTTTTGAACCAACATAAGTCAGACTGGCCCCATCATTTCCTACTAAAACAGCTGCTAAATGAGGCACTTTTTCGCCTCGTTTTTTAATGTCATTGACAGATATCGTAATCTCATCCTTGATGTCGTTCGATGTCTTTTTACCGTCTAGTAGAATCATTTTACTTAATTTTTTGTTAGTTAATTATGGTCTCATTCCTTTCATAGCCTGCATCATTTTTCGACCACCGCCACCTTGCATCATTTTCATCATCTTACTCATTTGATTGAATTGTTTCATTAACTGATTTACCTCTTGAACTGAAGTGCCACTTCCCTTCCCAATTCGTTTTTTTCGACTGGCATCTATAATGGATGGTTGACTCCTTTCTTCAGGCGTCATAGAATGAATAATAGCTTCTATCCCTTTAAAGGCATCATCATCTACATCCATATCTTTCATGGCTTTTCCTGCTCCAGGGATCATACCAATAAGATCTTTCATATTACCCATTTTTTTTACTTGCTGAATTTGTTTTAAAAAATCATCAAATCCAAATTGATTCTTTGCAATTTTCTTCTGAAGTTTTCTGGCCTCAACCTCATCAAATTGCTCTTGAGCTCTTTCAACTAAGGATACAACATCACCCATCCCTAAAATACGATCAGACATTCTTGAGGGATGGAAAACGTCAATCGCCTCCATTTTTTCTCCGGTTCCAATAAACTTTATCGGTTTATTTACTACACTTTTAATAGAAATTGCAGCACCACCTCGAGTATCACCATCTAATTTTGTAAGTATAACACCATCAAAATTTAGACGGTCATTAAATGTTTTTGCAGTATTAACAGCATCTTGACCTGTCATTGAATCTACCACAAAAAGTGTTTCATGCGGTTGAATTTCAGAATGGATATTTTCAATTTCAGTCATCATCGCCTCATCTACAGCTAAACGTCCAGCAGTATCAACTATAACAACATTAAATCCATTTTTCTTGGCATATTCAATAGCTTTTTTAGCAATGTCTACAGGATCATTATTACCTCGATCACTAAATACCTCAACTCCAATTTGATCTCCAACAACATGAAGTTGATCAATTGCTGCAGGGCGATAAATGTCACAAGCTGCCAGCAAAGGTTTTTTTGTTTTTTTAGATTTTAAAAAATTTGCTAATTTTCCAGAAAATGTAGTTTTACCACTCCCTTGTAAACCAGACATTAAAATTACAGAAGGATTTCCGCTTAAATTGATACCAGCCGAATCCCCACCCATTAGCTCCGTTAATTCATCTTTTACAATTTTAACCATCAATTGGCTAGGCTGAATTGAAGTCAACACATTTTGACCTAGTGCTTTTTCTTTAACACTTTTGGTAAATTGTTTTGCGATTTTAAAGTTAACATCCGCATCCAATAGGGCACGCCTAACTTCTTTTAAAGTTTCTGCAACATTTACTTCTGTAATACTACCCCGACCTTTTAAAACGTGAAGTGCTTTATCTAATTTTTCGCTTAAATTATTAAACATAATCTTTGTTGAGTTTTATCTGTATTTTCTATATTAATGAAAGAATTGCAAAGATAACAATTGAATAAGGAGTACCAAATTAATTTATATTACAATAAGTTGATTTAGCTATTTAAAATTAAAAAAGTTGTGTATTTTTTGTATCTTGAATTAATGAACAGGTGAAAAAAGTAATTCTATATCTCCTTAATGGTAAACATTTAATTAATTATTATTTTAGCTATCATTTATGATTTTATAATTTAATATTTTACCCAAAATATCATTTACTTTAAATTCTAATAATGCCACTATTTTCCTCTCCACTTGAAGCATTTTTACACTGGGAAAAAGAAATTCCAAATCAAACTTTTTTGATTCAACCCATAAATGGAAAACTTATAACGTATTCATACAGAGATACTGGATATGAAATAAGAAAAATAGCTTCTAAACTAAAAAGCATAGGGCTTCAGAAAGGAAATCATATCGCAATTCTTTCAAAAAATTGTGCCCATTGGATGATGGCCGATTTAGCAATAATGATGGCGGAATTAGTCTCTATTCCCATTTATACTTCATTAACAGCAAATTCAATTGAACAAGTATTAAACCACAGTGAATCTAAAGCTATTATTCTTGGTAAACTCGATAATTACAAGGCTATTAGAAAAGGAATTCCAAAAATTCCAAAAATTGGAATCGAACTCTATGGAATTCAGGAAGAATACAGTTGGGAAAAAATTATTACGGAACAAACATCAGAAATTACTGTTAAGCTCCCTAAACTTTCCGACATACATACTGTCATCTATACATCTGGAACATCTGGCGAACCAAAAGGCGTTATCCATACGGTAGAAAATATTATTAACAGCATACACACCGTTCAAAAAATAATAAATCTACCCAAAAAACCCCGTTTATTTTCATATTTACCGCTTGTACATGTGGCTGAACGACTCATTTGGACCTTTGGTCTTACTATAGGTGCACAATTTAGTTATCCTGAAAATCTGATAACTTTTGCTAAAGATTTGCAACGTACACAACCCCATGCATTTTTTGCGGTTCCAAGAATTTGGACAAAATTTCAGGAAATCGTTTTATCTAAAATTCCTCAAAAAAGATTAAACTGGATTTTAGAAATTCCTATTTTAAACAATTATTTTAAAAAAAAGTTAAAACAAAAGTTAGGATTAAAGCATGCAAAAATTATGATATCTGGGGCCGCCCCAGTTTCACTTGATATCATCAATTGGTATAAAAAAATAGATATTGAAATTTTTCAAATTTATGGAATGACAGAAGATTGTTGTATTTCTCATTTTAATATTCCTCCAAATAATAAAATAGGCACCGTAGGAAAACCTCTTCCAGGTGTGAAAACAAAGATTTCTGAAGAAGGAGAAATTTGTATTAAAAACAACTGCTTAATGAAAGGTTATTATAAAAATCCAGAGTTAACTTTAAAAGCTTTTGATCAAGATGGTTACTTAAAAACAGGTGATAAAGGCAAATACGATGAGGAAAGTAATTTAATAATTACTGGCAGAATCAAGGATCAGTTTAAAACCGATAAAGGAAAATATATATCTCCTTCTGGAATTGAACTAGAACTAATTAAAAATACAAAAATTGAACAGGCTTGTGTCGTAGGTTCCGGGCTCCCTCATCCAATCGCACTCGTAACCACATCAGAAATCGGCAATTTAAGCTCCTCTAAAGTTCTATCGTATAGTTTAATCCAAACACTAGATGATTTAAATAATCGACTAGAAAACCATGAAAAAATAAAAAAGATAGTTGTTTTTAAAAATCAATGGACTATTGAAAATAATTTTTTAACTCCTACCTTAAAGTTAAAAAGAAATTTGATTGAACAAAAAAATCAAAGCAACTATTTATCTTGGTATAACGAAAAAGAAATCGTTATTTTTAAAGAGTAGTATTAAATAGTTTTTACATCCTTTCTGGAACATGAATTCCAAGCAATCCAAATGCTGTTTTGATTACGTCTGAAACTGCACGAGAAAGTTTAATTCTAAAACTTTTTTCTTCTTCAAAATCTGCACCTAAAATTGATACGTTTTGATAAAAAGAATTAAATGATTTTACTAATTCGTAAGTGTAATTAGCAATTAGAGCCGGACTGTAAAGAGCTGCTGCTTGTTGTATTGTCTCTGGGAAAAGTTGTAATTGTTTAATTAACTCTTTTTCTTTTGGATGTAAAGTTTTTAAATTACTAGTTTTAACAGACACCTCTGCTTTACGTAAAATTGATTGAATACGTGCATAGGTGTATTGAATAAAAGGACCTGTGTTCCCCTGAAAATCAACACTTTCTTCAGGATTAAAAAGAATACGCTTCTTGGGATCTACTTTTAGGATGTAATACTTTAAAGCTCCTAATCCAATTGTATGATATAGATGCTCTTTCTCCTTTTCTGTAAAATCATCAATTTTGCCTAATTCTTCACTAATCTTTTTGGCTGTTTTTGTCATATCAGAGATTAGATCGTCTGCATCTACAACGGTTCCCTCTCGAGATTTCATTTTTCCTGAAGGCAAGTCCACCATTCCATAACTTAAATGGTACAGATGATCTGCCCACTGGTAACCTAATTTCTTTAAGATTAAAAACAATACTTTAAAGTGATAATCTTGCTCATTACCAACAGTATAAATCATACCGGTAATATCTTGATAATCTTTTACTCGCTGAATAGCAGTGCCAATATCTTGTGTCATATAAACAGCGGTACCGTCACTCCGCTGTACAATTTTTTCATCCAATCCATCCTCGGTTAAATCACACCAAATAGAACCATCTTTTTTCTGAAAAAAGACTTCTTTCTGAAGGCCTTCTTTTATCACTTCTTTTCCTAATAAGTACGTATTACTTTCGTAATATAAAGTATCGAAGTCGACACCTATTGACTCATATGTTTTATTAAAACCCTCATAAACCCATTTATTCATCATTTTCCATAATGATACAACGTCCTTATTACCCGCTTCCCATTTACGTAACATTTCTTGAGCTTTAACAAGAGATGGAGCTTTGATTTTTGCTTCACTTTCAGTAAGACCTTTGGTTATTAATTGTAAAACCTCTTTTTTATATTCTTGATCAAATTTTACATAATAATTACCCACCAACTTATCACCTTTCAATCCACTATTTTCGGGTGTTTCACCATTTCCATATTTTTCCCATGCCAACATACTTTTACAAATATGAATTCCACGATCATTAATAATTTGTGTCTTGTATGCTTTTTTACCGGAAGCTTTTAAAATTTCAGCAATCGAATAACCTAATAAAATATTCCTAACATGGCCCAAATGAAGCGGCTTATTAGTATTTGGCGAAGAGTACTCTACCATGTATGTTTCATTTGTTCCAGTTTGCTTTCCAAAGTTAGAAAACTCAGAAACCGAATTAAAAAAATCTACAAAGTAAGCATCGCTGAAAACTAAGTTTAAAAACCCTTTTACGACATTATAACGAATCACCACATCCACATTAGCAACCAAATACTCACCAATTGCTTCACCAATTTGAACTGGATTCCCTTTCACAACTCGCAGCATCGGAAAAACAACAACAGTCATATCTCCTTCAAACTCTTTACGAGTTGATTGAAATTCTACTCTTTCCAGAGAAGCATTGTACAACTGAATTATTGCCTGCTTAACTTTAACTGACAAGGTATTTTGAAGATTCATTGTTTTATAATAAGGCTGTAAATATACAGTTTTGGTTAATAATAAAATCTCTTTAAAAAAGGGGTGTTATTCTTTTGGAAGAAATACTTCGGCCATCATACATCGAGCACTTCCACCACCACAAGTTTCAATTGTTTGCAAATCACTACTTAAAATATGAGCATCAGCTTCAATTTTCTTGATCTGATCAGGCCTTAGACTATCAAAAGCTGCTTTACTCATAACCATATATTTAGATTCATTAGCCCCTTTAACTTGAAGCATATTACCTGCAAATTGTTGCATTTGTTTTTCAGAAATTTCGATGATTTCTTTTTTGTCTTCTTTTAAATTTTTAATAACTAATTTCTTCTCTTTTTTATTATCAATCGAATCAAGACAGACTATCGCAATGTATTCTCCTAGTGCCATCATAACGTTGGTATGGTATATGGGTAGTCTTTTATTATCTTTTGTCTGAAGTGCACTAAAAATCACAGGAGTATACTCAAAATCTTCACAAAACTCAATAATTAGATCTTCATGAGCACGATCGGATAATGCACAATAAGCTTTTTTATTTACTCGATCTAATAATAGGCTACCTGTACCTTCTAAATAAATTTTTTCTTCCTCTGCCGTTGTATAATCAATTATTTGTTTGATTACAAAACCTTCTTTTTCCAACCTAATTAACGTTTCTTCTCTTCGTTCTCTTCGTCTATTTTCGGCAAACATTGGATATAAAGCGACATTCCCATTTTCATGAAAACTAACCCAATTATTTGGAAAAATAGAATCTGGCGTATCTAGTTCTAATTGATCATCTTCTACTATTACTTGAATTCCAACACTACGTAATTTCTCAGCAAAAATATCGAACTCAACTTGAGCTTTTTTATTAATTTCAATATTTTCAATACTCATTTTTTCTTGAAAATAATTGTTTACAGCTGTTTGTTCATTCAACCTAAAAGCTACAGGACGAATCATTAAAATAGTATTGGTTATTTGTTGCATTTTAATTGCTTCTTTTCTTATAATTAAACTATCAAAAATTACATGGATAGTATCATTGCAAAAATATAAAAGTTCTATCACCTAATCGGTAATCACAATCATTTTATCGGCACACAAGAAGAAGTAAGTTGATAACTAATCTCTTATAAGCGGCAGAGTCGAACAGCGGAGTAATCCTTCTTGTTTCGCAATTTCTGAATATGAAACTTCTTCAACAGTAAACCCCTCAGAACGAAGCCAAGTATTAAGTCTTATAAAGTTTTTTTCAGAGATAATCACTTCCGGAGTGATGGAAAAAATATTGCTATTCATACTGTACATTTCGTCTTTACTAATCTGAAAGCAGTTTTCTTCTCCGAAGAGATCAATCAACCATTCATATTCATTTTTTTCTAAAAATCCTTCTTTATGAATAATACACTTTCCTTTACCTATAGGTTGAAAACAACAATCTAAATGAAGCGCATTATCTTTAGCAACCGTATTTGACTTTCGTAGATTAAACGAAACCACTTTTTTAGATGGAAATAGATCCTGTAAACACTTAACTGCAGTCATGTTTGTACGAGCCGTAATGTAATCTGCATAATCTTTTCCGCGGTAGGTTCCAACAAAAATATAGTCACCCCAAGGCATAACATCTCCTCCTTCAATATGGGCTTCTTCCGGTAAGTTAATGAGATTATTTTTATCAACCTGAGACCAAACATGTTTAATTGCATCGATTTCTTTATTACGATCTGGTAATATATTAGAAATAATCATTTTATCCTCGATAACAAATGCAATATCTCTTGAAAATATTTGGTTGTAATTAGAAATTTTTTCAGGACGGTATACTTTTACATTGTATTTACTTAATATCTGAAATACCAATTCCATTTCTTGGACCATATCTTGTTCTTTGGGATAAGTACCCGCTTTTATATGTTCTGCTGATTTAGGATCGTATGTATCTTCAAGTTTTGGTGTTAATCCATTGGAGTCTGCAATTCCCAGAACAACAGCTCTCAACGTTGAAAATTCGTCGGTGATATTCAAGTTTATCATATTGCAAATATAAAAAAGCACCATCGTTAAATGGTGCTTTAAAAAAATACTATTAATTATCTTTTATTGGCAGAAATAAACTCGCGATAAGTTTCTCCAATATAAACTTGTCTTGGTCTTCCAATTGGTTCTTTACGTACACGCATTTCATGCCATTGAGCAATCCATCCAGGAAGTCTACCCAAAGCAAACATCGGTGTAAACATTTCTGTTGAGATACCTAAAGCTCGATATATGATTCCTGAGTAAAAATCAACATTAGGATATAACTTTCTCTCAATGAAATATGGATCTTCAAGAGCTTCCTTTTCTAGTCCTTTTGCAATATCTAATATAGGATCGTCCACTCCAAGAGCATTTAGAACCTCATCAGCAGCTACTTTAATGATTTTTGCTCTTGGATCAAAATTTTTATAAACACGATGACCGAAACCCATCAAACGAAATGAGTCCGTTTTATCTTTAGCTTTAGATATGTATTTTTTTGTATCACCACCATCTTCTTTAATAGCTTCTAACATTTCAATTACAGCTTGATTTGCTCCACCGTGTAATGGTCCCCATAAAGCATTAATTCCAGCAGATAGCGAAACAAATAATCCAGCGTTAGATGATCCAACAATTCTTACTGTAGATGTAGAACAGTTTTGTTCATGATCAGCATGTAAAATTAATAACTTATTTAACGCATCAATAACTACTTGATTTGGTTCATATTCAGCAGCTGGTTTCTTAAACATCATTTTTACAAAATTTTCAACATAACCTAATGAATTATCTCCGTATTCTAGAGGAAGACCAGCTTGTTTACGATAAGCCCAAGCTGTTAAAACTGGAAATTTTCCTAGAATTCTAACAATAGCATCATACATCTCTTCCTCTGAGTCTACATTAACTGAGGTTGGATTAAAAGCCACTAGAGCACTTGTTAAGGATGAAAGTACCCCCATTGGATGTGCTGCTTTTGGGAAACCATCAATTATTTTTTTTACATCTTCATCAACATGAGCTTGTGCTTTTATATCTTCATGAAATTTTTCTAATTGCTCAGCATTAGGTAAATCACCAAAAATTAGTAAATAAGCAACTTCTAAAAAATTTGCTTTTTCAGCTAAATCTTCAATAGAATATCCTCTATATCGTAATATTCCTTTTTCACCATCCATAAATGTAATTGCACTTTCACAAGAACCTGTATTTTTGAAACCAGAATCTATAGTAGTTATACCACCCGTTAATAATCGTAATTTTTTTATATCGATTGCTAATTCATTTTCTGTTCCTTTAATAATCGGTAATTCAAACTTTTTCCCGTCTATTTCGATGGTTGCTATTCTTGACATTTAATGTGTGTTTTTTATATTTTTAAGCGAAAACGAAGGTACAAAAAAACGTTCGTTTTTGAAGTCCATTTATCTATTAATTAACTTACTGTTTTATCTTTTCTTCTTAACCTCTATAATATAAAAAAGCCCTAGTTAATTAAAATTGGGCTTTTTAAAAAATGAATCTTATTTGTTTTATATTTTAAAGGCTTTAAGTTTTGGAAAATAAGCTACCTCCCCTAATTGTTCTTCAATTCTTAAAAGCTGATTGTATTTAGCCATACGGTCACTTCGAGACATGGAACCAGTTTTTATTTGTCCACAATTAAGTGCCACTGCTAAATCTGCAATTGTATGATCTTCTGTTTCTCCAGACCTATGGGACATTACAGAGGTATAACCTGCATTATGAGCCATATTAACGGCAGCAATCGTTTCGGATAGCGTTCCAATTTGATTCACCTTAATTAAGATAGAATTAGAAATTCCCTCTTTGATACCTCTAGATAAACGTTCCACATTAGTTACAAAAAGATCGTCTCCTACCAACTGTGCTTTTTCACCTATAAGTTCGGTTAAATATTTCCACCCTTCCCAATCATCTTCATCCATACCATCTTCAATTGAAATAATAGGATACTTATCAACTAACTCAGCAAGATATTCTGCTTGTTCTTTTGAACTTCTTATTTTACCAGAATCTCCTTCAAATTTTGAGTAGTCGTAGGTGTTGTTTACATAAAATTCTGCAGCAGCACAATCCAATGCAATCATAATCTCATCGCCAAATTTATAACCTGCATTTTGAACTGCTTTTGCTATTGTGTCTATTGCGTCTTCAGTACCTCCTAGCTTAGGAGCAAAACCACCTTCATCACCTACTGCCGTACTCAAGTTTCTGTCGTGTAATACTTTTTTCAAATGGTGAAATATTTCACTCCCCATTTGAATTGCTTCTGAAAAAGAAGTTGCTTTAACAGGCATTACCATAAATTCCTGAAAAGCTATTGGAGCATCACTATGAGAACCACCATTTATAATATTCATCATAGGCACTGGCAACGTTTTAGCGCTTACACCACCCACATAACGATAAAGAGGCATTCCAAGCTCTAATGCAGCTGCATGAGCAGCAGCTAATGAAACTCCTAATATGGCATTTGCTCCTAAGTTTGATTTGTTTGGTGTCCCGTCTAAATCTATCATTATTTTATCAATAGTTTCTTGTTCAAAAACAGGAATACCTAATAATGCGTCTGTAATTTTACCGTTCACGTTTTCAACAGCTTTGAGAACTCCTTTTCCCATATAATCGTTTCCGCCATCGCGTAATTCAACAGCCTCGTGAACTCCTGTAGAGGCACCAGACGGTACGGCGGCTCTTCCTAAAATTCCATTTTCAGTAATGACGTCGACCTCGACTGTTGGATTTCCTCGAGAATCAAAAATTTGCCTTGCATTTATATCTACTATAACACTCATTTTTCTATTTATGGTTTTTTATATTGGTGATGAAATCATCAAAAAGATATCTTGAATCATGCGGTCCAGGACTTGCTTCAGGATGATATTGAACAGAAAATACTGGTTTGTTTTTCATTTTAATTCCAGCTACCGTATGGTCATTTAAATGCATATGGGTAATTTCTATTTCAGCGTTTTTCTCTGTTTCTTCTTTATTAATGGCAAATCCATGGTTTTGGGAAGTAATTTCTCCTTTCCCTGTAGTTAAATTTTTTACAGGATGGTTAATGCCTCTATGTCCATTGTGCATTTTGTAGGTAGAAATTCCATTTGCCAAAGCTAAAACTTGATGTCCGAGACATATTCCAAAAACTGGCTTACCGAAATCAATGGCTTTTTTAGCAGTCTGAATTGCCTGATCTAATGGTTCTGGATCACCAGGCCCGTTGGAGAAAAAGAAACCGTCTGGAGCAAAAGACTCCATCTCCTCAAAAGAAGTATCATAGGGAAAAACTTTTATGTAGCAATCTCTTTCAGATAAACTTTTAAGAATATTTTTTTTGATTCCAATGTCTAAAGCTGATACTTTATAGCTTGCATTTTTGTCACCGTAATAGTAGGGCTCTTTTGTTGAAACTTTTGATGCTAGTTCCATGCCTTTCATATCAGGAAATTCAGATAATTGACACTTTATAGCTTCTATTTGATCAACTTCAGTAGTAATCGCAGCATTCATAGCGCCATTATCTCGAATATATGAAACTAATGCTCTTGTATCTACATCACTGATGGCAAAAAGATTATTTTTCTCTAAAAATGTTTCCAGAGATTCATTGGCTCGATCTCTTGAATAATTGTAGCTGAAATTACGACATATTAAACCTGATATTTTAATAGAATCTGATTCGATTTCATTTTCCTCAACTCCATAGTTCCCAATATGAGCATTTGTAGTAACCATAAGTTGACCAAAATAAGAGGGATCTGTAAATATTTCTTGATAGCCAGTCATACCGGTATTAAAACAAACTTCGCCAAAAGAAGTTCCTCTTTTGCCTCCTACAGCTTTACCGAAGAAAATCGTACCGTCTGCCAGCAGAATTAAGGCTTGTTTTCTATTTTGATATTTCATATTTCTAAATTATCTAACAAAAATACTTTAAAAGATACTCTTATAATAATTTCGTTTTTAGAACTTTTAAACAAATATTTTTTTTCAAAAAAAAAGGATAAACTCAAAGTTTATCCTTTTTGTATTTTAAAAATAAATTTTCATTTATTCTTCTTCTTTTTTAGTTTCTACTGGATTTGTAACTTGAGCTGTTGTTTTAGGACCTCCACGACGACTTCGACGTGTTGATTTCTTTTTAACTGCTTTTCCTGCATTGTAAATCTCGTTATAATCTACCAATTCTATCATTGCCATATCAGCATTATCTCCTTTTCGATTTCCTAATTTTATAATTCGGGTATATCCTCCTGGACGATCACCTACTTTAACAGAAACTTCTTTGAATAATTCAGTAACAGCATCTTTTTGTCGGAGCCTACTAAATACAATACGACGGTTGTGAGTAGTATCTTCTTTAGATTTCGTTACTAAAGGCTCTACAAATTGTTTTAAAGCTTTGGCTTTTGCAACCGTAGTATTAATTCTTTTATACTCAATTAAGGAACAAGCCATATTAGCAAGCATTGCTTTTCTATGTGCTGTTTTTCTTCCTAAATGGTTTACTTTTTTTCCGTGTCTCATGACATTTATTTTTAATCATCATCTTGCTACAACCCGTATTGAGGAGCAAAATATGATGTATTAATCTTTATCTAATTTATATTTTGAAAGATCCATCCCGAAGTTTAAACCCTTTACATCAACTAGTTCTTCTAATTCTGTAAGTGATTTTTTTCCGAAATTTCTGAATTTCATTAAATCGTTTTTGTTAAAAGAAACCAAATCTCCTAAGGTATCAACTTCAGCGGCTTTTAAACAATTTAAAGCTCTTACAGAAAGATCCATATCAATTAACTTCGTTTTTAACAACTGTCGCATGTGAAGTGATTCTTCATCATATGTTTCAGTTTGAGCAATTTCATCAGCCTCTAAAGTAATTCTTTCATCACTAAATAACATAAAGTGGTGTATTAACGTTTTAGCTGCTTCGGTCAAAGCGTCTTTTGGATTTATAGATCCATCTGTTACGATTTCGAAAACTAATTTTTCATAATCTGTTTTTTGCTCTACACGGAAATTTTCAATGCTGTATTTAACATTTTTTATTGGAGTGTAGATTGAATCTATAAAGATGGTCCCAAAAGGAACTCCTCCTTTTTTATTCTCTTCAGCTGGAACGTAACCTCTACCTTTTTCGATAGTGATTTCCATATTGAAATTAACCTTGGAATCCATATTACAAATAACCATATCAGGATTCAATACTTGAAATCCTGAAATAAATTTTTGAAAATCTCCTGCTGTTAATTGTTCAGCTCCTGAAACAGAAATTGTAACTGTTTCATTGTCCACTTCGTCAATTTGTCTTTTAAAACAAACCTGCTTTAGATTTAAGATAATTTCTGTAACATCTTCAACGACTCCTGCAATGGTAGAAAACTCATGGTCTACTCCTTCAATTCTAATTGAAGTGATTGCAAAACCTTCTAATGATGAAAGTAAAACTCTTCTTAATGCGTTACCAACTGTTAAACCATAACCAGGCTCTAAGGGACGGAATTCGAATTTTCCTTCGAAATCAGTCGAGTCGATCATAATAACTTTATCGGGCTTTTGAAAACTAAATACTGCCATAATATAACTTTGTGTTTTTATTATTTAGAATATAATTCGACAATAAACTGTTCGTTTATTTTCTCAGGGATTTGAATACGCTCTGGTTTGGAAACATAAGTTCCTCTTTTCACCGCGTTGTCCCATGTAATCCACTCGTAAACATGACTTGCGTTTGCTAACGAGTTTTCAATAGCTTCTAATGATTTAGATTTTTCTCTAACTCCTACTGTATCACCGGGTTTTAGTTGGTAAGATGGGATATTAACTTTTTCCCCATTTACTAATATATGACGGTGAGAAACTAATTGTCTTGCTGCACTACGACTAGGAGCAATTCCCATACGGAAAACCACATTATCTAGACGAGATTCACATAATTGTAGCAGTACTTCACCAGTAATTCCTTTGGAAGCAGTTGCTCTTTTAAACATATTTCTAAATTGACGCTCTAAAATACCATAAGTATATTTAGCTTTTTGCTTTTCAGCTAATTGAATAGCGTATTCAGATTTTTTTCCTCTACGACGGTTATTACCGTGTTGCCCAGGAGGGTAATTCCTTTTTTCGAAGTTTTTGTCATCTCCGAAAATTGCTTCACCAAACTTACGAGCGATTTTTGTTTTTGGACCAGTATATCTTGCCATTTTTAATTTATTTTGAAGGAATTTCCAAATTAAGGTCTTATACTTATCCTTTGAAAATTTATACCCTTCAGTTTATACTAATTATTAAATTTTAATTCTGTAATTACAAAATTAAACTCTTCTTCTTTTTGGAGGTCTACATCCATTGTGTGGCATTGGTGTAACATCAATAATTTCAGTTACTTCAATTCCAGCATTATGTATTGATCTTATAGCAGATTCCCTACCATTTCCTGGACCTTTCACATATACTTTTACTTTACGTAAACCTTCTGCGTGTGCAGTTGCTGCACAATCTTCTGCTGCTAATTGAGCTGCATAAGGAGTATTCTTTTTAGAACCTCTAAAACCCATTTTTCCGGCTGATGACCAAGAAATTACGTCTCCTTTTTTATTTGTCAACGAAATGATAATGTTGTTAAATGAAGCTGTAACGTGAGCTTGACCCACTGCTTCAACATTAACTTTACGCTTTTTTGTACTAGTTTTTGCCTTTGCCATATCTCTAGTGTTTATTTAGTTGCTTTTTTCTTGTTAGCAACAGTTTTACGTTTTCCTTTTCTTGTTCTGGAGTTATTCTTAGTACGTTGACCTCTTAAAGGAAGCCCTGTTCTATGACGAATACCTCTGTAACATCCAATATCCATTAATCGCTTAATGTTTAATTGAATCTCACTACGTAATTCACCTTCGATGGTAATTGTTCCAACAACGTCACGGATTGATCCGATTTCTTCATCGTTCCATTCTGTAACTTTTTTGTTTTCGTCAACACCAGCTTTTTCAAGTATTTCTTTAGCACGGCTTTTACCAATACCAAAGATATACGTTAACGCGATTACACCCCTCTTTTGTTTAGGGATATCTACACCTGCGATTCTTGCCATAACTTATCCTTGTCTTTGTTTGAACCTAGGGTTCTTTTTGTTAATAACATATAATCTGCCTTTTCTGCGAACTATTTTGCATTCGGCACTTCTTTTTTTAATAGATGCTCTTACTTTCATAATAACTTAATATCTATAAGTGATACGAGCCTTCGTTAAATCGTAAGGACTCATTTCTAGTTTAACTTTATCTCCTGGTAATAATTTGATATAGTGCATACGCATTTTTCCAGATATGTGTGCTGTGACAATATGAGCATTCTCTAACTCTACACGAAACATCGCGTTAGACAATGCTTCTGTGATTGTTCCGTCTTGTTCTATTGATGGTTGTTTTGCCATTATGCTACTGCTTTTCTATTTTTACCTGTTTTCATTAAACCATCATAATGACGGTTTAATAAATATGAATTTATTTGCTGCATAGTATCGATAGCAACTCCAACCATGATCAGTAAAGAAGTTCCTCCATAGAATAAAGCCCATCCTTGTTGAATTCCAAATAATTTTACTGCAAATGCAGGAAATATAGCTACCCCAGCTAAAAATATAGAACCGGGTAACGTTATTTGAGACATTATTCTATCTAAAAGTTCTGCAGTATCTGTTCCTGGTTTAATCCCTGGAATAAAACCTCCACTTCGTTTTAAATCATCAGCCATTTTGTTGGTAGGTACTGTAATTGCTGTGTAAAAATAAGTAAATATGATAATTAATACCGCAAATAATACATTGTACCAAAGTCCAAATATATCACTAAAATTAACTTGCATCCATTGACCAACACTGGAATCCTTTAAAAAAGAAGTTCCCCCAATTAACGCAGGGACAAACATGATCGCCTGTGCAAATATAATAGGCATTACACCCGATGCATTCAATTTTAGAGGAATAAATTGTCTAGCTCCAAAAATATTTTTTTCATAACTACCACTAGCAGTTCTTCTTGCGTACTGAACAGGAATTTTTCTTACTGCCATTACTAACATAATGGAAACTAGAATAATCACAAACCAAATTACTAATTCAATTAAAACCATAATCATCCCACCGTTAGATTCCATAACTCTTGATGCAAACTCTTGAGCAAAAGATTGAGGTAATGTAGCTATAATACCCACCATAATTAAAATAGAAATACCATTACCAATACCTTTATCTGTAATTTTCTCACCCAACCACATGGCAAATACACAACCTGTAACTAAGATTATGGTAGATGAAACATAAAACATCGTCGTTTGTCCTAATATAAATGCTTCAATTGGTACTCCTAAAGCAGGCAATCCTATTAAATAGGTTGGTGCTTGAACTAAACAAATACCGATCGTTAGCCATCTGGTAATTTGGTTAATTTTTTTTCTACCACTTTCGCCTTCTTTTTGTAATTTTTGTAGGTAAGGAATCGCTATTTGCATTAATTGAACAACAATAGAAGCCGATATGTAGGGCATAATTCCTAATGCAAATACAGAGGCATTTGCAAATGCTCCTCCAGTAAAGGCATTCAGTAAACCACCTAAACCTCCATCATCAAACTTTCCAGCGAATTCACCTAATCTTGATGCATCAATACCAGGTAGTACAACTTGTGCACCGAAACGGTAAACTAATAAAAGACCAAGTGTTAGAAGAATACGGTTTCGTAGTTCTTCAATTTTCCAAACGTTTTTTAAGGTTTCAATAAATTTCATCCTTTATAGAAATTACAATGTTATTACTTCACCTCCAGCTTTTTCTATTGCTTCTTTAGCAGAGGCAGAAAATTTATGAGCTGTTATAGTTAATTTTGATTTTAAATCTCCTCTACCTAATATTTTTAGTAGTTCTTTATTTCCAACCAAACCTAAATCTACAAATGTATCAAAATCAACAGAGTCTTTGATTTTCTTTTCGTCAACTAATTGTTGAAGTTTATCAAGATTAATTGCTTGGTATTCTTTTCTATTAATATTGGTAAAACCAAATTTAGGTACACGACGTTGCAAGGGCATTTGTCCACCTTCAAATCCTAATTTTTTAGAATATCCAGATCTAGATTTTGCTCCTTTGTGACCACGTGTTGCGGTTCCACCTTTTCCTGAACCTTGTCCGCGACCTACTCGCTTGCCTTGATTTTTTACCGAACCTGCTGCCGGTTGTAAGTTACTTAAATTCATAATTTATATACTTATTTAGTTTCAACTGAAACTAAGTGATTAACTTTTCTAATCATACCTAATATATTAGGAGTATCTTCATGCTCAACGGTTTGACCCATTTTATGAAGACCTAAAGATTCAAGTACTCTTTTTTGGTTTTGAGTTCGGTTAATTGCGCTACGAACCTTTGTTACTTTTATTTTTGCCATCTGCTTAGTATTTATCCTTTGAATAATTTTTCTAAAGAAATCCCTCTTTGTTTTGCAATAGTTTGAGCACTTCTCATTTGTAGTAAGGCATCAAATGTTGCTTTTACTACGTTATGTGGGTTGGATGAGCCTTGAGATTTTGATAATACATCGTGTACTCCAACAGCCTCCAATACCGCACGCACGGCACCACCTGCAATAACACCTGTACCGGCAGATGCTGGTAATAAGTTAACTCTGGCACCACCATATTTACCTTTCTGCTCATGAGGTAAAGTTGTTTTGTTTAATGGTATACGTACTAAGTTTTTCTTTGCGTCTTCAATTGCTTTAGCAATTGCACTCGCTACATCTTTCGATTTACCAAGTCCTTGACCTACTACTCCATTTTCATCACCTACTACTACAATAGCTGAAAACCCAAAGGTTCTACCCCCTTTTGTTACTTTAGTTACACGTTGAACCCCTACTAAACGATCTTTTAATTCTAGACCTCCTGGTTTAACTAACTCTACGTTTTTATAATCTTGATACATATTTCTTAGAATTTTAGTCCGCCTTCGCGAGCTCCTTCAGCTAATGATTTAACTCTTCCATGGTAAAGATATCCACCTCTATCGAAAGTAATACTTTCAAAACCGGCTTTCATTGCTTTATCTGCAATTGCTTTACCTACTAGTTTAGCAGCATCTACTTTATTTGATTTCGACGCGTCTATATTTTTGTCTCTTGAAGAGGCAGCAGTAATTGTAACTCCATTTACATCGTCAATTAATTGAGCATAAATTTCTTTGTTACTTCTGAAAACTGCCAAACGAGGACGTTCTGTTGTTCCAGAAACAGTTTTTCTGATCCTAAAACGTAATCGTTCTCTTCTATCTGTTTTTGATAATGCCATAACTTTGTTTGTTATGCAGATTTACCTGCTTTTCTTCTTATTATTTCTCCTACGAATCTAATTCCTTTTCCTTTGTAAGGTTCTGGTTTACGAAAACCGCGAATTTTTGCTGCTACTTGTCCAACCAATTGTTTATCGTGAGAGGTTAATTTAACTATTGGATTTTTTCCTTTTTCAGAAATTGTTTCAACTTTAACTTCTGGTGCTACATTCAACACGATGTTGTGAGAAAATCCAATTGCTAAATCTAATTTCTGTCCTTGATTAGAGGCACGGTATCCCACACCTACTAACTCTAGTTCTTTGGACCATCCTTTGCTTACACCCTCAACCATGTTATTGATTAAAGATCTGTATAAGCCATGTTTTGATCTATCTTCTTTTGATTCAGATAAACGTTGAACTAAAACATTACCTTGCTCTTCTTTTACTGTAACTCCCGAAAAATCTTGTGTTAATTCACCTAATTTTCCTTTTACGGTTATTACAGTATCGTTTATATCGATTGTAACTCCTTCTGGGATTGTTACCGGGCTTTTTCCTATTCTTGACATTTCTTTCTCGTCTTTATTTAATAAACGTAACACAAAACTTCACCACCTACATTTTGAGCCTGAGCCTGCTTTCCTGTCATCACTCCGTGAGAGGTTGACACAATTGCAATACCCAATCCATTCAATATTCTTGGCAGCTCTGAAGAGCTAGAATACTTACGTAAACCTGGTTTACTTATTCGTTGTATTTCTTTAATTACAGGATCTTTGGTTAGTTTATCATATTTTAAAGCAATTTTGATAGTGCCTTGTGGGCCTTTATCATCTTCAAATTTGTAACTTAAAACAAAGCCCTGATCGAACAAGATTTTTGTAATTTCTTTCTTTACATTCGAAGCCGGAATTTCTACTACTCTATGTCCAGCTTTAACTGCGTTTCTAACTCTAGTTAGATAATCTGCTATTGGATCTATATTCATATTTTAATTTTACAGATGTGGTATTCACTATTTCTAAGCAAACCTGCACCCAATTAATATTATCTTACCAAGATGCTTTTCTAACACCTGGGATTAAACCTTGATTTGCCATTTCACGAAACGTTACACGTGAAATACCAAATGTTCTCATATATCCTTTGGGCCTACCAGTTAGTTTACAACGATTGTGCATACGAACTGGCGAAGCATCTTTTGGTAATTTCTGTAATGCCTCATAATCTCCAGCCTCTTTTAAAGCCTTACGTTTAGCGGCATACTTTGCTACCATTTTTTTTCTTTTAACCTCACGGGCTTTCATTGATTCTTTAGCCATATTAGTTCTTTTTAAAAGGTAAACCTAATTCAGTTAATAATGATTTTGCTTCTTTATCTGTATCTGCAGAAGTAACAAAAGTGATATTCAAACCATCAATTTTTTTAATTCTATCGATATTGATTTCAGGAAATATGATTTGTTCTGTAACACCCAAAGAGTAATTACCTCTACCATCAAATCCTGTTGCTTTAATTCCGTTAAAATCTCTTACACGTGGTAAAGCACTTGTGATGAGTCTATCTAAAAATTCATACATACGTTCACCACGTAAAGTTACTTTAGCTCCAATTGGAACACCTTTACGTAATTTAAAGTTTGCAACATCTTTTTTAGATACTGTAGCTACAGCTTTTTGACCTGTAATATTAGTAAGCTCTTCTACGGCATACTCTAAGAGTTTTTTGTCTGCAACGGCAGATCCAACTCCACGAGAGACAACTATGCGCTCTAGTTTTGGAACTTGCATTACATTTGTGTAACTAAATTCTTCTTTAAGAGCATCAATTACTCGGCTCTTATATTCTTCTTTAAGTCTTGGTAAATATCCCATAACTATAATACTTGATTCGATTTTTTAGCAAAACGCACTTTCTTTCCATCTTCCATTCTATAACCAACTCTTGTAGCAGAACCTGATTTAGGATCTATTAAAGAGAGGTTAGAGATATGTATAGCAGCTTCTTTTTTTACAATTCCACCTTGAGGACTGTTAGCGCTTGGCTTCTCATGTTTAGAAACCATATTTACTCCTTCTACTATTGCTTTGTTTTTTTCAAGAATAACTTTCATTACTTTGCCTTCCGATCCTTTATGATCACCAGCTGTAACGACTACGTTATCTCCCGATTTTATTTTAAGCTTTACCATCTTTGTTTTCAATTTAAAGCACCTCAGGTGCTAATGATACAATTTTCATAAATTGCTTGTCACGAAGTTCTCTTGCAACGGGTCCAAAAACACGTGTTCCAATCATTTCTCCTTGTGGATTTAGCAACACACAAGCATTATCATCAAAACGAATATATGATCCGTCTGGTCTTCTTACTTCTTTTTTAGTACGAACGACCACCGCTGTTGCAACAGCTCCTTTCTTGATAGTTCCGTTAGGAGTAGCATCTTTTACAGCAACTACAATTTTATCTCCTATTGAAGCATATCTTTTTTTAGTTCCACCTAACACACGAATGGTTAGTACTTCTTTAGCTCCAGTATTATCTGCAACTTTTAGTCTTGACTCTTGTTGTAACATACCTACTTAGCTCTATCAATTATTTCTACTAATCTCCAACACTTGGTTTTGCTTAAAGGACGAGTTTCCATAATCCTTACTTTATCCCCTTCGTTGCAGTCATTGGTTTCATCGTGCGCAACATATTTTTTTGTTTTTAACACGAACTTTCCATACATCGGGTGTTTCACTTTTTTTACTTCAGCAACTACAATGGATTTATCCATTTTGTTGCTAGTAACAACACCTATACGTTCTTTTCTTAAATTTCTTTTTTCCATCTTTCAGCTGTACTATTGTACTTCTCTTTTAGTTAGTTCAGTCGCAATTCTCGCGATAGCTCTTCTTTGCTCTCTTAATTGAATTGGATTTTCCAACGGTGTAATAGCATGTGCCATTTTAAGATCAGAAAAAGCTTTTCTTGAATCAGAAAGTTTTTCCTGCAATTCCGCTGTTGATGCTTCTTTTATTTCAGATTGTTTCATAATAAATTAAGCTTGAAATGTTCTAGATACAATAAATTTTGTTTTTACCGGTAGCTTTTGAGCTGCAAGACGCAATGCCTCTTTTGCAGTTTCAATTGGCACACCAGAAACTTCAAACAAAATTCTTCCTGGTTTGACAACAGCCGCCCAATACTCAACACCACCTTTACCTTTACCCATACGTACTTCAAGAGGCTTTTTAGTTATTGGCTTATCTGGAAAAATCATAATCCAGATAGAACCCTCTCTCTTCATAAAACGAGTTGCAGCAATACGTGCAGCTTCAATTTGACGCGATGTCAAAAAATTTGAATCTAAAGATTTTATACCAAAAGTTCCAAAAGCTAATTGGTTTCCACGTCCAGCGTTGCCTTTCATTCTACCTTTTTGCTGCTTACGAAACTTCGTTCTTTTTGGTTGTAACATTATATTCTATTTAAAATTACTTTCTACGACGTGATTTGTTAGCACCACCTCGTTTGTTGTTACCGCCTTTTCCACCTTTTTTGGATAATCCTACTAGGGGAGAAAGCTCTCTTTTTCCGTACACTTCACCTTTCATAATCCATACTTTAACACCTAATCTACCATAAGTAGTGTGTGCCTCAACTAAAGCATAATCTATATCGGCTCTAAATGTTGATAAAGGAATACGTCCATCTTTGTATGATTCAGACCGTGCCATTTCAGCACCATTTAAACGTCCTGAAATCTGAACTTTAATACCTTCTGCGTTCATGCGCATTGCAGCAGTGATTGCCATTTTAATTGCACGACGGTATGAAATTCTGTTTTCAATTTGTCTTGCAATACTAGCTCCTACTAGATGAGCGTCCATTTCAGGTCTCTTAATCTCATGGATGTTGATCTGTACATCTTTACCAGTAATTTTCTTAAGCTCTTCTTTTAGCTTGTCTACCTCTTGACCACCTTTCCCAATAATGATACCAGGCCTAGCGGTTGTGATAGTAACGGTTACAAGCTTAAGGGTACGCTCAATAATTACCCTAGACACACTAGCTTTTTGCAAACGAGCATGAACATATTTTCTAATCTTGTCGTCCTCAGCTAATTTATCGCCGTAGTCGTTGCCTCCGTACCAGTTGGATTCCCATCCTCTAATGATACCTAAGCGATTTCCGATTGGATTTGTTTTCTGTCCCATTTATTAATTGCTTTGTGTGTTATCGTTAGCTGCAAGCACGAGAGTTACGTGATTGGAGCGTTTTCTTATTCTGTGTGCTCTTCCTTGTGGTGCAGGTCTAAGTCTTTTTAACATAGCACCTCCATCAACACGGATTTCTTTTACAAAAAGATCAGCATCTTCGACTGAAGCGTCTTCATTTTTAGCTTGCCAGTTTGCAATGGCAGACAATAATAACGTCTCAATACGACGAGATGCTTCCTTCGGGCTAAACTTTAATATGTTAAGCGCTTTATCTATTTTTTCACCACGAACTAAATCTGCGATTAGACGCATCTTCCTTGGTGACGTTGGGCAATTATTCAATTTAGCGAAATACATATTTTTTTTCGCCTCCTTGATTTGCTCTGCTCTTTCTCTTTTACGAACTCCCATGGCTTACTTTTTACCTTTGTTTTTTGCACCTGCGTGACCACGGAATGATCTTGTTGGTGAAAATTCTCCTAATTTATGTCCTACCATATTTTCAGTAACATAAACAGGAATAAATTGTTTTCCGTTATGTACCGCAATGGTTTGTCCAACAAAGTCGGGAGTAATCATAGATGCTCTAGACCAAGTCTTAATTACAGTCTTCTTACTCGACGCAACATTTTGCTGAACTTTTTTATCTAATTTGTAGTGAACGTAAGGTCCCTTTTTTAACGATCGTGCCATATCTTATTTCTTTCTACGTTCGATTATATATTTATTACTAGCTTTTGTTTTAGAACGTGTTCTAAATCCTTTTGCAGGAATTCCATTTCTAGAACGAGGATGTCCACCGGATGATTTTCCTTCACCACCACCCATTGGATGATCAACTGGATTCATAACAACAGGTCTTGTACGAGGTCTTCTACCTAACCATCTTGTTCTACCGGCTTTACCAGAAACTAACAGTTGATGATCACTATTAGAAACTGCTCCAATTGTCGCGGAACAAGTAATTAAGATCAAACGGGTTTCACCAGATGGTAATTTTACTGTTGCAAACTTACCATCACGAGCCATTAACTGTGCGAATGCCCCAGCACTACGTGCTAAAACAGCTCCTTGACCTGGATGTAATTCAATACAAGAAATGATTGTTCCTAGTGGAATATTTTCTAAAAGCATACAATTTCCTATTTCTGGAGCTACTTTTTCTCCGGATACAATGTTTTGTCCGACTTTTAATCCACTTTGAGCAATAACATAACGCTTTTCACCATCTTGATAATTCAATAATGCGATAAAAGATGTACGATTTGGATCGTACTCAATTGTCGCTACGGTAGCTGGTACTCCTGGCTTATTTCGCTTAAAATCAATGATTCGATAGCGTCTCTTGTGACCACCACCCTTGTAGCGCATGGTCATTTTTCCTTGACTGTTTCTTCCCCCAGTTCTTTTAATCGGAGCTAATAAACTTTTCTCCGGCTTATCAGTTGTAATGGCGTCAAATCCATTTACAACTCTAAATCGCTGTCCTGGGGTGATTGGTTTTAATTTTCTTACTGACATTTTTGTCTAATTTATCTAAGTTATCTTAGATGTTACTGTAAAAATCTATTGTATCACCTTCCGCCAACTGTACTATTGCTTTTTTAACAGCATTAGTTTTACCAGTTTGAATACCCGTCTTTGTATAACGAGTGTTTCTATCTGGGCGGACATTTATAGTACGAACTTTAGTAACTGAAACATCATAGGCAGCTTCCACCGCTTTTTTTATTTCTACCTTATTCGCCTTTGGATTTACTACAAAACCATATCTGTTAAATTCTTCAACATCGGTTGTAGCTTTTTCTGTTATTATAGGTTTAATTAAGATATTCATTATTTCTAATTACTTAAGTTTGACTCTATTCCTTCCAATGAACCTTCAAGCAACACTAGGCTGTTTGCATTCATTATTTTGTAAGTACTTAAGTGGGAGTTAGTTACCACCTCAGTGCTTTTCAAATTACGAGACGACAAATATATATTATTATTTGACTCTCCCAACACAAATAAAGATTTTTTAGTCTCTAAGCCTAAAGACTTTAATACAGCGGTGAATTCTTTGGTTTTTGGAGTATCAAAATTTAGATCTTCTAAAACTACAATTGCTTTGTCGTTTGCTTTCATACTTAATGCTGAACGACGAGCTAATCTTTTCAAATTCTTATTTAATTTGAAAGAATAGTTTCTTGGTCTTGGACCAAACATTCTTCCACCACCTCTAAAAACACCAGACTTGATACTACCCGCACGAGCTGTACCAGTTCCTTTTTGTTTCTTTATTTTTCTTGTGCTACCAACAATTTCAGCGCGCTCTTTTGATTTGTGCGTACCTTGTCTTTGATTGGCAAGATATTGCTTAACATCAAGATAAACAGCGTGATTGTTAGGTTCAATTCCATACACATTCTTAGAGAGGTCTACCTTTCTACCTGTGTCTTTTCCGTTTTTGTCTAATACTGCTACCTTCATTATTTCTGAATAGTTACATAAGCGTTTTTAGCTCCAGGAATACACCCTTTAACTACAAGCAAGTTCTTTTCAGAAACTACTTTCAACACTCTTAGGTTTTGTACTTTTACTTTTTCATTACCCATTTGACCAGCCATACGCATACCCTTGAAAACTCTAGCAGGGTATGAAGCTGCACCAATTGATCCAGGAGCTCTTAATCGGTTATGTTGACCGTGAGTTGCTTGACCAACACCGGCAAAACCATGACGTTTTACAACACCTTGAAATCCTTTTCCTTTTGAAGTACCTGCAACATCTACAAATTCTCCTTCAATAAAATGCTCCACTGTTATAGTGTCGCCTAAACTGTAATCCTCTTCAAATCCTTGAAACTCGACAACCTTGCGCTTTACAACAGATCCTGCTTTTTTAGCATGCCCTTGAGCAGCTTTAGTAGCAGTCTTTTTGTCATCGAAACCAAGTTGAAGAGCTTCGTACCCGTCAGCTTCTTTAGTTCTGACTTGGGTAACAACACAGGGACCTACTTCAATAACGGTACATGGAATGTTTTTTCCATTTTCGTCAAAGATGCTGGTCATACCTATCTTTTTTCCAATTAACCCAGACATATTTATTATTTATTTATTATTAATTTATTATTATCTTATGAAACCTAATCCAAAAAAACAGGGTCAAAATAAATTCAACCCTGAATATTATTTTGTTTCCGTTTTTCTTTTGCCTTCAAGCTCCAGACATGTTTTAAGCACTATGGTTAATAGGTAAATTTATAAAAAATCACCTATTAAACTTAAACTTTAATTTCTACTTCTACACCACTTGGCAATTCCAGCTTCATCAAAGCATCGATTGTTTTAGACGATGAACTGTAGATATCTAAAAGTCTTTTGTAAGAACTTAATTGAAATTGTTCTCTACTCTTTTTATTTACATGCGGTGAACGCAATACTGTAAATATTTTTTTATGAGTTGGTAATGGGATTGGTCCCGTTACAACTGCTCCTGTACTTTTTACAGTTTTAACGATTTTTTCAGCAGATTTGTCCACTAAGTTATGATCGTAAGATTTTAGCTTTATTCTAATTTTTTGACTCATTGCCTTATTATTAAGCGTTAACAGTTCCTCTTGCTGCTGCAATTACTTCTTCAGATATATTAGAAGGAGTCTCTGCATAATGTGAAAATTCCATAGTTGAAGTTGCTCTACCAGATGATAAAGTTCTTAAAGTGGTTACATATCCAAACATTTCGGATAAAGGAACTGTAGCTTTAATTACCTTAGAACCTGAACGATCGCCCATATCGCTTAATTGACCACGACGACGGTTAAGATCTCCAACAATATCTCCCATATTTTCTTCAGGAGTTAGTACTTCTAACTTCATAATCGGCTCTAATATTACAGCACCTGCTTTTTTTGCTGCCGATTTAAAACCTAGTTTTGCAGCTAACTCAAATGATAATTGATCAGAATCCACATCGTGGTAAGACCCATCCTTTAAAGTTACCTTCATACTATCTACTTCAAATCCAGCTAAAGGTCCATTAACCATAGCCATTTTAAATCCTTTTTCAACAGAAGGAATAAATTCTTTAGGAATGTTACCTCCTTTAATTTGATTAACAAACTCTAAACCGGTTTTACCTTCTTCAGCTGGTTCTAATGTAAATACAATATCACCAAACTTACCACGACCACCAGACTGCTTTTTGTATGTTTCTCTGTGATCGGCAAGACGTGTAATTGTTTCTTTGTATTCAACCTGGGGTTTACCTTGGTTTACTTCTACTTTGAATTCACGTTTTAAGCGATCTACAATAATATCTAAATGAAGTTCACCCATACCCGAGATTATAGTTTGGCCTGAAGCTTCGTCTGTTCTAACTGTAAATGTTGGATCTTCTTCTGCTAGTTTAGCTAAAGCCATACCTAACTTATCAACATCAGCTTTGGTTTTAGGTTCCACAGCAATACCAATTACTGGATCTGGAAAATCCATACTTTCTAAAACTATCGGATGCTTTTCATCAGATAAAGTGTCTCCAGTTTTAATACTCTTAAAACCTACAGCAGCTCCGATATCTCCAGCCTCAATATAATCGATTGCGTTTTGCTTATTGGCATGCATTTGGTATATACGTGAAATACGTTCTTTCTTACCAGAACGGTTATTTAACACATAAGATCCTGCATCTAATCTTCCTGAATAAGCACGGAAAAAAGCTAATCTACCTACGAACGGATCAGTTGCAATTTTAAAAGCTAATGCAGAAAATGGTTCTTTTACATCTGGCTTTCTTAATTCTTCTAATTCGGTATCTGGATTTGTTCCAACAATAGCATCTTTGTCTATTGGTGAAGGCAAATACCTACAAACTGCATCTAATAAAAATTGAACTCCTTTATTTTTAAACGCAGAGCCACAAATCATAGGAATGATAGCCATATCCATTACAGCAGCTCTCAATGCAGCATGCACTTCTTCCTCTGTAATTGAATCTTCATCTTCCATGAATTTTTCTAGTAGATCTTCATCATAAGAAGCAACTTCTTCGATAAGTAAAGCTCTATATTTTGCAGCCTCTTCTTTTAAATCATCTGGAATTTCAATTACATCAAAAGTAGCTCCCATGTTTTCATCATGCCAAACAATTGCACGATTCTTAACAAGGTCTACAATTCCTTTAAAATCCATTTCTTCACCAATTGGAAGAACTATAGGAACCGCATTGGAACCTAACATTTCTTTCACTTGTTTATTTACATTTAAGAAGTCTGATCCTTGACGATCCATTTTGTTGACGAATCCAATACGAGGAACTTTATAGTTATCAGCCAATCTCCAATTAGTTTCGGACTGAGGCTCAACACCGTCAACCGCACTAAATAAGAAAACCAATCCATCAAGTACACGTAAAGAGCGATTTACTTCAACAGTAAAATCTACGTGACCCGGTGTATCAATAATATTGAAGTGATACCCTTTTGCATCAGCAGATGGCTTACCATCGGCACTTGGGAATTGCCATGTACAAGTAGTTGCAGCTGAAGTAATTGTAATACCTCTTTCCTGCTCTTGTTCCATCCAATCCATAGTAGCAGCACCATCATGTACTTCTCCGATCTTGTGACTTACTCCCGTGTAATACAATACACGTTCTGTAGTAGTGGTTTTACCAGCATCAATATGCGCAGCAATTCCTATATTTCTTGTATATTTTAAATCTCTTTGTGCCATTCCCTAGAATCTGAAGTGTGAAAATGCTTTATTCGCTTCTGCCATTTTGTGGGTATCCACACGTTTTTTAACAGCAGCTCCTTCTTCTTTCGCAGCAGCTAAAATTTCTGCAGCTAATTTTTGAGCCATCGATTTCTCGTTTCTTTTTCTAGCAAATAGGATCAACCATTTCATTGCTGTAGAAACTTTTCTATCTGGACGGATTTGTCTTGGAATTTGAAAAGTTGCCCCTCCAATTCTACGACTTCGTACCTCTACATGAGGCATTACATTAGATAATGCATCTTTCCACAATTCTAATGCAGTTTTTTCTTCATCTTGATTTTTTTCTTCTACGATTGCTATTGCATCATAAAATACTTTGAAAGCCACCGATTTTTTTCCATCCCACATTAAGTTGTTAACGAAACGAGTTACTAACTGGTCGTTAAACTTTGGATCTGGTAAAAGCGGTCTTTTTTTGGCTGCTCTTTTTCTCATGTCTTCTCTTTAAAATTTTTTAAATTTTACTTTTTAGGGCGTTTCGCACCGTATTTAGATCTTCGTTGTGTTCTGCCTTCTACACCTGCTGTGTCTAAGGCTCCACGAACGATATGATATCTAACTCCTGGCAAATCTTTTACCCTTCCACCTCTAACCAATACTATCGAGTGCTCTTGTAGATTATGTCCTTCTCCTGGGATGTACGCATTAACTTCCTTACCATTTGTTAACCTTACCCTTGCAACTTTACGCATTGCTGAATTTGGTTTTTTTGGCGTAGTCGTATATACACGTGTACAAACCCCTCTTCTTTGAGGACACGAATCTAAAGCAGCCGATTTACTCTTCTTGGTTATTTTGGCTCTTCCTTTTCGTACTAATTGTGAAATTGTTGGCATATAAACTTTTTATATAATAAAATACCCTTTTTTAAGGGTTTGCAAATGTAGAAATTATTTTACGTATAAACAACACTGGTAAAATATTTTTTTGTTGTTTTAAAATTTGTGATGAATGTATTGGACATTAGCAATACTATAATATTTGAATTGCTTTAAAATTCATTCCACAATTTTTTTTCAAATAACAAAAATAACTTACAAAAAGTATATGATTTAACACAAAGAGACGTTAGATTTACAGCACAAATTACTTAGTCTGTGAAACAAATATTTCGTATTTTTATATACCTTAATATATATACTGCATTTTTTTCGGTATTTACAGCGCAAACTCTTCGTTTGACAACTAAGTCAAATAACTCGACTTCTCAATACTTAATGGATTCTATAAGTCATGATAAAAAATTTAAAGATTTTAAATCCCTTCAAAAAGAAACACGTCACATTCTTCAAGTTTTACAGAAGATAGGTTGTCTCGAGAGTCAATTAGAATCAGTTGAAAAATTCAATGACAGCGTATATATAGCAAGTTATTATATTGGACCAAAATATACCCACATAAAGATATTTTATTCTAATGAAGATTTTATAAAAAAAGAATTGTTACATTATTCTAATGAAATTTCTGAATCATACTTTATACTTCCTTTTAAAAACCTAGAATACACACTTAATAGCTTAAATATAGATAAAACAAAAAATGGAAATACTTTTGCTAGGGTAAACTTAACAAATATCAAACCCTTTGATTCAAAAACTCTAACAGCAAACATCAATGTAAGCAATGGCTCGAAAAGAACTATTGATCAAATTCTTATAAAAGGTTATAATCAATTCCCAGAGTCGTTCATTAAATACCACGCAGGAATAAAAAAAGGAATGACTTTAGATAATTCAGTGTTGATTGGAAAAAACAATGAGTTAAATTCTCTGGGTTTTGTTACCACTACAAAACCTCCTGAAATACTTTTTAAGGAGGATTCAACCAGTGTTTATTTTTATCTTAAAAAACTAAAGAATAATAATTTTGACGGAATATTGGGATTCTCATCGGGGGAAGAAAATCAAGGTCTGACTTTAAATGGTTATATAAACTTAGAGCTTAATAATAATTTAAATTATGGAGAGCAATTTTCACTTAACTACAAATCTGATGGAAATGAGCAACAAAATTTCAGAGTAAGGCTATCCGTTCCTTATATTTTTAAAACCCCTTTAGGTATTGAAACAGAATTAAAAATATTTAAACGAGATAGTACCTTCCTAACCTCTAACCAATTTGCAAAGATCAATTGTCAAATTAACACCAAATCCAAAGCACATATTGGATATAAAAGTTATCAGTCTGACAATCTAAGAAAAGAGAGCCCTGCTAACCTTTTGGTCGAAGATTATAAATCAAAATTTTTGTTAACTGGGTATTCTTTTACCAAAAGTCAAAATAATATTTTATTTCCAATCAAATCAATGTTTCAAGTAAATTTTGAGATAGGAACAAAAAAGATTAGCTTAACTAAAGAGTCTCAGTTAAGAGCAGAAACTCTCTTTTATTATATCTTCAATTTAAACTTAAAAAATTCGATTTTATTAAAAAATAACTCACGACTATTGTCTAGCGATAGCTACTTGACCAATGAATTATATCAATTTGGCGGCATTAATAGTATTAGGGGATTTAATGAAAATAGCATAGACGCGTCTCTTTACTCAGTTCTCAATACTGAATACAGGTATCAATTTAATAATGCTATTTATGTACATAGTATTGTTGATATTGCTTATTTTGAAAATCAAAACATAGCTTTGAAAGAAAAATTATATAGTTTTGGATTTGGTATTGGCTTGCAAACAACATCAGGGATCATAAAATTTGGTATAGCCAATGGAAACGCTGAAAATCAAGATTTTAATATTACCAACACAAAAATTCACATTAGTATTACTTCAAGATTTTAACAAATTATCAAGAATAGTAGTAGTTTACCGTTAAGAAAAACTAAAATATAAGTTTAAAAAGTTGTGTAATTAACTTTTTATTATGATTTTTGTGATTGATCAATTCAAATAAATTATAAAAATGAGAACAAAGTTTAGTGGAATTTTAACGCTTTTACTAGCGTTTGTAGTGCAACTTACGTTCGCACAGGAAAAAACAATCTCCGGTACAGTATCCGATAATAGCGGACTACCTTTACCCGGAGTTAATATTATTGTAAAGGGCACAAGCAATGGAACACAATCTGACTTTGATGGTAACTATACTGTTAATGCAAATGTGGGACAAGCTTTAGTTTTTAGTTATGTAGGATTTAATTCTGTTGAAAGAGCTGTTACCGCAGCAACCAGCAACATTAGTCTGCAACTAACTGAAGACGCTGAATCTTTAGAGGAAGTGGTTGTAACTGCTTTAGGAATTAAAAAAGAAAAGAAAGCATTAGGATATGCGGTATCTTCTATAAAAGAAGAAGCTATTAAGGATAATCCTGAAACAGATTTAACTCGTGTACTTCAGGGTAAGACTGCTGGTATTGAGATTACAACTCAAAATGGTATTTCTGGTTCTGCTAATAAAGTAATTATTAGAGGTATGAACTCATTCTCTGGAAACAACAATGCATTGTATGTTATTGATGGTGTTCCTTACAGTAATGACACCAATGCTTCTGGAGACTTTGTTGATGGTAACTCTGGATCGAGTAGATCTTTTGATATCGACCCAAATAATATTGAGAATATAGATATTCTTAAAGGTCTAGCTGCAACAACCTTATATGGTACAGACGGTAGAAATGGGGTAATTTTAATTACAACTAAAACTGGTAGTACAAAAAACATAAATGCAAAACAAGAAGTCAATATTTCAACCTCCTACTTTTTTAACGAAGTAGCTTCTCTTCCTGATTACCAGGATCAGTACGGTGGTGGTTTTGATCAAGCATTTGGTTGGTTTTACAGTAACTGGGGTCCTGGATTTTATGAAGAAGGTCTTGGAGGCTGGGGAAGTGATTCTGCTTTCGATGAAAATGGAACACTAGCTCATCCTTATTCAACATCTGCATTCCTTGGATCTAACTACCCTGATTATCAAGCTTTGTACGAAGGAGCAAGATACGATTGGAAACCAAGAAACAGTGTTGAGCAATTTTTCAAGACTGGTGGTGTATCTAGTATTTCTGCAAACTTTAAAGGCAGAAGTGAGGATAACAAATACAATTACGGAATGGCCTTTGGTCAAGTTGAGGACGAAGGATTTACTCCAGGAAACAAAGTAACTAGAACTAACTTAACTGTTTCTGGTGGAGCTAAACTTACTAACAAATTAAATGTTAGAGGTTCGATGACTTATACCAAAACAAATTTTAAAACACCTCCAGTAGCTGCTAGTTTTGGTAGTAGTACATTTGGTAGTGGTTCTTCTATTTTTGGAGATTTATATTATACACCTAGAAGTATTGATTTCTACGAGTTACCTTATGAGGCACCTGATGGAAGTAGTATATACTATAGAGATGATAATGCGATTCAACATCCACTTTGGACAATTCAAAATGCTAAATTTTCTCAAAATGTAAATCGTTTGAATGGTTTTGCATCACTAGACTATAACTTCAATGATAATATTAATCTAAGATATCAAGGAAGTATTGATACGTATTCAGAGAATAACGTAAACAAACAAAATAGAGGTGGACGAACCGGAGATCTTGTTACAGATTCAGGTTTTTACAGTACATGGAATAATACGAATACAATCTCAGATCACAACTTAGTTTTAAGTGGTAATAATTATTCATTTTTGAATGATAATTTAGGTTTCAACTTTATGGCCGGTGCTACCTCAAGAAACAGAAAGTTTGACAGAATAGGTATAAATAGTTATGGTCAACAAGTATTTGACTTCTTTAATCATGAAGGTTTTACTGATTATGGTTACATAGAGTATCATGAAGAAAGAAATATTGTAGGTTTATATGGACAGTTATCTTTTGATGTAAATAACTGGGTTTTCTTAAACCTATCAGGAAGACAAGACTGGGTGTCTAACACTTCAAAAAATAACACGTTATTTTATCCTTCAGCAAGTATGTCTTTTATACCAACATCTGCATTTAAAGGTATGAAGTCTGATAAAGGAATTAACTATATGAAGTTAAGAGTTGGTTACGGTACTTCTGCAAACTTTTCTACAGGGTATCCAACAGCTACTGGCTTAAGTCTTAATACTCAAGGTTGGGTTGACGAGACGGAGAACACAACAAATTCTTTTGTAGGAAATCCAAATATCAAACCTGAGTTATTTGCTGAGATTGAATACGGTGTAGAAATGAAGTTATTTAGTAGATTAAATCTTGATCTTACCTATTTTACTAGAATTACAGAAGATTTAATTATTGGTAACAATCCAATACCTTTAAGTACAGGAGCAGGGTTTACAAGTACCAATGTAGGAGAAATTAAATCTTGGGGGGTTGAAGCTGAATTAGGACTTGATGTTCTTAAAAGATCCGAAGGATTTAACTGGAACGTAAATGTTAATTTCTTTGCCAATGAGACTGAAGTTACGGACATAGGCGATAATGATATTTTAATTTATGCAGGTTTTACCAATTTAGGTAATGGTGCAAGAGTTGGATACCCACTAGGAGCAATGTTTGGTTCTCGAATTGCCAGAGACGAAGACGGGAATCTGTTAGTTGATGGTGTAGGTAATTATCTTGCAGATCAGGTAGATGAAGATGGTGTATTACCTTTTATTGGAGATCCAAATCCTGATTTTGTAATGAACTATACCAATACATTTGAATATAAAGGACTATCTCTTGGATTTCAGATTAACCATACCTCAGGTGGAGATATCTATTCAACAACAACTGCCACTCTTATGGGTAGAGGTTTAACAACAGATACTCAAGACAGATTAAGTACTTACATCTTACCAGGTGTAAATATTAATACTGGTCTTCCAAATGATATTCAAATCAACAACTCAAATTTCTATTTTGATAATGGATTTGCTTCACCAGCAGATGAATTATCTGTATATGATGGATCTGTAGTAAGATTAAGAGAAGTTAATGTAGCATATTCTTTACCTTCAAAACTTTTAGACAAAACACCTTTTGGAAAAGTTACTATAAAAGCTAGCGCTTTTAATATGTGGTACAATGCTTATAACACCCCTGACGGAGTTAACTTTGATCCTAATACTACTGGTCTTGGTGCTGGTAATGGTCAAGGGTTTGAGTTCCTAACAGGACCAAGTAGTAAAAGATATGGTATGAGTGTTAATTTATCATTTTAATAATATAAATCAAGAATAAAAATGAAAAAAATAAATAAAATTTCAGTATTATTAATTCTACTTCTTGGATTGACCTTCACTTCTTGTGAAACGACAGATTTAGATTTAGTAAATGATCCAAATCAAGTTACCGTAGTAAATGGTGATTTAGAAAGATACATGACAGCTATTCAAGTAGACTTTAAGAGTTTTGCAAACGCTATGGGTGGTAATGGAGCTGCATTAGTAAGAATTGGCCAAATGGGGTCTGTTAATTACGTAAATGCATTTTCACCTGCCAGCACGAATTTTGAATGGAGATTAGCTTATTCAAATATGTTTTCTGACATGAAGAATGCAGAAGAATTAGCAACTAGTCTTGGAGGAAGAAATAAACATGTTGGTGTTATGAAAGTTTTAAAAGCTTATACACTAATGACTTTAGTCGATTACTTTGGAGATGTTCCATTTTCTGAAGCAACTAACCTCTCTGATTTCCCACAGCCAAGCCTAGACGATGATGCTGCTGTTTATGCAGCTGTAATTAGTATGCTAGATGAGGCTAAAACTTTATTGCAAGACGATGAGAGTATTAGCATAGGCGTTGATTATTACTATAATAACAACTTTGACAGGTGGGTAAAACTTGCAAATACATTAAAAATGAACGCTTACCTCAACACAAGACTAGTAGACGGTGATGCAATTAATAAACTTAATGCAATTGCAAATTCTGGTAATTTTATAGCATCGACTGCTGATGATTTCCAATTTAGATACGATGTTGTTGTAAACAATCAAATTGACTCAAGACATCCTGGCTACCAGTCAGACTATACTGCTGGAGGTGTAACTGGTTATCAGTCTAACTGGATGATGGATCAAATGCTACAAGACGGTGATCCTAGAATACGATACTATTATTACAGACAAAACGAGTGTACGCCGAATAGTGTTGGTGAAGATGGGGCAACTTGTCCTCCTAATCCAGAAGCATTATTTTGTTCTACTCAAGCTAAACCTGTACATTACCCTGGAAGTATGGTTTTCTGTAGTGTTGAAAATGGATATTGGGGAAGAGATCATGGATTTGGCGGAGGTATTCCACCAGATACTTTCTTGAGAACTGGTCGTGGAGTTTACCCAGTTGGTGGTAACTATGACGATAGCCGATTTGCATCGGTTGGCCTTGAACAAGGTGGTGGTGGTGCCGGTATTACACCAATCTGGTTAGCCTCATGGTCACATTTTATGTTAGCTGAAGTTGCTTTAGTTTCAGGTGGTGCTGCAAGTGGATATCTTCAAGATGCCATGCAAATATCTATCGATAAAGTTATGAGTTTTGGATCTCTTGACGGAGAAGCAGATCTATCAACGACAGATAATGGTGGAACCGTACCTACATCAGGAACCGTAAGTGATTATATTTCAGCAAAAGTTACTGAGTTTAGTAATGGAGATATGGCAACCAAGTGGAACATATTAGGTTTACAGAGTTTTGTAGCTCATTATGGAAACGGATCAAATTCTTACAACTACTACAGAAGAACAGGTTACCCAACAACTTTGCAGTTCACGGTTGAGCCTACTCCTGGAAATTTTGTTAGATCATTTTTCTACCCTGCTGATGAAGCAACACCTAATCCAAATGTTGAACAAAAACCAAATGTAGATGGTCAAGTTTTTTGGGATAATAATCCTTCATCACCTGGATTTCCATCAGCTAATTAATACAAAAACAAATAATTATGAAAAACATATTTAAATCAATATTTATAGCAATTCTTGTCCTTGGGAGTTTTACTTCTTGTGAGGAAAGCGATTTAGCAATTGACACATTGTACGACGAAGTTGATACTACTGGAGCAGCCTTAAGAATGTTATCATATCCTGAGGATTTGGTAAACATTTCTGGCGGAAATTTTTCAAACTGTATGTGCTATACTATGGAAGTACAAGAGGGACAAGGAACTCCAACTCCAGATTTTAAAGAAGTGCGTGTTTATTTTTCATCTTATAATGATCAAGACACTGAATTTCCGACTACGGATACCGACGGTAATGAGTTTTCAGAGGTTTTATACCAGACGATTACCAATCCAGAATTTGATCAGTTAAGTTCCGTAAACAATTTACCAATGTATGAATTGAGTATTCCAATGGAGGAATTAATAACTGCATTTCCTGGAGCACAATTTACTGTTCCTTCTTTTATCATAACTCGTTTTGAGTTAGAGATGAATGATGGTAGAATTTGGACTGTTGATAATGCAGGAGCTACTATGAGTGGTCCGTATTTTGAGTCTGCATTCGCTAGAAAAACTATATTTTTAAATATTTAATATAGTTTAAATAAATTTTTTAAAAGCTAGGGTTTAAAAAAATCTTAGCTTTTTTTTTAGTTAAAGTTTTAAAAAAAACACAAATTACAACGAATAGTAAAATATTATTTTTATATATTTGTGTTTCATTAACTTTTTTAAAAAACATTATCATGAAAAAAAATTATTTTTTAGTAGCGTTATTATCATTTGTTATGGTAACAATGAACGCTCAATTTAGTGACGACATGGAATCATACGCTGACGGACAGCCAATTTTCGAAAATTGGTGGACTGATTGGGGTTGTGGTGGTGGAGCAGGATGTGCAATTATGTCATCTTCTGCACAAGCTAACGACGGATCTCTTTCTGGTTTAATCCCAAGTGATGGATCAACAGATGCTGTATTAGATTTAGGAAACAAAATATTTGGTCAGTGGGCTTTAGAGTTCATGATGTACGTTCCAGCTGGAAAAACAGGATATTTTAACTTACAGGGTACTGTACCAATTGGTTCAGGAGAATGGGTTGTTGGAAACATCTTCTTTAACCAAGACGGAGCTAATCCAGGAGGTGGATCAATTGATGATTCAGCATTAGGAGCAGTAGAATTTACATACCCAGAGGGAGAGTGGTTTTCAGTAGTAATGAATGTTGATATTTCATTAGGAATTGGATTAGCTACATGGCAATTTGCTGTTGCTGGAACTGACGTTCTTCCAGAAGGAACTCCATTCACAAGTGCTGATGGAACAACTGCATCTTCTTTAGGTGGAATTGACTTTTTCTCAATTGATGCTAACAACGAGTATTACATAGATACAGTAAATTACGTTGAAGGTTTCTTAGGAACTGATAGTTTTGACTCTAAAGGATTTAGATCTGCAATGAGCAATGGAACTTTAACATTAAGAGCTCAAGAAAACATTAACTCTGTTGCAATTTACAACATGTTAGGACAGCAAGTATACAATGCTAACGTGAATTCAATGAATTCTACAGTTAACATGTCTAACTTAGCAAATGGAACTTACATTGTAAAAGTTAACATCAACGGTGTTGAAGGATCTGTAAAAGTTATTAAATAATAACTTTTAGATTTAAAATTTTTAAAAAAGACTGTCTTTTCAGACAGTCTTTTTTTATACCCATAAATTAATTATGAAAAATAGAGAGAATACTATTTTTGGAATACACCCTGTTATAGAGGCTCTGAACTCAGAGCTAGTTATAGATAAGTTATTTTTACAAAAAGAATCTAACAATTCAAAAATACAAGAGATTGTAACTATTTCTGAAAAAAGTGATGTTACAATTAATTATGTCCCAGTTGAAAAACTAAATCGATTGACTAAAGGAAATCACCAGGGAGTTGTTGCTGTTACCTCTCCAATTTCGTTTTATTCTTTAGAAAGTCTCGTTGAAAATATAATTCAAAAAAAAGAAAAACCTCTATTTTTAATTTTAGACCAACTAAGCGATGTTCGAAATTTTGGAGCTATCATTAGAACTGCAGAATGTACAGGTGTTGATGCTATAATTATTCAAAAAAAGGGGGGAGCTCCGGTTACTGGAGATACAATTAAAACTTCAGCAGGAGCAATTTTTAAAATTCCTATTTGTAAAGTAGATCACATTAAAGATGCCATTTTTTATCTTAAGGCTAGTAATATTACTACCATTGCAGGTACAGAAAAAACCAACGAAACTATCTATGATTTAAATTTAAATGGCCCACTAGCTATCATTATGGGATCTGAAGGAAAAGGAGTTTCAAAATCAGTTTTAAATATCGTTGATCAAAAGGCTGCTTTACCTTTGTTGGGAGACATAAATTCATTAAATGTTTCGGTAGCATGTGGCGCTTTACTCTATGAAGTGCTAAGACAAAGAAATTTATAAATTATCCTCTCTTTTTGGTTTCTTTTTCTTTAAAATATAATTAACGGTAGTTGAGTTTTCTTTTATATCCCTTAAGTCAGAATCAGTTTCTATAAAGTTACCATCTTTATCAAAATTTTTCATAAAAGGATCGTTGCTTGGATCATAGTCTTCCTTTTGCCAAGCATATTTTTTATTTGAAAGTGACTGTTTATTGAAAATAAACGCAAAAAGAACACCGACTAGAAAGCCTGATAAATGTCCCTCCCATGAAATTTTTGGATCTGTCGGAAAAATATACCAAATAAAACTTCCATATAAAAATATAACTCCAAAAGACAGGGCTGTTAACTGGTATTGTTTAGAGATGATTCCCCTAAACATTAAAAAGGCTGTTAGCATATAAATAACTCCGCTTGCTCCTATGTGCAATGAGGGCCTGCCAATTAACCAGGTTAAGAAACCTGTAAGCAATAAGCCATAGATTAAAACTTTCCATCTAATTGTTCTGTAAAAATAAAATAAAGCGGTACTGAGCACTAGCAGAGGAACCGAATTGTTGAAGAGATGTTTCGTGTCGCCATGTATAAATGGACTAAAAAGTATCCCTCTTAAACCTTCAAGTTTTCTAGGATAAATTCCTAAATAATTAAAGTTGAAGTTAAATATCGACTCCATCCAAAAAATCACAACTATAGATAGTAATATTAATAGAGGATACAACAAGACATCATTCGAATAATACAATTCATTTTTACGATACATACTTATTTAACTTCAAAAAACAAACCTAAATTAAAAATTCGGTTAAATTGTCAGTTATCGCATTTGAATAAAATTGTATTTTTACAACTATGAGTATTCCTTTAGCAGAAAGAATTAGGCCAAAAAAATTAGATGATTATCTTAGTCAGAAACATCTAGTAGGTAAAAATGGGACTCTTAAAGCACAGCTAAGTACAAACATGCTTTCGTCGATGATATTTTGGGGTCCTCCCGGCACTGGAAAAACTACCTTAGCAACGATTTTAGCAGAAGAATCTAATAGACCTTTTTATGCATTAAGTGCAATTGATAGTGGAGTAGCTGCAATTAGAGAGGTGATAGAAAAAGCAAAAAAGAGCAATACCCTTTTCTCTAATAAAAATCCGATATTATTTATTGATGAAATACATCGATTTAGTAAATCTCAACAAGATTCCCTACTAAAAGCAGTAGAAAAAGGTTGGATCACTTTATTTGGAGCAACTACTGAAAACCCAAGTTTTGAAGTAATTCCCGCACTCTTATCTCGATGCCAAGTCTATACCCTTAATCCTTTTACAAAAAAAGATTTAGAACAGCTTTTAAGCCGTGCAATACTCGAAGATGATTTCTTGTCTAAAAAAAGAATAAAACTAAAGGAAACAGGGGCTCTCATGCGTTTATCAGGAGGAGACGCTAGAAAACTTTTAAATATACTTGAGTTGGTTGTCCTTTCAGAAAGTTCGGAGACTGTTACTCTAACTAATGATATGGTTTTGAATAAGGTTCAAAACAATACTGTCTTGTATGACAAAACCGGTGAACGACATTACGATATCATATCAGCATTTATTAAATCAATTAGAGGAAGTGATCCTAATGCAGCTGTTTACTGGCTGGCAAGGATGGTTGAAGGTGGTGAAGATTTAAAATTTATTGCTAGAAGATTAATCATTTTAGCTTCTGAAGATATTGGAAATGCAAATCCAACCGCATTGGTACTTGCTAACTCAACTTTTCAAGCTATTACTACCATTGGTTATCCAGAAGCTCGTATCATACTCAGTCAATGTGTAGTTTATTTGGCCTCTTCTCCAAAAAGTAATGCTTCCTATCTAGCAATCAAAGAAGCACAAAAAATAGTTAAACAAACTGGAGATCTTCCAGTTCCATTAGCTATTAGAAATGCTCCCACAAAACTGATGCAAGAATTAGGGTATGGAAAACAATACCAGTATGCTCATGATTATGAAGGAAATTTTGTAAAACAAGAATTTTTACCAGAACAACTAAAAGGTCAGCAAATTTATACTCCGGGAAAAAACAAAAAAGAGAATGAATTTAGAAACTATCTCAAAGGTCTTTGGAAAAATAAATATGATTATTAATCTTGATATTGAAAGTTCACTTTATCCTCTCCCTCCCCTATGGTCAAATTATAAAACTCATCAAACTCGACTTTTAATTTTTTCTTTTGGGAATCTTCAAAAATCATTTTAGCGTCTTTGATTGTTATTTTTCCTTTTAATAACAAATCACTATTTGTTCCAATTTCTTCTTGATATAAAATATATCCTGTAGCTGTTTTTCGTAATAAAAATCTTTTATTTGAAAAAGTGTAGCTTGTGTAGCTTGATTTTGGAAGATTAGCTATTGCTTGCGGATAAGTAGCTAGATTGTTTTTTTGAGGAACTTCTAATTGCAAGGTTTTATTTTTTACTTCCTTTTGGTGAATATCCATAGAAATAAATTCATCAAAAGCTTCTCTCATAGATTCGTAATAAGCCTTCTTGTAGTCTTTAATTTTACTTTTACCGAATTTAGTTCTGTAGACTTCATTTCCGTTACAATCGCTGAGTATAAGTTGAATTTTAGTAATAATAAATCCGGGAGCACCTTCTGCTTCAACCCATAATCCATCACATCGCTTGACATTTGTAGGTACTTCTGCATTAAAAAAAGCATGAAACCCAAATTTATTAAATAAAAATTTTGTGAGGGAGTTTAATTGATATTTATCTTTTTCATTTTGAAATTCAAACTGCTCAGAAATTACCACATAGGTATAATCACTTAATGATTTTTGAGAAAAACTACTAAAAGAGATACCCAAACAAAAAAATACAAGTAAAAGAATGCTATTTATTTTCATCAATAATTATATTTAAACCCATCTGTAAAGATACACTTTTTGCTTTGGCAAAGTTACTATACCATTGTAGGTTATTGGCAACAATATAAAAATTTATCATTTTAATATCAGCCACCAATCCTAAACCAATATTATTGTAAGAATAGGAATCTACGGTGTAAGTAGTTTTAAATGTTAGATAATCTGATAGTTTTCGGTAATAAAATAATGTAGCTGCAAATTGGGGACCTTTGGGTCTAAACATATTGAAAAATTGTACTCCGGCAGATTGGTTGTATTTTTGATTCTCTCCCGTGTTCAAACAATCACAACCTTCATCGCTGCCAACAGGTCTTCCAAAATTATATTTCAATGAGGAATAGATCTTTAAAGGCCTCATCTGTGAGTACGAATTATAAACGGTATCCACTGTAAATGCATCTTCAATTTCGTCGATTAAATCGTCGTAATAAGGTGGCGCTGTGTCAGTAGAAACAAGAGGTGGAAATAACAACTCTATCCCGTCTAGTGTGTATTCTCCATTAACAGTATAACTCTCGATATCTTTGGTATGAAAGATAGCTCCTAAATCAACAAAACTTGCGCTTGCAGTCAATTTTTCATTAATTTCATAGGTGGCTCCTAGGTCGATGCCTAAACCTAAATTCCCACTTAAAAATGCTCTATTTAAAATTTTATTTGTTGCTTGTGAGGGATCTTCTAAATCGCTTAATGAAGCTATCCCAGATGTATTTATGCTCAAATTAGCATTAACAACATGCTCATATATATTATTCCCAGATTCACTAATTCTTGTTTCAAAAGTTCCTGAATTATCAGTACTACTAAAACTTAGCAAACTTGAATAAATTTTTGCTCTCGCACCTATGGTTAATTTTTTATTCCATCTTTTAGTAGCCCCTAAATGATAAACCATTAAAAGGTCACCTCTAGTATTTACTTCGCCTAGATCAAATTTCTTGCCGATATAATTTGCGTTGCCTTCCCAAGCCAATACAGCAAGGTCCTTAGGGAAATAAAATATAAAATCAAATTCTTGATATACCCCTCCTGAAAAGTAAAATTCTTGTTTATTTTTCCAACCAAAATTTAAAATCTCTAATTGTTGGCTTGCTGTAAAAAAATCTCGGCCGTCCAATTCGGATATCTTTTTTCTAATACGGGTATTGATATCGACACTTGTGTTTTGAAATATATCGTAAGCAGAAATACCTGATGAACCGCCATTAAAATGAAGATGAGATATTAATGGAATTCCAAAATGATACTTATTAGAGATTCTAGTCCCGGGATTCAGCAATAATGCTTGGGGAGTTTCATCTAACCCATAAAGAACCTCCTTATTTTGTGAAAAAAGTGAGAATCCCCAGAAGAAAAAGATACAATAGAGAAGGTATTTCATTGTTCTAATCTTAGGTAGTATGTAGCTTTTGATTGTAAATCAAGATTACCATCAATATTATTAAGGGATGTATTTGCAATTGTATTTACCACCACTTTAGTAGCCATCATAAAGTCAATAAGATCATTATTTTCAATAATCTCAGTAAACTCAGTGATAACAAGGTTATTAACATTCCCGTCCTGAATAGGTATAGTTAGTTCGTATTTAATTTCGTTATTGTCATTCAAAAATTGATATTGAGACTCCAAAGAGACCGGAAAACTATTGGTGTTTCTAAAATAGAAATCTACTCTAATAATATTTTCTGAAGCTGCTTCGGAACCTAAAAAATCTAAATTAGTGGTATCTGATATAATTGTATTGTTGACACCTAAATCTGTAAAATTTTGTGAATTAATATCAAAAAAAATAAAATCAAGTTCTAAAACTGTTTCTAATACGATATCGTCTGTTTGATCAAAGTCGGTATCTTTTACACAAGCACTAAAGAAAAATATAATAACAGCAATTAAGAATAGTAGATGTAAATTATTTTTCATAGCTAGGTTTTATTTTTTATAACGTTATTAAAAACCCTATTATTACAAATAGTTCTTTATTTCTATAAGTGAATCTATTGATTTGATTTTTTTTGAAATACTTTCATTCCTATAATTATAAAAAATGGTTTGCATTCCAATATTATTTGCCCCTAGAATGTCTGCTTCAAGTGAGTCTCCAATCATGACACTTTGATTAGGTAAGGAATTAGCCTTGTTTAGTGCAGTCAAAAATACTTTTGGATTTGGTTTTTTTACACCCACTTCTTCCGAGGTGGTAACCGTTGAAAAATAATGGTCAATTCCACTATTCTTTAATTTTTTTTGTTGAACCTCCTCAAACCCGTTGGTTATAATATGAAGCTTATATTTTAAAATTAAATAATCTAAAATTTCTACGGCGCCTTCAAAAAGATGGTTATCAAAAGGGAGTTCTTGAATATACGCATCTGCAATTTCATCAATTTTTTTAGTCGTATAAATTAAATCAAAAAAATTAAATGAATCTATAAGTCTTCCTCTTCTAAGGTTCTCCTTACTTACTTTATCTTCTCGATATTTCTTCCAATATTCTACATTTATTGGTTCATAGATTTTTAAAAAAGTATCCAATTCAATAGTTATTTTAAATTTTTTAAAAACTCTTTTAAAAGCAAGCATTGAGTTTTTATCAAAGTCCCACAAGGTGTGATCCAAATCAAAAAATACGTCTTTCACCATTATTTTTTTATTCATTTAATTGGAGTTTATTGAGATCCGAAAACAACTTCTTCCAAACCATATTTCGTTTTGAATTAATAAAATTATAATTATAAAAGATCATCGAAAAAGTACCATTTACTTCTAATACCGAAGTTTTAATTTTTTCAACAAAATCTCTTTTTTTAGAAGTAGAAATATTTTCAAAAGCTTTGGTTGTCATTGCTATTGGATGTATTAATAGCGGAGATACAATTTCGTAATCTAAATCATAAAATAAAAAAGGAGTACAAGTACTTGCTCGAAAACCTAAAGTTGTTTCATAAACCATTGTGAAATCTTTTTTTACTTCCAATTCAATTAAACTTCGATAATTATGAGGCAAACTCACTAAATATTTATCATTTATAGAGCTCACTAAAATTCTATTGGTTATGGCTTCTATTTTTTCTTTTTCTTGATTTTGAACGGTTAAACTTTGTAATGCATCTAAGGAAAAGAGTAGTCCTATCTCTTTGTAGTCAGCAATATTTTTAATCAGTAATTTTAACGCTGCCTTTTGGGAATTTAAACCTTCTTGATAATTTTTAGAATCACCTAATAAAAAAAAGACCGTTAGCATATTCTTACTTTTCTTGACGTTATTAATAATCCAACTAAATGTATTGTATGGATCTTTTCTAAAACCAAATAGTACGCTCGTTCTATTAAAAATGTTTTTTAAGTTGAGCTTTATTATATCATTAAGATACGCTAAACAGGTCCTCAATAATCCTTTACTACTGTAAAAGAGAGGAAAACCTGCATTTACTAGTGTATGAATTTTCGGGTTTTTATCTATGAATATAAGTTCTGGAAAGAATTGTAATACTAATTCTTTGAATTTATATGCCCAAATATCTACAACTGGTAATTCTAAAAATCCTGATTTAAATGCAATACTCTCCGAGGCTAAAAAACGACCATTATGGTCTTTTACATGTGGTAAATATTCTTCATATCTTGATAAAAGGTAAAAACTGGCAGAAAATATATCAAAAGGAAGTGCGCTATTTTTTCCCACTGCAAAAAAACATTTTGTTTCCTCCCAGTCTTTAACTACAATATCTATACTATCAAATCCTTCTTGAAATAATAACTCTGCACTTTGAAAAAATAATTCATTCCCTAGTTCTTTTTTTCCATATGATATCTTGGGTCCAGAATAAGCTATAAATTCCTCGATACTTGAAGTAAAGTTAATTTTTAAACCTAAAATTCGTTTACAAATATGGTTAAAAATATAAGTAATTCGTTGAGTAGGTTTTGGAGTATATATTAATAGCATAGGGGTTCTAAAGTAGGCTTTTATCAGCAAAGCTAAAATACGAATTTTCAGTTATTATTAAATGATCTACTACTTTTATATCTAGAAGCTCAGCAGCTTCTTTTATTTTTTTTGTGATATTTTTATCAGCAATACTAGGTACTAAAGATCCGGAGGGGTGGTTGTGAGTTAATACTAAACCAACTGCTCCTAACTGCAAGGCAGACTTCAAAATTAATCGAAGGTCTACGGAGGTACTTGTAATGCCTCCTTTGCTTAAAAAATATTTTTTTAAAACTTTATTAGAACTATTTAGGTAAATGACCCAAAATTCTTCATGAAATAACTCGCCAATGATTGGTTGCATTAATTCAAAAACAGAACGACTTGAATGAATTGTTTTTTTAACCAAAGCTCTTTCACTCCTTCTTCGTCTACCCAATTCAAGTGCAGCCAAAATAGTAATCGCTTTTGCTTCTCCAATACCTTTAAATTTCATTATTTTTTTTACGGTAAGTTTCCCTAATTCATGCAAACTAAAATCTACAGATGCCAGTATTCGTTTGCTTAAATCAACTGCACTTTCATCTTTATTACCAGAACCAATTAAAATGGCAACTAACTCTGTCTTGCTCAGTGAACTTATCCCTTTTACCAATAATTTTTCTCTTGGCCGATCCTCTATACTCCAGGACTTTATTGAAAAAAATGAATTTCCTTTTTTCAAAATATTAGATTTTTATTGTTGAGGAGTGTTTAAAGATAAGGAGGCTCGTTAAATATTTATGTGTAACCAAGTTATTTTTTATTAAAAAGAGAAAAGTTTTTATCAAAACAAAATATCTTTGAAAGAAGGAAAAAAAGTCATAATTAGCTAAAAAACTGAGAAAATTAGCTCATGAAATCGAAAAAAAAAAACAAAACGGAACCTTTTAATTTACGAATAAAACATTTTTAGCAGGTATCTTTTAGTAAAAATTTATCAAATCTGTTTTTTACATGTTTTTTTTTTAAATTATCGTAATAATCATCAATTATTTCGTTTTAATAGTGATCAACCTAAAAAAAAAGTACACTTTTATAGGCTAATTTTGTACTATGGTAAACGCTTACATACGAGGAACAGGTTCTTATGCGCCTAAAAATATTGTTAAAAATGATTTTTTTGAACGTGTAGGATCTTCAGATCAATGGATCTATGAAAATTTAGGTATCAAAGAACGTCGAATTTCAACTGGAGAAACCACAAGTGATTTAGCTTATCAAGCAGGTCTGTCAGCAATTCAAAATGCGAAGCTAGCCCCCGACGAAATTGATTTAATTATCTTAGCAACTGCAACTGCAGACCGACTAGCCCCTTCTTGCGCTTGTTTTGTTCAAGAAAAACTGAAAGCAAAAAATGCAGTGGCTTTTGATATCTCTGCAGTCTGCTCTGGAGCATTATTTGCAACTTCTACAGGAGTACAATACATTAAATCTGGAATGTATAAAAATGTTCTGATTATTGGAGCAGACACTTTTTCAACCATAACAGATTGGTCTAGGAGAGATGCTGTTTTTTTTGGAGATGGTGCTGGTGCAATTGTACTCTCTAGCACTACCAAGAATAAAGGGTTTATTGATTTTATATTACATACAGACGGAACAGGGAAAGAGCATTTTACCGTTCCTGCTGGAGGGTCGGAGCAACCTGCTTCAAAAGAAACTATTGATAATGGTCATCATTTCTTTCAAATGAATGGTCCTGAAGTTTATAAAACAGCTATTGAGGTGGTTCCTAAATGTATTTCTGATATTCTTTCGAAAAATAAAAGACATATAGATGAGGTTAAGTTTTTATTACCACATCAACCAAGTATAAAAATACTTCAAGAAGTTGCAAGAAGAGTTGACATACCTTTTGAAAAAGTAAAAACTAATATGGATCGATACGCTAATACATCCGGAGGCACCATCCCAATAATACTGGATGAGACTCTAAGAAAAAATGAGCTAGAAAAGGGAGATTTACTATTATTTGCAGCTGTAGGAGCTGGCTGGACTTGGGGAACTGCTTTGTACAAGTGGTAATCTATCATTAACTAAACTAAAATATTATGCTTACAAACACTACTTTTTTAATTACTGGAATAGCAGATAAACAATCTCTTGCTATGTATGTTGCTAAGGAAATTATTAAGCAAGGAGGCTCAGTTATTTGTACGGGCTTAGGACTTAGTTCACATCACAGCAATTTATCTGAAAAAGCTAAAGGGTTTCTGACAAAAAATTTTGAGGATTTTAAGAAATCAGTATTTGATGAATTAGGAGATGTATCGTTAGAAATACTGGACGTTACCTTAGAAGAAAATATGGATTCTTTTGCGCGTAATCTTTCTAAAAAAAATATACAATTAAATGGTTTTTTACATGCTATAGCGATGGATAAAACCATTAGAAACAAAAAGGTAAAACCTTTATTAGAAGTCACAAAAGAAGAATTTTGTGATACGATGGATGTATCTGCCTATTCACTGATTAGATTGTCTCATTACCTACTTAAGTACAATGTTCTTCAAACAGGCGCATCCATATGCTCGCTTAGTTATATCGCAGCAGCTAAAGTAACCTTTCATCCTTACCGAAACATTAGCATTGCCAAAGCTGCACTGGAAAGAATTACGATAGAATTAGCTGATGAACTCGGTAGATCCGATAATATACGTGTGAATGCGCTAAGGTTTTCGCCGTATATGGGAAGTAAGGCTGGAAATGCAACGTTAAATGAAGAAGATGTTCAAATTTCAGACAAAATGAGCCCTCTGAGAAATGCAAAACCCCAAGATCTTGCTTTTGAAGTGGTTCATTTATTTAGACCTGACCTTAGAATCACTGGAGAAATTAGACATGTGGACGGGGGTTATCACATTACCGGCTAAATTTTCAGAAATCTAAGCTTTAATAAAAATCATTTTCCAAAAGGTATTTGATTTATTAAGATAAAAAAAGTGCTCACTATTGGTAATTAAAATAATTGCTTTAGTTCATCAAAATTAAGCCCTCCATAATTACCACTACTCATTAATAACAATGATGTATTGTTAAATTTTTGAGAAAACAAAAAGTCTTTAAATTCCTCAGGGTTAGTATAAACTAGAAGATCATCGCTCTGAAAAGCATCCATAATTTGTTGCTGACTAATCGCTTGTAATTTTTTAATTTCAACAGCACGAGGCGAATAAAATACTACCGCGATATCTGCCGCAGCTAATGCTCCTTTATATTGATTAAGAAATTCAGGATTTAGACTACTATAAGTATGTAACTCCAAACACGCAATCAAGCTTCCTGTCAGGGTATTGATTTTTTAGAGCATTGGTAGTTGCTAATACTTTTGAAGGAGAGTGTGCAAAATCTTTATAAGCGATAGCGTTGTCGGTTTCAGCTATTTTCTCCAAACGCTTACTTGCTCCTTGAAATGTCGAAATGGCCTCGTAAAAATCATTTTCGTCAATTCCTATTTGCTGACAAATCCATTTAGCTCCTGCTAAGTTATTTAGATTGTGTTTCCCAAATATCTCAATGGGCATAGAGCCCTCGTCAGTTTCTAAAATAGTAATTCCATTTTCTACTCTGTAATCCGGAGTTTGATAGGGGAATTTTCTAATGGTATTTTCTGAATTTTCAACGACTTTTTTTACCTCAGCATCTTCAATATTGTAAGTAATACTTCCTCCTTTAATAATCGAGTCGATAAATATTTTAAATTGTTCTACATAAATATCCCAAGTAGGAAAAACATTAATGTGGTCCCAAGCTATTCCGCTCAATAAAGCAATATTGGGTTTGTACAAGTGAAATTTTGGACGACTGTCTATAGGTGAACTTAAGATACTCGTCACCTTCCAAGATAATAAAATCATTTTCGTCCGTCAATTTAACCATGACATCAAATCCTTCCAACTGAGCACCAACCATATAGTCTGCCTCTTTATCAAAATAATGCAATACATGAAGTATCATGGATGTAATAGTCGTCTTTCCATGACTACCTCCAATAACGACTCTTGTTTTAAATTTAGATTGCTCGTATAAAAATTCGGGATAAGAATATATTTTTAGCCCTAAGTCTTGAGCCTTTAAAAGTTCTTTGTTATCAGCTTTTGCATGCATTCCAACAACAACAGCATCTAGGTTACTAGTTATTTTATCTGGATACCAACCAAACGCTTCTGGTAAAATTCCCCTAGCTTCTAATCGTGTTTTTGAAGGATCAAAAATAACATCATCACTACCTGTTACAGTGTCTCCCTTCAAATGCAATGCCAAAGCTAAATTATGCATTGCTGCTCCACCAATAGCAATAAAATGTATATTCATAAGTGAAATTAATAAGTATCCTTAAATACCTTAAAAGGTAAAAAATATTTTTTTAGTTATCAAAGCTTCGAATTATTTAACATCTCCCAGAGTCTATCTTTTAGTTCTATTAACCCTTTTTGAGCTACCGCAGAGAAAAACAGATAAGGAATATCTTTAAAATCTTTGTCCAATTCTTGTTTCATTTCTGCTTGTAATTCATCATCTAACATATCGCATTTTGAAATAGCAATTAATCGATCTTTATCAAGCATTTCAGGATTATAGCGCCGTAATTCATCTAATAAAATATCATATTGCTTCTTTATATCATCTGCATCTGCAGGTATTAAAAACAATAAAGTAGAATTTCGCTCAATATGTCTTAAAAAATAATGTCCCAACCCTTTTCCTTCAGCAGCTCCCTCAATGATTCCTGGAATATCTGCCATTACAAAGGTTTGATGATCTCGATATTCAACAATTCCTAAATTTGGTTTCAGGGTGGTAAACTCGTAATTGGCTATCTTTGGTTTTGCCGCAGTTACAACCGAAAGTAATGTTGATTTACCCGCATTCGGAAAACCTACCAAACCAACATCTGCTAACACTTTTAACTCAAGTGTAATATTTACTTCTACCCCATCTAATCCTGGTTGTGCGTATCTTGGAGTCTGATTGGTTGAACTTTTAAAATGATCATTACCCAAACCTCCTTTTCCTCCAGCTGCAATAATAAATTCTTGTTCTTTTTCAGTGATTTCGAGAATAATGTTTTGATTTTCAGAATCTCTAACTACAGTTCCTAATGGAACTTCAATGATTACATCCTCACCATCAGCACCCGTACTTGTTTGTTTACTTCCAGCACCACCGTGACCTGCTTTGTAATGTCTTTTAAACTTTAAATGATATAAGGTCCAAAGGTTTGGGTTTGCTCTCAAAATAACGTGACCTCCACGACCTCCATCACCTCCATCTGGCCCTCCTTTTGGTATGTATTTTTCACGACGTAAATGTGCACTTCCTTGCCCCCCTTTACCAGAGGTTAGGTGCATTTTTACATAGTCTACAAAATTTCCTTCAGTCATAATTTAAATCGTGAATTGAGTTAAATAAAATTAATTACCACTATAAATTATCGATAACCTTGCAAAGCCTTTCAGTAACTTCTTCGATACTTCCTACTCCCTGGATTCCAAAATATTTATTTTGATCTTCGTAATAATCTTTTAAAACGGCAGTCTTTGTTTTATACTCATTGAAACGATTTCTGATTTTAGATTCATCTTGATCATCAGCTCTTCCACTTGTTTCTCCTCTTTTTAACAATCGCTCCACTAATAAATTTTCATCAACTTCTAGTGCTATCATGCCATTAATCCCTTCTCCTTTCTCAGCTAAAAAGCTATCTAATGCTGCAGCTTGAGAATGTGTTCTAGGAAATCCATCAAAAATAAATCCTTGGGCATCGTTGTTTTTTTCAACTTCTGCTTTAAGCATTTCTATAGTAACTTCATCAGGAACTAAATCTCCATTATCCATGTATGACTTTGCTAATATCCCTAATTCTGTCTCGTTTTTTATATTGTATCTAAATACATCTCCTGTGGAAATATGTACGAGATTATATTTCACTTTTAGATACTCAGCCTGAGTTCCTTTCCCTGCCCCAGGAGGACCAAATAACACTATATTTTTCATTTTTCGGGGTTTTAACTTATATATTGCACTTAAATTTCTACCTAGCTCATTATAATCAAGACCATATCCTACAATGAAATCATTTTCGATTTCCATTCCAACGTAATCAATAGGATAGTTTTTTTTAAATGCTAAAGGCTTATAAAACATGGTTGCAATTTTACAACTTTTTACTTGTTCTTGTTTGAGCATTTTTAAAATCGCTTCGATCGTATTACCGGAATCTACAATATCTTCAACTATAATTACATCACGGTTTTTTAAGGTTGTATCTAAGCCCATCACAGTTGATACAGCTCCTTTCGATTCAGTTCCTTCATAGGAAGTTACTTTCACAAAACTCATTTCACAAGTACCATCAAATTTTTTTATGATGTCTGCACCAAAAAAGAAAGCACCATTCAATACAATTAAAAATACCGGTGATTTTTCTTTGTAGTCCTTGTTAATTTTTAAAGAAACATCATTAACTGCCCCTTTAACTTCTGCTTTTGAAATAAATTTTTGAAAGAATAAATCTTGTAATTGAATCATTATTTATGCTAAAATTTAACCAATTTTTAATTCTGTTTCGGCATCAAAATAAAAATGCAAAGATAAGGATTAACTTATTATTTCTTGTAAACTTCTCTATCTGATTAGAATGATTTATTTTTGTGCTTAATTATAAAACGAATGGTTCATTATTTTTCATCAAATTTTACATTAGGTATTTTAGGAGGTGGTCAATTAGGAAAAATGCTGCTATATGAAACACGAAAATTTGATATCAAAACAAGTGTTCTAGATCCTAGTAAAAATGCCCCTTGCAAAATTGCTTGCGATACATTTGAAGTTGGTGATTTAATGGATTTCGAAACGGTATATAATTTTGGAAAAAAGGTTGATGTTCTCACTTTCGAAATTGAACATGTTAACATTGATGCTCTTGACGCGCTTGAAAAAGAAGGTATTGCTGTATACCCATCTTCAAACACATTACGAAATATCAATGATAAAATTACTCAAAAGAAATTTTATCAAACACATCAAATTCCCACCTCCGCGTTTCAAATTTTTAATTCAAAAGATGAATTAATAGTTGCCATTAATAAGTATGAAATTAGATACCCATTTGTTTGGAAGCAAAGTACAGGAGGTTATGATGGAATGGGGGTTTGTATTGTCAGAAACAAAGAAGATTTAGCAAATGTAAAGGATACTCCATGTATAGCTGAAAAACTAATCCCTTTTGTCAATGAATTAGCTGTCATCGTTAGTCGCAATCCCAACGGAGAAGTAGCATCCTATCCTGTTGTTGAAATGGAATTTCACCCTGAAGCAAATCAAGTTGAATATGTAATTTGTCCTGCCCGAATTGAAAATAATATTGCTGAAAGAGCAAAAAAAATCGCTGAAAAGGTGTCTAATTCATTTGAACATGTTGGCTTACTAGCAGTCGAACTGTTTCAGACTGAAGAGGGAGAAATCCTAGTTAATGAAGTTGCTCCAAGACCACATAATAGTGGCCATTTTAGTATTGAAGGAAGTTTAACAAATCAATTTGAACAACATATTAGAGCCATACTAAACCTTCCATTAGGAAATACCAAAAGTAAAATCGCTGCTATCATGGTTAATCTTGTAGGAGAAGAAGGATATACTGGAGATGCACACTATAAAAATCTAGAACAAATATTAAGTTTAGATGGAGTTACGCCCCATATATACGGTAAAAAACAAACAAGACCTTACAGAAAAATGGGACATGTGACTATTGTAAATAATGATATTAGTAAAGCACGTAAAATCGCAGAAGTAGTAAAAAACACTATCAAAGTAATTAATCGTTAGTCTAACTATAAAAACCCTCTTAATGGGAACTAAAAATATGCAAATGAGTAAAGTAGGAATAATTATGGGAAGCACGAGTGATCTTCCTATTATGCAAGAAGCTATCGACATCCTAACTGGATTTGATATAGAAATAGAGGTAGACATTGTCTCTGCACACAGAACTCCAGAAAAATTATTTGATTATGGTAAAAATGCTCATAAAAAAGGGTTTACTGTAATCATAGCTGGCGCAGGAGGTGCAGCTCACTTACCAGGAATGATTGCCTCATTGTCACCTTTACCTGTTATTGGGGTTCCTGTAAAGTCAAGAAATTCGATCGATGGTTGGGACTCTATTTTATCGATTCTTCAAATGCCTGGAGGAGTACCTGTAGCTACAGTTGCTCTGGATGGTGCTAAAAACGCAGGTATTTTAGCTGCTCAGATAATTGGAACTAATGATCAATGTGTATTGGATAAAATAATTACTTACAAAGAAGGTTTAAAACTTAAGGTTGAAAAAGGGGCAAAAGAGATTAAATAATTTGATTGAATCTACATTCTAAAACAATATTAAAACATATCCAAAGAAATTTATGAATAATCCTTTATTGACTCCTTTCGAAACAGCACCTTTTTCGAAAATTAAAAATGAGCATTTTTCTCCAGCTATCCATCATTTTATTGCAGTTACAAAAACTCAAATAAACGAAATTTCAGAAAATAAGGAGGCCCCAACTTTTAAAAATACGATCGAGGCTCTTGATGGTACAGGGATTCAATTAGACAGAATTACCAGTATATTTTTTAATTTAAACAGTGCTGAAACCAACGATGAAATTCAAAAAATAGCACAAGAGATTTCACCGGCACTCTCCGATTTTAAAAACGATTTATTATTAAATGAAAAACTTTTTAAAAAAGTAAAACACGTTTATGAAAACAGAACTTCATTATCGCTGAATAAGGAGCAGGCTATGTTACTCAAAAAAAATTACATAGGCTTTACAAGGAACGGAGCAAATTTATCCTATAAAGACAAGGATAAACTAAGAGAAATTGACGGAAAGCTTTCTAAATTAAAGTTGCAATTTGGAGAAAATGTATTGGCAGAGACCAATAAATTTTACCTACAAATTACGAATGAAAAAGAATTGTCTGGATTGCCCGATGGAGTTATTGAAATGGCTGCACAAACAGCGAAAGAAAAAAAAATGACTGGATGGGTTTTCACTTTAGATTACCCAAGTTATGTTCCTTTTGTCACGTACTCGAACCTACGTGAATTAAGAAAAAAAATTACGATTGCTTTTGGACAGAGAGCCTTTAAAAATAATGTAAACGACAACCAAGCTTCAATACTAGAAATTGTAAACCTCCGACACCAAAGAGCTCAACTATTGGGCTATCCTTCACATGCACATTTTGTATTAGAAGAACGAATGGCAAAAACACCAGAAAAAGTTTTAGAATTTTTAACCGAACTACTTGAGAAGGCAAAACCAGCTGCCCAATCCGAATTTAAAAAACTGGAAGACTTTGCAAAAGAACTGGACGGTATTGATCAACTAGAAAAATGGGATGCTGCTTATTATTCAGAAAAATTAAAGCAAAAGTTGTTTGATTTAGATGACGAAAAATTAAAACCGTATTTTAAATTAGAAAATGTAATTGAAGGTGTTTTTAAAATCGCTAATAAATTATACCAACTAAACTTTAAAGAAGTTTACGATGTAGACACCTACCATAAAGATGTTAAAACTTATGAGGTAACAGATCAAAACAAGGATTTTATAGCTTTGTTTTACGCAGATTTTCATCCACGAGCAGGTAAAAGATCTGGTGCATGGATGACCTCGTTTAAAGCACAATACAAATCAAATACAAAAAATGAACGCCCACACATTTCGAATGTTTGCAATTTCACAAAACCAACAAAAAGTAAGCCTTCTTTATTATCTTTTAGTGAAGTAACTACCCTATTTCATGAGTTCGGACATGGTTTGCATGGAATGTTGGCAAATACTACCTACAAAGGATTATCTGGAACCAATGTCTCCTGGGACTTTGTTGAATTACCAAGTCAACTTTTAGAAAATTGGTGTTATGAAAAAGAAGCTTTAGAGCTTTTTGCTAAGCATTACAAAAGTGACGAAGTAATCCCTATGGAGTTAATTGAAAAAATTAAAGCTTCAGCAACTTTTCATGAAGGAATGCAGACACTAAGACAGATAAGCTTTGGCTTATTAGATATCGCTTGGCACGGAAAAGACCCTAGTAGTATAAAAAATGTCAAAGAGTTTGAAACCCTATCATTTTCAGCTACACAACTCTATCCGGATGTTAAAAACAATTGTATGAGCACCTCCTTTTCACACATATTTCAAGGTGGTTATTCTGCAGGATATTATAGCTATAAATGGGCTGAAGTATTGGATGCAGACGCATTCAAATATTTTAAAGATCACGGAATTTTTAACAAGAAAATTGCTACAAAATTTAAAGATACCGTATTGTCTCAAGGCGGAACTTGTGATCCATTGGAATTGTACATTAAATTTAAAGGATCGAAACCAAATCCAGAGGCTCTTTTAAAAAGAGCTGGTTTGATTTAAAAACGATGACTCGCAGTGATAAGCTAAAACTTAAAAAAAGACTTCACGAAAAATATTAAAATAGTATAGAATCAAACTTGACAATCCATACCAAACGATAGGAATACTTTCTACCCAAAATGAGGAGTAATATTTTGGTTCATTTTTTTTAGAAATAAAAAGAATAAAAATAAAATAGGGGTGATCAACGCTAAACTATAAAGATGATTCTTATTGATTTCATCTTTATAAAATTCTAAAACGAGTACTACAATTAATAAAAAAGTGCCGATCAATTTTGTTTTACAAACCCCTAATCTCTGCGGCAAGGTTTCGATTGTTGAGTCGTCAAATTTTAAATCTCTGATTTCAAAAGGTAAGGTAAGAATAAAAACAAATAGAAATCTTTGAATAAAAGATAACCAAACATTTTTATTTAGTAATTCAATATTTTCGTTTAAAATAGGCAGAACAACAGTTATACTAGCCCAAACCAAAGCGACAATACTAATTTTGAGGCCTGTCAGATTTCTCAAATTTTTATTTTTATGTAAAGGATTTGCGTATAAAAATGTTAGAATCGCTAGGAATAAGACAAAAACTATTGAAACTTCTGAAAGTTGAAAATAAAAAAATAAACCTGCTATTACAGAAATTAGTTGAATTAGCTTTAAAGATAGCGAAATTTCGTGTTTGGAAGATTTGTATATTGACACAAACTTCACAAAGTTGTACCCAGCAATGGTGCTAAAAAAAATGAAGAAATAAAAATATTTTAAAATTTTTATATCGAATTCGTTAGCAGTAATACCAACCAACGCAGAGACTGCAAGAGCGACATGTAAACTGCTTCTAATATAAATTTTAAACCAATTCATTTCACAAAAATAATCATTGTTAAATCAATCACAATTAATCGTTAAAAATCAGCTGTTTTTATTTTAAAAAACATTCATTTATTGTTAAATATTGTAAATTTGCACTTCAAATTTTAACGAAGTAAAATGAACACAGATTCTTTCGCTCAAAGACACATTGGTCCAAGAAAAAGTGACCTTAGTAAAATGTTAAAAACTATTGGTGTTAACTCTATGCAACAGCTTATAGAAGAGACCATTCCAGAAGACATTCTACTCGACAAAAAGCTTTCCTTATCTAAAGCAATGTCTGAACAAGAATATCAAGAACACAACAATTTACTTAGTAAAAAAAACAAACTTTTTAAAACCTACATTGGACTGGGTTATCACCATACTTTTTCACCTCCTGTAATTCAAAGAAATATTCTTGAAAACCCAGGATGGTATACCGCATATACGCCTTATCAAGCGGAAATAGCTCAAGGTAGATTAGAAGCCTTGATTAATTTTCAAACGATGGTATGTGACTTGACAGGAATGGAATTGTCAAACGCTTCTTTGTTGGATGAAGCAACTGCTGCTGCTGAGGCAATGGCATTACTATTTTCAGTTCGTGATCGTTCACAGAAAAAAAATAATGTTGTTAAATTTTTTGTCTCGGAAGAAATTTTCCCTCAAACCATGTCACTGTTAGAAACTAGATCAAATCCACTAGGCATAGAATTGGTTAAAGGAAATCATGAAGATTTTGATTTTTCTGATGAGTATTTTGGGGCCATGTTACAATACCCCGGAAAATTTGGTGAAGTATATGATTACAAATCATTTGTAAACAAAGCTCAACAAGCTTCTATAAAAGTCGCAGTCGCCGCTGATATATTAAGTTTAGTTTTGCTAGAGGCTCCTGGGAACTTTGGCGTTGATGTTGTCGTCGGTACTACACAGCGATTTGGGATTCCTTTGGGTTATGGGGGACCGCACGCTGGTTATTTTGCTACTAAAGAAGCTTACAAGCGTAATATCCCTGGAAGGATCATAGGTGTTACAAAAGACATGGACAACAACCTGTCTTACAGAATGGCATTGCAAACAAGAGAACAACATATAAAGAGGGACAGAGCGACTTCCAATATATGTACAGCACAAGTTTTATTAGCAGTAATGGCAGGAATGTATGCCGTATATCACGGTCCAAATGGATTAAAAAACATAGCAACTAAAGTCAATAAAACAACTATAACGCTTGCTAAAGCACTTGAAAAGTTAGGGTTTTCTCAAACAAATTCTACTTTTTTTGATACCATCGTACTACAAGCAAAAAAAAATATAATTAAGCCTATTGCAAAAAGAAATGAAATTAATTTTTATTATATTGATGATAACAACATCAGTATTTCTATAAATGAAACTACAAGCTTAAACGACCTTCATAAAATCGTTAATGTGTTTGCTGAAGGTGCTAATAAAGATTTTGTAATGATTGAAACTTTGGTTGCTGACGTTTCAATTCCTGAGGCTTTAGTCAGAAAAACGCCTTATTTAACAAATAAGGTCTTTAACACCTATCATTCAGAAACTGAAATGATGCGTTATATTAAGAAACTCGAACGAAAAGATTTATCTCTCAATCATTCTATGATCTCTCTAGGATCATGTACTATGAAACTTAACGCAGCTTCAGAGATGCTTCCGTTGAGTAACCCAAATTGGTCAAGTATTCATCCTTATGTTCCTTTGGAACAAGCTCAAGGATACCAAGAAATGTTAAAAAACTTAGAAGACCAATTAACTGAAATCACAGGTTTTGCTGCAACTTCTTTGCAACCAAACTCTGGTGCTCAAGGAGAATTTTCTGGTTTAATGGTAATTAGAGCTTATCACGAATCCAGAGGAGATCATCATAGAAATATTTGCTTAATCCCTTCTTCAGCCCATGGAACCAATCCTGCAAGTGCAGTGATGGCAGGAATGAAAGTTGTTGTTACTAAAGCTACTGACCAAGGAGACATTGATATTGATGATTTACGCGAAAAAGCTATTTTATATAAAGACAACCTATCATCTTTAATGATAACTTATCCTTCAACGCATGGCGTTTATGAAGCTTCAATTATCGAAATCAATCGTATTATTCATGAAAACGGAGGTCAAGTATATATGGATGGAGCAAATATGAATGCTCAAGTTGCCTTAACGAATCCAGGAGCAATTGGAGCGGATGTATGTCACTTAAACTTACACAAAACATTTGCCATTCCTCACGGTGGCGGTGGTCCTGGAGTTGGTCCCATTTGCGTTGCAAAACAATTAGCCCCTTTTTTACCCAGCAATCCAATTATAAAAACTGGAGGAGAAAAAGCGATTACAGCTATCTCAGCAGCTCCCTGGGGATCAGCATTAGTTTGCTTGATTTCTTATGCTTATATCTGCATGCTTGGAGAAAAAGGATTAAAAAAATCGACTGAATTTGCAATACTAAATACTAATTACATAAAAGAAAGACTACACGGTTCTTTCGAAGTTTTATACACCGGTGAAAGTGGCCGTGCTGCGCACGAAATGATTATAGATTGTCGCCCATTTAAAGCTAACGGAATTGAAGTAACTGATATTGCAAAAAGATTAATGGATTATGGCTTTCATGCTCCAACGGTTTCTTTTCCTGTTGCTGGGACTATGATGATTGAACCAACAGAGAGTGAAAGCTTAGAAGAATTAGATCGTTTTTGTGACGCTATGATTTCAATAAGAAAAGAAATTGATGAAGCCAAATTGGATCAACCCAATAATGCACTTAAAGAATTCACCACATACTTTGGAAATGCTTACTAAAGACAATTGGAATTTACCATATTCAAGAGAAAAAGCTGCCTTTCCGTTGCGGCATACTAGAGAAAATAAATTTTGGCCAACGGTCAGAAGAGTAGATGATGCTTATGGAGACCGTAATTTAATTTGTACTTGTACTCCTATGGAAGATTTTATGGTAGAATAGTTAATTTTAACTATTAACTAATTAAAAAATTATCAAATAAAAAGCTTTTCTTAAGAAAAGCTTTTCTATTTTTACCAATCACAAGAAAACTAGTAGCTTATGGCTATAAAAATTACTGGTGTTGGTAGCTATATTCCCCAACAAGAGGTTCCTAATAATTCATTTTTAAAAAATGATTTTTATACTGAAGATGGTCAACAGTATAAGGTGGATAATGATATTATCATTAAAAAGTTTAAGCATATAACGGGTATCTCTGAAAGACGCTATGCAAAAGATCATCTAAATAATTCTGATATCGGAGCTATTGCATCTGAAAAAGCAATTCAAAATTCCAACATTAACGCTGAAGAGCTAGACTATATAATCGTAGCTCATAATTATGGAGATGTCGCTCATGATTCCAAACAAAGTGATGCGGTTCCAAGTATTGCTTCAAGGATAAAGCAAAAAATCAATATAAAAAATCCAAGTTGTGTAGCCTACGACATATTATTTGGATGTCCCGGATGGGTTGAAGGAATGATTCAAGCAAATGCTTTTATCAAAGCAGGAATTGCCAAGAAATGTTTGATAGTAGGAACTGAAACACTTTCAAGAGTTACCGATCGAAGCGACCGAGATGCAATGATTTTTAGCGATGGGGCAGCTGCCGTTGTATTAGAAAAAACTGATAGCTTAGAAGGAGGTTTGCTTGCTCACGAATCTGCAACCTATGCTATAGAGGAAGCTAATTATATTTATTTTGGTGAATCTTTTAATCCTGAAGATACCAAGAATACAAAATACATTAAAATGTTAGGGAGAAAAATTTACGAATTTGCACTCACCAAAGTACCGCTGGCCATGAAAGCTTGTTTAGATAAATCAAAAGTTGATATTTCTAACATAAAAAAAATATTAATTCACCAGGCGAATGAAAAAATGGATGAAGCAATCATTCAAAGATTCTATAAATTATATGGTCTAGACATGCCAGAAAACATTATGCCAATGTCTATCAATAAACTAGGAAATTCTAGTGTGGCAACAGTACCTACTTTATACGACTTGATTCTCAAAGGAGAACTGGAAAATCATTCAATAAATAAAGGAGATCATATTATTTTTTCCAGTGTTGGTGCTGGGATGAATATTAATGCTATAATTTATCAAGTGTAATATTATCTTTTGAATCTTGTACGAAAAGAATTTCCCACATAAGCGATATCAAATTACCTTAGATTTTCTAAAAAAACACATTGCAAAAAAAGAATCTATATTAGATTTAGGAGTACTCAATCCATTTTCGGAGATCTTAATAAATGAAGGGTTCAATGTTGCAAACACCCAAGGACAAGACTTAGATCTAGACACCTCAATTGTAAAAAAAAATGATTTTGATGTAGTAACTGCTTTTCAAATTTTTGAACATATGGTGGCTCCTTTCAATGTTTTAAGTGATATAAAGACCAATAAACTAATAGCTTCAGTTCCTTTAAACTTATGGTTTTCGAAAGCGTATAGAAACAACAAAGACAAATGGGATAGACATTATCACGAATTTGAAGACTGGCAATTTGACTGGCTTTTAGAGAAATCTGGGTGGAGAATTAAAGATCGTGTCAAATTTGTAAATCCAGTTAAAAAAATTGGTATAAGACCCATTTTTAGAAAGTTTACTCCAAGATTTTACTTGGTGTATGCAGAAAGAAAATAACAACAAAGGTGTTTTTATAAATTATAAGATTTGTAAATTGATATCTACTATGAGAATAAATATAATTATACCAGCTTATAATGAGGAAAAAAATATTGGTGAAACACTTCATTCTCTAATCAATCAATCAATTCCTATTCATAAGATAATTATCATAAATGACAATTCAACAGATGGCACTCAAAAAATTATAGATTCTTTTACAACTAAATTTTCAAATATTGTATCAAAAGAACTAATCTCATCAAATAAACATTTACCGGGAAGTAAAGTCATTAATGCTTTTTACAAAGGTTTTGATCTAGTTGATAAATCATATGATATCATCTGTAAAATTGATGCTGATCTTATTTTTCCATTAAATTATTTTGAAAAAATTATTGAACTTTTTAAAAAAGATGCGAATATTGGTATGGCCGGAGGATTTTGTTACATTAAAAAAAATAATAACTGGATTTTAGAGTCTCTAACTAACAAAGATCACATAAGAGGAGCTCTTAAAGCCTATCGTAAAAAATGTTTTACAGATATTGGAGGTTTGAAAAACACCATGGGCTGGGATACAGTTGACGAGCTACTTGCTAGATATCACGGATGGTCGATTGCCACTGATGAAAATTTAAAAGTTAAACATTTAAAACCTACCGGGGCTAACTATTCTAGAGAAGCAAAACATAGGCAAGCAGAAGCTTTTTATAAAATGAGATACGGATTATTATTATTTTTTATAGCGACAATAAAATTAGCACTAAAAAAGAAAAACTTTTATTTTTTTATAAACACATGTATTGGTTATTTGAAAGCTTCAATAAATAAGGTTCCTTTCATGGTAACTGTTGAAGAAGGTGCCTTTATTCGTAGCTATCGATGGAGGGGAATAAAAAAAAAGTTATTCTGTTAAAAGGTGTCAAAATCTTAATGCCTGCGTTTTAATATATAGTTTATATGTATTTTTGATCTTAAAATTAAAGTATGAAATTCTGTTTTAAACCTTTTTTGTTTCTTTTATGTTGTACCGGCATCCTAGTATCTTGTAATACTAAAAAAGAAGTAACACTTGTCGCCGAAAAAAACTCAATAACAAAACCTAAAAATATAATTTTACTTGTAGGTGATGGTATGGGATTAAGTCAAGTTTCCGCGAGTCAGTTTTACAACAATAGTAAATCAAACTTTGAACGTTTTCCTATAATTGGACTTATTAAAACTTCTTCTGCTAGCGAATTAATAACTGATTCAGCTTCGTCATCAACAGCTTTTGCTAGTGGAATTAAAACATATAATGGAGCGTTGGGAGTTAACACAGATACCCTAGCAGTTAAAACTATCGTAGAGGAGGTATCAGAAATTGGAATTTCAACAGGAATTATTTCAACTTCATCTATTACCCATGCTACTCCTGCTGCTTTTTATACCCACACAAAAAAAAGAAGTATGGCTGAAGATATTGCCTCTCAATTAGTAAATTCTGAAATTGATTTTTTTGCCGGAGGTGGCAGCGACTACTTTAACAATCGTGAAGATAATAGAGATCTTATTTTAGAATTAGAAGAAAATAATTTTAAAGTGAATTTAAATTCTTTACCGACCAGTATCACAACTGACTTTTCAAAAAAACAAGGATATTTATTAGCCCCTAAAGGATTACCCAAAATATTAGAGGGGAGAGGAACTTTTTTGTCAGATGCTACAACACTTGCTTTAGACTATTTATCTAAAAATGAAAATGGTTTTTTTTTAATGATAGAAGGTGCCCAAATAGATTGGGGTGGTCACGATAATGACGCTGACTATTTGATAAGTGAATTAATTGACTTTGACAATACCATAGGAGTCGTATTGGACTTCGCAGAATCGAATAAAGAAACATTGGTTATCGTTACAGCTGATCACGAAACTGGTGGATTTACCCTGGGACAAGAAAATGGAGACTATAATAAAATTAAACCTGTATTTTCAACTACTGGACATTCTGCTAGTATGGTTCCTGTTTTCACCTCAGGCCCTCATGCTGAAATTTTTGGAGGTATTTATGAAAATACTGCTATTTATGATAAGATGAAATCTTTATTTTTTAATAATTATAAAAACTAATTTCCTTTTAATTTAATATTTTAGCATTAGTGAAAAAACCAATTAAGTACATACATGATATTGGATCCTATTTTTTGATGCTAAAAAAAGTATTTAGTAGTCCCACAAAAAAATCGGTAATGAAAGAATTAATTTTAAAAGAAATTGATGACCTAATCATAAAATCTTTGGGAATTGTTTCTTTTATTTCTTTTTTCGTAGGAGGTGTAATTTCTATTCAAACTGCTCTGAATTTGGAGAACCCACTCATTCCTAAGTCATTAATAGGATTTGCCACTAGACAATCTATCATCTTAGAATTCGCGCCAACGTTTATGTCAATAATCATGGCAGGAAAAGTTGGGTCTTTCATTACTTCAAGTATTGGTTCAATGAGAGTTACAGAGCAAATTGACGCTTTAGAAGTGATGGGTATTAACTCCTTAAATTACTTAGTCTTTCCAAAATTAATGGCCATGTTTTTTTATCCATTTATAATTGCAATAGCAATGTTTTTAGGAATATTTGGTGGATTTTTAGCTGGGGTTTATGGAGGGTTTACTACCGCAGCTGATTTTACAATTGGACTACAAGACACATTCTACCCATTTCACCTTGCTTATGCTTTTATAAAAACATTTTTATTTGCAATTATTTTAGCTACAGTCCCTTCCTGGCAAGGGTATTATATGAGAGGTGGAGCGTTAGAAGTAGGAAAAGCGAGCACAAATTCATTTGTTTGGACTAGTATTATTATAATTTTAACCAATTATATTGTTACACAATTACTCTTAAGCTAATGATAAAAGTAACTGAAATAAAAAAGAGTTTTGGAAAAGATGAGGTTTTAAAAGGAATTTCTGCAACATTTGAAAAAGGAAAAACCAATCTAGTTATTGGAAGAAGCGGTAGCGGAAAAACAGTGATGTTAAAATGTATGGTGGGATTATTTAAACCAAACTTTGGTGAAATATTATTCGAAGAAAAAGCTATAAGTAAAATGGATTCTGAGGACCACAGAGTTTTACGAGAAGAAACTGGAATGCTATTCCAGGGAGGCGCTTTATTTGATTCTATGAATATTGAAGAAAATGTAATGTTCCCCCTTAGAATGTTCTCAAATAAAGAAAAACCTGAAATGCTTTTGAGAGTCAACGAGGTATTGGAACGAGTTGATTTAAAAAATATTAATAAAAAATTTCCATCTGAGATCTCAGGTGGCATGAACAAAAGAGTGTCAATAGCTAGAGCTATTGTGAATAATCCAAAATATCTTTTTTGTGATGAACCAAACTCAGGATTGGATCCAAAAACAGCAACACTAATAGATCAATTAATTCAAGAAATAACCAGAGAGAATAATATTACAACTGTTGTTGTTACCCATGATATGAATTCAGTGATGGAAATAGGTGAAAAAATTGTTTTTTTAAAAGATGGTAAATTAGTTTGGCAAGGATCTAATCTTGAAATATTTAAAACCGATAATAAAGATGTAACTGATTTTGTGTACTCTTCGGATTTATTTAAAAAAATAAGAAATATTCAATTAAATGAACATTAATTTTAGATCACTATCAGTTTACATCCAAATAATTATACTATTTTAGATAAAAATTTAAAAAAAAAAAAATGAAAAAAAATTTACTTTTAATTTTTGCTATTATAAGCACGTCCTCGATTATTGCGCAGGTATCTTTCACTAACAGAAATGACTTGATTGGAAATTATGAAGGTAGTACCTCAATTACTGTTGATATGAACGGTGATTATTTAGACGATTTTGTAAGAGTTTCAGAAAATGGGGTTGGTATCGATTACCAGCAGGAAGACGGTAGCTTCGAATCTGTATTTATTGGTATGATGATTCAGTGGATTCCTGATTGGAGTGCTGCTGCTGCCGATATTGACGGAAACGGCTATACTGATCTTTTGTTGGGTAATGGACAGAGAGCCTCTTTTTTATTTGCAAATGACGATGGAACTGCTTTTGAAGAAATAGTTTACTCAGATCTATACATTTTTTCACAAAGAACTAACTTTGTGGATATTGATAATGACGGAGATTTAGATGCGTTTATATGTCATGATGTTGATGGAAATCATGCTTATAGAAACGACGGGGGACAAAATATGGTTTTAGATTTTGATCTAATTCAAACAATTGATCTTGCTGGAAATTATGCCTCTTTATGGGTAGATTATGATAACGATGGAGACACTGATATGCATTTAACAAAATGTCGTCAAGGATCGTCACCTGGTGACCCAGAGAGAACAAATGCTATGTACAGAAATAATGGCGATGGAACTTATACTGAGGTTGCGGAATCTCTAGGTATAGCAGATAACGAACAATCTTGGGCAACCATTTGGCAAGATTTTGATAATGATGGAGATTTTGATGCTTTTTGTGTAAATCATAGTGATGCGAATCGTTTTTATGAAAATGATGGAAATGGAGGTTTTAACGATATTATAGAATCTACTGGTATCAACCCTACAGATCTTGGAGCTTGGGAAAATCACGGGGCCGATTTTAATAATGATGGCTATATTGATATATTATCAGAAATGGCCAGAGAGTTATATATGAATAATGGTGATATGACTTTTACTGGCTTTGACTTGCCTTTTGATGAAGGAGCAGTAGGAGATTTTAATGGTGACGGATATCTTGATGTTGGAAGAAGCGGAAACCTTTGGATGAATGACGGTGGAACCAATAACTGGGTAAAATTTGTTTTAGAAGGGGTTGAAAGTAATTCACACGGTATAGGTGCAAGAATTACTATTAATGGTGATTGGGGTTCGCAAATAAGAGAGATTCGTTCGGGTACGGGTTATAGCCACATGAGCTCTTTATTTGCTCATTTTGGAGTAGGAACTAGTACAGAGATTGAATCTGTATTAATAGAATGGCCTTCAGGAACTGTTGATTTTATTGAAAACGTAGATATAAATACGCAACATGTTTTTGTTGAAGGAGAAAATTTAGGAGGAGGCGACTTTGAATTTGATCAAGTAAATTTATATCCAAATCCTGCAACTTCAGTACTAAATTTTTCAAAAAACAATGTTGTAGGAACCACTGTAAGAGTTATAGACACGAACGGAAAAATAGTTCTTAATACAACAGTTTCACCAAACAGTAATATCAGTGTGGAAAGACTAACTAGCGGAGTATATTTTGTTCAACTAGAAGTTGAAAATAAAAATGTTAGTTATAAATTTATAAAAAAATAATTATACATCATCGTAAAAAGGGCTGTCACAGCCCTTTTTAATCTAAAATAAGCAAAGTATCTAACTTTAGTTTATATTTTAACCATGTATTCAAGCTTTTCATATCTTTTACTCTATTCCTATTCGAGTATTTAGTATCCCATTTAATTGAGAAAACTGGAATTGTGTCTATTGTTTCGAAATTAGTGGTTACTTTATTATAGTAACTAATTGACTGAATTTCGCTATAATTCATCTTTACTTCCTTGCTAATATCATCAAATCGTAGTTCCTTTACTTTAATACTGGTAAGCTTGTCCTCTAAAAATTTAATTTTTGCTTCTTTATCTTTTAGTAATTGTTCATTCTTTTCATAAAGCTCATCCAATATATCAAACTTTAATTTACCAGATAATTCTTGTGCCATATCACCACTTTGATCAGCAGCTTGAAAAATTTCGAGTGTTGTATTAGTTAAATTAGAATTTTCCTTTAACTCATCTCTCCAATGCTCTATCACTGTCTCTGGAACTAATCTACCAATTAAATAAACTTCAATTTTATTAGAATCATAATCTTGGTTAGATTTTAAAATAACAGCCCCTTCATGTTTGACACTGGTCGTAATGAATTCTTTTGCTTTATTTTCAAAAACCTGAACTTTTAGAAGGTTTAAAAACAATACAACACTCGGAACTATTACAATTATTGCAATACTTGTCGCAATTTGAGCTATTCTTTTTCTACGTTTTGAATTGGCATATTTTACCATTGGGAATCGTAAAATTTTTGCGATTAAAAAAGTAGTTAAAGCTATAAAAACAGCATTAATTGAAAATAAATAGATAGCTCCACCAGCATAATTAATATTTCCTATTGCTAAACCATATCCAACAGTACATAGTGGAGGCATCAATGCGGTGGCTATAGCTACTCCAAATATTACACTCGCCATAGTTCCCTTTTTTGTTTTAGCAACAATTAAGGCTAGGCCACCAAAAATAGCTATCAAGACATCTAATATTGTAGGATAGGTTCTAGCTAGTAATTCTGGTGTCTCTTTGGTAAGGGGGGATATTGAAAAATAAAGATATGCAGTGATCACACTCAAAGCAACCATAACACCTAAGTTGATTAAAGACTTTTTTAAGCTTTCCACATCATTGATCGCTACGGATAAGCCTAGGCCAACAATTGGTCCCATCAATGGAGAAATTAACATGGCACCAATAACCACTGCTGCACTACTTACGTTTAGTCCTATCGAAGCCACAAATATGGAAAAAATTAATATCCAAGCATTGTGCCCTTTTATAGAAATATCTGATTTAACACTCTCGATAGTAGTTTCTCGATCGGTTTCTTCTCTGAGATCCAAAAGTTCTTTAAAGAAAAGCTTTAGTCCTTGCCAAGCAGATTCTTTTATTTGATCAAATTGTTGGTCTTCAAAAATTTCATTAGAATCTTCTATCTTTTTTTTTTCCTGCATCACAAGTATTTATTATTATCCTTAATTTTAATTTGGAGCTATTTTATATTTAAGATTAAAAATAATCTTTTATTTTAAAAAAACCTTTTTTTATAACCTAAAGTAATTCAACCTCAGCATTTGGATTAAATAAATATACTTTACCCGTATAAATTTCAACACACTCAAAACGTTTAACCCGTCTTGGTCCCCTTTTAAAAATCTTTCCATTATAAATTCTAAATCTACTACCTAAAGGTATTTCAAATATATAATTTTTATCGTTGGGAGCATCATATTCTTTAAGTGCTAAAGATAAGTTCGTATCAGTATCACTACTAGCTTTTGGGTTTTTAAAATGAATCGCTAAAAAAGGCAATAATTTATTTGGAAATATTTCTGGTCTTAGGTAAGGTAACATTAATTGCTGAAATGTTATTTTCCATTCAATTCCATGAGGTTTAATTGAATTTCCGTATTTTTTAAAAGTTATTAAATGAGCTATTTCGTGAATTAATGTAATTAAAAAGCGAAAATTATTTAGATTGGAGTTAACTGTAATTTGATGTTGCCCGTTGGACATTTTTCTATAATCACCGTGACGGGTAACTCTTTCATTAACAATTTTAAGATGAATATTATGTACAGTAATTAATTGAAAAACAGAAGCTATTGAAGCTTGGGGAATATATTTTCCAAGTATTTTTGACATTGGTTACATTAGGGAGTAGAATTAGAGACTTGTAGGACTTTACCATTATAAAATTGTTGCCCATTAATTGAAAACTGCATAATATATTTTGCTATTTGTTTTGCAGAAATACTCGCCTTATATCCAGGAAAGGCTTCTTCAAGCATTTCAGTTTGAACGGCACCCAATGCCAACACATTAAATGATGGCCCTTTTTCTTTATACTCTTCTGCCAATAGCTCTGTAAGCGCAATCAAAGCTCCTTTACTACTACTGTAAGCGCTTAAGCCAGGAAATTTCATACTCCCTTGGATTCCCCCCATGCTACTGATATTTACAACATGGCTCTCTTTATACATAAAGGGAAGCATTGCTTTGGTTAAAGCTGCCAAACCAAAAATATTTACGTCATAAACACTAATAAATTCATCTATGGAGGTCTCGGCAAATGGTTTGTTTAAAAGGGCTCCAGAATTATTAATTAAAATATCTACTTTTTTCCAGTTTTCTGCTACAAACTTTGAAGCAGCTTGAATATCGTCTGAATTTGTTATATCAAAAGGAAATATAGTACAACCATTGAGGTTCAAACTTGATATGGGTAAAATATTACGTGATAAAGCTAAAACATTAAATCCTGCATCTGTAAAAAGTTTTACAAGTTCGTAACCTATCCCCCTACTGGTCCCTGTGATAACAACATTTTTCATTTACACAAACATGGTTACAGGGTTTTCAATATATGTTCTAAAAGTTTGCAAAAAAGATGCTCCAGTAGCACCATCTACAGTTCTGTGGTCACAAGCAAGAGTGACAGTCATTGTATTACCAACAACTATTTGTCCATCTTTTACAATTGGTTTTTGAACAATAGCTCCAACAGAAAGTATTGCAGAGTTTGGTTGATTTATAATAGAGGTGAATTCTTTTATTCCAAACATCCCTAAATTAGATACTGTAAAGGTACTACCTTCCATTTCTTCAGGTGTTAGTTTTTTATTTCTTGCCTTAGCCGCTAATTCTTTTACATTGGTTCCAATTTGACTGTAAGTCATTTGATCAGCAAATTTTAAAACAGGTACTAGCAAACCGTCGTCTACTGCAACCGCAACTCCAACATGAATATGTTTTGCGATTAAAGTGGAGGTATCAGTCCAGTGAGAATTAACTTTTGGATGTTTACGTAATGCCATAGCACTGGCTTTTACCACCATATCATTGTAAGAAATTTTAACGTTCGGGTCTGAATTAATTGCTGCTCTAGCAGAAATTGCATTGTCCATATTTAACTCAATAGTCAAATAATAATGGGGAGCCATAAATTTTGACTCGCCAAGACGTTTTGCAATAACCTTTCGCATTTGAGAATTTTTCACCTCTTCAAAGCTTTCCTCTCCAACAGGAATGTAAGATGCAGAAACAGAAGAAACAGGTTGGTAATTTTCAATATCACGTTTTATAATTCTTCCTTGTTCTCCGCTTCCTTTTAATTGCGATAGGTTGATCCCTTTTTCTTCAGCTAACTTTTTTGCAAGTGGTGAAATAAATATTCTTTGATTTGAAGTTGTATCACTGATAGCTACTGGTTTTTTTGGAGTTTCAATTTTCACTTCTTCAACAACGGGAATGGCTATTTCTTTTTCAGCCTGAACAGGAGTGCTTTTATCGTTTGAAGAAAAATTTTCCAGTAAGCCAGAAACATCAGTACCTTTAGGACCAATTATGGCTAATACTGAATCTACCAACGCTGTTTCTCCCTCTTTTACTCCTATCTCCAACAAGACACCAGAATAGAAAGATTCGAACTCCATCGTTGCTTTATCAGTCTCTATTTCAGCAAGTATATCGCCTTCCTCAACAGTGTCACCTTCTTTTTTATTCCAAGTGGCAACAGTACCTTCTTCCATGGTATCACTTAAACGGGGCATCGTTATCACTTCTACTCCATTTGGAATCACTATTTGAGAACTCTCTTTTGATTCTGTACTCTTAGGTTCTGAGCGAGGTGCTGGTTCTTGTGCTTTATCCACTTTAGAAACAGTCGAACTATCTGGATTAATAAGACCTGAAATATCTTCTCCTGGATCACCTATAATAGCTAGCAATACGTCAACTGGTGCGGTCTCTCCTTCTTGGACACCCACATGAAGTAGCGTTCCTTCGTTAAAAGATTCAAACTCCATCGTTGCTTTATCGGTTTCAATTTCTGCTAAAATATCTCCTTCCGAAACTTTTTCACCTAATTTAAAAAGCCATTTAGCTACGGTCCCTTCCTCCATTGTGTCGCTTAAACGCGGCATATTTATAACTTCTGCCATATAAATTTATATTTTATGTGATAAAAAGGGGTAATCTTCTTGCTCGTAAACAACATCGTACATTATATTTTTATCAGGATAAGGTGAATCTTCGGCAAATTGCTCGCATTCAGCAACTAAATTCTTCACTTTTTGATCAATTTCCTTTATTTGCTCTTCTGTTGCGTATTTCTTATCTATAAGGATGTTTTTGATATAGCTAATAGGATCTTCTTCTTGCTTGTCTGCTACTTCTTTTTTGGTTCTATAATGTTGTGCATCACTCATTGAATGGCCTCTGTAACGGTATGTTCTAATTTCTAAAAATGTAGGTCCATTTCCATTTCTTGCTCTTTTAATAGCTTCATCAAGAGCTTCAGCTACTACTTCAGGCTTCATCCCGTCGACAGGTTTACAAGGCATGTCATAAGCCAATCCCATTTTCCAAATTTCTGAATGATTAGCAGTTCTCTCAACAGACGTTCCCATAGCATAACCGTTATTTTCAACACAGAAAACAACAGGTAAATTCCATAACATTGCTAAATTCATTGTTTCATGAAGCGAACCTTGGCGCATTGCTCCATCTCCCATGAATGTCAATGTCACGCCACCTCTATCAAAATACTTATCAGCAAACGCAAGACCCGCTCCTAGAGGAATTTGTCCTCCAACAATACCATGCCCTCCATAGAATCTATGTTCCTTGGAAAATATATGCATTGAACCACCTAAACCAGAAGAGGTTCCGGTACCTTTCCCGTACAATTCTGCCATGACTTTTTTTGGATCTACCCCCATCCCAATAGGTTGCACATGATTTCTGTAAGCAGTAATCATTTTGTCTTTGGTAAGATCCATTACATGAAGGGCTCCTGCAAGGATCGCTTCTTGGCCGTTGTATAAATGAAGAAACCCTCTTACTTTTTGTTTGATATAAACCTGAGCAAGTTTGTCTTCAAATTTTCTCCAGAAGTACATATTTTCGTACCAATCGAGGTAGGTTTTTTTTGTAATTTTTTTCATAATATTTCCACTATTATAAAATTAGGTAGTTTTAAATACAGCAGACAAAAATACTATATTATTAGCATCTACAAAATTATAATTCTTAAAAGAATTATAATCAAAAAAAATAACTTTTGAATGGGCAATAAAAATCTGTTAAAAAGATTAAGAAGGATTGCAGATTATAAAAAAGTACTATCAAAAATAAAGGGTAATATATTTTTTACGGAGTTAGATTTTACGACCTTACCCGATTCTCCCATAAAATATATTTCGATTAAAGAATTTTGTTTCACCTCATACTCAGCTAAGACTTGCCTACAAGCCCCGCAGGGAGGCACCGCTTTGGTGATTTTAGTATTGAGAGATTTTGCGGAAATAGCCATAGAATGAACCGTGGCCTTTGGATATTGAGATCCAGCATAAAATATGGCAACTCTTTCAGCGCAAAGACCGGAGGGATACGCTGCGTTTTCTTGATTATTACCTGTAATAATCTCTCCTGAGTTTAATTGCAAAGCTGCACCTACTTTAAAAGAAGAATAAGGCGCATAAGCTCTATCACGAGCTTTATGCGCCTTATCCATTAGTTTTTGAATCGAAACTGGTAGCTTTGAAACGCTTTCAAATACATCTAAGTTTATTTCGATTTTAATATTTTTCACAGAGTCTAGTATTCGTCATACTCATCGCCAAAGTTAAATGTTAAACCAAAACGAAGGGTTCCCTCTAATGGACTAACTACTTTTGAAGTGGAAATTAAATATGAAATATCAATATTAATAGTGGTGTACTTAAATCCAGCTCCTAACGAAAAAAACTTTCTAGCTCCTTTTGTTACATGTTCGTTAAAATACCCTGCTCTAAAAGCGAAAACATCTCTATACCAATACTCTGCTCCTAATGCCCATGTTAACTCATTGAGCTCTTCACTAAATCCATTTGGCGCATCGCCAAACGATTGAAATACGCCCTTAAAAAAGTTAACATTTGGGTCTTGACCCTTATAAATAACTCCATTTGTATCGCTTATAAGAGTATCAACATTTGGATCATAAACACCATCACCATCAAAATCTTCAAAGGTTCTCTCGGTTCCATAAATTGGTGGCGTTGGTACTAGTAATTTGTTGAATTGTGCAGTAACACCAAGGGTATTGTATTCATCTAATATGAAATCAAATCCTGCACCTAGAGCAAGATTTGTAGGTAGAAAACTTTCTTGACCAGTCTCATCATATTTTAGTTTAGAACCTAAATTTGAAATATTAATTCCAGCTCTCCATCTTCCATCAAAACTATTCATTGGTATTTCTTCACTTTGATAATAGGATGATATATCTACCGCAAAAGTGCTTGCAGCATTTGCATCTTCAATAGCTGTTTGTAATTTTAAATCGGACCTTATGTATCGACCTGTTACTGCGAGTGCAATACGTTCGCTAACTCTCAAAGAATAAGTAAGATCAAATAACATTTCGTTTGGTTTTACAATAAGAGGCTCTTGATCAACAGTTTCTCTTAATTCAATCTCTCCACTACTAAAATATCTAAAACTTGCTCCTACAGCACTTTGTTCATTTATTCTATTGTAGTAAGTTATGTTACCTAAAAACACATCATTTACAAGCTTACCAAGATAGGGCGTGTAAGTCACCCCTATTCCTTGTTTGGATAGAGCAAAAGCAGCTTTTGAAGGATTCCATTGTTGTGAAAATGCATCGGCAGAAGTTGCGACACCCATATCTGCTAGACCTGCAGCTCTTGGGTCTGCTCCAATAAGTATAAAAGGGACTCCAGTTGTAATCACTCTTGAATCATTCGAGTTGGGTGTAATTGTAGTAATTACATTTTGAGCAAATGTGTTGTGTGTAAAATAAAATAACAAGGTAAAAATAAATACTTTTTTCATTTGGTTAAAATTTGTGCAAATATAAATTTAATTTTATAGAATAACGAGTTTTTCATATTTTTCGACTCGTTTGTTAGTAAGCGTTGAATTTACGGTGAGCTTGTATACATAGACCCCCTTGGCTATAGATTCACCAAAATCGTCTTTTCCATCCCAAATAATATCTCTTGATAAAAACCCATCGGTAGTAATAATTTGGTTTTTTGTCCAAATTACTTTACCCGTAACTGTAAATACTTGAATTTGGACCTCCAAGGGCTCAAAGGGACGATTGTGATTGAACCAAAACTCTGTATAATCGACAAAGGGATTTGGGTAATTTAAAATATTGGTAATTTTTAAATCGTCATTACCAGCTACTACAAATTGTATTTCGGAGGTTGCAGAGTTATTATAAACATCCCAAGCTTTGAAAGTTAAGGTATGTAAGCCTACCTCTAAATCTCTTAGTGTAAAAGAAGCGGTACCATTTGAATAATCATCAACATCTGCTTGGTAATAATCGTTAATGATAAAGGGATTGGATTCATCTCCATCAATAATTGCGATCATATCGTGGCCTATTCCACTTGCAGTGTTGATTCCATTTTCATCTGAAAGTTTTGCTATTAATATTGGTGAGTTGTTAGTAACACCACCGGAAACAAAACTTTCATCGTTCATAAAAAGGTTGATTAAAGGTCCTTGATTGTCTTCTGGAGCATCTTCATTTAAACCTCCAATCCTGACGTTTGAATTATATCCAGTTTGGTTATTTAATGAATTGTCTCTCTGTGAATAAAGACTTACACGTCCTGCACCAAGGGGTATTTGAGTGTCTCTGGGCATTATAAAATCAATTTCAAAAACTCCATCAGAAACAGTTGCTTTTCCATTAAACAAGACTGCACCTAGAGTTGTAAAGTCCATTATTAATAATTCGCCCGATTGGGTAACACCGTCATTACCAAGGGTACTCCTCTCTCTGTTTTTATCGAATAACTTAACCTCAAGCACACCATTATAATCCGTTAAAATATTTCCATTGTTATCTCGAATTTCTCCACCTAATTTAACCTTATCTAACGCTTTTAAAATTTCTGTTGACTCTAAAATTGGTATATCATTTAAAGTAGTTAATTCAATTTTTTGTTTAGGAAAAGCTAGTCGCATTGAGGGGTCTCCAATAAAAAAAACTACTCTTCTATTTAGACTTCCTACGTTATTTTTTGCAATTCTAACTGCTTCTGCTGGAGTATTAGGAATATCTCTATCATATCCAAATAATTCTGGAGCTAAAAGATCATTAAAATCAACCGCAGTTATGGTTGAAATAGATCTAGTGGTAGTGACCAAAGCAATTGCACCTCCATCCTTATTCCAATAAGAAAGTTCTCCTGCAGTGATTCGCTGGGGATTATCAAATTTGGTGAATTCGCAGGTGACTGTTACAATGCAAGAAAATTTATAATTATTTCTTAAATTTTGTGCTGTTTCTTTTGTAAATATAAATTCGGAAGCCAATCCATCTTCACCTCCATGACCGAGATAATTTATTATTAACGCTCCTGTTTCTAACGCATTTTGAAATTCGTTGTTGACATCTGGATATCGGTCTCCTCCGGCAGAAGCGATTTGTTGAAAAGAATCCGAATGAAGTTTTATGACATTGATAGTTGGTTTTTCGGTGGAAACTTCATCACCTAATCTGTCTAAATTTTTTTGTAAAGATTCAAACTCCCAAATTTCATCTACATCATCAGAAACTAATACAAAATCGTTACGCCAATTCCCATAAGATTGTTTCGAATCGTATTTTATAATTTTATCAACCATAGCATTTGCTAATAGAAGGTCATCTGCTAAAATTCTTCCTACAGCAATATCTAATTTTTCATTTGACAGCATTAATCCTTCTTCTGGGTCCATATTTCCATAAAAATCGTCCGACATAAAAGAAGAAAATGTACTGTTACTGAACAACCTATGGTATGTTGGCACTACATTATTATTATTGGATATACGATTTTTATAATCGTATGAAGTGTCTCCGAATAAGCATAAATATTTTATTCGTTTATCCTCTGAAGATGCGTTATCATAAATATATTTTACAAAATTTCTGATGGCTACAATATCTTGTTTCCCTGAACTAAATTCTTCATAAATTTCATTTAACGTAATGACTTTTATATTAATTCCATCCACTTGATATCTGTGATCAGCAAGTTTTGTTGCTGCTTGTAGCAGAAATGAGGGAGTGATAATTAAATAATCTATATCCTTAAAATTTCCAGACTCGTCATTAAAAATAGTCCCTTTTAAATTTTGATTAGGAACATACGATTGACTAATTTTTGTAGGTTGGTAATAGTTAGAGGGGTTTACGGCAACATATTCTTTAGATTCTCCAAGGTTTGCCTTAAATAAAAACAAGGAATTACCTGCATTCACTTTTGAAACAATCAACCTAGGATTAGTGATATCCCATACTTGAGAAAATTGTGAAGCGTTACTAATTTGATATTCTCCGATTCCTGAAGTTGTACTTGCTTGATTCCATTTAAAAGTCATTTGTTGATTATCTCCTCTGAGTAAAACCAGGGCCTCTGCACTTATGTAATCGAGATAGCCTATGCTTGAAGGATTGCCACCGTTGTTATAAATCAAATTAAAAACAATATTTTCATTACCCGATGGAAACTCTCCAACAAATTGTTTTGAATTCAACAATGTAGGATCTTCAATAGGACTAAAAATCAGAGGATCTAAACTAGTTCCATTAATTGAAATCGCCATAGATGTACTAGTTTCAGAAGCAGAAGCAACTTTTACTTTTACATTCATTAATTCTCCAGAAACTATATTTGGAAAATTTAATGTAAAAGCTTGTTCACTTTCTATGTCAAAGCGATTACTGAGCCATCTTCGACCTACCTTGGCAGGATTAAACTCGTCACTTTCAAAAAATTGATAACTATTGTACTTATCAATAATGGTAGTTGCCTCACCAGAGGGTTCCACCATTTGTTGAATTCTATTACCTAAACCTCCACCAGAAACTATATAATAGTATGATTCGTCACTATAAGGGTTGATATTCGTATCAAAATCATCTCCTTGAAATCCTTTTGTGCCAACACCGTAAAATAAAATAAAATCATTATTATCAAAATTCCCATCCTCTTCGCCTATTATTTGTATGGAATTTTCTATTAAATCAAACTCATTATTATCTATATTTTTAAATGGAAGAGCTTTTCCACCATTCCCAAATATTTTTATAGTACGAGGATCTAAATTGTCGAAATTCATACCAATGCTAGTTAAAAAACTTTTGTCTATTCTGTGGACACCTGTTTGATCAACTTTAAATTTATACCAATCTCCTGAAGCTAAAGCTGAATTTGAAACAGGAATCGTTTTCAATGGCCTATTTTGATTACTATATTTGTATGAAATTTTAAATGAAATAATTTTTTTAGGGACACCATTTACATTGATTATTGGGTTTATGAGGATAGACGTGTAAAATTTATCTCTAGCTTTTCCACTTTTTAATTTAGCAATATGTTTATCAATTAGAAGCTTTTTATTAACGATTTTTAGTTCATTGTTGGAAAGTTTTTTATAAATGATGTTTGATATTTCTAATGAATTTTTATCAATATAATTAATATCCTCCCATTGTTTGATAAAATTCATTTCTTGATTTATCAATAAACGAATTAATACCTCTGAATTTTTATCATTCACAGTGTTTTTTTGTGAAGTTGAGCTCCATTCACTCTCATTAGTGTTATTCCAGTCTAATTCAATGAGTTTATCTTGTCCAACTAATGTAATCGGAATAAGTATAAGAGTAAAAAAAAGTATAAGTTTTTTCATATTTATTAGTAACGTAACAAATATAAAGTTAGTATGACGAAAAAATTAAAATTAGAAAAACTCTTTGTCTTATAATATTTAAAAAAAATATTCGTTAACAGTATTGATAATTAAAAAACATATTGTTTTAATATTTGAAATATTATTGAATTATTATCGTTAATTACTATATTGCAATCCAATTTTTTCATAACTTAAAACTATGAACTTTAAAAACAATTTAGCACCAAAGTTGCTTATTTTATTTGTTACTTCTTTATTATACGTAAGTTGTAACCAAGGAAGAAACTATAAAGATAGCTCAAGAGCTACCGGATGGAAAATGAATGCCAAAGAAGGAGGCTTCCAATACAATGCAGAAGCAAAAGAACAAGAAACTGGCCCAGGTCTTGTATTTATTGAAGGTGGAACATTTACTATGGGTAAAGTACAAGACGATCCAATGCACGATTGGAATAACTCTCCAAACCAACAACATGTTCAATCTTTTTACATGGATGAGACTGAAGTTACTAATTTAATGTATTCTGAATATTTAGACTGGTTAAAAAAATTGTTCCCCCCTTCTGAAGAAAACTATAAAAACATATACAATGGAGCTATTCCAGACACGCTAGTTTGGAGAAATAGACTTGGTTATGCTGAAGTAATGACAAATAATTACCTCAGACATCCAGCATTTGCTGATTACCCAGTTGTTGGTGTAAGTTGGAAACAGGCTGTAGAGTTTTGTAATTGGAGAACTGATCGTGTCAATGAGCAAATATTGGAAGAAAAAGGCTTTATTACGAGAGATGCAAAGTATGGTGTAGAAGCTGGCAAAACTTTTAATAGTCAAACTTATTTGAACTCACCTACCCTGAGTTATGGAGGTAATGATTCCATAACACGTCAATCAAAATCAACTCAAGCTAGAATAAAAAGAAACAAAGACAGCATCAATATTTATGTACAAAGGAAAGATGGCATTTTGTTACCCGACTACAGACTACCCACAGAAGCAGAATGGGAATATGCAGCACTGGGGCTTGTTGGTATAAGAAATTATAACGTTTATAGGGGGAGAAAAAAATACCCTTGGGAAGGTCAATATACGCGTTCAGGAAAAAGAAAATCCAAAGGAGATCAATTAGCAAACTTCAAACAAGGTGATGGTGATTACGGAGGAATTGCAGGTTGGAGTGACGATGGAGCAGATATTACTGCTGAAGTAAAATCGTATGACCCTAATGGTTATGGATTATACGATATGGCTGGGAACGTTGCAGAATGGGTTGCTGATGTATACAGACCAATAGTTGACGATGAATTTAGTGATTTCAATTATTTCCGTGGAAATCAATACACAAAAGATTTTATTGGTAACGATGGAAGAGTAAAAATTGTGACTGCAGATTCGATTGTTTATGATACTTTAAATAACGGAAAACTTATCGCCAGAAATTTACCAGGTGAAATTTATCAAATTCCAGTAGATGATAATGAGACTTATTTAAGAACAAATTTCTCAAAAAGTGATAACAGGAATTATCGTGATGGTGATAAAAAATCTACAAGATACTTTCAAACATTTAGCGATGATGAAGATGAAGATAAAACCAATATAATGTATAATTCTCCAGTTCATAACAGATCAGATCGTCAATTTGATAAAACTACCACTAGGACTTCATTAATTAGTGATGAATCACGTGTATACAAAGGAGGTTCTTGGAGAGATAGAGATTATTGGTTGGATCCTGCCCAGCGAAGGTATTTTCCAGAAGATATGGCCACTGATTATATAGGTTTTAGATGTGCTATGTCAAGGCTTGGATCAAAATCTAAAGAAGGAAAAAGACCAAGAAACTAGATAAAAATAAATAAGAAAAAACCTCTTCAACAAATGAAGAGGTTTTTTTGTACCTTTAATTGTATGAAAATTGAAGAAATACATTGTCATTTTTTAAAGTCTTCTGGAATTTGCACTGACACTAGAAACATTGCAAATGGTTCTATTTTTTTTGCTCTCAAGGGAGCTCATTTTAATGGAAATAAATTTGCTCAATCTGCTCTTGACAAAGGAGCCTATAAGGTAATTATAGACGAAGAAAAATATATAAATGACCATTCAATTCTAGTTCCTAATGTTTTAAAGACTCTTCAAGAATTAGCTACCTTTCACAGAGTTTATCTCAATATTCCTATCATAGCACTTACTGGAAGTAATGGAAAAACAACTACCAAAGAACTCGTAAATGTAGTTTTATCAAAAAAATTTAAAACGGTTGCCACCATTGGAAATTTTAATAATCATATTGGAGTACCGCTTACATTACTAAATATGAATAAAAGTACCGAATTAGGTATTGTGGAAATGGGAGCAAATCATCCTGGAGAGATCGAATTATTATGTGCGATAACAAAACCTGATTATGGCTATATTACAAATTTTGGAAAAGCCCATATTGAGGGTTTTGGAAGTTTAGAAGGTGTAATTAAATCAAAATCAGAGCTGTACCAATATCTTAGAGCAACAAACAAGACGGTGTTTGTGAATGACAACGATAAAAATCAGAACAAAAATTCTGAACACATTAAAAAATTTACATTTGGAGATAAATCACAAAATTGTGCTCCTCAACTTATTGATTCTTCGGACGGATTACTATTGTCATTTGAAGGCTTGACAATCCAAAGTCATTTAATAGGACATTATAATTTTAATAATATAGCTGCTGCCATAACCATGGGATCTTACTTTGGAGTTGATAGTATGAATATCAAAAAAGCGATTGAAAGCTATATTCCTGATAATAATAGGTCACAAATAATAAAAAAAGAAACCAATACCGTCATTTTAGATGCCTACAATGCAAATCCGACGAGTATGATGGCGGCACTACAAAACTTCGTCCAGTCAAACAGTCCTAATAAAATAGTTTTTCTTGGAGACATGTTTGAATTAGGTAGTACTTCTGATGAGGAACATCAATATATAAGTGATTATCTAGAAAAATATTTAGACGGGCAATGCTATTTAATTGGAAATGCGTTTTATAAAACTACTTCCAATGTAGCCAATATAAAAAAATATCGATCTTTTGAGAACTTAAAACCTGTACTTGTGAGTACCTCTTTTTTAAATGCTTATGTTTTAATAAAAGCTTCTAGGGGTATGGCCTTAGAGAGGATTTTAAACCTTTTATAAATTAGAATCTTTTATAATATTTCTTTGTTTATGAGATTATTCTGTAAATTGAACTATTAATCATAAAATTATAAACTAAAAACAATCAAAAAATGAAAAAATTATTGACAATTTTACTCGCTGCATTCGTATTTACAGCTTGTAATGATGCACAAAACAGTAATGAAAAAGTATCCACAAAGGAAGATTTAAAACCGACAGTAATTGGTTCAGCCTATATGGAAGACCGCTCCGTAAACCCAATTACTGGGGGCGATTTAAATACGGAACAAGTTTGGCTAGATTATGTTCAAGCTCATAACGATAAAAATTTAGAAAAGATAGCGGAACTAAATCATCCGGAATGGGAAGGTTTCTTGCCAGACGGAAGAACCCTTAAAGGAACTGATGCTCAAATGGAATTATTAAAAACATGGTTCGAAACATCAAATCCCTCATGGGAAGTCCAGTGGATGATTACCAATGATAGTAAAAATGAAAAAGGTGAAATGACCCATTGGCTAACTACAGGTAATACCTATACTGATACCGATACAGATGGAAATGAGGTTTTAGAACACCACATACATGACATGGAATTTGTAGATGGAAAAATTAAAAAAATAAATGTTTATAGTAGAGCTAAAACAATGGAATAAATGTATTAGTTCATGCTAAAAAAAGCAATCCTAAACTATTAGGATTGCTTTTTTTGTTTCCACTAGTTTCTATATTTTAAATACTATTATCATTTACTTTTAAAAAAAATCAATAAGTTAAGCTAACTTTACATTTTTTTATCTACATTTGTAAAGTTAACTTAACAATTTATTTATATAATGAAACTTAAAATATTTAGAATTATGGCAGTAATAGCAGGAATTATCGGAACAAGTTTAATCAATAGATTTATGGAGGGAGGCGCATTATTTATGTCTCTAATTCTTATTTGTTTATTAATCTTAATTTATTTTACAATAAAATCTATTTTGACCCTTAAAACAAATAAAGAAATTTCAAAAAAAATGCTTAAACACATCAGCGATAGTGGTGCGCTTGGATTAGCTTTAGGAGTTATGGGTTCGTTTATAGGACTTATAACTGCTTTTGATGTTATTGAGGCTACTGGAGGTGCAGAACCAACTATACTTTCTGGTGGATTAAAAGTTGCCTTATTATCAACTCTATTTGGGCTTTTTACTTTTTCAGTTTCAAAGCTTGCCATATTAATACTAAGAATCGTTCAAAAATAAAATTATGAGTCTATCAAAAAAAGAACTATCAATTTTAATTGAGGTTATATATTCGATTGTATTTGCATTAATATTTCTTCCTTATTTTTATGAAAATCAAGAAAAAACTCTCCTTTTGATGGAAGGTTTAGTTGGAAAAATAATTCAAATTACAATAAGTTCCGTAATTTATTTTTCTGTCGCCTATGCTTTATTAGAGGTTACTTTTAAAAAAAAGGAAGCTAGAGATGAAAGAGATGATATGATAAATTCAAAATCCTATAAATTAGGTTATTTACTTTATGAATTCTCTTTATTTATTTTTATTGGATATGTATATTCTAAATTTCAAAATAAAGAACTCTTAAACCTCACAGGAAATCAGGAATTATATAATAGCTTTCAACTAACTGATGGTGGAATTGTTTTTTTTATTCTTGTATTGCTTGCATTTACATCGATTCTAAAGTCATTGTATCAGTTTTACTTATATAGAACCGTTTAAAATGATTTTAAAAAACAACTTGAAAGAAGTCAGGCAAAAGAAGGGTTTAACTCAAGAAGAATTAGGAGCCAATGTTGGAGTCAGTAGGCAAACAATTATTTCAATTGAACGATATCGGTATAAACCAACCCTAGAATTAGCTATGAAAATAGCGCAGAATCTTAATATAAAAATTGAAAAATTATTCTATTTCGCTGAATAATTGATTTTGAATATTTAAAAAAATGTTTCCTAAAAGAATCTTTTTAATTGGATTAAACGAGATAATTTTATTGATAACCTAGTTAAAACAATTAATAACCATATCGTTATATTTGTTTAAAATTGTATTGTGAACAAATTTGAAATTAAATATCAAGGAAATCTAAGAACAATTGCTACGCATTTAGATTCTGGATCTGAAATAAGTACCGATGCTCCAAAAGACAACCATGGACTAGGGCAAACATTTTCACCAACAGATATGGTATGTTCTGCTTTAGCAAGTTGTATCTTAACCATAATGGCAATTGCCGTTGAGAAAAAAAATGTGGATATTAAAGGTACTACAGCAATGGTCAAAAAAACAATGGGTAATAATCCTAGAAGAATAGCTAAAATTGAAATTGATATAGTTTTTCCAAAGGGATACGATTCTAAAACCAAAACTATTTTAGAAAGGGCTGCTTATAATTGCCCTGTTCATCATACTTTATCAGAAACTGTTGAAAAAAATATTTCTTTTACCTACATAAGTTAATCGTAATAATAATTTTTAATTATGAATAAAATTGAACCCATTAACATAATGGATAAGTTTTCATTATTTAACGAAGTATGGACTCCTAAAATTATAGGAGAACTTAATGGTCAGCATGTTAAGGTATGTAAACTTAAAGGTGATTTTATTTGGCATAGTCATGAAAATGAAGATGAACTTTTCATGGTTTTTAAAGGGACACTTTTAATCGATTTTAGAGATGATAGAACCGTTAAGGTAAAGGAAGGTGAAATTTTAATTATACCAAAAGGAGTAGAGCACAGACCCCATACAAATGGAGAAATGGTATTTAACTTATTGTTTGAGCCAAAGACAACCCTTCATACGGGTGCTATTGAAACTGAGATGACAATTAAGAAATTAGATTGGATTTAACGCATATAAACCCACTCATTTGAGTAAATTTATTTAAATAATGCGGTTATTATTTCTTTTTTATTTTGCTTTTAGGTAACCAAAAATAGATAGCGCTAGCATCAAAACATCTGGCATTGCTGACTCAATGCTAAAATTCATTAATGATTCATCGGTCATTATTCCAAAAAATACGTACATTAAAACTATTGTACCAATAATATAACCCATTAATAGGTTTTTGGCTGTTTCAATTGAGCAGTTTCTTGATAGAAATAACATTAGTCCAATTATCAAGAGAGCAGGTGAAAGTCCGTAATGGAATAATTCGCCCATTCTTATTACATCTGTATTTTCAGATAAAACAATTTCATTACCAAGGGCGCTAGCAAAGAACATCATAATGACTCCCATTAATGTGTTGTATACACCAAGTATGGATAAGGATAGTTTTGTTTTCATTTTATTATTTTCATAAAATTACAAAAAAAAATCAAATATAAGCGAGTTTTAAATTGTGGATCTGTAGGTCCTAATTTCTGTTTTATTAGAGAATTGTTTTGTAATTTTAAATTCTAAAAATTAATGTTTTTAAAAAATGATTTGTCTAAAAACTAATATTCCTGAAGAAGTTTGTAACATTGATGATGAATTAAAGGCAATTTATCATAGTCATGATTCTATTTGCATATGGGTTTTTAAAACAAGAAATGATAGAAATAAATTTATGGATGAAACTATTGGAATGCTAAAAAAAGATAGGGAAGACTATTACATTTCAAATTATCAATAAAAAAACCCAACGAAATGTTGAGGTTAAATGTGTGCATAAGGTTCTTACTTCGACCTTTTTCTAGACTTTTTTCTCTTTAAAATATTTTTTTAAAGTATTCACAAACGATAATCATATTTTCATCAAACCTTTCAAAATGAGTTTTCATTTCCCGTTTGTAATATGCTTCATGAACTTTTTTCCAATAGTCTAATGACTTATCGCCCTCTCCTTCAATTTCTGCAAATTCTGAAGTTATTTTATTAAAAGGGACTTGTTGAATTTTAATAGTTTCAATTATTGCTCTTGGATTTCCAACCCAATCAGTAACAATATATTTATCACCAACTCTAGGAAGCGAAACATTATTTTTTTTGAACCACCACAAAGATGTTGCAGTTGCTTGCTTTATTCCTTTAACAACTAATTCAGCACATTCATCAGCATCTTTTTTATTATCACAAAAATAGAATGATTGAGGAGTTTCTTTTTTATGGTAGGGATTTACATTCAAATAATCATTCCAAAATCTTTCCACTGAATTATGTTTTTTATTCATAATTTCCATTCTGTAAAAACAATATTTTAAATAATTGTAAAACTCAAACAATAAAAAAACCCCAACAAATGTTGAGGTTAAATATGTGGGCAATGAGGGATTCGAACCCCCGACCCCCTCGGTGTAAACGAGGTGCTCTGAACCAGCTGAGCTAATTGCCCGTTAATCGGGTGGCAAATATAAGGTAGTTTTTAGTTAACACAAACAATTATATAAAAAAATTACAAAACTTCTGCGACTACAAAGGTACTACCTCCTACAAATATCAAGTCATTTTTAGCGGCAGCTATAAGTGATTTTTTATAAGCCTCATTAACCGAAGAGTATGTTTGACCCACAAGAGAATATTGCGATGCTTTTTGTTTTAGCTCCTCTTCTTCTAATCCTCGAACAACATTGGGCTTACAAAAATAATAGGTGGCATTTTTTGGAAATAAGGGCAAAATAGTGTCCAGGTTTTTATCATCCACAACACCTAAAACAATATGAAGTTGATCATAACTTACCGTATTTAATTGTTTTATTATAAGGCTCAGACCTTCCCTATTATGAGCAGTATCACAAATAACTTTCGGACTATGGTTTAGTATTTGCCATCTTCCTGCTAGCCCTGTATTGTCAACAACCTTTTTTAAACCTGCTTGAATTGTTTCTTTGGAAAGTTTCCATCCCATTTTTTTCAAAACACTTAACGCAACATAAGCAGTTTGACTATTTTTTAGTTGATAGTCTCCTAGTAAATCTAGTTCTAATTTTGGTATTGACATATCCTCTGCAAAAAGTATTGGGCTGTTTGTCTCTTTTGATTTACTTAAAAAAATAGCTTTTGTTTCTTCTGTATATTCACCAATAACAACTGGGGTTTCCATTTTAATAACGCCTGCCTTTTCGTGCGCAATCTTCGTTATGGTTTCTCCTAAAAATCTAGTATGATCTAGTCCAATATTTGTAATAACAGCTATTTCTGGTTTTATAATATTAGTACTATCTAGTCTGCCTCCTAATCCTACTTCAATGACAGCAATATCTACTTTTTCATTTTTAAAAAAATCAAAAGCCATCCCAACAGTCATTTCGAAAAAAGATAATTGATTTTGTAAAAAAAAAGATTGATGTTTTTCTATAAAATGAACAACGTTTTCTTCAGCTATTAATTTTCCATTAATTTTAATACGCTCTCTAAAATCTTTTAAGTGAGGAGACGTATAAAGACCTACTTTGTAGCCTGCTTCTTGAAAAACAGATGCCATCATGTGACTGGTAGAACCTTTCCCATTTGTTCCTGCTATATGTACAGACTTAAAATCATTTTGAGGATTCCCTAAATAACTAACAAGCTTAAGAGTATTTGATAGATCAGCTTTGTAAGCAGAAGCCCCTTCACGTTGATACATAGGCAACTGTCGGTAAAGCCATGATATGGTTTCAGTGTAATTAATAACTTTTTAATTAATTATTATTATTTGATTTTATCTGTTTTCAAAATAATCTGGACATCAAACAATCCCTTTATCTAATGATATAAAAACAGTAAAAATGCACAACATAGTATGACTATTCAGAAAGGCTAAATCTGTAAATAATTTTTCCAATTTGCTTGAAAGGCGCTTTACCATCCTTATTAAATTTTGTTGCTAAAGCTGCTCTTTTTGCAGGATCTAACAAACATTTTGAGTTATTAGTTGTTCCCCTAACACCTGGTGTTGCATCTATCACGTTTCCGGCTCTATCTACTTCTATACTTACTACAACAATTCCAGCCTCATTACAATCCTGTAAGAATTTTTTTTTATTTAACGCTTTTCTTCCTCCCAACAGATAATTACCGTCTCCATCTAAGCTTTTTCCAGTACCATAATAACTTTTAGCATTTAGAGTACCTTTAGAATCTCCTTTATCCCCTCCAATTTCATCACTCCCTTCTCCAGCTTGATCTTCACCTTCACTTTTTGGACCATTAATTAAACTTGATAGTATGTCAGTTGTAGTTTTATCAGGTTTTGTATCTGTTTTTTTTTCAAGTTCTTGGCCCTGTATTTCTTTTTCAACTATCGTTTCAACCTTCTTTACTTCCTCTTTATTTTCTTCTTTATTAATAACCGGAGCTTCCAAAGTTTCTTGAGTTATTACATCTTCTTTTGCTTCAGAAGGCTCTTTAACAGTTTGTGGTATTACTTTTGGTTTTGGAGCTGTATTTACTTTTTTTGAAGGTTGTATTTTTCCAGAACCCGTATCCATAGTTCCAAAATTTATTGCAATTCCATTCTCAATTGGTGGATCTAAGTAAGATAGCCCAACATAAAATAACAGGAGTATTAGGATCATATGAATAATAACCGTTATGGCCATACTCTTTCTTTTATGTTGTGTGTCTAAAAAACTCATTTTAATTGGGCCTTACTGCCAATACCACTTTATAATTATTTTTATTAGCAATATCCATAATAAAAACTGCGTCTTCAATAGGCACTCCTACTTCAGCTCTTAAGATGATAGTTGGTTTTTTTTGTCCAACTAAAATTTTATCTAGTTCAAGAGCTATATTTTTTTTATTGACACGTTCTTTATTTATGTAGTAAGCACCTTTTTTAGTAACACTTACAGAGGCATTTTGTTGATGAGTCGTTTTACCTTTTGCTTTCGGCAAAATCAAATCCAATGCGTCTGGAGTGATTGCTGGTGAGGTTAGTAGAAAAAACACTAATAATAAAAAAACAATATCGGTCATAGAGCTCATACTGAACTCCGCACTCACCTTATTTCTACCTCTTAAATTCATTATGCTGGTTCATTTAAAAGGTCTAAAAACTCCACTGCTGTTGCTTCCATTTGATGAACTACCTTATCTGTTTTAACTACCAAGTGATTGTAACCAATATAAGCGATAATTCCAACAATTAAGCCTGCTACTGTAGTAGTCATGGCTGTATAGATTCCCTCTGCCAAAGTCCCCATTTCTGCTTGACCACTGCTAGTTGCTAAGGTATGAAAAGCCAAGACCATGCCAATTACTGTTCCTAAAAATCCAATCATAGGAGCAGCACCAGATATGGTCGCTAGAACACTAACATTTTTTTCTAATTTATATACCTCTAACTTTCCTGCATTTTCAATAGCTGTATTGATATCCTCTAATGGACTGCCAATTCTGGAAATCCCTTTTTCGGTAAGCCTTGCGACTGGAGTATTTTTCTGAGAACACAATACTTTTGCAGCTTGCATATTTCCGCTACTTATATTTTCTCTTATCTGACTCATGAAATTAGCATCATAATCCGTAGCTGCTTTAATTGCAAATAACCGTTCAAAGTAAAGATAAACTGCAACGAATAAAAGGATAAATAAGACTCCTATAATAATCTGGCCTGCCATACCTCCATCGGTTATAAGCTCCACAATGGATAGGGTCTTTTCTTGAATTATTGGCTCGAGATCCTGATTTGTGTCAGAATCATTTTGAATAAGTATGGGCAACATATATAAAATGGTTTTTATTTAACAACGAATATTTTATGTTATAAATTGTTTTTTTATGTTAACAACAAAATTTTATTGATATAAATCCATGATTAAAGAAAATAAATTATCCCGAAGAGTCCTGTGATTCCTAGGACAATAGTATATGGAAAAGCCATCTTCACCATTTTGATATAATCTAAATTAATTAATGGAGCCAAAGAAGATGTTAGTAAAAACAAAAATGCTGCCTGACCATTAGGTGTTGCGACAGACGGCAAATTGGTACCGGTGTTAATCGCAATAGCTAATTTTTCAAATTGCTCAAGTCCGATAGCACCGGCATCATAAGCTGTTTTTATTTCTCCAATATAAACGGTTGCGACAAACACATTATCGCTTATCATCGAGAGAATTCCATTTGCTAAATAAAACATACTCGGTTGCTGAGAAGGATCTAAAGTTAGTGCCCAATCAATGATTGGCTTAAATAAATGTTGATCATGAATCATCGCGACTATCACAAAAAACACTACTAATAAGCCTGTAAAAGGAAGTGCTTCTTCGAATGCACTTCCTAATTGGTGTTCTTCAGTTATACCCATGAATGCTGTTTGAACTACAATAAGCGCTAAACCAATAAATCCAACTGGAGCTATATGCATCGCCAAACCAATAATTAATAAAATTGCGGAAACGGCCTGGACCTTAATTCCCCATTTTTCTTTATGGGTTCGTTTTAAATCCTCTTCTTCGGTGTAATTTTCTATGATGGTTCTCGCTACCTCAGGTAACTTTTGTCCGAATCCGAATATACCTGTTGTCTCTAGAACTACAGTGGTAATTAATCCCGCAAATAAAACAGGAATTGTAATAGGCGCCATACGTAGGAAAAATTCAATAAAATCCCATCCCATTCGTTCTCCAATTAATAGATTTTGAGGTTCTCCAACCAGGGTGCAAACACCGCCAAGAGCGGTACCAACAACACCGTGCATGATTAAACTTCGTAGAAAACTTCTGAACTCCTCTAGGGTTTCACCACTTAATTCAGATTTATCTTTTACTCCACTCTCATTATAATCTCGCTCACCTGAATGAATTTTATGATAAACTCCGTAGAATCCAATTGCTACACTAATTAATACGGCGGTTACTGTCAATGCATCTAAAAAAGCTGACAACACTGCAGATAAAAAAACAAATAAAAGTGATAGTATTAATTTTGACTTGATTTTTGTAAATACTTTACTAAAAATGTACATCAATAAAGGCTTCATAAAATAAATCCCAGCAACCATAAAAACCAGTAGAAGAATTACTTCTAAATTTTGGTCAACCTCGTGGTATGCATTTTCGGGAGTCGTTAATTTTAAAAACAAAGCCTCTATAGCTAAAATCCCTCCCGATTGTAAAGGATAACATTTTAGTGCCATAGCCAATGTAAAAATAAACTCTGCAATAAATATCCAAGCGGTTATGGTGGGGCCCAAAATGTAAAATGAGATAACATTAAAGATCATAAAAATTATCATGGTCATCTTGAACCATCGTGGACTTTGCCCTAAAAAATATTTAAACATTGATTTTTTTTGAATTGGTTAGAATTATTTTTAGAAACATAGGTATACTGTTTAAACCTATATTTTCTGAATTTACTGGAGGATATATTTTAATAGTTAAATCTGTATCTGGATGCAAAAGAAGTGTTTTTTTATTCAAAATATTAAAGTGAATTATATAAAACACAAATATAAAAAAAACCTCTTCTGATGCGGAACACATTTGTAGTTATTTTATCTTGAAAACTGTTCCTGAAGAATGATTTTTTTTTGCACCAGTAACACTACTCAAACAATTATTTTCGTCTCTCAATCGAAGTACTCCTAGAAACCCAAAAATTAATGCTTCTTTATATTCTACTAGAGTATTTGAGGGAATTAAAAGCTTTAAATGTTTAAAAGAGTTGATTCTTTTTAATAAATACAAATTAAAAGCTCCGCCACCAGTAACCAAAACTTTACTATTTTTATTAAATTGTTTTGATAACTGAAAAGCAATATGTTCCGTATAAGTACATAGCTGGTCAGTAATCGAAATATTTGATTCTTCCAAAATAGGAAAAACATATTTTTTTACCCATTCCAATCCTAACGATTTTGGCGGTGGGAACTTAAAAAAAGACAACTTATTTAATTGATTTAATACTTTATTAGATACATTACCACTTTGAGCGAAATCTCCATTATGATCAAATTCATATCCTATTTTTTCTGCTAAATAATTAAGAACAATATTTACAGGACAAATATCGTAAGCAATTCTTTTAGGCAAAGAAAAGCCAATATTTTCTTCGTAAGAAACATTAGCAAAACCTCCTAAGTTTAAACAATAATCATAATCATTAAATAACAATTGATCACCAATTGGCACCAAAGGAGCGCCATTCCCTCCCAGTTTTACATCTTGTAATCTAAAATCACAAACTACATTTTGTTTTATTAAATCTGCTAATTCTGGTAAATTTCCAATTTGAAGTGTAATCCCTTTTTGAGGTTGATGCCAAATAGTATGGCCATGATTACAAACAGCATTTAAGTTTTTTATTTGATTCTTATCAATAAATCTTGAGATGACGGATGCCAAAAAACGCGTGTATTGAATATTTAGCTTAGAAACTTCAGTCTCAGAGTATGTAAGCGCATTTTTCAAACTGGCTCTCCAATTTTTGGAATAAAAAACGGTTTCAGTATTTAAAATTTTATAGTCCCAGGTTCTATTATTTAACAGACTAAAATTGACTTCTGCCAAGTCAATACCGTCTAGTGAAGTACCACTCATTACTCCTATTACATGATAATTAGTTGTTCTCAAAAAATAATTTTAATATGCTCTAAATATACAAGACCTTACTGGTATGTTCAAAAATAAAAGCAAGTTTTTAAACCCATTTTATGTCAAATTCTCATTTGATAATTGGCATTTAAAAAGGTATCTTTGCAATCAATTTTTTAATTTATATAACATCGCTTTCAATGGATTTTAAGCTTACCGAAGAACATATTATGATCCGCGACGCTGCTCGTGATTTTGCAAAAACTGAATTATTGCCTGGAGTTATAGAAAGGGACAATAAACAGGAGTTTCCTACACAACAAATAAAAATGATGGGAGAAATGGGATTTCTTGGAATGATGGTTGACCCCAAGTACGGTGGTGGTGGGATGGATACTTTATCCTATGCAATTGCAATGGAAGAAATATCAAAAATAGATGCTTCGGCTAGTGTTATTATGTCCGTAAATAATTCGTTGGTTTGTTATGGTATTGAAAAATATGCTAATGAAGAACAAAAGCAAAAATACCTGACCCAATTAGCAACTGGTGAAAAATTAGGAGCTTTTTGTTTAAGTGAGCCTGAAGCTGGATCAGATGCAACTTCACAAAAAACCACTGCAATAGACAAAGGAGATTATTATTTACTGAACGGTACTAAAAATTGGATTACAAACGGAAATTCAGCGGATTACTATATTGTTATAGCGCAGACAGATAAAGAAAAAAAACACAAAGGAATTAATGCTTTTATTGTCGAGAAAAATTGGGAAGGTTTTGAAGTTGGCATCAAAGAAGATAAACTTGGGATTAGAGGAAGTGATACACATTCATTGATGTTCACTGACGTAAAAATACCCAAAGAGAATAGGATTGGTGATGATGGCTTTGGATTTACATTTGCTATGAAAACGCTTTCAGGAGGTCGAATTGGCATCGCGTCTCAAGCTTTAGGAATTGCTGCAGGTGCTTACGAATTAGCAAGAGATTATTCTAAGGTTAGAAAAGCATTTGGGACAGAAATATGTAATCACCAAGCTATAGCTTTTAAATTAGCAGATATGCATACCAATATTGAAGCTGCTAGATTATTAGTTTATAAATCTGCTCTTGATAAGGATCAAGGCAACAATTATGATATGAGTAGTGCAATGGCTAAAGTTTTTGCCTCTCAAGTTGCAATGGAAGTAACGGTTGAAGCTGTCCAAGTACATGGAGGTAACGGCTATGTAAAAGAGTATCATGTAGAACGGTTAATGAGAGACGCCAAAATCACTCAGATTTATGAAGGTACCTCAGAAATTCAAAAAATAGTAATCTCCAGAGGATTATTAAAAGACTAAAATTTTAAAAATGAAAAAAAATCAATTTATATTAGTAGGAATGATCCTTTTATTGTTTGTGAGTTGCAACACTTCTGTCAAGGTTTTAAGTGCATGGAGAAGTGAAGATGGTCATAAAATGAAAGAAAGAAATATATTAGTAATTGCCAGAACTGCTGACTCAGAAGTAAGAGCAGATTTCGAAACGAGTATTGCAAATAAACTTAGATCAAAAGGATACAAAGCGACTGAAAGCTTCACTAGATTCCCAAAGATGAATCCTGACAAAGAAATGACGGAGGAAAGAGAAAAATTTATTAAAGAAATATTAGGTTATGAAGGATACGATGCGGTTTGCATCAATGTATTAAAAGATTACTCTGAAACAACAACAACAAATTATTATAATGACTTTTATATGGGGAATATGGGAATGATGGGACCTTATTCAACCTATTACCCTTCATATTACGGGGGGTTTTATAGTTATTATACGCACCCTTATTCGTATTCTACTTTTGGAAATTACTATGGTTCTGGAAGTTCTTATACGACTACTGATAGAAAGTATGTATTGGAAACTTTATTTTATAATCTAAATAATGAAGAAGGCGACCAACTTCTGGCTGCAACAACAACCGAAATTAAAAATCCAAAAGATGCTGTAAAAGCAGCAGATAAATACACTGAAAAAATTGCAACAAGCTTGCAAAAGCTCACCAACTAATTTTTTTCTTTATTACATTAAAAAATTCCATACAATACCAAAACGTATAACGGAATCTCTGAATGGATAACCAGGAGCAGAAAAGTAATTGTTAGAATCTGTAAAGAGCGCATTTAGGTTTTCATACTTAAAAAATATTCGAACTTGTTGTACTCGAGCATTAAAGAATATATCAAATTGTGGATAGCCTCCAAACTCCTCTTTTTCTTGCACATAAAATTCAGCTAAAACAGGATCATAAGCATTCATCATATATTTTGAATAATATTTAAAAATAATACCTGTTTGTATAAAAAGTGCTTTTTTAAACCACTGGTCTTCAAAATACAAAGTGTTTCTAGTTATAAAACTCGGAAGCTTTAAAACTTCATCGCCGCTCAATACATTTTGATATAATAGAGTGTTTTCTAATCCAAACTTCCTATACTTAAATTCTTTTTTTAATTTTATTTTTAAATAATCAACCCTATCATTATACTGGTGGGGAGTTGGAGTTGAGTCATTATCTTTTATCGTGAAATAGGTGTATTTATCAATCCCTGTATAGTCTAATGAAATTGCAGCTATTTTATTTGATTCAAACCTTAGTTTTAACTGCTGTTTATTAGTATTATCAAATTCATTTTGCCAATTATAATTAATATAGTCACTTTGGTTTAATAAGAAATTAAAATTAGGCGAAACAGAATGCGAAGTTATTTCAGCAGCTATTTTATGTTTGTTATTGACCAAATAAGAAACTCCAGTTTTTAAAAAGTTAGCTTCGTAATCTCCAGAAATATTGATAGCCGCCTGACCATATATTTCGAATCCCTTGTAATTTTTCGAGTATGTCCCTCCTGCTTGTACCAACTTAGATTTTAATCTGTTGGTAATAGATCCAATATCAAATATAACAACACTATTGTAGCCAAAATTATAATCTGTATAAGCTATAAATGCGCTTAAATTTCCAATGTACTTATTTTTAAACTGTGTATAGCCTTTAATACTAAAGTCTTCAAGTTTACTTTTTTTAAACAATCCATTTGTTTTGTAGGAATCTCCAAAACCATTAAAGGGGTTATCTTGTTTATAGACATAGGATTTATCTTCAAAACCAATTGCATTACCAATAATTAATTTATTTAAATCTGTACTGTCTTTTTTTGTTATCAGTTCATACTCCTGTTTCGCAAAAACTCTAAATCCCTTCAATTCATTTTCACCATCATCAAATTTTACATCCAGTCGACCTCGATCTCTAAATTCGTTATCATCACTTTGAAACAACAAAACTGATTCGTCTGTAAGACCACCATTTTCTTGGTTTAATAACTCTAGCGCCATCATATGGGCTAAAATTTGATATCGTTTGTTTTTTGAGTGATAATTTGTTGTAAATCTAAAATCTCCTGTGCTGGTTAGACTGTGTTGATAGGCCCCAAGTGATCTTACACCCTTATAGGCAATTGAGAAATTAAATTGGTCTGAAGTGTTTATTGAAAAAAATGCATCTAACTGCTGTCCTTGCTTAAATGCTGTTTTAAAATATAATTCGGTTAGTGGGGTGGGTAAATTAAAGTACTGCATATCTTCAACTTCACGGTAACCAAAATGATGAGACTGCGCAACAAATGCTGGCTTTAGATTCAGCTTCTCAAAATCGTAAGCTAACTTATTATAAGGCTGGCCGACATTTGCAAACTCTTGTAACTGAAAATTATCTTTTCGTAAGTAGTTAAATTTATACTCCTTTTGTATATTTAATGTGGTGTCTAAATAGGTAGTATCTCTTTGGGCTGAAATAATTTTATATAGGGTAATGGGAGGTTTTTCTTTTTTCTTTTTAAGAAAATTTTCTCCATTATTTTGGGAAAAAACTATAGTTGGAAAATATAATAAAAGAAATAAAAAAAACGTTTTTCGCATCTATTTTTAACTTACCTAACAAAGGTATACTTTTGAATGGAATATTTTAAATTTTAAAGCTCTTTAACTTGTGCTAAAACTAAAAATTAATCAACAACTAATCGAATGTGGAACTGATGAGGCCGGAAGAGGTTGTCTTGCAGGCCCCGTAACTGCGGCTGCAGTAATTTTACCTAATAATTTCAAAAACAATATTTTAACAGATTCCAAACAATTATCAGAAAAAAAAAGAAAACTATTAAAATTGATTATTGAAGAACAATCGGTTACTTTCGGGGTTTCTCACATAATGATGAATAAAATTGATCGTATAAACATACTCAATGCCTCTATTCTTGCCATGCAAAAATCTATTAAGTCTCTAGCCACAAAACCACAACACATAGCAGTAGATGGAAATCGTTTTAAATCATTTAATAATATTCCATTTAGTTGCATTATTAAGGGAGATAGCAAGTATTTGCATATTGCTGCAGCTTCTGTTTTAGCGAAAACATATCGAGATGCTTATATGACCCAAATTCATAATGAATTTCCAATGTATAACTGGAAAAAAAATAAAGGGTATCCAACTAGAGAACACAGAGAGGCGATTAAAAAATTCGGGATCACTAAATATCACCGCAAAAGCTTTCGGCTATTACCAGAACAATACCATTTAGATTTTTAATAAAAATGATTGTTAAAAACCCATCAATAAACTTTTAAAAAATTATGCTATCCTTTTTTTTTCCTTTATATTTTTGTAAGATGAAGGGTTTTATTCAAGTATTTTTTTTCATTACAATAACTTTCTTGTTTCATAGTTGTGACTCAACTTCAAGAAAAGCCAAAGAACCAAAAGACTTTATTCCTAAAAACACATCATTAGTCATAAAAATTGAGGACTTTGAAGTACTAAAAGCCGATATTAAAAATAATAGTTTTATTGAAAAATTAAAGAACACTAACTCTTATTCTTTTTTTAGTAATTCTAGATTGTTAAATTTATTGAGACCCTCAAAAAAAAGTATTCTCTGTTTCTCTGAAGATGATGACAGGTCATCTTTTACTTTCTTAACTAAATTCACAAAAAATCTCTTTATTCTGGACTCTGTAACCAATATGGTTACTGAAAATATACCTTTTAAGTCGTATCAATACCAA
>CALTCK010000015.1 GCA_943842625.1 uncultured Flavobacteriaceae bacterium
TTTTTTTCAATTGCTTTTCCCAAGTAGCTCTGGCTTTGGTTTTAACATCCTCAAAAGATAGCGAACCTATTTCTGCTTCTAAATTTTGACGTGCTCCAGCTTCATCAACAGGTGAAATACCTATGTTAATAATAATAGGCTCGTTTTTTGGATTAATAAATTTCAACGCAGTTTTTCTTTTTATAGAGTCTCCATTCACAGATGGTTGCAAACTGTCCTTAAAAGCATGCGAGGTTTTAATATAAAAATACAATCGTTGATCTTTAGCCCAAGCGTCAGAAAAACGGTAGCCCTGTAGCTGGGTATTGGAAATTTTTTCTATCGTGGCATCCAACAATTTATCGCGATGTTGCAAATCTAAAATCACAATTTGGTTATTAGAAGTTGGAAATTGATATTTATGAATTCCACTTCGTTTAGAAACGGTCAATTCAACCTCTATATCAGTACTATCTAATTTTACACGATAATACCCTGGAGAAGCTTCTTCATTTTTATGAGAGAAATGTGCTCGATATCCTTTTTTGGCGTCAGCCCCATTGTGAAAGTTTATTGCATTGGTCGGCATTAATAAAATATCTCCATAATCACTAACACCAGTCCCACTAAGGTGCGTGTGTGAGAACCCATAAATATAGGCATCACTGTAATGATAGCCACTGCACCCATCCCAACCTTCTAGACGAGTATCCGGACTTAGTTGCATCATTCCAAATGGCATAGTCGCACCTGGATAGGTATGACCGTGACCACCGGTGCCAATAAATGGATTTACATAATTGATTAGTTTTTTCTCACTTAAGGAGTTGGTTGTTTTAGATTCCCTTGTGCAACTAAAAAATAGTAGCGAAATAATAAAAAAAAGAGATTTTTGCATTGTAAAATTTTAGACAATTAATATACAAAAAAACACAAGAATTTATAGTTTCAATACTTTCTTCCTCCGCGTTTTTTTTATTAAATTTTATGTATCAATTATGTATCAATAGTTAAAAATAAATTTTGTATATTTATTAATTGTATAACTTTATAAACTTAACTATCATGAAAAAAATTATTTTTTTAGTTCTTATTTTTCTGACACCTACACTTATATTGTCTCAGGAATATATTGGGAAGGTTGCTGAGAAAGTCCAATCAAAGAAAATTAAATTTGGAAAGTTTAAATCATATAATTTTTTTGATTTAAGACCTAACCGATCTCGTAATAATATTAATTTAGGATTTGAGCTAGCTAGTAAAAATTACTCTGAAGCTTTAGATGATGGTGTTATAGTAACATTTGATCAAGCTAAAGTAGCTGCTATTTACGATCAAGATCCTCAGCAAATGGAAATAACTATTCCTTTTAAAACAAATGGAGAAACGGTTCAACTAGAATTGTTTCAAAAAGATATTTTTTCACCAGACCTGAAAGTAATGACAAGTGATGGTAGAGATATAACTAATATCATGGATAGAGGTAAACATTATCGTGGGATTGTGTCAGGCAATAACAATTCTTTGGTGTCTATAAGTATTTTCAGGAACGAAATTTCAGGTTTTATATCCTTAGATGGGGGTAATTACACGATAGGAAAATTACGTGATTCAAACACGAAACACATCATATATAAAGACAATGATCTTAAAATTTCAGAAGATATTGATTGTTTTATGGAAGATGATGGTGTGGGTTACAGTTCAGAAGAGATAACATATGTAGGGAGAAGAGATCCCAGTGATTGTGTAAATGTGTATTTAGAAGCGGGACAATCTGTTTTTAATTCTTTTGGTGGAGATTTAAATCTTGCCACCAATTTTCTTAACGGTGTGTTTGGACAAAGTTATGTTCTTTACGCCAACGAAGGAATTACCATGCAAACATCCAGTATGCTTGTCTGGACTACTCCGGACCCATATAACGGAGGAAGCACGGGTGCTCAATTAGGTACGTTTCAAGCTAATACTGGTGTTTTTGATGGTGATATCGGTCATTTAGTTGAAGTCCAAAATATTGGAGGTTTAGCAGCAGGTTTTAGTGGAATTTGTAATCCAAATACCGATCAGAGTTTATGTTTTAGTGGCTTTTCTGGTACTAACTATGAAGATGTACCTACCACCTCTTTTAATGTTTTTATAATTACTCATGAAATGGGACATTTACTTGGTTCGCGGCATACGCATGCATGTGTTTGGAACGGAAATAATACTGCTATCGACGGTTGTGCGGGATTTACGGAGGGTGGTTGCGCAATCCCTGGAGTACCAGCAGGGGGAGGGACCATTATGAGTTATTGTGTCAATACTGTAGGTTTAGACTTTGCAGAAGGTTTTGATGCGCAACCAGCTAATGTTATTCTAAATACAGTAAATTCTGTAGGAAACTGTTTAGTTGGTTGTGCTGATGTCCAAATTGTTTGCCCTACAAATATTGATGTGGATAACGATCCCGGTACTTGTGGTGCAATTGTTACTTTTGAGGCTACAGTAACAAACCCAACGCCGCCATCGGTAATTACCTATTCACAAGATCCAGGAACAGTATTTCCTGTTGGAACAACTACTGTTATAGCTACCGCAACAAATGCTAACGGAACCGATCAATGTACGTTTACCGTAACCGTAACCGACGTTGAAGCACCAACGATAATTTGTCCTGCAGATATTATAGTGAGTAATGATTTAGGAGAATGTGGAGCTGTTGTAACCTTCGCAGATCCAGTTGCAGAAGATAATTGTTCTAGTAGTTCTGGATTGAATGAAGATTTCGAATCAGGACCAAACGGATGGACCACAGGTAGCCTAGGGGCTGAAAATAACTGGATAATATCAGATAATTCAGGAACAGGCTTCCCATTTGGCAATTTAATGTATGGTGTTCCTCACTCTGGTGATTTAGGACATGAAAACTCATTTTTATTATCTCCAGTATTTGATTCAACAGGTGGGGGTGATTTCGAATTTGATTATTTTGTAAATAATGAAACCGATTCTTGGGATCAAGAGATTGTTCAAATCTCTTTTAATGGAGGTGCGTCTTGGACTACAGTAATTGGCAACCAACTACCAAACAATCCGTCAACAATACAAAGTACAAGCTTTAGTATTTCACCTGCAAATGGTACAGCAAATACAAGAGTTCGATTTATATATGATACAATAGATAATTGTTGTGGTCCACAGGACGGATTTTGGGTAGATAATATCAGCTTTGGTGGAAGTGGAGGTTTAGTTGTAACTACTTCCTCTTCATCAGGAGATACATTTCCTGTTGGAGTAACTACTGTTACTACTACTGCGGTTGATGAGATTGGAAATACAACAACCTGTAGTTTTGATGTAACGGTGAACGATACTGAAAATCCAACCTGGGTAATACCACCAAGCGATTTAACAGTTGCCTGTGACGGTTCTGGAAATACAACTGAATTTAACAACTGGTTAAACAATACTTTCTCTGGAATAGACAACTGTGGTTCGGTAACCATAACAACTAACAGTACCGGTTTAAGTGACGATTGCGGAGCTACAGGAACTGAGACGGTAACTTTTACCCTTACAGACTCTAATAACAATGCTTTAACCCTTGATGCTACCTTTACAATAGTAGATACAACAGATCCAACGATGGATGTTGCTGCGTCCGATAGCACCGTAGAATGTGATGGTACTACAGATTCTATTTACAGCTTGGTTAGCAGACAACGGAGGAGCAGAAGCCTCGGATGGATGTTCTGGAGTTACTTGGACCAACGATAGCACGGCCTAAGTGATGCTTGTGGCGCTAATGGATCTGAAACCGTAACTTTTACGGCGACCGATGCCTGTGGAAACTTTAGCTCAACTACTGCTACTTTTACGACAGAAGATACAACAGCACCTGTAATTGGTTGCCCTGGTGATGTCACTGCAGTGACTGAAGATGGTGATTGTGGCGCTATTGTAAATTTCCAACCTGCAGTAGCTATTGATAATTGTGGATCGGCCTTTACCTACCAAACAGGTGGTTTAGGAAGTGGATCGGTATTCCCAGTGGGTGATACCCTTATTGAGTATACTGCACAAGATGATTGTGGAAATTTAGCTACCTGTACCTTTACCGTAACGGTAATCGATGACGATGCACCAGTGGCAATTTGTCAAGACATAACGGTAATCTTAGACGATACTGGTAATGCAACGATCACCGCCAACCAACTTAATTTTGGATCGAATGATAATTGTGGCGTGGAAAGTTTAGCTATCAATGTGAATACTTTTGACTGTTCGAATGTAGGTGCTAATCAAGTAACCCTAACAGTAACGGATATCCATGGCAATACAGCTACTTGTGTTGCTAGCGTAACAGTATTAGATAATACGGCTCCAATTGCAGTTTGTCAAGACATTACCCTAGAGTTAGGTAATAATGGTACGGTGACTGTTGATCCATTGGATGTAGATGGTGGTTCCAGTGATGCTTGTGGTATAGCTTCTTACGAGCTTGATATCGATACTCTTGATTGTAGTAATCTAGGAAATACCGCAGTGATTCTTACCGTAACGGATGTTAACGGAAATCAAAGTTCTTGTTCAGCTATAGTTACCTTAGAAGATAATACTCCTCCGGTATTAGTATGTAATGATACTACCGTTGAGCTAAATCAAGATGGAGTAGCCTTTATTACCCCTTCATTGGTAGCAGATATTGATGATAATTGTGGAACGGGCGCAGTGACCGTTGACGTGCAAGAAGTTTCTTGTGCAGATATTGGAACGCCAGTAACGGTTAATGTATTTGCGAATGATGGTAATGGAAACTCAGCGGTTTGTTCGGCTGTTGTAACAGTAGTTGACTTATTAGCACCAGAAATAGTATGTCCTGATGACCAGGTCGTAAATCTAGGTCCTGATGGTACGTATACTCTAGGAGATTACATCGGCGATGGCAGTGCAACGGCTACCGATAACTGTACCGATCCTGTTACTATATTTAGTCAAGATCCAGTAGCTGGTTCTGTACTAGGTTTTGGAACGCAAGTGATTACTTTCACTGCCGAGGATCAGTATGGAAACGTTTCTACTTGTAGTTTTGAGTTGGATATTCAGGAGATATTAGGTGCAGGTGATATCGAAGATTTTGCTTCTTTAGTATTGTATCCAAACCCTGCCGATGGCAAAGTAAACTTGAGCAACCCAAGACAGATAGACCTGAATAACGTGACGATTTATGATCTTACGGGTCGAATCGTAAATAAGGTAGACTTAAGCACTATGGGATCGGAAATTACGATAGACATTTCTACCCTTGCCAATGCTACCTATATGTTAGTGATCAGAGGAGATCAAGGAATTTCTACCAAACAATTAATAGTCAATAACTAGTTATTGGATTAATTTCTAAACAAATAAAAATCCCCCTCCTAGAAGAGGGGGATTTTTTGTTTTATTTTATTTAAATTGAGGGAATAGTTTAGTAGATTTATAAACTTAAATAAATAAATATGTCTGATCAAAAACGCCTATTCCTTGTTGATGCCTTCGCGCTTATTTTTAGAGGTTATTATGCCTTTATTAAAAATCCAAGAATCAACTCGAAAGGTGTTGACACCTCTGCCATTATGGGTTTTATGAATTCTCTTTTGGATGTAATAAAAAGAGAACGCCCGGATCATTTGGCAGTTTGTTTTGATAAAGGAGGAAGTAAAGCAAGAGTTGAAGCTTATCCGGCTTATAAAGCCAATAGAGATGAAACTCCAGATGCTATTAAAGTTGCTGTCCCTTACATTTATGATATTCTAAAAGCCATGCATATCCCGATTATGGTAAAGGAAGGATTTGAAGCTGATGATGTCATTGGAACACTAGCTAAAAAGGCAGAAAAAGAAGGTTATAAAACCTTTATGGTAACTCCTGACAAAGATTTTGCGCAATTAGTTTCTGACAACATATTTATGTACCGTCCAATGTTTGGAGGTGGTTATGAAACATGGGGAATTCCTGAGGTACAGAAAAAATTTGATATTGAACGTCCAGAGCAGGTTATCGATTATTTAGGTATGGTAGGTGATACCGCTGACAATATTCCTGGATTACCCGGTGTTGGAGACAAAACCGCTAAAAAATTTCTTGCTGCTTATGGAAGTATGGAGGGACTATTAGAAAACACCCAGGAACTTAAGGGTAAAATGAAAGAAAAAATCGAGGAAAACAAAAGCTTAGGAGTTCTATCTAAACAATTAGCAACTATTATGTTAGACGTCCCTGTTGAGTTTCATGAACAAAATCTTGAAATGTCTCAACCAGACATCAAGGCTGTAACAGCTCTTTTTCAGGAGCTAGAGTTTAGACGGTTAATCGATAATTTCACTAAAACATTTACTAAAACAGTTTCAACAGTAAATGAGCAAATTACTAAGGAGGTTAAATCTTCAATAAAAAAAAGAGAGCCATCTTCAGCGGGTCACGGACAATTTTCTCTTTTTGGAGGTGACGGAGAACCCACGGAAAACACACTAGATACTACTAGAAAAAGTATAGTCAATACCGAGCATTTTTATCAGACCGTTCAACCAGGTATGGGAACGAAATTATTTATTCAAAATTTATTGAAACAAAAATCGGTATGTTTTGATACTGAAACTACAGGGCTGAATCCAATCACAGCAGAATTGGTTGGTATCGCGTTTTCTTGGGAAGTAGGAAAAGGATTTTATCTTTCTTTTCCTGAGAATCGTAGCGAGGCACAAGGTTTAATAGAAACACTCAGACCCTTCTTTGAAGACGAATCGATTCAGAAAATAGGACAGAATTTAAAATACGATATTAAAGTCTTATCAAAATACAATATATCTGTTCAAGGAAAATTATTCGACACCATGCTGGCACATTACCTAATCAATCCAGATATGAGGCACAACATGGAAGTGCTAGCCGAAACCTATTTAAATTATACACCAATTTCAATAGTTGAACTCATTGGTAAAAAAGGAAAAAATCAACTTTCTATGCGAGATATTTCCTTGGAAAAAATTACTGAATACGCTGTTGAAGATGCAGATATCACGCTTCAATTAAAAAAACATTTTGAAAAAGAATTAAAGGAAGCAAATACACAAAAACTATTTGATGAAATTGAAATTCCTTTACTGCGAGTTCTGGCAGAAATGGAATTAGAGGGGATTAATTTAGATGTCCCCTTTTTAAATGAATTGGCAAAAGATTTAGATAAAGATATCGCTCAACTGGTTTCAAAAATTTATGAATTAGCAGGCGAGGAGTTTAATATTGCTTCCCCAAAACAATTAGGAATTGTTCTTTTTGAAAAAATGAAATTAGTTGATAAACCAAAAAAAACTAAAACAGGACAATACTCTACCGCTGAAGATGTCCTCTCTTACCTAGCAAAAGAACATGAAATCGTAAAATATATTCTCAAGTATCGGGGACTCGCCAAACTAAAAAGTACTTATATAGATACCTTACCTATGCAAGTAGAACCAACAACAGGAAGAGTACATACCGATTACATGCAGACTGTCGCAGCAACTGGAAGATTAAGTAGTAACAATCCTAATTTACAGAATATACCTATTCGTACCGAAAGAGGAAGACAAGTTAGAAAAGCTTTTATTCCAAAAAACAAGGATTACGTGTTACTTGCAGCTGATTACTCTCAAATAGAATTAAGGATTATAGCAGCTTTAAGTGAGGAAAACAACATGATTGAAGCCTTCGCTCAGGGAGAAGATATTCACGCATCCACGGCTGCAAGAGTATTTGATGTTGACTTAACCGAAGTAAGCAAAGAACAACGAAGCAATGCTAAAACAGTCAATTTTGGAATTATTTACGGAGTATCGGCATTTGGATTAAGTAATCAGACAGATTTATCTCGTTCTGAAGCCAAAGAGTTAATTGAAACCTATTATACGTCGTATCCAAAACTTAAAAGTTTTATGAGTAAACAAATTGATTTTGCTCGTGAGAATGGATATGTTCAAACTGTTTTAAATAGGCGTAGGTATTTAAATGCTATCAATGCATCAAATGCAATTGTCCGAGGGGCTGCCGAACGAAATGCTATTAACGCGCCCATACAAGGGAGTGCTGCGGATATAATTAAAATTGCAATGATTCATATTCAACAGAAACTAAATGCAGAAAATTATAAAAGCAAAATGTTACTTCAAGTCCACGATGAATTGGTTTTTGATGTTTTTAAACCTGAATTAGAAAAACTTAAATCACTCATAAAATTTGAAATGGAAAATGCCTTTAAGCTATCTGTAAACTTAGATATAGATTTAGGGACAGGCGATAATTGGTTGGAGGCCCATTAAAAAATTATTCACGTTTACGGGTGAAATCAATTAAAGCATTAATTATTATTATTACGGTTGCAATAATTAGATTTATTTTAATATTTTTAAATAAAAAAATTGACTTTATTAAAACCCATATTATACTTTTCGCTCTTTAAGTATCCTTTAACCGAAGAAGAGATATTTAACTTTTCTAAAGCCGAATCAAAAGAGCAAATTAAATTAGATTTAATGGAGTTGGTAAACGACAATATAATTTATAAAATTGATGACTTTTATTTAACGGAAAATAATGAAACACTAATTAAAAGAAGGCTTGAAGGAAATAAAATGGCTAAAAACATATACCAAAAAGCCTTAACTGTTTCTCGATTAATTTCTAAATTTCCTTATGTAGAGGGTGTGGGGATTTCAGGATCTTTATCAAAGGGTTATTATGATGATGATGGAGATATTGATTTTTTTATTATTACGAGCCCAAAACGATTGTGGATCGCTAGAACCTTACTAATTCTTTACAAAAAATTATTTTTATTAAATTCTAGAAAATATTTCTGTGTTAATTATTTTATCAGCTCCAATGCGTTAGAGATTGAAGAAAAAAATATATTTACCGCAACAGAGTTGACAACTTTACTTCCTATGTTCGGTAACGGTAGTTTCCATAAATTTTATGATAAAAATAAATGGGTAGAAAATTATTTGCCAAATAAAACGGTTACAGACGGCTTATCAAAACTAAATTTGGTCAAAAAACCAACGATCACAAAAATTACTGAATATTTTTTAGATTCGAAAATAGGAGATTGGCTTGACGCTGTTTTTTTAAGAATAACATACCATAAATGGAAAATTAAATTTAATCATTTAGAAGAAAGGCAATTTAACGTGGCGATGAAGTCTACAAAAAATATATCGAAGCATCATCCTTTAAATTTTCAACGAAAAGTAATTGATCGCCTAAATAATAGATACGACGAATTAAGAGAAAAACATAATATTCACATCGCTAAAGAAAATGCTTGATATTCTCTTTTCACATTCCTACTATTATCCCTTGGATCAAAAACAATGGAACAATAAAACTCCTTATCCTCCTTTAGGGACCATATACGCAGCTTCGTTATTAAGGAAGAGCGGTTTTTCAGTCTCTCTTTTTGATACCAACTTAAGAGACAATCCCTTTGAAATTGAAAAAGAAATTCAGAATCGAAAGCCCTCTTTTTTAGTTATTTATGATGATGGATTTAATTATTTAACAAAAATGTGTCTTACCAATATGCGAGAGGCTGCTTTTGATATGATAGCCATCGGGAAAAAGCACAACTGTACCGTAATTGTAAATAGCTCAGACAGTACAGATCACTATAAAAAATATTTGAACAAAGGAGCTGATTATGTCCTATTGGGTGAAGGAGAAATTTCGTTAAAAGAATTGGTGTTTAAACTTGTAAATAACGAACAAATCGATTTGTTAAAAGGAATCGTTTATAAGAATGATCTTGATTACACAATCAATCCAAAAAGGGAAGTTTTAAAAAATTTAGATGAACTGCCCATGCCTGCTTGGGATTTAATTGATATTAATGCATACAAAGAGGTATGGGCTAGAAGTGGAAAAAAATTCACTTTAAATATTGCAACCACAAGAGGATGTCCTTATAAATGCAATTGGTGTGCGAAACCTATTTATGGAGTTCGATATAATTCACATTCACCAGAATACATTACCAAATTAATCGCTGCCCTGAAAGAAAATTACAGCGTTACTAATTTTTGGATGTGTGACGATATTTTTGGGTTAAAACCCAAATGGGTTCAAAATTTTAATACTGCATTAAAAGAAGCAGAATTAAGAATAACATATACAATACAAAGTCGAGTTGATTTATTGCTAAAAGAAGATACTATAGATGCATTAGCAGAAAGTGGTTTAAAAGAGGTTTGGGTAGGAGCTGAAAGTGGTTCTCAAAAAATATTGGATGCAATGGATAAAGGCACACAATTAAATCAAATTTATAAAGCGACTCAGTTATTAAAATTAAAAAATATCAAAGTGGCCTTTTTTATTCAATTTGGTTATTTGAACGAAACTAAAGATGATATTTCCAAAACAATTGAAATGATTAAAGAACTGCAACCAGATAATATTGGAGTTTCTGTATCCTACCCATTGCCTGGAACTAAGTTCTATGAGATGGTGAAAGATGATCTAAAATTTAAATCAAACTGGAAAGATTCTGACGATTTAGCGATGATGTTTCAAGGAACTTTTAATTCAAGATTTTATAAAAAGCTACACCGATATGTTCATAAAGAATATAGAAAAAGTCAAGCGATTTCTAACTTTAATCAACTTCTTAAAAATCCTTTTTCAATTTCAAAAGACAAAGTTCGTTCACTTCTTTTATATTTTTATTATGCCCCGTCCTCTTTATTGGATAAAATAATTTTGGATAAAATGAAACATACTCATGAAAGCTAATTTTGATGATCACGCAATAAATTACGATGCGTATTTCTCCAATTCATTGATTGGGAGAGCACAACGGGAACGTGTTCATTATTTTTTAAATAAACAGCTTGAAAAGAAGAAAAAAAAACTTCGGGTGCTAGAAATTAATTGCGGTACCGGAATCGATGCCGATTGGTTGGCTAAAAAAGGTCATTTTGTTATTGCTTCTGATATTTCCACTAAAATGATCGAAATTGCAAAAAATAAGTATGATCATTCAAATTTAAATTTTAAGCAATTGGACCTCCAGACTATTCACACAGAAATATTTAAGGAAAAATTTGATTTACTTTTTTCTAATTTTGGAGGATTAAATTGTTTATCAAAACAAGACCTAAAAGAATTTCTGAATAATTCAACATCAATTCTAAAACCACAAGGGATGTTAGCTCTTGTAATTATGCCTAAATATTGTATTTGGGAACAGCTTTATTTTTTTTTAAAAGGGGATTTTAAAAACATGAAAAGGAGAAACACAAATAAAGCCTTAGTAACTAATGTTGATGGCATACAAATTCCTACGTGGTATTACAATTATCAGGAACTAGTCAATTTGCTATCTGAGCAATATAAAATAGTATCTTTAAATCCAATTGGAATTGCGATCCCACCTTCTTATTTAAATCCTTTTTTTAAAAATAAAAAATTCCTTTTTGAGATCATAAAGTGGAAAGAAAAATTATTAAAACATCGAATGTGGGCAAATTTATCGGATCATTACTTAATTGTATTTCAAAAAAAATAATCAAATGAGTATTGTTTTAACACATGGTTATTATCTAAATAAAGATCCAAAGGAGGCAAGTATAATGAAGCCATACGCACCTCTTGGTTTATTGTACCTATCAAGTTATTTAAATCAAGAAAAAATTGAAAATCATGTATTCGATTCCACCTTTTCAAATCAGGAAACTCAATTAGATTTTATAGCACGAGAAAAACCCTTAGTAGTTGCAATCTATACCAATTTAATGACCAAAATAACGGTCATTAAGTTGATTAAATTATTAATAGCTGATCCCAAATATGGATTTCCAAAAATAATTTTAGGAGGCCCCGATGTGACCTTTAATACTCAAAATTATTTAGATACTGGAGCTCATTTTTTAATTATTGGTGAGGGGGAACAAACCATAGCTGAGCTATACCAGTCTATTCGAGAGAATTCAGATTATAGTTCTATTACTGGAATTGCTTACAAAGAAAATAATTTGGTGATAAAAACACCGCCAAGAATAAAAATTAAAGATCTCAGTCAACTTCCTCTTCCGAACAGAGAAGGTGTCAATATTCAAAAATATTTAGATACTTGGAAAACTAATCATGGTAAAAGTTCCATGACTATTAGTACTCAAAGAGGATGCCCTTATACTTGTAAATGGTGTAGTACCGCAGTATACGGACAAAGTTACAGAAGAAGACCTGCTAAATTAGTGGTGGAAGAGATGCGTATGCTTCAAAAGCAATACAATCCTGATTCCATCTGGTTTGTTGACGATGTTTTTACGGTCAGTCATAAATGGATGGAAGAATTTTGTAATGAAGTAACTAAACAAAAGGTTTTCATCCCGTTTGAATGTATCACAAGAGCTGAAAGGTTAAATGATAAAGTTCTTAAACAATTAAAACAAACAGGTTGTTATCGTATTTGGATTGGAGCCGAAAGTGGTTCTCAAAAAATTATAGATGCTATGGATCGTAGGGTAGATGTTAGTACTGTGAAAAATGCCATTAGAGAAACCAACAAAAAAGGAATTGAGTCAGGAACCTTTATCATGCTTGGATACCCTAACGAGACTGAAGACGATATTTATAAAACCATTAACTATCTTAAAGAAGCCAACCCAAAATACTTTACCATTACGTTGGCCTACCCAATAAAAGGGACTTCCTTATATTCAGATATTGAAGATAAAATAACAAAACAGCCTGCCTGGGAAACCTCAACAGACAGAGATATTGATTTTAAAAGAACGTATTCAAGAAAGTATTATGATCATGCTATCAGAAAAGTAGTGAATGAAGTTAATTATCATAAAGAACTATTAAAGGGTAAAAACAAAAGCTATTATAAGGCTACCAAATTAAAAATAAAGTCATGGTTAGCTGGTAGCCTAATGATGATTAGTAAATAATGAAAAAGACCGTAATTATAATATTAATTTTATTGACTTCGTGTACCAATTCAACGTACAATGATATTGTAGAGGAGGATTTTTCGCTAACACTTAAATGGAACAAGAGTTACGAGGAAGACACCATAAGTAAAGCAATTATTGGTTTGCAATGGTGCCTGTCCTATCTTGGAGCTTCACTACCAATTACTGAAAATGGTATTAAAAATGAAAATCCATTTATAATTTTAAAAATAAATAAATTAGGTTTTAATGTCGATGCGTTAGAAAAACTCAAGCGCCTAAATACTGTTATTAAATCAACTGAAGAATATCAAATTACTTCAGCTATTGATCTGGGAAGGTATGTAAGTCTGTTAATAGGTTCTTCTGAACATTATTACGAAATAACAGGAGTCCCGTTTTTACTTTCCGATTTATCCACTTCTTATGAACTCAAGGATCTGGGCGGTTATGTTAATAATTCTAGTGTTTCGTATGAAAATCGAATCATTAGATTTTCTGATCAAGATGGTTTTAACCAGTTGTTTTTATGCTCAGAAATTAGTCCGGAGTCTGAAGATATTTTAGAATACGAAACCCTTGATTTAATGCAAAATGGTCAAGTTAGATTTGGTATTTACAACAAAGATGGTTTTCGAATTTCAAACTCCGATCCTCAACATAGCAATGCAGGAAAACCTGCTAAATGTATTTGGTGTCACGAATCTGAGATCCAACCATTATTTAATGTACAAGATAATTATGATGGGTTTATTCCCTATTTAGACTTTAAAGATTTATTACTAGATTTTAAAGTAACACATAGAAATTTACAAAATTCTTTAGTAGATGGAGTTGATTTTCAGGAATCATTACAGCATATACAAACAGAGTTACTTTACATATCTTTTATGGAGCCATCTGCAAAGCGCTTAAGTATAGAATGGAGTATAAATATCAATGAAATTGAAAATTTATTAGACGGAGTTCCAACACATACTTACGATGAATTTCCTTTTCTCGGAGATCTTTATTTTAGAGAAGAAATTGATCAATATGCTCCTTTTTCAGGATTACCAGTGTCCAGTAGTGTTCGGGAAAAGTCAAATAGAGAAGTTAATTATTTGAATTAAAATGATTAATAAAAAAAAAATAATAGTCATACTTCCAGCCTATAATGCTGAAAAAACTCTTGAAAAAACATTTAGTGAAATTCCGTTTGATATTGTTGACGACATAATTTTAACAGATGATTTTAGCAGTGACCATACTGTTTCAATAGCCAAAAAATTAGGGATTCAGCACATTATAGAACACAAAGACAATTTGGGTTATGGAGCTAATCAAAAGTCCTGTTATCAAAAAGCGTTAGAGCTAGACGCCGATATTATCGTAATGCTACATCCAGATTATCAATACGATCCAAAATTAATACCTACTATGTGTTCTTTAATTGCTAGTGGAGTTTTTAAGGTTGTACTGGGATCTAGAATTTTAGGAAAAAGTGCATTAAAAGGTGGAATGCCTATTTATAAATATCTTTCTAACAGAGCTTTAACATTCATTCAAAACTTATTAATGGGCCAAAAACTATCAGAATACCACACAGGATACCGATGCTTTCATGCGGAACTATTAAAAAATATTCCTTTTCAGGCTAATTCTGACGACTTTATTTTTGACAATCAAGTTTTGGCTCAAATTTGTTATCATGGAATCGAAATAGGCGAAATTTCCTGCCCGGCTAATTATGAAAAAGATTCTTCTTCAATTAATTTCTCGAGAAGTGTAAAATATGGTTTGGGTGTTTTAATTGTTTCTGTAAAATATTTTTTACAGAAAATGGGATTTCGATTTAGTTTGTTTAAAAGTTAACGTTGGTTACTCCATTTTTCTTTTTGAATTATAATATGCTTTTCGGTAAAAAAATGCCTTGCATATTTTGAATGGTATAACAAATCTAAATATTCTTTAGAAAACTTTGTTTGCTTTTTAAAATTGCTATTTAACAAAGCATATTCTTTTGAAGATGATAAATTTCTGTTTTTAAGTTTGAATGATTTTAAATTACAAAAATCTCTTATTAGATTTTCTTTTATGAAGTCATTTAAATCACTATTGATTAAGAGGAGTTCAATTGCACCAGTTTTAAGAATAGAATATCCTTGTTCTTTATCAAATTTATAATCATACACATTGATGTTCGTTGCGTCAAAAAATTGATCATCGAACCAATTTAAGGGAAATTCATGATTAAGGTTTTCGTCATAATATTCTTTTAATTTTTTTAAACTACTATTATAATCATTAGGTTTTGTACCTGTGTATAATTTAAATGCATCAAAAAAAGCTGAAATATTTCTTTCCAGTGGATCCCTAAATAAGCATACTATTTTAAAAGGTCGTTTTTGATTGATAATTTTCTTATTGATCAGAAAAACAGGTGTTTTACTACCCGGATATACCCTGTTTTGAAAGCACAGTTGAATCCCTTTTTTAATTTCTATTTCATTGAGAGAATGAACGTGAAATATCGCATTTTTAAAGAGTCTTTTTTTTAATGAAAAGTAAACACTTAAAGACCCTACCTTGGCCATCGTGAATACAAGAATTGGTTTCTTTCTAGGGAATAGAAACAATTTTGTTTTTTCTAACCCTAACAATATTGAATCTTTTATGTAGTATTTAATGAATTGCTTCAATGTTAATTTTTTTTAGGGTAAAAGCCCCTCTTCTTGAATGATGATCGGTCAAGTAATATAATTCTTTATTATTGACCAAAACAGGCTTTTTCTTTAAAGAATAATCTTCTAAAATAAGCTGGTCTCCTAATTTTATTTGATTACCAACTACCTCTGAAATATTTTCATTAAATGCGAAAATCGGCACATTTAAATTAATGGTTTGGTTTCCTTTTTCCCCCAGAGTTTTTACATGTAAAGACCCTTCGTTTTCAAAATAATCATAAATCAAAAAATACTCCTTTTCTTTTAAAACATAGGTGGAAATATTCTTTTCAGTCTTCTTAAATATCCCTAAATGAAGTGGTAATAAAACAACTAAAGCCATGATAAACCATTTATAATCTGGTTTAATTGAAAAGCTACTAAAAAACAACAAGCTCAATAAAATAGTGAACCATAATCTTAAAAATTTAAAAAATATCGGTAATGGTTCTAGTTGATAAACCGGAATATTACAGATAATTAGAAGAACTAGAAGAGAAACTATTTTTTTTATGTTTGATATTTTTTGATTTAGTAAACAAATCATTGGTATGATCCACAAAATTTGTGCATAGGTAGCTGTCCTGCTTTGTAATAAAAACAAGGCAACCACCCAAAAAGATAAAAGCCTGAAAAGGTTTTTTTTGTTTTTAAAACAAAGTCCAACCATCAAAGCAATCACAACCGATTTAAATAACCACTTTAATAAAATGTAAACTTGCTCATTATTAAATAATGCATCTGGGTTATAATATGAGTCTTCAATTAATAAGGTCTTTAAAAAAACATCCATAGACTGTGCATTGTAACGAAAGTCAACAGTACTATTGTTTTGTATTGCATTGGGTAATATTTCCAGCAGGTAAGTTTCCCAAATAGGGACACCTGAAATAACTATTGAAAAGCTTATTAAAATAAGTGAAGATATTATTCCAACTATTATTGCTTTCCAATTTTTATAAAACAATAATGCGACTCCATAAAAAACTGGGAATATCTTCAATAAAACTACAATGCTGATTAGGCTAACTCCGAGTTTTTCTTTTTTATTTTCAATAGATAAGAATCCAAATACAACTAAAGCAAAAATTAAAAAATAAGATTGCCCAAATAATATTCCGTTGCGAATTGGAACAAAAAAAAGGATGGGTAAAAAAAATAAAATCTCGTATCGTTTTTTAAACTTATCTCGTACAAGTAAATAAAGGCTCCAACTAAATAAAACTATACAAATTAAATTATAAATCGCTTTGGCTACGTAAGGGTTTTCTATAAAAGTAAAAGGATAAAAAAATGTAATTGTAAAAGGACTATTTATATAAAAATCTACCAATTCATTGGTGTAACCTAAATTCCATATGTAAGTATTGAACTCATAAATATCAAACAAAAGATTTGATGAAAGTGATTCTCGAATTAATTTTGCGGAAAAATAGCTGTTGGAAAAATCATGGATATTATATGTTAATGATTGAAAAAGAAAATAAAATAACACAAAAAATAGTGGGCCTAAATACAATGGTGGAAACTTATTAAACTTTTTAATTACTTTAGGAAACATAATCAAAATTATTATTTATTATTCAAGAATTAAAATATTATCTCATATTAGCATAAAAAACGAGTCAAATACTAAATGAATCCCTTAAAAAAAGCAAAACATAGAATTAAAGTCATTTCACTTTTTGGCGTAAGTCAAATTGTAAGTATTTTATCTGTTGTTCTTTTATCATTGGTTATTGTTAGATTTAAGTCTGTTGAATTATGGGGAGAATACGCAGAAATATTAATTTGGAGTAATCTATTTTTACTTTTCTTATCGTTTGGAAATAACGATTATTTGCTGAAGACTTTTAGTGAATATCCATCAAAAGTAAATCAGACGTGGCTTAATAATATTTTAGTTAGAAGTTTTTTATTGATTCCTAGTGGGATTTTAATATTTTTTACTCCAGCCTTCTTGGACATAGAGATTGATGTTTTGTTATTGGTATTATTGAAGTTTTTGAATCAATCATTTAAATCATTGATAGTTTTCAACAGAAAATTCAAATTAAATATAGGTGTCGAATCGTTTTTTCTGGTGACTCTTTTATTTATGGTAATTCTAAAAATAGAGGTATTAAATTTAAAGATTTTAATACAACTAATTGTAATCGCGCTCACAGTAAAGTTTTTAACTTTTTTGTATTTTTTTATTAGGGACTTTAAGAATACTCCTGTTAATTTTCAATTTAAAGAGTTGAACAAGTCACTGCCATTTTTTATTCCTCTCGCTATAGGGACATTAAGGTCAAGAGTAGACACCTATTATGGAGCTTTATTTTTCAACTTTACCTTACTCAGCAAATATCAAATGTTAATTAGTTTTTTAGCATTATCACAAATGGCAAGTGCCTTTTTTATTACTCCCTATCTTAAAAATTATTATCGGTTTAAAAATCAAAAAATAAAAGATATTCAAAAAAAATTCTTTTTTTACGGTTGGGGATTTGCTTTTTTTGCTACAATAATAATTTCTGTTGTTTTAAATTTCTTATATAGGTTTAGCTTCTCAAAATTACAGTATGGTTTAGCTTTTTTATTTATAGTTCCCTTATTTTTAAATATACTATTGGTAAACGAATATTATAAAAAAAATCACCAAATAAAAATAGCTTATTTCACTTCTTTAATTTTAATCTTCCAATTATTTGCTGGATATTTTTTAATAAAATATTGGAATATAACAGGAGCCCTACTATTGAAAGTTCTTGGACAATGGGCTATTGTTGTTTTATTGTGGTTTTGGATAAAAAAAACTAAGGATTGAAAAATTTCATTAAAAACATACTAATTCAGATGTGGAAACCATTTAGACCTGACAAAAGTCAACGTTTCCTCTTTATCATGGGGCATCCAAGAAGTGGTAGTTCCTTATTGATGCATGTTTTATCAGATCATAATAAAATTATTGGGTTTGGTGAATATTTTATTAAATATCAAAATTTTGAAAGCCTAATAAAATCTGAATTTGACATAAGAAGAAAATCACTTCAATTATTTAAAAAATGCAAGTATATTGTAAATCAAGTTAATCATCGCTCTGTCACTCCTAATAGAGATGTTATTATTACTAATAGCAACAAACATGTCATTTTGATACGAAACCCTCAAGATACAATCTCAAGTATCATAAATTTATCTAATCATAAAAATATGCCGATGAGCCAGGAAACAGTTACTAGTATTTATATGGATAGGCTAAGTTATCTAATAGACTTTATATCCTTATTAAAACCGTCCAATTGGGTTTTTATTGACTATGATGAATTAATAGAAAAACCAGATGAGATATTAAATAATTTATCAGTTTTTCTAAATTTAAAAAATCCTCTAAAAAAAGAATACCAGCTAAAAAAGTATACTCAAAAATGGGGGGATCCTTCTTCAAATATAACTAAAGGAACAATATTTAAAACCAATTCTAAAGCGATAACTATTAATGATGATTTATTGGATAATGCAAGTAAAGCATACAAAAATGCTTATCACTTTTTTAAAGAGAAATCATTAAATAATTTTTAAATTGCTAAACTATTTTTTCTAAATGAATAAC
>CALTCK010000016.1 GCA_943842625.1 uncultured Flavobacteriaceae bacterium
CCTCCTCTACACCATTTTTTGTTTCAGATAAAATTTTAAACCCATTAGCGTTTCCCTCAAAATCAATAAGGTCTTGGTATTCTTTTGGTGATAATTGAGATTTAAAACGTTTCCCTTTTCCATTTAAAAAAAAATCGCCAATGGCTTTTTCGCCACTATGTCCAAATGGAGGGTTCCCTATATCATGAGCTAATGACGCTGCTGCTACAATCGCTCCAAAATCATTACTTTGATAACCGTGTGTCTTTTTTAACTGAGGATATTTCTCTAAAACCGCCTTCCCTATAATCCTACCTAAAGATCGTCCTACAACAGAAACTTCTAGACTATGGGTGAGTCGAGTATGTACAAATGATGTTTTTGATAATGGTATTACTTGCGTTTTATCTTGTAAGCTTCTAAATGCTGATGAAAAGATAATCCGGTCGTAATCTACCTCAAAACCTAACCGTGTCTCATCTTGTTCAATTCGTAATCTTTTATTTGTATCACCTTGCCTTCTTAATGATAGTAGCTGTTCCCAATTCATCATTCTAATAATTTATAAAATCGCAATATACTATTATTAAGTTCTTTTTAATGAATTTTAAATGTTAAGTAGGTAACAATTAATTAACACTAAAATCATCTAATGTTAATTTGTAGATAACAAGAACTTCACATTAGTATTAGTTATTTGTACCATAAATAATCAAAATAATAATTTAAAAATGAAAAAAATTTTACTTACAATAATCGTAATTTTCACGATTGGATCATTTATGAGTTGCAGTAGCGATGACGATGGAGCAGTTATTCCTACTGATGGCGAAGGTCAAGGAACAGATACTGTTTTAAGCGGGCAAATTACAGAAGACAAAACTTTAACAAATGACGAAATATGGGAGCTTGAAGGCCGAGTTACTGTAACTGCAGGTAATACATTGACTATAGAAGCAGGAACAATTATTAAGGCTTTTGCTGGAAGTGGTGCAAATGCATCAGCATTAATTATTGCTAGAGGTGCTAAAATAATGGCAAATGGAACTGCTGATAACCCTATTGTATTTACTTCTGCGGCAGATAATATTCAATTAGGTCAATCATTTGGAGGAAACTTAACTGAAAATGATCGTGGATTATGGGGCGGATTGTTAGTCTTAGGTTATGCCGCTATATCCGTCGAAGGAAACGCATCAGAAACCCAAATTGAAGGAATCCCTGCAAGTGATACCAATGGCTTGTATGGGGGCAATGATAATTCTGATAACTCAGGAGAAATAAATTATGTTTCTATTCGTCATGGTGGTGCTGAGATTGGTGAAGGGAATGAAATAAATGGACTTACTCTAGGTGGAGTTGGATCTGGAACTTCGATCGCTAATGTTGAGGTAGTAGCAAATGTTGATGATGGCATTGAGTTATTTGGTGGTTCTGTAGATGTATCAAATGCGCTAGTTTGGGCTCAAGGTGATGATGGATTAGATATTGACCAAGCATATTCTGGAACTGTATCAAACTCAGTGGTTGTATTAGGAGATATTTCTGATCATGCCATGGAAATTGATGGTCCTGAAGGTGCACTAGAAGGAAGCTTTACGTTGAATAATATTACTTTAATAGGTAACAGTTCAACAGAAAATGGTGAGTATGCTGATTACAGAAGTAATGCTATGGGTGTTTCAAATAATGTGTTTGCTAGAGGATTTAAAGAATCTTCAGATGTTGAATTAGATAATGATGGCGTTGCAACAAATTACAATGATGGCAAACTATCATTCGGACTTTGGGAAATAGTACTGCCTTCAGCAGTTGAAAATGTACAAGATCTATTTGTAAATAAAGCTGAGACTGTTCCCGTTACTGGATATGGTGATAATGCGAATGCAGTAATTAATGGCTCTGAAACAGTTGGAGCAAATTTATCTGACTTTGGGTGGACCTTTGCTGATTATAAGGGAGCCTTATAATTTATTTGAATTGATTTAAAATAAATTAATCAAAACTCATTCCAAATTATTGGGATGAGTTGTTTTTATATATAACAACCATGAAAAAAACATCTTTATTATTACTAATTATAAGTTTACTCTCTTTTTCTTCATTTTCACAATCTGGAATCATTACTGGTACAGTAAACGATGGGGAGTACAATGATATTCTTCCTTTTGCAAATGTTATTGTAAAAGGGACTCTTAAAGGAGCCTTAAGCGATTTTGAGGGTAAATACAATTTAGAATTAACTCCAGGAACCTACACCTTGGAGTTTTCTTTTGTAGGGTATCAAACTAAAGAAATTAATGAAATTATTCTAAAAAATGGAGAGTCAATTAATATTGATGTAACCCTAAAAGCTGCTTCCGCCGAGTTAGATGAAGTTGTTATTAAAACTTCATTAAAAAGAAATACTGAAGAATCAGTTTTAAAATTACAAAAAAACTCCATAAATCTTATGGATGGTCTTTCTTTAGAGAGTATTAAAAATTCAGGAGCTGGCGATATTGCATCTGCAGTCAAGAGTATTCCTGGAGTTTCTGTTCAAAGAGGCAAGTATGTTTATGTCAGAGGTTTGGGAGATCGCTACACTAAAACATCTTTAAACGGTGTAGATGTTCCAGGTTTAGATCCTGATAGAAATACCTTACAGTTAGATTTATTTCCCTCATCTATTTTAGAAAATGTTTTGGTAATTAAATCTGCAACTGCAGATCAATCGGCAGATTTTACAGGAGGCGCTATTAATATTGTCACCAAAGATATACCAACAAAAGCTTCTTATAGTAGCTCATTTGGTTTGAGCTATAATCCAGATTTTCATTTTAATAGCGATTATTTATCCTACGATGGCAGTAAAACAGATTTTTTAGGTTTTGATAACGGGTTAAGAGATAATCCTATTCCATCAGCACAATACATTCCATTACCCCAAGAAAACCCTGAAGTTGTAGAAATATTAACTAATAGATTTACTAAAAATATGGCTGCTCAAAGAGAAACAAGTTTTATGGATTATAACTTTTCTTTTACAGCAGGCAATCAATTTGATGTTGGGGATAATAAGTTGGGATATTTAGCATCATTATCTTATAAAAACGAAACAACATTTTATTCAGAATATGTAGACGGACAATCTTTCAAAAAAGATCCTGATCCTTCAGTTTACGAGCTTAATGTAGACAGAACACAACAAGGGGAAGCTGGCACAAACAATGTATTAATTAGCGGGATTGCAGGATTGTCTTTTAAAACAGATAACTCAAAATATAAATTTAATGTACTTCATTTACAAAATGGAGAATCGAAAGCTTCCATTTTTAATCAACAAAATAGAATTATAAATTCCAATTTGGTTAAAAAAGATAATTTAATTTACACACAACGTTCTATTACTAATGTTTTACTAAATGGTAAACACTCCATAGGCACTGAATCCAATTGGACTTTAGATTGGAAACTATCTCCTTCTCTAGCGTTGGTTTATGATAAAGATTTTAGAGTATCCCCTTTTAGAGTTTTAATTGATGAAATTACCGGTGAGGAAACTTTTACTATCGAACCCAGTGAGTCAGGATTGCCAACTAGAATATTCCGAAACCTTGAAGAAACAAATTTAGTAGGAAAAGCGGATTTAATAAATAAACATACGTTATTTGACAGCGAAGCAAAAGTGAAATTTGGTGGTTCATACACATATAAATCAAGAGATTTTATAATCCATAGGTATTCTTTTCCTTTATTAAATATTGCTAATGGTTTTGCAAATGGAGATCCAGATCAAATATTTGCTGATCAAAATTTGTACGATGCAAGTTTAAATAGTGGTGTATTTGTAAGAAGAGATTCAGGAATTTCAGATTCTTTTGAATCTCAAATGAATATTGCTTCAGCCTATGTCTCTGAAGAATTTAAAATAACTGAATGGTTCAATGCGATTGCCGGGTTACGTTATGAAAAGTTTCAATTAATTTATTCTGGACAAAGACAAGATGGGACAAATCTTACTAAAGCAACTATTATAGATAAAAATGATTTGTTCCCTTCTGCTAATTTAATATTTGATTTAAATGAAGACGGTTCAAAAAAAGTTAGAACTTCTTATGCGAGAACAACAGCTAGGCCTTCTTTTAAAGAAGCTTCTCTAGCAGAAATATTTGACCCAATTAATAATACTTTTTTTATTGGTAATATTAATATACAACCTACTTATATCAATAATTTTGACTTGAGATATGAAAAATACGGAGATAAAGGAGATTTTTATGCAATTAGTGGTTTTTATAAATCTTTTAAGGATCCTATTGAGCTTTCATTTATTAGAAGTGCTACAGGACAATTTACTCCTTTAAATTTAGGTGATGCTAATGTCTATGGTGGAGAAATTGAAGTTAGGAAACATTTAGGATTTATTCCTGGTTGGGAAAATTTTGGAATAAATTTTAATTTTTCAATCATAGAATCTCAACAAAAATTTAGTGAAGACGAAAGAGAAAATAGAGAAGAAAACTTGAGGGTTGGTGAAGTATTAGATAGTTCAAGACCGCTTCAGGGTCAATCCCCTTATTTAATTAATTTTGGAATCGATTATAGCGATGACAATGGATGGAATGCTGGTTTCTTTTATAATGTTCAAGGCGAAACATTACAAGTGGTGGGTAATGGAAACCTCCCAGATGTTTATACACTTCCATTTAATAATTTAGTCTTTAATGCTTCTAAAACGTTTGGTGAAAATAAAAACTCAAGTATTTCTTTAAAATTTGAAAATCTATTAAATAGTAGCATAGAAAGTGTTTATAAATCCTATAGAGCGGAAAATCAAACTTACTCTAAGTGGAGCCCGGGACAACAGATTAGTATCAGCTACCGGATTAAATTTTAAAATTTTTGATGCTGTATATGTAATTGTTAATAATTAGATAATATTAATATTACAATTAGATTACATTTTAGTTTTTTATTGTAATATCTCTTAAAATCGTTTAGTTTTTGTCGACTAGATTTATAGAGTAGAGGCTGTTTTTTAACAGCCTCTTTTTTTAAATCTAAATCGAATTGTTAACTAAAGAAAATTACTTAACCCATTGGAATGTCATACATCCCTATCAATAATAATCTTTAAAAGACTATTGTGGAGAATAAGGTAAGTGAGATCCGTGTAGAATTATTTTTAATTCACCATTATCATTCTTACTGTATCCGAAAGAATACTCAACTTTTACAATATCACCAGTACCCACTACTGTAAAGTAGTAATTCCCCATAGCTATAGCCATGTTCCCAATAATATTAACGCCTAGGCTTTCCCAACGAACGTGAGACCAAGGTTTAATTGCAAAACCGTGATCTTCTGAAAAGTTGGAGTTTCCGCCTACAAAATAAGACAATGCTCCTTCAAAGGTGGGTCTAAATTGCTTTTCTGCAGCAAGTGTTGGTTTAAATAAAACACTCCCCAAACGGTCTGCTCCGTAATTGTAAAATTGATCAATATGTGCTTCTGCAGCAGCACTGTAGTCTCCATTTTCTTGAAAAACGTTTCCTATTTTAACGATTCCTTCTCCCCAAGCTTGTTGAGCGTCAAGAACTTCCTGTTTTGTGATAATTTGATTACTCATTTTTATTATAGATTTAAATTTAACAATATTTTTTTATTCAATTAGATTTTGTAATTATAAATTTTGAATAATTTTTTCTTCAATAACTTTATCTTTTTTTATTTATCGACTATATCAGCTATTTCAATAAAAGACAGAGCTATTATAAAAAAACCCGCAATTAGGTGAACAATAATATAAAGGTAATTTAATCTTTTATTTAAAATTCTTTATAAATTGTTAATCTTTAAAATATTTTTATTTAATCACATTTAGGTAACAATTTCTTAACATTAGAATTGGTTATTTGCAGCGACAAAAACTTAAAACGATTCAAAATGAGAAACAAAAATCTCCCCATTTTAATATTTTTTTTAATTATTTCTTTAACTGCTAAATCTCAAACTTTACAAGATATGAAGTTTGGAAAAGGTATGATAAATTTCACTGCAAAGGATAGTTCTTTTAGTGTGAAATTTGCCCCTAGATTTCAGTATTTATCCTCCACAGAGTGGACCGACGATGGTAACGGTTATGGAGATGCTAATACCAGTGCTTTTATCCGAAGAGCTAGGTTAAAATTTGATGGGTTTGCACTATCACCAAAGTTAAAATACAAACTTGAGTTAGGGTTATCTAATAGAGACATAGCAGGAGCCTCTATCTATACAAAAAATACTCCGAGATATATATTAGACGCTTTAATAAAATGGAATTTTTACGAAAACTTTGTGCTTTGGGCTGGGCAAACAAAATTACCAGGAAACAGAGAGCGTGTTATTTCTTCTGGAGATCTTCAATTGGTGGACCGATCTTTATTAAATGCTACTTTTAACATAGATAGAGATGTTGGACTTCAATTAAGGCATCATTTTACTATTGGTGATCGTTTTTTAGTTCGTGAAATATTCTCGTGGGCTCAAGGAGAAGGACGAAATGTAGTTACTGGGAACCTAGGTGGACACCAATATACGGGTCGTATAGAATTTTTACCTTTTGGTAAATTTAAAGGAAAAGGAGACTATAAAGGTAGCGGATTAACCAGAGAGGAAAAACTAAAAGTTGCTATTGGAGCATCCTATGATTTTAATAATAATGCGGTCAAAACTAGAAGTAATCAAGGAAGTTACATGACCAATGACATAGGGTATTACGAAACTAATATTAGTACCGTATTTATTGATGCGATCTTAAATTACAAAGGCTTTTCATTTATGGGAGAATACTCAAGTCGTGATGCTGAAGATCCCATTGCAAAAAACGCTGATGGTTCAGCAACCGGCGATTTCGTTTCAGAAGGGAACGGTTTAAATATTCAATCTGGTTATTTATTAAAAAAGAATTGGGAGCTTACTGGGAGATATACTTTCATTGACTTGAAATTGAGTGAAATTTCAGAACAATATACCTTAGGAGTTTCCAAATATATATTAGGGCATAAATTAAAAGTTCAATCGGATGTGAGTTATTTGACCCTTAACAATATTGGAAGTGAAATTAGATTCAGACTACAGGTAGATATACACTTTTAAAAATAATATTTAATTAATATTCAAATCATATTTTTGTTAGATATTTGAGAAATAAATAAAATTATGGAAAATATATACATATTAATGATTGTTGCAATCGTTGTATTAGCAGTTGCAGATATTATAGTTGGAGTTAGTAATGACGCTATAAACTTTTTAAATTCTGCCATTGGTTCTAAAGTACTACCAATAAAAACTATTATGATTGTTGCCAGTTTAGGAATCTTTATAGGAGCGGTCTATTCCAGTGGCTTAATGGAGGTAGCTCGTAAAGGGATTTTTGTTCCTGGTGAATTTTATTTTGATGAGATTATGATCATTTTTATGGCAGTAATGATTACAGATATCCTGTTACTAGATTTCTTTAATACACTTGGACTGCCAACTTCAACAACGGTATCTATTGTTTTTAATTTGCTAGGGGCTGCTATCGTAATGTCATTAATAAAAATTAGCGTATCAGAAACCGAAACAATTGCCGATTTAGGGAACTATATAAATAAATCAAAAGCACTAACTATTATTGGAGGAATTTTACTTTCCGTAGTGATTGCTTTTTCAGTAGGGGCAATTGTGCAATGGATCTCTAGATTAATTTTTTCTTTTCAGTATGAAAAACAATTAAAAAACTTTGGAATTATATTTGGAGGAGTTGCTTTAACAGCAATTACCTATTTCATATTTTTAAAGGGTTTAAAAGGGACACCTATATATAAAGAATTAAAAGGCTCTATTGAAGGTAACGAAGTAATTATTCTTTTAACTGCTTTTATAGGATGGACTTTATTATCATTCGTGTTCGAAAAATTAACTAAGAAAACCGTATTGTTAGTTGTTATTGCAGTTGGTACGTTTGGTCTAGCACTAGCATTTTCTGGTAATGATCTCGTAAATTTTATTGGAGTTCCAATGGCTGCTTATCACTCTTGGGAAGCATGGAGTGTATCTGGTATTGAACCTAGTAATTTCTCAATGGAAATACTAGATGCTAAGATGCCGGCAGAACCATTTTTGCTTTTTATTGCAGGTGGTATTATGGTGGTAACGCTATGGTTTTCCAAAAAAGCAAAAACTGTCGCTGAAACTGAAATTAGTCTATCACGTCAAACCGAAACTCATGAAAAGTTTCAACCAAATATGCTTTCCAGAGGTATTGTAAAAGGTAGCACCTTATTATCTAAATATTTAGTTGCAGTTATACCAAACTCTATAAATAGTAGAATTGAAAGAAGTTTTAAAGAACCAAAACTATTAATTACAAAAGACCAAAGTATTAATGCTCCTGCCTTTGATATGATTAGAGCATCTGTTAACTTGATGGTTGCTGGTGTTTTAATTTCAATAGCAACCTCTATGAAATTACCATTATCCACCACCTATGTGACTTTTATGGTAGCCATGGGAACCTCACTGGCAGACAGAGCATGGGGTAGAGAAAGTGCTGTTTATAGAGTAGCTGGAGTATTGAACGTTATTGGAGGTTGGTTCTTTACCGCTTTTGGAGCATTAATTGCAGCAGGCGTTGTAACCTTTTTAATAAATTGGAATAAGGAAGTAATGATTCCTATTTTATTATTAATTACTATCAGTTTACTAGTCAGAAATTACTTATCCCATAAAAAGAAGAGTATGTCATCTATAGACCCTGATTCATTAAAGAAAACAGAAAGTAAAACTGTTCAAGGTATTATTCAAGAGAGTGCAGACCAAATTTCGAATGTTGTTTCCAGAACCAATAAAATATATTCGAATATGTTAAGTGGTTTAGCTAAAGAAGATTTATCTAAATTAAAAAAGAGTAGAAAAGGAGTTGAAAAATTAAATAAAGAAGTTGATGCATTGAGAGATAATATTTTCTATTTTATAAAGAATTTAGACGAAACAAGTGTTCGAGGATCTAATTTTTACATTATTATTCTAGGATACTTGCAAGATGTTGGACAATCTCTTGATTTTTTAGCTAAAGCTAGCTATAAACATATCAATAACAACCACAAAGTACTCCGATTTAATCAAATTAAGGATTTACAAGATATTGATAAGTCTTTAGAGGAGTTATTAAATGATATCGAAACAATTTTTAATAATAGAGAATTTGAAAAATTAGGTGCTATCTTAAATAGTAAGCAACGAGCCCAAGACGATCTTGCGGTCAAAATTGCAAGTCAGATAACTAGAACACGTGCCGAGGATAATGATAGTCCTAAAAATACTGCTTTATATTTTAGTTTACTATTAGAAACTAAAGATTTGTTAGCTGCTATTATGAATTTGATTGAAGAATATTACAATAGTTATAATACTAAAAATTAGTTTTAAGGCTTTTTAATCACTTTCTGATACAAAAAAAAAGGAAAACATTAGTTTTCCTTTTTTAATTATAACAAGCTGTTTTACTAAGAGCCGCACATTAAGCAATCGTCGTCAGGCTCACCATTTTGTGATTTTGATAACATTTCTCTGAATTCCTGAGGACTCATGGGTTTATCTGATACTGCATTCGTAGCTGCCTCCACTTTTGCCTCTTTAACAGGAACTGTTGGCTGTTCCTTTTCTTCCTTTTTAGACAATGTAAACTTAATTGCATCAACTGCACTTTTTGTTCTTAAATAATACATTCCCGTTTTTAGTCCACTTTTCCATGCGTAAAAGTGCATGGATGTTAATTTAGCCATGTTTGCATTTTCCATAAACAAATTCAGCGATTGAGATTGATCTATAAAATAACCTCTGTGGCGGGACATATCAATAATATCTTTCATACTTAACTCCCAAACGGTTTTATAAAGTTCTTTTAAGTCTTGAGGTATATCTACGTTTTGAACAGAACCATTTTGCCTCATGATTTCCTCTTTTAAATCATCATTCCATAAGCCTAAATTCACTAAATCTTCTAACAAGTGTTTATTTACAACAATAAACTCACCAGACAATACTCTTCGAGTATAAATATTAGACGTATAAGGCTCAAAAGCTTCATTATTACCTAGAATTTGAGAGGTAGAAGCCGTCGGCATAGGTGCAACTAGTAACGAGTTACGAACACCGTGCTTCTTTATACTTTTACGTAATTTACCCCAATCCCAACGACCACTCAATTCTTCATCTTTTATATTCCACATATTGTGCTGGAATTCACCTTTCGATATTGGAGAGCCTTTATAACTTTCATAAGGTCCATCTACTTTTGCCTCTTCCATTGAAGCCGTTACTGCAGCAAAATAAAGTGTTTCAAAAATTTCTTGATTTAATTTTTTTGCCTCATCACTGGTAAATGGCATACGTAGCATGATAAATGCATCCGCCAGGCCTTGAATACCCAGTCCAATTGGACGGTGCTTAAAATTAGAATATTCCGCTTCAATTACCGGATAATAATTACGATCAATTACTTTATTTAAGTTTTTAGTAACTCGTTTTGTTACTCTAAATAATTCTTTATGATCAAACTCCCCGTTTTTAACAAACATAGGAAGTGCTATGGATGCTAAATTACAAACAGCCACTTCTCCTGGAGAAGTATATTCCATAATTTCAGTACACAAGTTAGATGAACGAATAGTTCCTAAATTTTTTTGATTACTTTTTCTATTCGCTGCATCTTTATAAAGCATGTAAGGGGTCCCTGTTTCAATTTGAGATTCCAATATTTTCTCCCAAAGCAATCTTGCTTTAATAGTCTTTCGTCCCTTATCTCTTGCTTCATAATCCAAATACAGGGTATCAAACTCATCTCCATGAGTATTGTACAAATCTGGACATTCGTTGGGACACATTAAGGTCCAAGTGCCATCTTCTTGAACTCTTTTCATAAATAAATCTGGTATCCACATCGCATAAAATAAGTCTCTTGCTCTCATTTCTTCTTTACCATGATTCTTTTTTAAATCTAAAAATTCAAAAATATCAGCATGCCAAGGCTCTAGGTAAATAGCAAAAGATCCTTTTCTTTTTCCGCCTCCTTGATCTACGTAGCGAGCTGTATCGTTATATACTTGCAACATAGGAACAATACCATTTGAAGTTCCGTTGGTTCCTGATATATAAGAACCTGTTGCTCTAATATTGTGAATAGACAATCCAATTCCACCAGCAGATTGAGAAATTTTTGCAGTTTGTTTTAACGTATCGTAGATACCTTCAATACTATCATCTTTCATGGTCAATAAAAAACACGATGACATTTGTGGTTTTGGAGTTCCACTATTAAATAAAGTCGGTGTTGCATGCGTAAAGAAACGTTTGGACATTAATTCGTAGGTTTCTATAGCGGCAGGTAAATCATTCAAATGAATTCCTAAAGAAACCCTCATTAACATGTGTTGTGGCCGTTCCACAATGTTTCCATTTAATTTCAGCAAATAGGATCGTTCAAGAGTTTTAAAACCAAAGTAATCGTATCCAAAATCACGGTTATAGATGATTGTTGAGTCTAATTCATCGGAATTTTTTTCGATAACCTTATAAACTTCATCACTTAAAAGAGGTGCTTTTTTTCCTGTTCTTGGATTTATGTATTCGTATAAATCTTTCATTACTTCAGAAAAAGTTTTCTTTGTATTTTTATGAAGGTTTGATACTGATATTCTTGCTGCCAAACGTGCATAATCTGGATGTGATGTCGTTAAAGTTGCTGCTGTTTCCGCTGCTAAATTATCTAACTCACTCGTAGTCACTCCATCATAAAGTCCTTCAATTACTCGCATAGCAACTTTTACAGGGTCTACAATTTCGTTTAAACCATAACACAACTTACGTACTCTTGCCGTAATTTTATCGAACATGATTGGTTCTTTTCGGCCATCTCTTTTGATTACATCCATTTTGGTTCTTTTTTAAAAATTAATTTTTGGGTAAAAAAACTCTACCCATTATCTACAGTAAAAATGTAGGTATTAGTTAGATTAAAATTCCGTCCTTTGGGGAAAACGAAAATTTTAAAAGTCTGCGTCGAAACTTATTTTTCCTGATTCTTCATCTTTACCAGCGTTTGCAACACCGGCTTTTTGATATTCTGAAACTCGTTTTTCAAAGAAGTTAGTTTTTCCTTGAAGGGATATCATATCCATAAAATCAAATGGATTTTTTGTATTGTATTCTTTTTCACAACCAAATTCAACTAGTAACCTATCGGTAACAAATTCTAGGTATTGTGTCATTAATTTAGCGTTCATTCCAATTAAACTAACGGGTAATGATTCCGTAATAAATTTACGTTCAATATCTAAAGCATCGATTAAAATACCTCTAATTCGTTCTTTCGGAACTTTGTTGATGATATGATTGTTGTGCAAGTGTACCGCAAAATCGCAATGCAGTCCTTCATCACGAGAAATCAACTCGTTTGAAAAAGTTAAGCCTGGTAATAAACCTCTTTTCTTTAACCAAAAGATTGAACAAAAACTACCAGAAAAGAAAATTCCTTCTACCGCTGCAAATGCGATTAATCTCTCTGCGAAACTTGGACTATCAATCCATCGCAAAGCCCATTCTGCCTTGTCTTTAATCGCTGGAAAAACCTCAATAGCTCTGAAAAGTGCATCTTTTTCTTTGTCATCGCTAACGTAGGTATCGATTAATAAAGAATAAACTTCAGAGTGAATATTTTCCATCATAATTTGAAACCCGTAGAAAAACTTCGCTTCAGTATATTGTACTTCTGAAACAAAATTCTCTGCTAAATTTTCATTTACAATACCATCGGAAGCTGCAAAGAAGGCAAGAATATGCTTGATAAAATAACGTTCATCATCGTTCAACTTTTCTTTCCAATCAATAATATCTTGATGTAAATCAATTTCCTCGGCAGTCCAAATACTTGCTTCTTGTTTTTTGTACCAATCCCAAAGATCATGATGTTGGATCGGGAAAATTACGAATCTATCTTTATTTTCTTCTAAAATTGGCTCTACTACGCTCATATTTGGCTTGCTTAAAAATTATGAAAATCACATGTGGTTGTCACCTAACAAATATGGAAATTTTTATCAGTTATTTTAGAAATATTTTTTTTAGGTTTTCAACAAAGTTTTCAACATAAATATTTTTTAAGATCGTGAATTATTTACTAAAAATTATTCACAACAGTCTGATTTACAGTTAATTGTAAATAGCAAATGTTTTTATAAACAAACTGAAATTTTATGGTTGATAACCCTAGTGAACTCTTTTTTTACAATAGATGAGAGGTGAAATAACAGAAAAATTTAACGTTCAATTTTTGAATTAATAATTTTAAAAAAAAAGTTTCTAATTTCAGAAAAAATGTAGATTTTAAAATTTAAAAAGAAAAAAACTTATAATTCTGAAACCAATTTTTCCAATTGTAAAAACCAATTTAATCCAAACTTTCGAATTAAAGCTTCTTTAGTAAATTTATAAACCGGAACCTTTAACTCGTTCCCTAAAGAGCAAGCAGCATCACAAATTGGCCATTTATGATAATTGACCGCTGAAAACTCACTATACTCTTGAACCCTAATCGGGTACAAATGGCAAGAAATTGGTTTCTTAAAATCAATTTTTCCGTCATTATAGGCGTCTTCAATACCACAAGAAGCAGTCCCATTCTCTAAAAAAGTAACGTAAGCACACTCTTTCCCATCCACCAAGGGTGTTTCCAACTCTGAAAGCTCTGTTTGTATATGTGTCCCTTGATCTTCAATGGCTTTTATACCTTCTGGACGCAAATAAGGCTTCACTTTTGGATAAATATTTTTAAGAATTAACACTTCTTCTTCTGTTAGTGGAGCCCCCGCTTCTCCTTCAATACAGCATGCTCCTTTGCAAGATGCTAAATTGCAAACAAACTCTTTTTCGATAATATCTTCCGATACAATTGTTTTTCCTAATTGAAACATTTAGCAAAAATAATACAATTATTATCGTTTTATAATTAATTTTGTCTCATAAAAAAACCGATATCATGGATTTTAATTTTAAAGAAATTTTAACTGCCACAATGATTTTGTTTGCCGTTATAGATATAGTAGGCAGCTTACCTATTATTATATCTTTGCGAGAAAAGGCAGGACATATCCAATCTGAGACGGCTTCAGTTATTGCCGCTGTTTTAATGATCGCATTTCTTTTTGTTGGAGAACAAATATTAAGCTTAATTGGTATTAATGTGAATGAATTTGCAGTAGCTGGTTCGCTGATTTTGTTTTTTCTAGCTTTAGAAATGATTTTAGGAATTACTTTGTTCAAAGATGATGAAGAAAGTAATCCAAAATTAGCTTCGGTATTCCCATTGGCTTTCCCATTATTAGCTGGACCTGGGAGCTTAACAACCCTTCTTTCATTGAGAGCAGAATTTGATACCTCCAACATTATTATTGCCATCGTTATCAATATTATTTTCATTTATATTGTTCTAAAAACTTCTGGAAAAATCCAACACGCTATCGGTAAAAATGGGATTATTATAATCCGGAAAATTTTTGGAGTTGTTTTACTGGCGATTGCCGTAAAACTATTCACAACAAATATTCAATTATTATTTAATTAAATAAATAAGCTCATGAAATATTTCTCTTACATACTAATTGGAATCGCAATTATATTAATTGTTTACAACAGTACATTTTTAGATTTTAAAAACTTATTTAATGATGATAGTGGTGTTGCCCTAATTGGAATTATTACAGCTTTATGTGCCATATTGTTGGTTTTGATTTTAAGTATTGCAAAAACCATAGAAAAAAAGAAGAACTATTAATTTTTCGCTAAATAGCTAACTGCGATCAGCTTCTAACTTTAATACTTTTTGAATCATTTCATCATTATTATTTAAAATTAATTCAAAGGCATTGGTTCCATATAATTGTTGAGCGATACTCGCCTTAAGGATCATTTTTATATGATCTTGATATTGTTTAAATTCCACTAGCTCATTAATGATTCCTGAAAAACTTAAAAACTCGTTGTAAAGCGAATCGTTAATTTGAAAATGAGTAATAAAATCTTCACCTTTTATCTCAGCAAAATTATCTCTATTCTTTTCTAAATACTCAAAAACAAAATAACTCGCAAAGCCGCTTCTGGAGATGTACTCTAAAGTTTCTTTTTCGATACTAGTATCTTTTGGCACAAAAACGTCAGGAATAATACCCCCTCCTCCGTAAACAATCTTTCCTTTTGGAGTAACAAACTTTAAAGAATCAGTTACTTTTATACTGTCTATGGTCACCATTTCTCCACTATGGTATCTATTTTCATAATCTTGATAATAAATCTCGTTGCCCTCGCCGTAAGGTCTTTGTATGGACCTGCCTGTTGGAGTGTAGTACTTTGCAATGGTTAATCGAACGGCACTGCCATCTCCAAGAGCCATTTCTCTTTGCACAAGACCTTTTCCAAAAGATCTTCTTCCAACAATAGTTCCACGATCATTGTCTTGTAAAGCTCCAGCAATAATTTCACTGGCAGAAGCTGTATTTTGGTTAATAAGAATATATATTCTTCCGTCCTCGAAATTACCTTTTTCAGTAGAATATGTTTTTTCTTCTTTTCCACTTTTATTTTTTGTTATCAAAATTAGCTGATCCTCTTTCAAAAATTCATCAATCATTTTTTTTGCAGTAAAAACATAGCCTCCAGGGTTATCTCTTAAATCTAAGACTAAGCCTGTAATTCCTTCTTTGATTAGATGATCCAAAGAAACCTTAAACTCATCATAAGTTGTTTCAGAAAATCGATTTACCTTGATATATCCTAATTCATCCTTAAGTTTGTAAGATGCATCAATACTAGTTAGAGGAACTTCTTTTCTTAAAATATCCAAATCTAATAACTCTTGTGATCCTTTTCTGTAAATAGTTAACGAAACCTTTGTATTTCTTTCTCCCTTTAAACAACTGGTTATGCTATCTTTATCGATGGAGCTACCAAAAAGTTGTTGATCGTCAGCATATAACAATCGATCTCCAGCTAAGATTCCTGCTTGCTCCGCTGGACCACCAGGTATTGTTTTAATAACAGCTATGGTATCTTTATATACATAGAATCGAATTCCTATACCCACAAAATTACCGCGCATATCGTCTACACTTTCTTGATACAGGTTTGCAGGAATATAAACGGAATGAGGATCTAAATTTTCAAGAATTCCATTAACAGTAACATCCACGATACTGTCCGTATTCACTTTATCAACATACTCGTAATCTATGTAATCAATTAAGCGATTGAGTTTGTCTTTTTTTGAATTGGAAGCAAATATTTTTTCCGAAGTGTCAAAATTTAAAAGAGCCCCAAAAAAAATACCAATAACCATAGCAAATCCAAAGAGAAGAGGTACATATTTATTGGACAAATTCATTGGTTATTATAGCGTCGTTATATGGGTAACACGAACACCTGCTTTTTTTAGAAATTCGACTCCAGAGGTATCTTTATATTCGTCTATATAAACCAATCGTGTAATTCCTGCCTGGTGTATTAATTTACTACAACCTTGGCAAGGAGACATGGTGATGTATAGCGTTGCGCCCTGGCATGTCTGGTTTGAGGAGGCTACCTTTAAAATAGCATTAGCCTCTGCATGTAAAACGTACCATTTTGTATACCCTTCATCGTCCTCACAAATATTTTCGAATCCAGAAGGAGTTCCATTATAGCCATCACTGATAATCATTTTATCTTTTACAATTAACGCTCCTACTTTTCTACGATTACAATAAGAAAGTTGACTCCATTCTAAGGCCATTTTTAGATATGCTTTATCGTATTTTAATTGTTTTTCAGGTTTCATTTTTTAAACAAGTGAGTTTGCATTGAATCGAGAGCGAATTTAAAAGGTTTTATAGACAATCAAAATTTAGGGACATTAAATATTGTACAAATTACAGTGGCCAAGTATTTTGGAGCATCGGTATAATGACCCCAATGACAATTGAAGAAATCACTAACACCCAATCACGTTTACTAAATCTAAATATAGTTTGAAAAAGAAAATTTAAAATTAATACTGCAGCGACTACAATAATTTGAGCAATTTCTACTCCTAGTGCAAATTCTAAAAGAGGTAAAATTTCATTGCCTCCCGATATCATTTTAAAATAAGTTGCGAAGCCAAAGCCGTGTATCAATCCAAAAAAAATCGTTATTACATAAAACAAGCCTACTTTTTCACTACGATTATTTTTACCAGAAGTCCCTAAATGATAAATTGCAGTTATTAAAATAGTTACGGGTATAAGAAACTCGATCCATTTGCTGGATACCGAAACCATATTAAAATTTGCTAATAATAAAGAAGTCGTATGCCCTAGCGTAAATAAGGAAACCAGAATAATAATTCGTTTCCAATTACTAAAATTATAGGCTGCAACTAATACAATCAAAAAAAGCACATGGTCATAAGCTTGCCAATCAAGCACATGAGTCAAGCCCAGTTTCAAATAAAGCAAAAATTCTGTCATGCCAGAGATTTAATATTATATTTCAAAGATAGCAAATAAGAGTTAAATTTATTTCATGATCTACAGAACTCTCCACCTAATTATTTTCTTTATTAAACATTTTGTATTTTTGAGATATCATCATTAAAAAAATCAAATGGAAAATTTACAATTAATATTACAATCCGCAGTAGCCATATCGGTGCTCTATGTTTGGGTTTTTAGATATCACAATGTTTTAAAAGAGTTTGAACAGTTTGGGTTAGGTGATACCACCCGAAATTTTGTGGGAGCTGCAAAAATATCGCTAGCTACACTCTTATTAGTTGGAATTTGGTATCCATCATTTATATTTATCCCCGCTATTCTAATGGGCTTATTCATGCTTAGCGCTCAATATTTTCATTTTAAAGTGAAGAATCCATTTATCCAAAAACTTCCGTCTTTAGTACTTTTAATTTTTTGTCTGGCATTGGCCTATTTTAACTGTCCAAGTTAAATGGAACTAGTTAAAATATGTGCGATTGTTTCTAGCCTATCTTTTTTCTGTTATGTAATTTCTTATTTTGTAACTCCTAATATGAAACAAGAATTTATAAGATATGGCCTACAAAAACTTGGCCTTTTTGTAATCATTTTACAATTCCTAGGAGCTGTTGGGTTAATTATAGGTTTTAAGTATCCTCCTATTTTATTAATTTCTTCGCTGGGTCTTTCCTTGCTGATGTTGGCAGGTTTAATAGTTAGATTACGACTTAAAGATTCTCTTTCGGCTTCCTTTCCTGCCTTTTTTTATATGTTATTAAATGCCTATATTTTTTTTAGGATGATCACTCATTAAAATTTTAATTCAAAGTCATTGTATTTTGAAGTCAAATAATTATAAAGAGAAAAGTGCTTATAAACCCTTTATAAGATATAATATTCTGAACATAAGAACTAAAGAAATTTTGTATTATGAAGACTCCTAAAAAAACAGAACTTTCACTATACATTGATGGAAGCAAGATTATATTTGAACACTATGGCGATATAAATAATGCTAAAAAAATAGTGCTTTTCTGTCATGGTTTTCCTGGATCAAGTAGGCTTATTCTGTTGGGTAATAATTTAAAAGATAGTGCTATTTCGCTTGTAGAAATACACTACCGAGGCGATAAAAAAAGTGAAGGGAAATTTAGTTTTTTAGGTTCTATAAAAGATATAAGAACTGTTGCTAGTCATCTAAAAGAAAAATATAAAGTGCCACTTCATGCTTTGGGATATTCAATGGGTGGATTCTATGTATCCAACATCATAAATAAAGAACCCTTTGTTTTCGATCACATAATTCTTTTAAATCCAGTGGTAGATACCATATCTTTATTCTCTAATAAACAATTAATGGATCAATTATGGGAGCATGCAAAAAATATTTTATCCCTAAAACCAACTGAAGATTATGAAGAAGAGATAAGCGAGGTTATTGGTAAACTTAATCCTTTAGGATTTGTAGAAAAACTAACAAACAAAATCACCATCATTCAATCAACAAAAGACGAAGTATTAGCATCCGAACTTGTGAAAAAGTTTTATACCTTATTGAGTTGTGAAAAAAGCTATCGAGAAGTGGTAAATGCAACGCATGATTTAATGGGTGATGAAAAAGAGTTGATAGATGCAATTTTAAACACTTCTTTGTAAGAAAATTAATGATTAATTAGGATTAAACTCTTAAGTTAGGCAAACCAAGAGTGATTTCCAAATTGGTTTCGTGGAACGGGCTTATTATAAGTTAAATAATATTCAAGGCCTTTAAGAACTGCATTTAAATACGATTTTAGTTTTGGCCTAACAACGGCGTAATGAAAAAATGGATATAATAATTTAGGTATTTTACTACTGGTATATGGCTTAATAGTAATTTTTACAAAAGTAAATTCCTCATTTTCAATTATTTGCCATTTAACATCTGATTGTTTTGCGTTTTTACTGCCAATTTTTATACTATACCCAACCATTGGTTCCCATTCTTTGAAGGTCCTATAATAAGTTAAACCATTTAAATAAATTAGTTGATCTTTTAAAATAACATCATTTTTAGATTCCAATACATTATTTTCTTTACAAAAAGGGTGAAATTGATTTAAGTGGCCTGGAGAAGAGATGAGGTCCCACACCTCATGAGTACTATTTTCAATTTTAATCTTATTTGAAATTTGAAACATATTTGTAGAATATTGGTTAACAAGAGTGTTAAACTAAGATAAAAAATATTTATCCCCAAGAATAATAATTTATTCTTGGGGATAATTTGTACACAACGTACTCCAATTATCGAACTTATTCTTGCAAGACCTTGATAGGCTTAGAGAGTTTAGAGAAACATATTACACTAAGGTTATCTAACCTTAACAAGAACCACATATTTGGATATTTCTTTTATCTGCTTTGTAAGTGGTAGAGATTGTAGTTTAGTGCTTGAAGGTAGGTCTATGGTTTTAGGAAGTACATCGATGAGGTTTAATACATAACTTGATTTGATGGAATAGTTTACATTTTCAGTTTCATAACTATTAAACCTTGAACTATTAATACCTATTAAATTTCCTTTATTATCAAATAACGGGCCTCCACTATTACCTCCTTGTATTGGGGCAGTAATTTGATAAGTTGTTATATCACCCATTATGCCTGACTTTGAGCTAATTATACCTTCCGTTACCTTTATTTCTTTACCCATACCACTTAGTGCTTTTGGATAACCAAAGGTGTATATTTTTGTTCCTACATCCGAAGAGCGTGTTTTGAAGTTATAATTTATAGTACCAAAACCATCAAGATTTGCATCAACTATTTTAAGAATTGCTAAATCGTTTCTAAGGTCTGATTGTACAACCTCAGCATTAAACTTTTGAATTTCACCATCAATAATAAACTCTACTTCAATATCCTCCACGTCCTTAATGACGTGATGGTTAGTAACTATATATCCTGATTTAGAGATAATAATACCAGAACCATTTCCTTTCCATTTTCCACCATCATCTTCAATAGGATTAATATTATTTGCTTTCGGGTAATATTTAATCAAAGTGGATTTGATATTATTTTCCAGCGAAAAAACAAAAACCCCGTTACCCAATTGACCCATTGTTTGGGTTTTTTTTAATTTATCAAAATAAGTCCAATTGACCTCCCAATAATCATTGGTGGCAGTTGATTGAATAGTACCCTTTAATTCTCCTTTTTTCCAATAAGAATCCTCAGAATTTAATAAATATATTTTGTATGATTGTTCTTCTTTTAATATTAGTAGTGTGTACTTTGTTAAAGCATTATTTATTTTCCAAATTCCTTCAATGGGCTCAAATCTTTTACTATCTAAATAATCTTTAATAGATTCTTCATCACTTATATTGAAAGGCGACCCGTTATATTTTGCCTTAGGAAGTTTTATCTCTGGGGTTAAATTTGACTTAAAAGAATAATTTCTAAGATTACGCATTTTGTAGAAAATTTGGTCTAGACTCGTATTTAAATAATCCTTATGTGTTAGGGTTCCGTCATTAAAGGCGGCTGCGATAGACCAATCTGCTTTAGTCTCATAAATCACTCTTCCTCTGCAATCAAGAGCCTTTAGATTAACTGCATAATTATTTGTACCATGAGTGATTTTTATTGTTAAGATTTCACATAAGTTGTCAATTTTTTTAACAAAATCATTCAAATTGTTCTGCGGAATGATGTTAAAACCTTTTTTTTTAAAAAAATACATTGTATTTTCTGATAATTTATATATATCGTTTCCTGTTTTATATTTAATATGAGGAACGGTTATATATTTAAAAGCATCAAATCTACTTACATCTCTTTGAGCATTGGAGGTTAGGCTAAATAAAAGAAGAAAGAAAGATAACAAAGAATATTTCATATTATTTCAACTACTTTAAAATAATAAATATAATAAAAAATTATCCCAAAAAACAATAAATTATTCTTGGGGATAAATTGTACTCAAGGCGGGAATCGAACCCGCACGCCGTGAAGCACTGGATTTTGAATCCAGCGTGTCTACCAATTCCACCACTTGAGCATCTACTTGGCAAAAATAGACATTAATTAATAATTTTTAATAACTAATTGATTCATTTTTTGGTAACTTAGATTCTTTAATTTTACATTTGTTTACCAACAACAAATTCCCGAAAAAATGGACACTTCTTATCCAGCATCTAAAATTTTTGCCTGTAAACAAAGTAAACAATTAGCAGAGAGTATTGCTAGTAAATATGGCGTGCCTCTTGGCAATGTTATTACTTCCGCCTACAGTGATGGAGAGTTTCAACCTTCTTTTGAGGAATCGATTCGGGGTGCACGTGTTTTTATTGTTGGATCAACACATCCTAACAGTGACAATCTAATGGAAATGTTACTCATGCTCGATGCAGCAAAAAGATCTTCTGCCAAACACATCACAGCCGTAATTCCTTATTTTGGATGGGCTCGTCAAGACAGAAAAGATAAGCCTAGAGTACCAATTGCTGCAAAATTAATTGCTAAAATGTTGGAAGCTGCTGGAGCAACAAGGATCATCACTATGGATTTACATGCTGATCAAATTCAAGGATTTTTTGAAAAACCAGTAGACCATCTTTTCGCGTCTACTATTTTCTTACCTTATCTACAATCCCTGAACCTAGATAATTTGACTATTGCATCTCCTGATATGGGAGGTTCTAAACGCGCTTATGCTTATTCAAAATTTTTAAAAAGTGATGTGGTTATTTGTTATAAACAACGTGAAAAAGCCAACGTAATTTCTCATATGGAATTAATAGGTAATGTAGAAGGAAAAAATGTAGTATTAGTAGATGATATGGTCGATACTGCAGGAACCTTAACCAAAGCAGCAGATTTAATGATAGAACGTGGAGCTTTGAGTGTGAGAGCTATTTGCACACATCCAATACTCTCTGGATTTGCTTATGATAAAATTGAAAATTCAAAATTAGAAGAACTTATTGTAACCGATTCCATCCCTTCTAAAAAAGAGAGTTCAAAGATTAAAATACTTAGCTGTGCGAACTTATTTGCTGAAGTAATGACGAATGTCAACTCTAATAAATCAATCAGTACGAATTTTTTAATGTAACTTTCGGAAAACCAGCAGGAATACTCCTTAAAAAAAAATGTAATTTCTTTTCTATTTACTAGAAAAAACGCATATTTGCACCCGCTTAAATGTAAAAAGAGAGCGATTATAAATTTAAATATACAAAACAAAAAAATGAAATCAATTACAATCAAAGGATCTCAAAGAGAAAGCGTGGGCAAAGTTGCAACTAAAGCCTTACGTAATGCTGGTCAGGTTCCTTGCGTGGTATACGGAGGAGACAAGGCTATTCACTTTTCAGCTGAAACATTAGCATTCAACAAATTAGTTTACACTCCAGATGTACACACGGTAGTAATTGCTCTAGAAGATGGGTCTAAAATAGATGCAATACTTCAAGACATACAATTTCACCCGGTAACAGACCAAATTTTACATATCGATTTTTATCAAATATTTGATGATAAAGAAGTAAGTATGGAGATTCCTGTACGTATTACTGGAAATGCTCCAGGAGTTCGTAATGGTGGTGTTTTACGTATTGTAAGACGTTCATTAAGAGTAAAAGCAGTACCAAAAGATCTTCCAGATTTCTTAAATGCTGATATTTCTGAAATGAAAATTGGATCTACACTAACCGTTGGAGATTTAATTGGTGAAGGATTTGTGATACTTCAAGATGACAGTAGAGTTGTTTGTCAAGTAAGAACATCTCGTGTTGCTGTTGAAGACGAAGAAGATGATGACGAAGAAGAAGGAGAAGAAGGAGAAGAAGGTGCTGAAGGAGCGGATGGAGCTGCTGCTGAAGGAGCTGCAACAGAAGCGCCAACGGAAGAATAAACCAATTCAAAAAAATATACTTAAAAAGCATTCCATTTATATGGGATGCTTTTTTTATTTTTACATAAGTTAAATAATTTTATGTTTTCATTTTTAAGAAAACTTTACGGAAAAAATTCCAACAGAAAACTAACTGATGGTGACCCTATGAAAAAATTTCTAATTGTCGGTTTGGGAAATATTGGTCCTAAATATGCAAATACCAGACATAATATTGGTTTTAAAATTCTAGATTTTTTAGCGAATAAAAGCAGCACTCACTTTTGAAAGCAAAAAACTTGGTGATGTAGCTGTTTGCAATTTAAAAGGAAGATCTTTTATTTTGTTAAAGCCAAGTACCTTTATGAATTTAAGTGGAAAGGCGGTGCGATATTGGCTCGAAAAAGAAAAAATTCCAGTAGCTAATTTATTGGTAGTAACCGACGATTTAAATCTGAAATTCGGAACTTTTAGAATCAAAACAAAAGGGAGTGATGGCGGACACAACGGCCTCAAAGACACTCAGCTAATTTTAAACACCAATCAATACAATCGATTTCGTTTTGGAATTGGAGATGCTTTTTCTCAGGGTCGACAAGTGGACTATGTATTAGGAGAATGGATTAAAGAAGAAGAAGAGTTACTTCCGGAGCGATTGGAAAAAGCTGTAGAAGCCATTGTATCTTTTGGCTTGGCAGGGATCACCAATACAATGAATTCCTTTAACGGAAAATAATATGAAGGTTTATAATTCGATTGCTGCTTATAAAAAAACAAAGTCCTCTATTGTAACTATAGGGACCTTTGACGGGGTTCATGTGGGGCATCAAAAAATTTTAAATCAACTTTATAAAACTGCTCTTACAAATGAATTGGAGTCTATTTTAGTTAGTTTTTTCCCTCACCCCAGAATGGTACTTCAAAAAGAATCTTCTCTAAAGCTTCTAAATACCATTAAAGAGCGAACGCAAATGATTGAAAAAACAGGAATTTCTAATTTAATCGTTCAGCCTTTTACAAGAGAGTTTTCCAGATTATCCGCATTGGATTTTGTTAGAGATATTTTAGTAAATCAATTACATATTAAAAAAATTATTGTTGGCTATGACCATCAATTTGGCAGAAACAGAAATGCTACCATCGATGATTTAATAGAATTTGGAAAAACCTATGATTTTGAAGTTATTGAAATAACTGCCCAACAATTAGAAAATGTTTCCATAAGTTCCACAAAAATCAGGAACGCTTTAAATGAAGGAGCCGTTCAAACAGCTAACAACTATTTAGGATATCCATTCATGATTTCTGGTTTAATTGTGAAGGGAAAAGGAATTGGAAAAACATTAGAATTTCCAACGGCTAATCTTCATTTAAAAGAAGATTATAAATTAATTCCAAAAAATGGAGTTTATTTAGTTCAATCAATAATTTCAGGAAAGGAAGTTTTTGGACTTACAAATATCGGCACCAATCCTACGGTTGGAGGAACTTATAAAACAATTGAGACTTATTTTTTAGATTATTCGAATGATCTTTATCAAAAGGAAATACAGTTAAATTTTATTAAAAGAATTAGGGAAGAAAAAACTTTTGAGTCTAAAGATGCATTAAAAAATGCTATTAAAAAAGATGAACTATTTGCTAGAAATTATTTAAAAATTAATGACTAAATTTCTTTTCAAACAAATTGACAATACAGGACTCAGTCTTTTTAGGGTTGTTTTTGGTTTATTAATTACTTTGGAAGCTTTTGGTGCGATAGCAACTGGTTGGGTACGGCGAGTTTTTGTAGATCCAGACTTTACATTTAATTTTATTGGGTTTGACTTTTTGCAAGTCTTAATAGGAGAAGGTATGTATCTTTATTTTGTCCTGATGGGAATTCTCGGAATTTTTGTAATGCTTGGCTATAAATATAGAATAGCTATGTTTTCCTATGCGATTTTATGGACTACGGTTTATTTAATGCAAAAAACATCTTATAACAATCATTATTATTTAATGGTCTTGTTGTGTTGGATTATGGCATTTTTACCCGTAAATAAACGATATTCATTAGACGTGAAATTTAACCCATCATTAAAATCGATAGCTGTCTCACAATGGGTTAAGTGGACTTCTAGTATTACAGGTAGGAATTGTTTTTACGTTCGGTTCGATTGCTAAATGGTATCCCGATTGGATTCATGGAACTGCACCCGGTGTATTGTTACAGTCAAAAAGTCATTACTATTTGATTGGAGACCTCCTTGCAGCAAAAATGGGCACATTATACCCTTGCATATTTTGGAATTATTTTTGATTTAGTCGTGATTCCTATGCTATTGTATAAAAAAACGAGACTATTAGGCTTTTATCTTTCTTTATTTTTTCATCTATTTAATTCGATTGTATTTCAAGTAGGTATATTTCCATATATGTCTATCGCTTTTGCACTCTTCTTTTTTACTTCTGAAACCATTCAGAAAAGATTTAAGTTAAAAAAAGAAATTTATATTAAAAATGAGTGGGTTTATCCCAAACACAACAAAAATATACCAATCGGTATATTTTTATTATATTTTGTAATTCAACTTGGATTGCCTCTACGACATTGGGCTATAAAAGACGACGTATTATGGACTGAAGAAGGGCATCGAATGAGCTGGCGAATGATGTTACGATCCAAAAAAGGAGTGCTTAAAATATATACTTTGAATCAAGAAACTGGAGAAAAAAGCAGGTACGACTACAAGAAAATGTTATCCTCAAAACAAAAAAGATCTGTAGCTACAAAACCTGACTTAATGTGGCAGCTTGCTCAAAAAATTAAAGATCAAGAAAAAAAAGCAGGGAACGATGTTAAAGTATTCTTCAACTCAAAAGTGAGTGTTAATGGAGGCCCTTATTTTCAATTTACAAACGATACTATAGATATTGCTAGTCTTGATTGGAATCCTATAAAACATAGCAATTGGCTATTCTCTTCTCCAAAAGATTACCATCGTAAATAAGCAATAAAAATCTTAAATAAAAGTATCATTTTTGCTAAATTGCAAGCTAAATTAATTCGGTAAATGTTACAGGTAAACGAAATTCGAGAGAATAAAGAAAAATTCATCCAGGCGCTTTCAAAAAGAGGTTTTGATGCATCAATAATTTTCAGTGATGTTTTGCAAACAGATGAATTGCGAAAAACTACACAAGCTAAACTCGATGAAACCCTAGCGCAATCCAATTCATTTTCTAAAGAAATTGGCCTACTGTATAAAAATGGCGAAGCACAAAAAGCAACTCTTTTAAAAGAAAAAACATCGCAATTGAAAGAGGAATCAAAAGAACTCAACGAAACTTTAAATAATACCCTCGAAAAATTACAAAAACTTCTTTTTACAATTCCTAATGTTCCAAATGATTTAGTTCCGGCTGGAACTGATGAAAATGACAATGAAGAAATTTTTAAAGAAGGTGAAATTCCAAAACTAGTTGAAGGAGCTTTACCACATTGGGAGTTAGCTAAAAAATACGATTTAATAGATTTTGAACTAGGTGTGAAAATTACTGGAGCTGGCTTTCCAGTATATAAAGGCAAAGGAGCTAGATTACAACGTGCATTAATTGCTTATTTTTTAGACAAAAACACCCGTGCTGGTTATACAGAATATCAAGTGCCTCATTTAGTTAATGAGACTTCTGGTTATGGAACCGGACAGTTACCCGATAAAGAGGGCCAAATGTATCACGTAACCGGTGACAACTTGTATTTAATTCCTACTGCCGAGGTCCCAGTTACCAATATATTTCGTGGAGATTTAAGAACACATTCTGAATTGCCCATTTTGTGTACAGGATACACTCCATGCTTTAGAAGAGAGGCGGGAAGTTACGGCGCGCACGTAAGAGGTCTAAATAGGTTGCACCAATTTGATAAAGTAGAAATTGTTAGAATAGAAAAACCAGAAAATTCTGATGCTGCGCTAACAGAAATGGTAGAGCACGTTAAAGATATTTTAAATGAATTAAAACTTCCTTATCGCATTTTAAGATTGTGCGGAGGAGATTTAGGTTTTACTGCATCGCTGACCTACGATTTTGAAGTGTTCTCGACGGCGCAAGACCGTTGGTTAGAAATATCTTCTGTTTCCAATTTTGAAGCTTTTCAAGCGAATAGATTAAAGTTACGTTATAAAGACGAAGATGGTAAAAACAAACTGGTTCATACGCTCAACGGAAGCGCCTTAGCATTGCCAAGAGTATTGGCAGGAATACTTGAAAACTATCAAACTTCAGAAGGTATCAAAATTCCAGCTGTTTTAATACCCTATTGTGGTTTTGACATGATTAACTAAAAACTTTAAATCTTGCGCAAAATTATTTTCATCCTATTATTGTTACCATTAACAATTGCTTATGCGCAAAACGATTTGTTAGCCAAAAATTATTTGGAACAAGGAGAGTATGAAAAAGCGCTGTTGCTATACACAAAGCTCTATAAAAAAAACAAAAATTTTAATTATTTTAAAGCAATTATAACTTCAAATCAACAACTTGAAAAGTATAAAGAAGCTGAAAAAATAATCCTAAACAAACTGGATACTAAAAGAATAATTCCACAACTTTATGTTGAGTTAGGGTACAATTATTCTTTACAAAGAAACGATTCACTTGCAACTATCAATTATGATAAAGCGATTCTTTTTGTGAAGGAAACCGTTAAGTTTAATTATGGCCGAAGCGTAGGACAAGCTTTTGAAAAGTATAGCTTAATTGAAGAAGCTATAGCAACCTATACCATAGCAATGGAAGTATTCCCTGATAGTGATTTTAGTTATCAACTAGCAAAGTTATATGGAGAACAGGGAAATCTTGAAAAAATGTTCGATAGTTACTTAACTTTAATTAAAAAAAATCGGTCTTACTTGGGTGTTGCCAAACAAAATTTTAGTCAATATATTTCTGAGAATTCAACAGATGAGGGCAATGTTTTACTTCGTAAATCATTATTGCGAAAACTTCAAAAACAACCCGATGTATTATATAACGAATTATTAAGTTGGTTGTTTGTACAACAAAAAGACTATAAAAAAGCATTTCTTCAAGAAAAAGCAATTTATAAGCGTATGGGAGATGATGACATGTCAGGTATTGCAGATATTGCCTACATCGCCACTAAAGACGAGGATTATGAAAACGCAACTCTAATCGTTAATTATTTACTAGAAAATGCTTCAACTCCAGAAGGTAAAATAGCAGGACATCAATATTTAATGAAGATAAAACGTAAGACCTCCAAAAAAAAGGATTATCCTGAAATTGAAAAAGAATACCAGCGTCTTTTTAGCGAGTTTGGAGAAGGTAAAAAAACCTATCAATTACAATTAGATTTCAATTATTTTGAAGCTTTTAAAAATCAAAAAAAAGATTTTGCAATAGCCAATCTAAAAAGATTTTCAAAAGAACCCTTAACGCGTTATCAAAAAGCAAGAGTAAAAATGTTATTGGCTGATATTTTGGTATTTGACGAACGATTTAATGAAGCTTTAATTTATTATTCGCAGATTCAAAATGAGGTAAAAGGAGATTTGTTAGCTCAAGAAGCACGCTTTAAAGTAGCTAAAACGAGTTATTTCAAAGGGCGATTTTAACTGGGCTCAAGTACAATTAGATGTTTTAAAAAAATCAGCTACACAATTAATTGCTAACGATGCCATGCATTTAAGCTTATTGATAAAAGATAATTCATTAGAAGATTCCACACAAACCGCTTTAAAACAATATGCCCGTGCCGATTTACTTGCTTTTCAAAATAAAAGAGCTGAAGCAATTTTAATTTTAGAAAACTTATTATTAAATCATAAGGGAGAGAAAATTGAAGATGAAGCGCTCTATAAATTAGGAGAATTGTACGAAGCTAATGAAGAATATACTAAAGCTGTAAAAAAATATCGTACGTTAATTGAGTTTTATAGTGACGATATTTTAGCGGATGATGCTTATTACAGATTGGCAAAATTATTCGAAACAAAACTCAACCAATCTCAAAAAGCAAAAGAATATTATGAGTTGATAATTTTTAATTATGAGAATAGTATTTACTTTGTAGAGGCAAGAAAAAAATTCAGAATCTTAAGAGGAGACGAAATCGAATAAGTATGATCATATATAATGTTACCGTAAATATTGAAGATAGTATCCATGACGAATGGCTAAAATGGATTAAAAATCATATCCCACAAGTATTAGCAACTGGCAAATTTATAGATGCGAGGCTTACCAAAGTATTAGTAGAAGAAGAAATGGGTGGTACTACTTATGCGGTACAATACAAAGCAAAATCTCGAGAAGCTCTGGATAGTTATTATAAAAACGATGCAGATAAATTAAAGCAAGAAGGTTTATTAAAATTTGCAGATAAGATGCTTGCATTTAGAACTGAGCTGGAAATTATAGATGAATATTCTGTTACTCACCATTAAAGATGTCTGTTAGAGCAAAAAAACATTTAGGGCAACATTTTCTTAAAGATGAAAATATTGCAAAAAAAATTGCAGATACTTTAACTCAGGAAAATTATAAGAATGTACTAGAGATTGGACCTGGAATGGGGGTGCTTACCAAATA
>CALTCK010000017.1 GCA_943842625.1 uncultured Flavobacteriaceae bacterium
ATTGCATCGAGTCATAAAATGAGAATTGCGATGACCATAGGAGGCTTATTTTTATTAGGTGGTATTGCAGTTAATTACTTATTGCCGGGTCCAAAATGGTTTACAATTTTAGACCTCACACTATCTTATTTACCTATGGCATATTTTGGAGGTTTTTTAGCTTCTTTTTATTCAAAGACGGTAATGAAATGATTATCTAATCCAAATAAATAAATATTTAAATAAAAACATGTCTAATAAAATAAAATTTCTATGGGATTTTAGGGGGCCAAATTCATTAAAAATTGCTGAACATCATTGTGTTCATTTAAGAGAGTACGCTACAAAAGAAAAACTTGACTATCATCAAATTGAAAAACAAATAATTTCTGAAATGTATACCATAGCTTATTTGATTATTGATAAAAAAGACATGGATCTTCACCGGAAATTACTACAGCCACATCGAGGTCAAATCGTAAAATAGCAGAAAATCTAATTTAAAATATAGAGGTATTTATGTGTCATAAAAAAATAAAGACACCCTGGCCAACGAAAGCTGCTATGGAACAAGTTTATCAATTAAATTTATGGGGAGCTAATGAAACGAAATTTTATTCTGGTGAAGGCTCTCATCATTCAAACTATGTTGAGCCCTATATAACTGTTGTTTCTTCATTTTTATCGTCATTTTCAATTCCACCTGTAGTTTGTGACTTGGGTTGTGGTGATTTTAATATTGGAAGACAGTTAGTAAAATACTCTAGTAACTATATCGGGGTAGATATAGTAAATGATCTGATCCTACACAATAAAAAAATATTTACTCAAAAAAAGTTAGAATTTAGGTGTTTGGACATTGCTAATGATCCGATTCCTGCAGGGGATTGTGCAATTATTAGACAGGTTTTTCAACATTTATCCAATGACGAGGTACAGCAAATATTGAACAAACTGTATCAATTTAAATTTGTAATTATTACAGAACACATACCAAAACATAATTTTATTCCAAATATTGACATCCTTTCAGGTCAAGGAATTCGATTAAAGAAGAATAGCGGTTTGGATGTTACAGCAGCGCCTTTTAATTTTAAAGTAATTGACAAAAAGCAGCTATTGAAATTGAATGTCATCGCTAAAGACGAGTTGATAGTTACGACACTTTATCAAATGTTTTGATCTAATTTTTATAACCAAAAAAAAGCTATTATTAGTATAATAGCTTTTTAAATAACCAATTTGGAATACAGATTTTCTTTTTCATAGCAAAAATCTTCCCTTTGCATATAAAACAACCCTTAAATAAAATACCCTACTTTTTAATTAATATTATTTAAAATATTAAATTTAGTGAGCAAAATATTTAGATTAAAAAAGAGATTTTATTTATGAATTGTGGCTATAAATACGATTGTAGAGTATCGCGTATTTTTCTTTAATAACCTTTCTTTTTAATTTCATAGTAGGAGTAAGGTGCCCTGACTCTATACTCCATATATCAGGAGTTAATTCAAATTTTTTAACTTTTTCCCAATTACCAAATTGCTTGTTATGATTATCTATTTCTTTTTGAATTCTGTCAAGTAATCTTGGGTTTTTAATAATTTCTTCTGCATTAGTTCCAATTTCAAAACCTTTTCTTTTAGCCCAATCCTTTACAAAATCAAAATTTAGTTGGATGAAAGCTGCCGGCATTTTTTCACCATCTCCGATAACCATAATTTGTTCTATAAAAAATGATTCTTTCATTGCATTTTCAACTACTTGTGGCGCTACATATTTTCCTCCACTGGTTTTAAACATTTCTTTTTTTCTATCGGTTATTTTCAAAAAACCGTCTTGATCTATTTCACCTATATCACCAGTATGAAAAAAATCATTTTTAATAACTTTATTGGTCAATTCTTCGTCTTTATAATAGCCCATCATAACTTGTGGTCCCTTAACTAAAATTTCACCATCAGAAGCTATTTTGACTTCCGTATCTTTAATGATCTTTCCAACACTACCAATTCTAAAGTGTTTATTTCGCATGTCGTTTACAGAGACCACAGGAGACGTTTCTGTTAAGCCATAACCTTCCATAATAGGAATACCTGCAGCATTAAAAACTTTTGCAAGTCTAGTTTGAAGTGCTGCACTACCGGATGCTACAACTTCTAGTTCACCTCCAAGGGCTGCTCTCCATTTACTAAAAATTAATTTTCTAGCAATTTTTAATTGAAATTCATACCACCATCCGTTCTCACCATAGGGTTTATAATTTAATCCCAACTCAATGGCCCAAAAAAATAATTTCTTTTTAATTCCTTTTAAATCAGCTCCTTTCGCATAGATTTTATCATATATTTTTTCTAATAATCGAGGAACGGCTGTCATCACTTGAGGCTTGATCTCTTGAAGATTATCGCTAATTGTTTCCAATGATTCAGCAAAATGAATACTGACCCCACAATATTGATACATGTATAAGAGCATTCGTTCATAGATATGACAAACTGGTAAAAAACTTAATGCCTTGGATTTTCCCAATTCAAAGGGAATTCTGTGGGTACTATTAATAGCGTTACTAACTATGTTTTTATGCGATAGCATAACACCTTTAGGTTTTCCTGTGGTACCAGAAGTGTATATGATAGTGGCTAAATCAAGCTCTTTAATATTTTGTTTCCTCTTTTCTACTTCATCTTGGTAGCTTTCGTCTTTTCCTAGTGCTAATAATTTTTCCCAATGATGACATCCAGCTATAGTATCGAATGAATAAACTCCTTTTAAACTTGGAACTTGATCTTTAATATTATTTATTTTTTCTAAAACAAACTCGCAGGAAACAAAGCAATAAACACTCTGACTGTGATTTAATATATATGCGTAATCCTCTTGTGATATGGTTGGATATATTGGTACGTCCTGAGCTCCAGTTTGTAAAATACCAATATCACAAATATTCCATTCCGTTCTGTTGGTCATGGAGATAATTGCAACTTTATCATTAGGTTGAACTCCAAGTTGTATCAATCCTCTACTTATTGCATTAGCTTTGTCTATGTATTCTTGAGTAGATGTGGCAATCCATTTTCCTTCCTTTTTTGAGACTAAAGATTTTTCTAAGTTATAATTTTCAAGCTGATAATAGGGAAAGTCAAAAAGACGCTTAATGCTGCTCATATAAATGAAGTTTAATTATAAACTGCAAAGTATGAAAATTATTCAGATTTTTGAAATAAAAATAGAGGTTCAAAATTGCTCAGCTATGATAGAGTAATTTTTAAAGTATATTTAATTTTTGTTTTCCAGCCATTTTCTCGCGTTTATAAAAGCCTCTAACCAGGGCGTTACCTCATCTTTTCTGTTTTTTGGATAATGAGCCCAGTTCCACGAAAAAGTTGATCGTTCTAGGTGTGGCATCATCACCAAATGTCTTCCAGTGCTATCCGCTAACATTGCGGTATTAAAATCACTTCCGTTTGGATTGGACGGAAAGCCATCGTAACTATATTTTCCTACAATATTGTAATGGGTTTCTGGCTTAGGAAAACTAAATTTCCCTTCTCCGTGGGCTGCCCAAATTCCAAGATTTGTTCCGGCTAAAGAAGATAACATGATCGAGTTGTTGTTTTTAATCTCTACAGAAGTAAATGAACACTCAAACTTACCTGAATCATTGTGTAGCATTTTAGGTTTTTCTTTATGTTCTGGATTTAATAGTCCCAATTCAACGAATAATTGGCATCCATTACATACTCCTAGAGATAAGGTGTCCTCTTTGGCAAAAAAGTTTTTTAGTGCATTTTTTGCTTTTTTATTGTATAAGAAAGCTCCTGCCCATCCTTTTGCTGATCCTAAAACATCTGAATTAGAAAAACCACCTACGGCTGCAATAAATTTAATATCTTCTAGAGTTTCTCTACCTTCTATTAAATCTGTCATATGTACATCTTTAACATCAAAACCTGCCAAATACATTGCGTTTGCCATTTCTCGTTCAGAATTTGACCCTTTTTCTCTAATGACTGCTGCTTTTGGTCTTCTATAATTTTTGTCAAATACGGGAAGTTTTCCAGTAAAATGATCTGGAAATTTAAAGTTTAGTGGTTGCCTCGTATAATTATCAAAACGCTCTTTTGCTTTTACTTCACCACTTTGTTTTTGATCTAAAAAGTAGGAGGTTTCAAACCAAACTTTTCTCATTTCAGGGATGCTAAGTTCTAAATTTTGGTCTGTGTGTTTAATTTGAAGCGATTCTGTTTCGGTAACAGTTCCGATTTTAATAAAATCAATGTTGTTATTAGCAAGGGTTTCTTCAATTATTGAATCTTTTTTTCCTTGAAAAACAATTCCGTTATTTTCTGAAAATAAAATTTTAATTAAATCTTCTTCTCCTAAATCTGTTAAATTTAATTTTGCTCCTAAATTGATGTCAGCAAAACACATTTCAAGAAGCGTTGTAATTAAACCTCCAGAGGCAACATCGTGTCCTGCGAGTATCTGATTGTCTGATATTAATTTTTGAATACTATTAAAAACAGTAGACAAATAAGAAGCATCTTTAATCGTTGGTGCTTCATTGCCTATAGAAGCTAGTGTTTGTGCAAAAGAGGATCCTCCTAATTTAAAGTCATCTTTTGATATATTAATATAATAAATACTATCACCATTTTTTTGAAGTACAGGTTCTACCACTTTTTTTACGTCGTTGCAATGCCCTGCAGCAGAAATGATTACTGTGCCTGGTGAAATGACTTCTTCATCCTTATACTTTTGTTTCATCGAAAGAGAATCCTTTCCGGTAGGAACATTAATTCCTAACGAAATAGCAAACTCTGAAATTCCTTCTACAGCTTTATACAATCGGGCATCTTCACCTTCATTGTTACAAGGCCACATCCAATTTGCTGAAAGTGAAACACTTTTTAATCCTTCCTCTAAAGGTGCCCAAATAATATTAGTTAAGGCTTCGGCAATCGAATTTCGTGATCCAGCGACTGGATCTATCAATGCAGAAATGGGGCTGTGCCCAATGGAAGTCGCAACACCTTCTTTCCCTTGATAATCTAGCGCCATAACCCCACAGTTATTTAGGGGTATTTGTAATGGACCTACACATTGTTGTTTCGCAACTTTACCAGTAACACATCGATCAACTTTATTGGTTAGCCAATCTTTACTAGCAACAGACTCTAGCGAAAGTATATTTAATAAATATTCTTTTATTTTGGATGGAGAATAAACAAGGCTATCATAAACACGTTCAATGGTCACATCGTTCATGATGGTCTTTGGGGAACTACCAAACATATCCTCTAAATCAAAATCCATTGGTTTTTCTCCTGTTTTTTTGCTTTCGAATTTAAACTTGTGGTCGTTAGTAACCTCCCCAACTTCATAAAATGGTGAGCGTTCTCTTTTAGCAATTCGTTTTAATTTATCAATATCTTTTTCTCCAATTACCAATCCCATTCTTTCTTGAGACTCATTACCAATAATTTCTTTAGCAGAAAGGGTAGGGTCACCAACTGGTAATTTATCCAAATCGATACTTCCACCTGTTTCTTCTACTAATTCACTTAAACAATTTAGATGTCCTCCAGCTCCATGATCGTGAATAGATACAATAGTATTGGTGTCGCTTTCTACCATACCACGTATAGCATTGGCTGCTCTTTTTTGCATTTCGGGGTTGGAACGTTGAATAGCATTGAGCTCTATTCCACTTGAAAATTCACCGGTATCTGCTGAGGATACTGCTGCTCCACCCATACCTATTCTATAATTTTCGCCTCCTAAAATTACTATTTTATCCTTTTTTTTAGGGGTATCTTTAAGTGCTTGATTAAATTTTCCGTAGCCGATCCCTCCTGCTTGCATAATTACCTTATCGTACGCTAATTTTCTATTTTTAGTTTCATTTTCAAATGTTAAAACTGACCCTGTAATAAGTGGTTGTCCAAATTTATTTCCAAAATCAGAAGCTCCATTACTTGCTTTTATTAATATATCTATGGGGGTTTGGTAGAGCCATTTTCTTTCCTTAACAGCGTTTTCCCATAAACGATTTTCTTTAAGTCTTGAGTAAGATGTCATATAAACCGCAGTACCTGCAAGTGGTAGTGATCCTTTTCCTCCAGCTAAACGATCTCTTATTTCCCCACCACTACCTGTAGCAGCCCCATTAAATGGTTCAACAGTAGTAGGAAAGTTGTGAGTTTCAGCTTTTAAAGAAATAACACTTTTAAAACTTTTATTTTCATAGTAATCTGGATGGTCAGCTCTTTTGGGAGCAAACTGTAATACTTTGGGACCTTCAATAAACGCTACATTATCTTTGTAAGCGGAAACAATAGTGTTTGGGTTTTCTGAAGAGGTTTTTTTAATTAATTTAAAAAGAGATGAAGGCATTTCTTTTCCGTCAACAGTAAATTTTCCGTTAAATATTTTATGCCTACAATGTTCACTATTTACTTGACTAAAACCAAACACTTCGCTATCTGTAAGTTTTCTATCAATTTTTTTAGATAAATTTTCTAAATAAGAAACCTCTTCATCATTAAGAGCTAATCCTTCAGATTGGTTAAAGGTTGCAATATTGTCAATCTCTAACACTTCTTCAGGCTGAATATTTATGGTGAAAATATCTTGAGTTAAACTAAAATACTTTTGAGAAAGCATAGGGTCAAAATCTGAAGATTCTTTAGTAGTATGATGAAATTCTTCGATACGAATAATCCCTTCAACTCCCATGTTTTGTGTGATTTCAACAGCATTGGTGCTCCAAGGAGTTATCATTGTTGCTCGTGGTCCAATAAAAAAATCCGTTATGACGGATTCTTCAATTTTACTTTGATTTCCAAATAACCATTCTAGTTTTTGAATATCTAGTTTAGAGAGTGGTGTTGAGGTTTGGACAGTAAAAACTGTTTTTTTTACCTCTCCAAAAAAGTGAATCATACCAAATTAATTTCACAGGTTTCAAGATAACAAATGTACTTATTTTTTAGAAGGTAATAGAAGGAAAACGATACCATTTAATAACTTTTTTATAATACATTATTTTAAACTAAATTCGTAAAAAAAAATAGACAAATTATGAAAAGACAAAACATTTTTGTGTGTATTATTACTATCCTTTTGGGAGGTGTTGT